>JBFXED010000012.1:0-98473 GCA_050180485.1 Alphaproteobacteria bacterium | reverse complement strand
CCGCAACCAAAACCCCTGACCAGGCGCCCATGTGGCGCCCACTGGCAGCCCTATGGCGTCATCGGCGCCGCGCCGTCAAGCCTGGTGCGCGAAAAGCGCGGGGCTGACGCCTTGCGCCGAAGCCTCCCGGTGCTATCTTCCCGACCCTCGAACCGCCCAGCCCGGCCGCATCCGCGCCCGTCCACCTCGGCCCCAGGAGACCGTAATGGCCAAAATCAAGGTCAAAAACCCCATCGTCGAACTCGACGGCGACGAGATGACGCGGATCATCTGGCAATGGATCAAGGACAAGCTGATCCATCCCTACCTGGACGTGGACCTGAAGTATTTCGACCTGAGCATCGAGAACCGCGACAAGACCGAGGACCAGATCACGGTCGATTCGGCAAACGCCATCAAGCAATACGGCGTCGGCGTCAAGTGCGCGACGATCACCCCCGACGAGGCGCGGGTGAAGGAATTCAACCTGAAGAAGATGTGGGTTTCGCCCAACGGCTCGATCCGCAACATCCTGGGCGGCACGGTCTTCCGCCAGCCCATCATCTGCAAGAACGTGCCGCGCCTGGTGCCCGGCTGGACCGACCCGATCGTGATCGGCCGCCACGCCTTCGGCGACCAATATCGCGCGACCGACGTGAAGATCCCTGGCGCGGGCACGCTGAAGATGGTGTTCACGCCCGAGAACGGTCAGCCGACCGAATGGAAGGTCTACGACTTCAAGGCGCCCGGCGTGGCCATGGCCATGTACAACCTGGAAGCCTCGATCCGCGACTTCGCCCATGCGTGCCTGAATTTCGGCCTCGACCTGGGCTGGCCCGTCTACATGTCCACGAAGAACACGATCCTCAAGACCTATGACGGCCGCTTCAAGGACATCTTCCAGGAGATCTACGACAAGGAATTCGCCGACAAGTTCAAGGCCAAGGGCATCTGGTACGAACACCGCCTGATCGACGATATGGTGGCGTTCGCGCTCAAGTCCTCGGGCAAGTTCCTTTGGGCCTGCAAGAACTATGACGGCGATGTGCAGTCCGACACGCTGGCCCAGGGCTTCGGCTCCTTGGGCATGATGACCTCGGTGCTGCTCACGCCCGACGGCAAGACGGTCGAGGCTGAGGCCGCGCACGGCACGGTCACGCGCCATTACCGCGAGCATCAGAAGGGCAAGGAAACCTCGACCAATCCGATCGCGTCCATCTATGCCTGGACGCGGGGCCTCGCCTATCGCGGCAAGTTCGACGGCACGCCCGACGTGGTGAAGTTCGCGGAAACGCTGGAGAAGGTCTGCGTGGATACGGTCGAGGGTGGCTCGATGACCAAGGACCTGGCGCTGCTGATCGGCCCGGAGCAAACTTGGCTCACGACCAAGCAGTTCCTGGACCTGCTGGCCAAGAACCTGGGAAAGGCCGTCCGCTAGCGCCCCAACTCGCGCATCGCGCCGTCGAGCCCCGCGAGGGTTAGGGGAAACATCCGCCCGCCCATGATCTTCTCCATCATCTCGATGGAGGAGGTGTAGCCCCAATGCTTTTCGGGCATTGGATTGAGCCATGCCGCCTTGGGATAGGTGTGCAGCAAGCGCTGCATCCAGACCACGCCGGCTTCCTCGTTCCAATGCTCGACGCTGCCGCCGGGCTGGACGATCTCATAAGGGCTCATGGAAGCGTCGCCCACCATCACCACGCGGTAATCGGCACCGTAGGTGTGCATCACCTGCCAGGTCGGAATGCGCTCGGCGTGGCGGCGGCGGTTGTCGCGCCAGACACTCTCATACAGGCAATTGTGAAAGTAGAAATACTCGAGATGCTTGAACTCCGTCCGCGCGGCGGTGAACAGTTCTTCGCAGGCGCGTACGTGCTGTGCCATCGAGCCGCCCACGTCGAGGAACAGCAGAACTTTCACCGTGTTGCGCCGCTCCGCCACCATTTTGATATCCAACATGCCGCCATTGTGGGCGGTGGCGCGGATTGTATCGGGCAGATCCAATTCGGTGGCCGCGCCCTGGCGCGCGAAGCGGCGGAGGCGCCGTAATGCCACCTTGATGTTGCGCGTACCGATCTCGACGTCGTCGTCCAGGTTCTTGAACTCGCGCTTGTCCCATACCTTGACCGCGCGGCCCTGACGCCCTTCGTCCTGACCGATACGGATGCCTTCCGGGTTATAGCCGTAGGCGCCGAACGGCGAGGTGCCCGCCGTGCCGATCCACTTGGAACCGCCTTGGTGCCGCTTTTTTTGCTCGGCCAGACGCTGTTTCAGGGTCTCCATCAGCTTGTCCCAGCCGCCCAGGGACTCGACGAGCTTCTTCTCCTCCTCGGTCAGCGTCTTCTCGGCCAGCTTCTTCAGCCATTCCGCCGGGATGTCGGCGAATAGCGACTCGATCGAGCCTTCCAGCCCCTTGAAGCAATGGGCGAAGACCCGGTCGAACTTGTCCAGGTTGCGCTCATCCTTCACCAGCGCCGAACGCGCCAGATAATAGAAGTGTTCGACGTCGTAACCGGCGATGCCCGCGCGCATGGCCTCGAGCAAGGTCAGATACTCGCGGAGGGAGGCCGGCACGCCGGCCTTACGCAGGGTCAGGAAGAACTGAACGAACATCGGATCAGCCGCCCCTCTGGTCCCTCCGCGCCAGGAACGCAAGCCGTTCGAGCTGATGCACGTCCTGCTCGCTCTTCAACAGGGCGCCATAAAGCGGCGGCAGGCTGTTCTTCGCATCCCGGCTGCGCAGATCCTCGGGCGTCATGTCCTCGGCGACCAGGAGCTTCAGCCAGTCCAGAAGCTCGGAGGTCGACGGCTTCTTTCGGAGGCCGGGCACCTCGCGCGTCTCGAAAAAGACGCTCAGCGCCTCGCGCACCAACGTTCTCTTGATGCCCGGGAAATGGACCTCGACGATGCGCGCCATCGTCTCCTCGTCTGGGAAGCGGATGTAGTGGAAGAAGCAGCGCCGCAGGAACGCGTCGGGCAGCTCCTTCTCGTTGTTCGAACTGATGATCACGATAGGCCGCTCGCGCGCCGTCACCGTCTCGCGCGTCTCGTGGACGTAGAACTCCATGCGGTCGAGTTCCTGCAACAGGTCGTTGGGGAACTCGATGTCGGCCTTGTCGATCTCGTCGATCAGCAGGACCGGCCGCTTCTCGGATTCGAACGCCTGCCACAGCTTGCCGCGCAGGATGTAGTTGCGGATGTCGTGCACCCGCGCGTCGCCCAGCTGCGAATCGCGCAGGCGCGCAACGGCGTCATATTCGTAGAGGCCGTGCTGAGCCTTGGTCGTCGATTTGATGTGCCATTCGATCAAGGGCGCGCCGATCGACTTGGCGACCTCCGCGGCCAACACCGTTTTACCGGTGCCGGGCTCGCCCTTGATGAGGAGCGGCCGCTCCAGGGTGATGGCGGCGTTGACCGCGACCATCAGATCGTCGGTCGCCACGTAATCGTCGGTACCTTTGAAACGCATCGAAGCCTTCCGGTCGGAAATGGAAGGTGACGTTAGGCGGCGGATGCACGCCGGATCAAGGGCGCAATGATCAGGATTTGGGCGCCTGGAAGCGTTCGGCCGCGACTCGCTCGATCGACTCCTTGATGTCCGGATACTGGGTCATCAGGCGGCGAAAGTCGGAGACGTCGAGGGCCAGGAGGGACGAATCCGTGGTCGTGGTGACGGTGGCCGTGCGCTGAATGTCGCGGATCAGCGCGATCTCGCCGAAATACTGCCCCTTGCCCAGGCGCACGGGCGAGGGCTGCACATCGACCTCCACCTCGCCCTCCAAAATAAAGAACATGGCGCCCGCGGGCTCGCCCCGCCGCACCACGGCCTGTCGCTCCGGCACCATCTGGGGTTTCAGCATGCGCGCGATCTCGGCAATGCGGCTGGCATCCAGACCTTTGAACAGCGGCACTTCGGACACCGTCTTCCACGTGACGATGAAGTCGTGCTTGCGCAGCTCGCGGTAGAAGCCCGTGGCCAGGATACCGACGGGAACGGCGACCGTCGAAAGCCCGATGATGATCACGAGGCCGCCGACGATACGGCCCCAGACGGTGATGGGCGTCATGTCGCCATAGCCGACCGAGGCGATGGTCACGATGCCCCACCACATGGCGGTCGGAATGGAGGTGAAAACCTCCGGCTGCGCGCCCCGCTCGAGCAGGAACATAATGCCGGAGGTGATGACCAGGACGATCAACAGAGCGACCAGCGCCGAGACGAGCGCCCGTGCCTCGGTCTTGAAGACCGTGATCAGGACGTGCAGGCCCGGCAGGAAGCGCGCCGCCTTGCACAGCGCGAACAGAGAAATGACCTCGGCCACGTCTTGCGAAACAACGTGGAACATGGCCAGGAGATATGCGCCGGCGGAGGCCAGATCGATCACGCCGAGGAACGACGTGACATAGCGCAGGCGTGCGACGGGCGCGGAATAGCGATGGGTCGGCGCGGCCGGCGCAGACCATAGGCGCGCGAGATACTCAATTCCGAGAAGAACCGAACAGCCGAACCAGACAAGCTCGGCGGCGGTGGCCACATCGTCCCCCGTGGTGGGAACGCTGCGCACCAGAACGGCGCCCAGGATCAACGTGATGAGGACGATGACCGCGGCGTCGGCCGTTTTCTGAAGCGCGCGATGGTCGCTGGTGCCGTTGAGCAGGCGCCAGACCGATACCGAAAACGCCTCTGCCATCCCCGCCCCCTCTGGTGCCGCGTCAGGCGGCGGTGGCCATTCGTTTTACAGCCTCGCCGATGGCGTCGAGCGCCGCGTCGGCCTTGTCCCCATCCGGGCCGCCCGCCTGGGCCATGTCGGGCCGGCCGCCGCCGCCCTTGCCGCCCAACGTTTCGGATCCAACCCGCACGAGATCGACCGCATTGAAACGCTGCTTCAGATCGTCCGTCACGCCGACCACGAGGGATGCCCGACCCTCTTCCACCGCCGCCACGGCGACGACGCCGGAACCGACTTGGCGCTTCAGATCATCGGCCAACCCCTTCAGCTCGCGCGCCGGCACACCCTCGACCTTGCGCGCGGCATATTTGACGCCGCCCACGTCGCGCGACGCAGGCGCGGAGGCGCCGCCACCGCCCGACGCCAATTTGCGGCGCAGGTCGGAAATCTCGCGCTCCAGACGCCGGCGTTCCTCGACCAAGCCCTCGATGCGCACGGGCAATTCGCCCGGCACCGTCTTAAGCGCGCCCGCGGCCTGGCGCACCAAGTCTTCTTGTCCGGCCAGATAATCGAACGCGCCCTCGCCCGTCAGCGCCTCGATCCGGCGCACGCCCGCGGCGACCGCCGATTCGGAGACGATCTTGAACACCGCGATGTCGCCCGTGCGATTCACGTGGGTGCCACCGCAGAGTTCGATGGAGAAGGGCTGGCCTTCCATCTGGCCCATGGTCAGGACACGCACCTCGTCGTCGTATTTCTCGCCGAACAGGGCCATGGCGCCTGCCGCGATGGCCGCATCGGAGGCCATCAGACGCGTGGTGACCTCGCCGTTCAGGCGGACCTGGCGGTTGACCTCGGCTTCGACGCGCTTCAGCTCGTCATGCGTGATCGGCTTCGGATGGCTGAAGTCGAAACGCAGCCGCTCGGGAGCGACCAGCGAGCCCTTCTGCGTGACATGCGGGCCGAGGATCTTGCGAAGCGCGGCATGAAGTAGATGCGTGGCCGAGTGGTTGGCACGCAGCTTCGACCGGCGCGCGATATCCACGCTCAGCTCGACCGCATCGCCCACCTTGATGCCCTTGCCGCCCACCTTGCCGACATGGACATGCAGCTCACCCAACTTCTTCAGCGTGTCGGTGACCGTGAACTCGATCTCGCCCGGGCCGAACATCGAGCCGCTGTCGCCCATCTGACCGCCGGATTCGCCGTAGAACGGCGTCTGGTTCAGAACAATCGCGGCCTCCTGACCCGCCGCCGCGCGCTCGACGCGCTTGCCGTCGACCACGACGGCCAGGATCTTGCCCTCCGCCAACTCCGTGTCGTAGCCCAGGAACTCGGTCGCACCGACCTCTTCGCGGATCTGGAACCAGACCTGTTCGGTGGCCTGCTCGCCGGAGCCCGCCCAGGCGCGGCGCGCGATCTCGCGCTGGCGCTCCATGGCGGCATCGAAGGCGGCCTGATCCACGGTCTTGCCCTTGCCGCGCAGGATGTCCTGCGTCAGATCCACCGGAAACCCATAAGTGTCATAAAGCTTGAAGGCGACCTCGCCCGGCAGCGGCGCGTCCTTGGCCAGACCGGCGGTCTCGTCCTCCAAGAGCTTCAGGCCGCGGCCGAGAGTCTGCTTGAAGCGCGTCTCCTCGAGCTTCAACGTCTCGGTGATCAGCGCCTCCGCCCGCACCAGTTCCTGGTACTGCTGGCCCATCTCGCGCACCAGCGCGGGCACCAGGCGGTAGAGCAGCGGCTCCTCGCAGCCCAGGATATGGGCGTGGCGCATGGCGCGGCGCATGATCCGGCGCAGCACATAGCCGCGCCCGTCGTTGGACGGCAGCACGCCGTCGGCGATCAGGAACGACGACGCGCGCAGATGGTCCGAGATCACGCGGTGCGAGACGGCGTGCGGACCGTCCGCCGGCACGCCGCTGGCGTCCGCCGAGGCCAGAATCAGGCCGCGCATCATGTCGATGGCATAGTTGTCGTGGGTTCCTTGAAGCACGGCCGTGATGCGCTCCAGACCCATGCCGGTGTCGATGGACGGTCGCGGCAGCGCCACGCGCTTGTCCTTCGTCACCTGCTCGAACTGCATGAAGACCAGGTTCCAGATCTCGATGAACCGGTCGCCGTCGGCGTCGGGCGAGCCCGGCGGACCACCGGGGATCTTGTCGCCATGGTCGAAGAAAATCTCGGAACACGGTCCGCAGGGGCCGGTGTCGCCCATGGCCCAGAAATTGTCCGAGGTCGGAATGCGGATGATGCGTGAGTCCGGCAGGCCCGCGATCTTCTTCCACAGGTTGAAGGCCTCGTCGTCGTCGACATAGACCGTGGTCAGGAGCCGGTCCTTGGGCAGTCCGAACTCCTTGGTGATCAGGGTCCAGGCCAACTCGATCGCGACGTCCTTGAAATAGTCGCCGAAGGAGAAGTTGCCCAGCATCTCGAAGAAGGTGTGGTGCCGCGCCGTATAGCCGACATTCTCCAAGTCGTTGTGCTTGCCGCCCGCGCGCACGCATTTCTGGGACGTGGTGGCGCGCTTGTAGGGCCGCTGTTCGGCGCCCGTGAAGACATTCTTGAACTGCACCATGCCCGAGTTGGTGAACATCAGGCTGGGGTCGTTGCGGGGCACGAGCGGGCTCGAGGCCACGACTTCGTGGCCGTGGCGGCCGAAATACTCGAGGAACGTGCGGCGGATCTCGTTGGCGGTCTTCATGGCGTCCTGGGGCCCGGCGGTCCAAATTCCGCGTCCTCGGGCGGCCCCGCTTGTACTGCCTGCCGGGCGAATCTGTCCACAAGCGAAAGGCGGAAAAGCCCGCCGCCCTTTTGGATTTAAGCCCTGCGCGCGCCCTGGAAAGAGCGGCGGGCGAGCCCGTTTCCCGGCCCGCCCGCGCCCCGACCTTGAATCCTTCGCCCGCTCTATCGGCGGGCGAACCGCTTAATCGTCGGCGGCCGATTCACCCTCTTCCGGCGCGCCCATCATGGCGTTAGCGACCAGGCCGGCATTCTCGCGCACGGCCTTCTCGATCGAGGCCGCCACGTCCGGATGCTCCTTGAGGAACGTTTTCACGTTCTCGCGGCCCTGACCGATGCGCTGGCCGTCATAGGAGAACCAGGCGCCCGACTTCTCGACCACGTTGGCTTTGACACCCAGGTCGATCAGCTCGCCGGCCTTGGAGACACCCTCGCCGTACATGATGTCGAACTCCACCACCTTGAACGGCGGCGCCATCTTGTTCTTCACTACGCGCACGCGGGTCTGGTTGCCCACCACCTCGTCGCGCTCCTTGATCGCGCCGATGCGGCGGATGTCGAGACGCACGGAAGCATAGAACTTCAGGGCGTTGCCGCCGGTGGTGGTTTCCGGGTTACCGAACATGACGCCGATCTTCATCCGAAGCTGATTGATGAAGATCACCATCGTGTTCGAACGCGAGATCGACGAGGTCAGCTTGCGCAACGCCTGGCTCATCAGACGGGCATGCAGGCCCATATGGTTGTCGCCCATCTCGCCTTCCAACTCGGCGCGCGGCACCAGCGCGGCCACGCTGTCGATGACCAGCACGTCGATGGCGCCGGAGCGCACCAGCGTGTCGGCGATCTCGAGCGCCTGCTCGCCCGCATCGGGCTGGGAGATCAGCAATTCATCCACGTCCACGCCCAGCTTGCGGGCATAGGACGGATCGAGCGCGTGTTCGGCGTCGACGAAGGCGCAGACGCCGCCCTTCTTCTGGGCTTCGGCCACGACCTGCAGCGCCAGCGTCGTCTTACCCGAGCTTTCCGGACCGTAGACCTCGATGATGCGGCCCTTGGGCAGGCCGCCGATGCCGAGCGCGATATCCAATCCCAACGAACCCGTGGAGACGACCTCTGCTTCGCCCATGTTCTGGTTCTGGCCGAGCTTCATGATCGAGCCCTTGCCGAACGAACGCTCGATCTGGGTGAGGGCCGCTTCCAGTGCCTTGTTCTTGTCCATCTCGTCCTTACCGACCAAGCGCAACGCTGCTTCCGACATATTCCGTCTCCTTATTCCACACGCCCCTGGGGCTTTCAATGAAGCCGCCCGCCTCAGCGATCCGGCTTGGTGAAGGCACGGCGAAATCTTGAGCGACGCATTGTACCGGATTTGTTCTGTTCCGCAAGTGTTCTCATTTCAATCCCCTAAGGCACTGAAAAAACAGACGGAAAATGTGACATCCGGGGGTGTCTTGCCCGCCGTTCCGTTATGATGGGCGGAATCGACGCGGAAACGGGCGCATGGCCGATATCTCTTTCCTCAACGCACTGATCCTGCTGGGCGCCCTGCTGGTGCTGCTGGGCATCCTGTCGAGCCTGATCGCGAGCCGGGTGGGCGCGCCGTTGCTGCTGGTTTTCCTCATCGTCGGCATGCTGGCCGGCGAGGATGGGCCGGGCGGCATCCGTTTCGACGATTACCGCATGGCCTATCTGGTCGGCTCGGTGTCGCTGGCCGTCATCCTGTTCGACGGAGGTCTACGGACGCGGCTCAACGCGTTCCGCGGCGTCTTGTGGCCTTCGATCACGCTGGCCACGGTGGGCGTGCTGCTCACCGCCGGCATCGTGGCGGTGGGCGCCCTGTTCTTTCTCGACCTCACGTTCCTGCAAGGCCTCCTTCTCGGGGCGGTGATTGCCTCCACGGATGCCGCCGCGGTGTTCTTCCTCCTCCGTGTCGGCGATCTGCATCTCAAGCGCCGCGTCGGTCACACGCTGGAGATCGAGTCCGGCACCAACGATCCGGTCGCCGTCTTCCTGACCATCGCGCTGGTCGAGCTTCTCCTGCAGGGCGGGCATCCGAGTTGGGGGCTGGCGGGCACCCTCGCGCTGCACACCGTGGTCGGCGCCGCCATCGGGCTGGCCGGCGGCTTCGCGGCTTCGTGGCTCTTGAACCGCATCGGCATGCCGCAGGGCCTGCATCCGCTGTTCGTCATGACCACCGCAGTGATGGTCTACGCGGTTGCCGTGGTTCTCCACGGCAGCGGGCTCTTGGCCGTCTATCTGGCCGGGCTCGTGCTGGGCAACCGCCCATTGCGCGCCTATTCGGCGATCATCACCTTCCACGACGCGGTCACTTGGCTATGCCAGATCGTCATGTTCGTGCTGCTCGGCCTTCTGGTCTCGCCGCACAAATTCATCGAGTATTGGATTCCGGCGGTGGCGACGGCCTTCTGCCTGATGTTCATCGCGCGGCCGGCGGCGGTGATTCTGTGCCTCACGCCGTTCCGATTTCCCTGGCGGGAAAAGATCTTCATCTCATGGGTGGGCTTGCGCGGCGCGGTCGGCGTTTTCCTGGCCTCGATCCCCGTGCTCGCGCGCCTGCCGCAGGCGCAGCTCTATTTCAACGTCGGCTTCGTGGTCGTGCTGGTCTCGCTGATCGTGCAGGGCTGGACCATCGCCTGGAGCGCGCGCAAGCTCGGCGTCACCCTGCAGCGCGCGCCGCGCTCGGTGAAACGCGTCGAACTGGATCTGCCCGGCCAGCTGGAGCTTGAGATGGTCGGCTATCCGGTCAGCGAGGACAGCCCCATCCTGCGCCATGGCGCGACGCCATCCTGGGCGCGGCTCAACATGGTGATCCGCGACGACCGCATCCTGACGCCGCCGGAAGCGGGCGCGCTGCGCTCCGGAGACTACGCCTACTTCCTGGCGCCGCCCGCGCGCGCACCACTCCTCGACCGCCTGTTCTCCGCGACGGAGGGCGCGGGCGTCCTGCCCTTCGGCGAGCTGCAGTTTGGCGGCAACCTCGCGCTCGGCGCCATCGGCGCGCTCTACGGCGTGCCCATCCCGCCGGACCAGGCCGGACAAACCTTGGCGGAGCATTTCGCCCACGCTTACGATCATGCGCCCGCGGTGGGCGATGCGATCACCATGGGACCGCTCACACTCACCGTGCGCGAGACCGCGGGCGACGGCGTCAGCAAGGTCGGCCTCGACATCCTCGGCCTCGATGAGAGTGACACGCCGCGCGGCCTACTGGCGCGGGCGCGGCACGCCATGCGCGGCTTCGTCGGACGGAGCGCCTAACGAACGGGGCGGAGTCGCTTGCGCGATTCCGCCCCGCCATTACGAATGCACGTGATGCTCAATCGTCCTTGAACTGCGCCTCGCGCCAGCGCACGGCCGCGCCCAAGCCTTCTTTGACCGAGATCTCTTTGAATTTTTTGTACATCTCGGTCGGCGTCGAATCGAGGATGGCGCCGGTCTCGATGCCGTAGTTCACGGCCTCGCGGAAACCCGCGATCTCGGCGCCGCGGTTGATCGCCGCCTTGGTGGTCTTGAGGCCCTCGACCGAGATCGTGGCCATGCGCTTGGCCAGCTTGAAGGTCTCTTCCTCCAGCTTGTCGTCGGGCACGACCTTGTTGACCATGCCGACCCGAAGCGCCTCTTGCGCGTCGATCAGATCGCCGGTGTAGAGCAGCTCGCGCGCCTTCTTGAGGCCGATCGTCCACGGCATGACGACGACCGGCGGCGCGGTCGAGAAGCGGATCTCGGGTTCGCCGAACTGCGCGTTCTCGGAAGCGATGGTGACGCAGCACATCATGGCGATTTCGCAACTTCCCGCGACGCAGTGGCCGCGCACCATGGCGATGGTCGGCTTCTGGCAGTCCCACGGCGCGAACTCGACGGCCGCGCAGTCGATCAGCATCTGCCGGACGCCGAGCGGCGTACGCCCCGCCGCGCCGCCATAGACCTTGCCCCAATCGACCTTCAGGTCGTAACCCGCGCCGAAGCTCTTACCCGCCCCGGACAGCACGATGACGCTGATGTCGTCGTCCTTGTCGGCCGCTTTGATCGCCTTGGGCAACTCTTCCATCATCTCGAGGTTGATGGCATTCAGCGCCTTGGGCCGGTTGAACTGGATATGGGCGATCTTGCCCTTCTTCTCGTAAAGAAGTGTCTGGTACACGGAAATTCACTCCCCTCTTTACCCGGCCACGGACGGCAGGGACCGCCAAGCATAGCGGCCCCGAACGCCCAACGCTCCCCCCGGGAAGCAAACTCCTTTAGGCGTGGCTGGCCGCGGGGCGCGGCACGTAGGGCGCCTCGATCGCCTTGATCTCCGCTGCATCAAGCTTGAGATCGAGCGCCGCGACGGCGGCATCGACATGCTCAGGCTTGGTTGCGCCAAAGACGGGTGCCGTCATGCCCGGACGCGACAAGGTCCAGGCCAGGGCAACCTGGGCGGGCTGGATGCCGCGAGCCTTGGCGACCGCCAGGACCGCGTCGGCCACGGCCTCGTCCGAGGGCCGTCCGAACAGCTTCTGCGCATAATCGTCGGAGCGGACGCGTTCGGACCCCGTCTTCGGATCGCGGCGCTCTCGCCCACAGAGAAAGCCGCGTCCCATGGGGCTGTAGGAGATGAGGGCGATGCCCTGTGCGCGGCAGAACGGCATCAAGTCGCGCTCGTCCTCGCGCCAGATCGGGTTGTAGTGGTTTTGTACCGAGACGAAGCGTGCACGGCCTTCGTGCTTGGCGAACAGCTCCGCCGTGGCGAACTGCCAGAACGGGATGTCGGTGATACCGGCATAAAGGATCTTGCCCGAGCGCACGAGCGCGTCGAACGCCTCGACCATCTCCTCGAGATTAGTCGCGGGATTCCAAATATGCGTCTGGTAGAGGTCGATATAGTCGACGCCCAGGCGCTTCAGCGAGGCCTCCACGGCCTCGAACAGATGCTTGCGCGAGAAGCCGCCGGCATTGGGCGCCTTCCACATCGGATTGCCCGCCTTGGTCGCGATGACGATATCCTCGCGCCGCACGAAATCCTTGATCGCCGCGCCCACGATCTCCTCGCTGCGGCCCAGCGAATAGAAATTGCAGGTGTCGATGGCGTTGATGCCCAGGTCGAGCGCCCGGCGCATGATCGCGCGGCTGGCATCGGCCTCCAGCACCCACGAGCGCCAGCTTGGGTCGCCGAACCCCATGGCGCCCAGGATGAGGCGCGACACCTTCAAATTGGACCGGCCGAGATTGACGTATTCCATGGCCTTATTCTTTCAGACCTGAAGGCATTTTGGAAAAAATAGGCCCCGCATGACTGCGGGGCCTAGGAACGCGGCGGATCGATAACGGGAAGTCACGACCGCCTTTCGGAAGCGGACTTATTTCGTCTTCCAGAGCGCGCGGAAGCGCGGGATCTGGTCGGGAATCCACTCGAAGCCCTGCACGTTGTCCTTCAGCGCACCGTATTCGACCGAGAAGAACAACGGTGGCATCGGGTTGTCGGCCATGATCAGCTTCTGCGCCTCGAAATACAGCGGTTTGCGCTTTGCTTGGTCGTAGGTCTGCCTTCCCTCGTCCAGAAGCTGGTCCACCTTGGGGTTCTTGTACTTGGTGGTGTTCTGGAAACCCTGGCTGTGAAACAGGATGTAGAGGATGCCATCCGGATCGGGGCGGGTCGTCCAGCGAGAGGGCGAAAAGTTCGTCGAGCCGTCGACGATCTTGTTGTACCAGTCCGCGCTCGACACCGGGTCCAGTTTCAGCTTGACGCCGATCTGGGCCAACTGCTCCTGCACGAGCTGGTCGATCTGCTGGAAGATCGGGATTTGCGGCGTGACCAGCGAGACCTCGAAGCCGTTCGGATAGCCGGCCTCGGCCAGGAGCGCCTTGGCCTTCGCGGGATCGTAGTCGAGCGCCTTGATGCTGGGATCGTGCCACCACAGGCCCTTTGGCGTCGGGCTGTCCGAAACAGTGCCCTTACCGTTCATCACGATGTCGTTGATGCGCTTGCGGTCGATGCCGTGCTGGATCGCCTGGCGCAGCTTGGGATTGTCGAAGGGCGGCTTGTCCATGCGCCACTGCAGCGAATACCAGCGGCCCACGGTGATCGGGTACAGCTTGATTCCCGGCTTGCCCTCAAGCTGCTTGGTGTCGTTGGGCGACAGCTCGTTGACGAAGTCCAACTCGCCCGTCTGCAAACGCTGGATGCCGACGATCGAGCTGGCCAGATCGCGGAACACGATCTTGTCGAGATAGGGCAGGCCCTTTTCCCAATAGTTCGGATTCTTGTCGAGGGTGATCTGGCTCCCCCGCGTCCAATCCTTGAAGACAAAGGGGCCGGTGCCGACCGGGCTGTTGCCGAAATCGGCGCCGGACTTGGCCGCCGCCGTGGGCGAAACCATGAAGCCCGGACGTTCGCCCAAGAGACCCAGCAACGACGGCGACGGACGCTTCAGGTTGAAGGCAACCGTATTGGCATCGACGGCGTCGACCGAGGCGATCAACGGCTCCAGCTGTTCGCGCTGGGGAGACTGGACGGCCGGGTCGAGGCGCCGCTCGATGTTCCACTTCACGGCTTGCGCGTTGAACGGCGTACCGTCGTGGAACTTCACGCCCTGACGCAGCTTGAAGGTGATCCTCTTACCGTCGGGCGAGACGTCCCAGCTTTCCGCCAGTTCGGGCTGCATCGAATAATCGGTGCCGTACTTAACCAGCGTATTGAAGATGAGATAGAGAACCTGGCGTTCCGGAAACTGGACGGACTGGACCGGGTCCAGCGTCTTCAGGTCCGACGAGATGCCCACGTTCAACGTGCCGCCCGTCTGCGGCGTCTGCGCTTTTCCGTCCGAGGCCGCGACGGCGATGCCGGCCAGCGTCAGGACCGCGGCGGCAAGCCGCCGAAACCATTTGGTATCCATTGCGCTCTCCCCCAACTGTTCGTTGTCCCGTGGCCGTTCAATCGGCTCTTTTGACCATCCTATTGGCCTACCATCGTAGCGTATACCAAACTTCAGTCAACGCGCACCCCCGGCCCATTATGGCGAGCCTAGAGGATGTCCGTCCGGATACAGGCCGTCTGGTGGTCGGGCCCTACCTCGCGCAACGGCGGCGCCGTCTGCGCGCATTCCGGCAAGGCGTACCGGCATCGCGTCCGGAAGACGCATCCGCTCGGCGGCGCGGCGGGATTGGGAATATCGCCCTCCAGGATGATGCGCTCGCGCCTTGCTGCTGGGTTCGGATCGGGCACCACGGATAGAAGCGCCTCGGTATAGGGATGCTTGGGCTTTCCGATCAGCACCCGCTTCGGCGCGACCTCCATGATGCGGCCCAGATAGACCACGGCGATCCGGTCGGACAGATGCTCCATCACCGCGATGTCGTGCGAGATGAACAGCATCGAGAGGCCCAGACGTGCGCGCAGGTCGCTCAGGAGATTGACGATCTGGGCCTGAATCGAGACGTCCAGCGAAGCTACGGGCTCGTCGGCGACGACGAAAGACGGCGAGACGGACAAGGCGCGCGCGATCCCGACGCGCTGGCGCTGGCCGCCCGACATCTCATGCGGCTGCCGGGCCAAGTGCTGGGCCGAAAGAGCGACCATCTCCAGCAGTTCTGTGGCGCGCGCGCGCCGGGCCTTGGCGTCCGTCAGCAGACCTTGCACCCGGAGCGGTTCGACGACGATCTGCTCGACCGTCATGCGGGGATCGAGCGAAGAGAACGGATCCTGGAACACGATCTGCGCCGCCCGCCGGAACAGGCGAAGATCGCGCGCCCCCAAGGCCGCGATGTCCTTTCCTTGGAACCGCACGGTTCCACTGGTCGCCTCGATCAGCCGCAAGACGCAGCGGCCGATGGTGGTCTTGCCCGAGCCGGATTCCCCAGCCAACCCCAACACCTCGCCGGGCCGGACGTCGAAGCTGACGCCGTCCACCGCGCGCACGCTGCCGCGCGCATGGGGAATGATTCCGCCGCGCAGGGGATACCATTTGCGAAGATCGCGAACCTCGAGGAGAGGCGCCGTCATGACGTCCCTTCCCGCACGATCTCGCGCCAGCGCAGGCATCGTACGGCATGGCCCGGGGCATATAATTCGATCGGCGGAATTGCCGCGTCGCACAGTCCGGGCCGGGCATGGGAGCAGCGCGGATGGAACGTGCAGCCGGGCGGCAGGTTTTCCGGCGAAGGCACCTGGCCGGGAATGACGTCGAGGCGGTCACGGCCGCTTTCGCTGTCGCCCAGGCGCGGGATCGAACGCAGAAGCGCCTGGGTATAGGGCATGCGCGGCTGGGCCAGCACCTCGCGCGTCGCGCCCTGCTCGACCACCCGCCCGCCATACAGGACCATGACCCGTTCCGCGATCTCGGCCACCACGCCCAGATTGTGGGTGATAAACAGCATGGCCATCCCGGTTTCCTTCTGGATGCGCTTCAGTAGGGCGAGGATCTGCGCCTGGATGGTGACGTCCAGCGCAGTCGTCGGCTCGTCGGCGATCAGAAGGCTGGGGCGGCACGACAGCGCGATGGCGATCATCACGCGCTGGCGCATGCCACCGGAAAGCTGGTGCGGAAAGCTGCGCAGGCATTTCGCCGGATCGGGAATGCCGAGCTGTGCCAGCAATTCGGCGGCCGCCCCGCGCGCGGCGTGTTCGGGCAGGCGCTGATGAATCCGAATGGCCTCACAAATCTGCCATTCGATCGAATAAACCGGATTCAGCGACGACATCGGTTCCTGGAAAATCATCGCGATCTCGTTGCCGCGTACGTTTCGCAACTTGGCTTCGGCGATGGACATGACGTCGCGTATTTGGCCGTCCTTGAAGCGCAGCGCGACCGAGCCTTGCTGCACGACCTTGGCGCCCGAGGGGCGCACGAGCCCCATGAGCGCCAGCCCCAGGGTCGATTTGCCGGATCCCGATTCGCCGACCAACGCCATCGTCTCGCCCGGCCGCTGCCGGAACGACACGTCGTTGACCGCAAAGACCGAACCGCGCGCCGTTTCGAAGCGCACCGTCAGCCCCTCGACCGCGAGGAGCGAAGCGTCCGCCGTCACGTCCGGGTGCTGAAGCGCGGACTGCGTCATTCGGCGGTCGATCCGATCATGTAGAAACCCATGACGGTCAGGCCTACGGCCGCGCCGGGCGCCAGGCTGACCCACGGGTTGATCGCCAGGAATTCGTAGCCGGCACGCACCATGCCGCCCCAATCCGGCGTGGGCGGCGGAATGCCGAGGCCCAGGAAGCTTAGGCTCGCCGAGGTGAAGATCGAAAAGGATACGGTGATCGCGAACTGCGCCGCGATCACGCGCATGATGTTGGGCAGAACATGGTGGGTGATGATCCAGGCGGGCGTGCCGCCGCTGGCCCGCGCGGCTTCGATGAAGGTGGCCTCGCGCACCGCGAGCGTTTGGCCGCGCACGAGCCGCGCGATCTGCGGCCACATGACCAGGCCCAGCACGACGACCAGGTTCGCGACCGACGGGCCGATCATGACCACGACGATGAGGGCCAGGATGAGCGCCGGCAGCGCGATGAAGAGATCGATCAGGAAAACGATCGCGAGATCGACGTTGCCGCGGAAATATCCCGCCGCCAGGCCGATCGGCACGCCGATCACAGCCGCCGCCATGGCCGCGCCGAATCCGACGGCCAGCGAGCTGCGCGCGCCGTAAAGAAGCCGGCTGAAGACGTCGCGGCCCAACTCGTCGGTACCGAGGAGGAAGTCGGCCGTCGGACCCTGCAGGGAAAACATGCTCGACTTCAGCGGGTCGTGGGTCGCAAGCCAAGGCGCCAGCACCGCGATCAGCGCGACCAGGCCGATGATCAAGGCTCCCCCGATGCGTCTCGGCTGCATGGCGTCAATCGAACCGGATCTGCGGGTTGACGACCATGTAGGCGAGGTCGGCCAGGAGGTTCATCACCACGACGCCGGCCACGATCATCATGCCGATGGCCAGCATGACCGGAAAATCGTGCCCGGAGATGGCGTTCACGAACAGCCGGCCGATGCCCGGCATGGAGAAGACCGTCTCGGTGACGACCGCGCCGCCGGTCAACTGCCCCATGGAAAGACCGACGAAGGTAATGACCGGAAGCGCCGCGTTCGGCAGCGCGTGGCGAAACGCGACGCGGCTTTCGGACAGGCCCTTGGCGCGCGCCGCGTGGATGTAGAGGCGGTTCATCACGTCCTTGAATTCGGCGCGGTAGACGATGGTGAAGACGCCGAAGAAATAAGCCGACAGCGTCAGCACAGGCAGGATCATGTGCCGCAGATGCGCGACGACACCGTCCGACCACGGCACCCAGCCTGTCGTCGGCAGCCATTGCAACTCGACGCACAAGACGAAGATCAGCGTGATCCCCAGCATGAAGTTCGGCACGGTAATGCCGAACAGGCTGACCGCCGAAATCGCGGGCGTCAGGATGCGTCGGCCGGATGGGATCGTATTCACGGTCAACGCGGCCAAGGTCGCAAACAGCATCGACCAAGCGCCAAGCTCGAGCGTGACCGGGATGGCCGGCAGGATCGCGGCCGCAATCGTCTGCTGAGTCTGATATGAGCGGCCGAAATCACCGGTGAACGCCGAGCCCATCCAATTCAGGTATTGCTGCCAGACGGGACGGTCGAAACCAAACTTGGCGTTGAGCGCAGCAATGGATGCGGGACTCGCGTCCTGACCCAGCATCATGCCGGCCGGGCTGCCGAGCAGCCACGACACGGAAAAAAACAGCAGCGCCGTGAGCACCAAGATGGTCGGAATGGCCAGCAACAGTCGGCGAACGATGAGCGTCAGCACGAGCGTCTCCCGAAAGCCTGCACGATAGGTTTCACCAGAGCGGGTTCAGGGCGGCGCGGAGCGACCACTTGCAGACATCCGAAGACGGTCATATGGTATACAATCTGACGTGGCGGACGGTCAAAGCGTCTTATGCGAGGAGCACGGTACCATGCGCTTCGGCTACTTCTACAACATCCACGACCCCTCCAAGAGCCGCGACTACAGCGAACTGGTCGAGGAAATGCGCCAAGCGGCGCAGCTTTGCGAAGACGCCGGCTTCGACGTCTTCTGGCTCCCGGAACACCATTTCAGCGTCTGGCACCGTGAACTGACGCCGAATCCCATCGTGCTGGCGACGGACGTCGCCGCGCGCACCAAGCGCATCCGCATCGGGCTCAGCGCCGCCATCGTCACCTTCTGGCATCCCTTGCGCGCGGCCGAAGACATCGCCGTGCTGGACCATCTGACCGGCGGACGGCTGGAGGTTGGGCTGGGGCGCGGCAATTACGGCCTCGAGGCGCTCAACCTCAACCCGTCGGCCGATCCCAATAACCAGATGGCGAACATCGAGGTCTTCGACGAGACCGTGCAAGTCATCAAGCTGGCGTTGAGCCAGGACCGCTTCGCGTTCAAGGGCAAGCACTACACGTTCCCGCAGCCGGGCTTCCGCGCCGACCGCGCGCATACGGTCAGCGATCCGGACTATGTCGACCCGAAGACCAACGAGCTGGTCAAACTGTCGGTCTTGCCGCGGCCCAAGCAGCGCCCGACGCCGCCCTTGTGGCAGGTGGTGAACTCGATCGAATCGATCCAACACGCCGCGCGGCTCGACATGGGCATCATCATGTGGCGCCCGCCGATCGCCTCGCTCAAGGTGCGTCTCAAAGCCTACCGCGATGCCGTCCGCGACGCGCACAAGCGCGATCTGCCTCCGGGCACGCGCGCGGCCATCCTGCGCGACGTCCATGTCGGCAAGACCGACGCGGACGCCGAACGCGTCGGCGTTCCACCGATCATGGAAGGGTTGAACTTCTCAAACTGGCGCGGGCCCAGCATCTACTTGAACCCGGGCGAAGTCCTTCCGCCGGAGCAGGAAGCCGCGCTGAAGAAGGAGTTGAGCTACGAGTTCGTCCGCGACCGCGGCTCGGTCTTCATCGGCTCGGCCGAGCGGGTGACGGATCAGATGTTGGAGCTGGAAGCCGAGACCGGCATCGAGCAGATCGTCATCCGGGGCGGTTGGCCCGGCCTGGCTTTCGACGACGAGATGTCGAGCGTGCGCCTGCTCGGCGAGAAGGTGATCCCCCATTTCCGGAAGCGGAGCGCCCGGAAGCCGGCCGCGGCGGAGTAGCGGGCGCGCTCAGGGTCAGTGTGTCCTCCAACACCTTGAGGGCGAAGTCCGCTGAACGGCGGACGAACGCCTCGCAACGCCTAGCCACCTCGTCGCCGTCCCGGCGCACGGCGGCCTTGGCGATTTCGGCCAGCAGCCCGGCGGTTTCCAGCTCGCGGTTCTTATCGGACCGCCCAAACGTCAGCGTGCGGAGATAGGTGATGCGCGCGCGCAGCAGGTCCAGCACACGGCGCGCCGTATCGTTCCGCGCGCCGGTCATGAGCGTTCCGTAGAACCGCTCGAGCGCGCTGACATAAGCCGGGCTGTCGCCGCGGATGACGGCCTGTTCGTATGCGTGCACGACGGCGGATAGCTCGGCGATCTCCTTGTCGGTCGCGCGCTCGGCGAATTTGCGCCCCATGCCCGATTCGATCGCCGCGCGCACCTCGTAGATCTCGCGCGCCTCGTCCACCGTCACCGAGGCCACGAAGAAACCGCGGTTGGCCTGGCGGACGACCAGCCCTTCGGATTCCAGATAGCGCAGCGCTTCGCGCACGCAGGTCCGGCTGACGCCGGTGCGGTCGCAAAGGTCGCGCTCGACCAGCCGCTCGTTGGGCTTGAGATGCTGCGAGATGATGGCGTCCCGCAGCTTCTGGGTGGTGCGCTCGCCCAGCGTCGGAACCGACTTCTCGACCTGCAAGACCAAATCGTTGGCCATAGAAAACTCCGATGGAAGCACGGTGCGCCCGCAGCTCGCTCCTCTTTCTTGCCATCTGCGGTCAGCAGCGGAGACAGCATAGCGGGACCGGATGGCCAGGTCTGCCCCGCAGCCGCCTTGATGGGGAAGTCGCCGCGCGGGCGCAGCGCCATGCTAGAATTCGCGGCGCGTCCCTGAAACGGGGTCCGACATGATACGACCGCGTCTCATCGTGGCTTGTGCGCTGATTGCCGCCGTCCTTGCCGGCTGCGGCAGCAAGATCACGGGCTGGGCGCCGCCGGGCCCCCCTTCCTTCCAGGCCGGATACAAGGATGGCTGCTGGACCGGATGGGGCGTCGCGGGAAAGCCGGGTTTTGGCTCCGTCTATTACAAGAACGACGGGCAGTACCTCTCCGACCCGGAATACAAGAAGGGTTGGGACCAGGGTCAGCTCGAATGCTATCAGCAGCAGATGAGCTCGCCGCAGATGGGCGGTCGTTAGAAGCTCGCTGCCAAGTTCCCGAATCGGCGCCCGCCGCCGCGACTGTTTGGTGCGTTGACGCCAGCCGCACGCGCGGATGACTGGCATGCGGCGCGTGAGAGCCCTAGGCTCCTGCCGAATGACCGATGCCGTTGCCACCGCCGCGCCGGCCGCCCCACCCTCGTCCGCCATGACGCCGTTCCGCCGCGCGCTGATCATGGCGCCGGTCCTGATCTCCACCACGCTGTTCGTCCTCAATCAGACCAACATCGTGGTGGCATTGCCCCATATGCAGGGCAGCTTCAGCGCGACCACCGATCAGATCGCCTGGGTCATCACCTCCTATATCGTGGCCATGACGATCATGACGGCCTCGGCCGGCTGGCTGTCCAATCGCTTCGGGCGCAAGACCGTGTTCGTCTGGTCCGTGGCCGGTTTCGGCGTGGCCTCGCTTCTGTGCGCCAACGCGCCCACCTTGGAAACCGAAGTTCTGTTCCGCCTGATGCAGGGATTCGCGGGCGGACCGATCCTGCCGGTGACGCAGGCCATCATGCTGGACGCCTATCCCAAGGAGAAAGCGGGCACGGCGCTGGGCATCTGGGGTGTGGGCATCACCATCGGCCCCGTGCTGGGCCCGATCCTCGGCGGCTACATCACCGACGAATATTCCTGGCCCTGGGTGTTCTATTTCAACGTGCCCTTCGCGGCGGCGCTGGTCGCGGGCATCGTCCTGTTCGTGCCCTCGACCCAGAAGGGCCAGCTGCGCCCGTTCGACTGGCTCGGCTTCGCCGCCCTCTCCATCGCGCTGACGGCGTTCCAGGTCGTCCTCGCGCGCGGCGAGCTGCACGACTGGTTCGCCTCGACCGAGATCATCGTCGAGACGGCCGTGGCGCTTCTGGCCCTCTACGTCCTCGCCGTCCACACCGCGACCGCGCGCCACCCGTTCCTCGACCCGCGCATCTTCATGGACCGCAACGTGGTGTTGGGGCTGATCTTCATCTTCTGCTGGGCGCTGACGGTGAATTCGCCGCTGGTGCTGCTCTCGCTCCGTTTGCAAACGATCGACGGCATGCCGGTCTCGCTCGTCGGCCTGTTGATGTCGCCGCGGGGCCTCGGCGGCATCCTGACCATGTCGCTGATCGGGCGCATCCTGACGCGGGTCAACCCGAAATACGTGGTCGTCTTCGGCTTTTGTATGATCGCCTTCGCGTCGTGGATCATGTCGCTGTGGCCGCCCAACGCCAGCACCTGGGAGGTCAGCCTGGCGGGTTTCATCCTGGGGATCGGCGTGGCCAGCGCCTACGTCTCGCTGACCGTGATCGCCTTCTCGACCATCGCCACCACGCTGCGCGCCGAGGCCGTGTCGTTCTACAGCCTGATCCTGAACATGGGCAGCGGCGTGGGCATCGCCGTCGCCATCATCGTGGTCTCGCAAGGCATGCAGGCCAACCACGAGATCCTTTCGCACAACATCACGGTCTTCAACGCGTTGCTGCGCGAAAACGCCCTGCCGCACTTCTGGAACTACAACCTCCGCCGCGGCCTGGCGGCGGTGGACCGCGAGGTGGGGCTGCAGGCCGCCGTGATCGCCTTCAATTTCGCCTTCCACATCATCAGCGTGATGGCTGTGGCCATCATCCCCTTCGTGGCCTTCCTGCGCCGGGCCAAAGCCAAGGGGAAGTAGAAGCGCCTCACCCTGAGCCCGTCGAAGGGTGAGCCCCAGCCTCATGCTTCGACACGCTCAGCATGAGGATAGGTTATTAAGCCGCTAAACGATGTGGCGCGGTTGGGCGGAAAGGCGGACAATCGGGCCTTCGTGTCCGAAAGGCCATCGATGACGGAAACCGCCCCTCCGTCCGTATCGCCATTGCGCCGGGCCCTCGCCATGGCTTCGGTCATGGCGGCCACGACCGTGTTCATCATGAACCAGACCAACGTGATCGTGGCCCTGCCCCACATGCAGGGCAGCTTCAGCGCGACCACCGATCAGATCGCCTGGGTCATCACGGCCTTCATCCTGACGCTCACCATCATGACCGCGCTGACCGGCTGGCTGTCGGCGCATATCGGGCGCAAGCGGCTTTACGTGATCTCCGTCGCGGGCTTCACGGCTTGCTCGTTCCTGTGCGCGATCGCGACTTCGCTCGAGGCCGAGGTGCTGTTCCGCGCCATCCAGGGCGCCGTCGGCGCGCCGATCATTCCGCTGTCGCAAGCCATCGTGATGGACACCTATCCCAAGGAGAAACATGGCGCGGCGCTGAGCCTGTGGGGCCTGAGCCTGACCGTCGGACCCGTCTTGGGGCCCATCATCGGCGGCTACGTCACCGAGATGTACTCCTGGCCCTGGGTCTTCCTGTTCAACCTGCCGGTCGGGATCGTCGTGGTGATCGCCGTGCTGGCCGTGGTGCCCCACTCGGGGCATCAGCAGACGCGGCAGTTGGACTGGCTCGGCTTTGCGGCCATCGCCGTCACCCTCTGTGCGTTCCAGATCGTGCTCAACCGCGGCCAGCATCTGGACTGGTTCGATTCGGCCGAGATCGTGATCGCCGCGCTGGTTACGCTGTTCGGCGCCTATGTCTTCATCGTCCACAGCGCCACGACCAAGGCACCCTTCATCGACCGCGCGCTGCTCAAGGACCGCAACGTGGTGCTGGGCTTCGTGCTGATCACCTTGTGGGGCATGGTGCTGCACTCGCCGCTCGTGCTGCTTTCCCTGCGCCTGCAGGGGCTCGAGAACTATCCCGTGATGACGACGGGCTTCTTGATGGCGCCGCGCGGGATCGGCGGGTGTCTGGCCATGCTGGTGGTCGGGCGCCTGACCAAGCTGCTGCCCTTGAAGCTCTGCGTCAGCATCGGCTTCTGCTCGGTGATCGCGGGTGCGTGGATCGTCGCCCATTGGCCGCTGCACGCGGCCGACGCGGAGGTCGCCATCTCCGCCATCTTCCTCGGCTTCGGCACCTCCTTCGCGTGGGTGCCCTTGTCCATGCTGGCCTTCGGCACCATCGACCAGCAGCACCGCACCGAGGGCGTCGCCTTCTTCAACCTGTTCCTCAACATGGGCAGCAGCCTGGGCATCACCTTCGCCATCCTGATTCTGACCAACGGCGTGCAGGTGAACCACGAACAACTCATCACCTTCGTGACGCCGTTCAACAAGCTGTTCCACGACGCGCTGACGCCGCATCTGTGGGGCTTGGATTCGCACAAGGGGCTCTTGTCGCTCGACAAGGAGATCGGCCGCCAGTCGCTCAGCATCGCCTTCAACAACGCCTTCCTGGCCATCGGCGTCATCGCGGCGGCCGCCATCCCGCTCGTGTTTTGCTTCAAGGAGAAGAAGGCGCCGGAGGCACCCAAATCGGCACCCGCGCCGAAACCGATGGCGGCGCCCGCCGCCGCGCGCCGCGGCGCGGATTGATTTCACCACACCCATCAACTCGCGATGCGAGTTGATCTCTCCCCAAAGCGGCGAGGGAGAAAAGAGAACCCTCTCCGCGTTTCGGGGGTTCAACGCGCTTCGCGCGTTGAAGGTGCGAGCATCGCGAGCGGGTCAGGTAGAAAAGAAGAGTCCACGCGGCGGATACGCACTGCGGAAAACCACAGCCTGGTCACGCAGGGAAATGTGGTCTTGCTGATAGCGTAGGGGCGCGCGCTTAAATCACGCCAGCCGTGGAACGCGATGCCGAAAGCTTTTTATGTGGCGATCTTCCTGGCGCTGCTCTTGGCGGCGATGATCGCGTCCGGGTTTCTTTTTTAACAGGCCGGCCACGCAGGAACGCTGGACGCCGGATCAGGCCGGAGAGATTTTTTTGATCCCCTCCCCCTTCGATCCGCGAAGCGGGTCGAAGGGGGAGGGGGAAAACGAAGTCCGCGCCACGGCGCGGACTAGTCCTTCCGCTTCTCGCCGCCCTTGAGTTTGCTGGCCAGCGAGGCTTCCAGGAACAGGTCGATCTTGCCGTCGAGCACGGCCTGGCTGTTGCCCGTCTCGGCGCCCGTGCGCAGATCCTTCACCATCTGGTAGGGATGCAGGACGTAGGAGCGGATCTGGTGGCCCCAGCCGATGTCGCTCTTGGTGGCCTCGACGGCTTGCGCCTCGGCCTCGCGCTTCTGCAACTCGGCTTCGTAGAGGCGCGCCTTCAGCATCTTCATCGCGGTGGCGCGGTTCTTGTGCTGGCTGCGCTCGCTCTGGCACTGCACGACGATGCCGGTGGGCACATGGGTGATGCGCACGGCGCTGTCGGTGGTGTTGACGTGCTGGCCGCCCGCGCCGGACGAGCGGTAGGTGTCGACGCGCAGATCCTTTTCCAGCACCTCGATGGCGAAATTCTCGTCCACCACCGGATAGACCCAGACCGAGGCGAAGCTGGTGTGCCGCCGTGCCGCCGAATCGTAGGGCGAGATGCGCACCAGGCGATGGACGCCCGATTCGGTCTTTAGCCAGCCATAGGCGTTGGCGCCGGAGATCTGCAGCGTGGCCGACTTGATGCCCGCGCCGTCGCCGGCACTTTCCTCCAGCCATACCGCGCCGAACCCGCGCGCCTCGGCCCAGCGCACATACATGCGCGTCAGCATCTCGGCCCAGTCCTGCGACTCGGTGCCGCCGGCGCCCGCGTGCACTTCCAGATAGCAGTCCAGCCGGTCGGCCTCGCCGGAGAGCAGCGCCTCCAGCTCCAGCTTCTGCGCGCGCGTGGCCAGCTTGGCCAGTGCGGCCTCGGCGTCGGCCAGGACCGTCTTGTCGTCCTCGGCCTCGGCCAGTTCGACCAACTCGGTATTGTCGCGCAGGCCCGCTTCCAGGGTTTCGTAGTCGCCGATCTTGCCCTGCAACTGGGTGCGCTCGCGCATCACCGTTTGGGCCTTGGCCGGATCGCTCCACAGGTCGGAGGATTCGGCCAGCGCGTTCAGCTCCGCGAGGCGGACCCGTGCCTGGTCGAGGTCAAAGCGACCTCCTCAGCAGCGCCAGCGACTGCTTGATCTGTTCGGCGTGGGCGATGGTTTCGGCGCGCATCGTGGGCTCACAAATCAGGAGAGGTCAGACTGTAGCTGGGAAGTTCGAAAAATCTCAAGTTCGACGAAGCCAGTATACAATTTACTACTCACCATACCTGTGCTTTCGCAAAAGAATGTCCTCTTCGGCACGACTACGTTCGGCAACAATCATTTTTTCTAGTGTCTCAATCTGCCACTTCGCAAAATTTCTAATCTTCTCATCAGGCTCTTCGAGCCAATAAGCAATTTCATCCTTCTTTCGCGCATAGGCATCCGCAAATCCGAACGCACCGCTAACGACTCCAGTGCCATCCAGAGCGATCGCCACCTCCTTGCGAAGAATACTGTCTACAGGCAAGAGACGAATAATTTCCTTACTAACACGGTGAGTCGAAACCTCTCCCCGATATGTTCTGAGAATTGCAAGGACGAATTCGATATCAGCGGCTTCACCTGAGCGCAAAGCCTTCAGTAACTCGTTCTCGAGTTTCTCGGAAAACTCCGGAAAAACGATGTGGACGAGACGTGCACCTCGGTAGATAAACATACCGTAATTACCATCATACGTCGCACGCGCAGACGCCACCACCTCAGCCGGGATTTCCGATAAGGGGCGGTGTAATTTGTGCAATTCGTAGGGAATAGCCTCATAATCGCGCGCGCCACTTTTATCGGCGCTCGCATCTAGAAGAATTCTTCGACAGAAGAAATCAAATACTTTTAATGGCTCTCTTTCCGCCAACAAAAAAAGTATTTCTTCAGAGTGATAATCAATCTTTTTCAACTTCAAAAGATTGGTCAACACAAGGTCCGCAGCGGCGCCATCGATAGCCCTAAACATTAGTCTTGCTTCACGTCGGTACCAAAAATCGTTCACCCAATCTGCATTACCGTATTGCGTCAGCGCACCCAACGCCGGCAGGAAAAAACGCCCTATCAAAGCATCGCGACCTTGCCGATAGTTCGACACCACCACTGACATCACTAATGCGATGCAGGACACGTCTTTACGGTCGATCACCTTTTTCAGGAGGATGTCCAAGAGATCGGGGTCAAAATTTTCGTTGCTGAGAAACTGCTTTATACTTGCATAAAGAAATCTTCCCTCCTCGGCCCATGCCAAAATCAGCTTATTGACAGAATTTTTCTCTGAACTTTCAGATAGGGAACGAAGCAGCGGAATAATAAATGGACTGATTGCGTCCACATGATCGGCGATCAAACGAAGAGCTAATCGGGGTTGATTGGAGGCAAACCGCTCCAAGAAAAAATAGAAAATGGGAAAAGTAGCCAGATCATCGGATCGAGTTTCAGCGTATTTAAGAATACGCTTAAACCAAATTTCGTAATTTTGAGGCGTTATGCTCGACGCAAACTTCGCAGCCTCATTCCTTCGGTATTTGTTCTCCTCTTCAAAATCACGCTCTTCCGTCTTTAGAGACTGCCAGTCACTAAAAATGCCCTCAAAACCAATTAGCGTTTTGTAGATTTTGTATTCGGCGTGCGAATTGATTTTCTTTTCAATATCTGCCGCCGCACGTTCAACTTTTTTCCCATTTGCATGGTAGAAAATCCAATAGCTATCGTGTTCGACGCGCTGAATGATGGAAAAATCCTCATCGGAAATTAACTCTCCGAAAAACGACAACACCGCCACAGTATCGCGCTCAATCATCCTATCCGCGTCTTCTTGATTTTCTCCAGAATGATGCGATCTAGTGGCTTCTCGCAAAGCTCCGATAACTTCCAGCTTTTGTGCGACACTCTCCGCAAGAGGATAAAGCCGCTTGAGAAGCCGAATACTTTTCGATCTGATGTTCAATAAAGGACGAGCGCCAGGAACACGCCCCTGTGCAAAAGTTACCGTTTGATATGTAGAAGAAATTTTTTTCATCGTCGGCGATAGCAAGCCCGCCAACAACACAACAACACCCGAAAAACTTTCACGCAGCGCAGATTCACTGAGCGTCGAAATTTCGGATACGACCTCTAGCTGCGGGACAACTCCGATACCTTGCTGTTCTTCATTACCGTACATGACGTCAATTTCATAAGACGCCATACTTTCTAAACCTTCGAATGCTTTCTTTCGAATCTCATCGGAACGAGATCTAGAAAGCTCCAACAGTTCTAGTAAAGCCGTTTTCGTTTCCAAATAGCGGAGATGAATTACGACATCGATGGCTTGAACTGTTAACGCCTCAACGTTCTGATACTTTGCAATCTCCTCGCGATAAATGTCCGATGACGTGTATGTGAGCTGAAGCGAGCGAAGGCGCCGAATGAAATCGATCGCTATTTTAATAGCTTGCGCACTTACTCTGTGACTAATGACTCTTAAGATCTTGATCTGATTTTCGAGCAATTCGTAGCTATCACTACTCTCCAAAGCCTCTGAGGTTTTTTTTAATTCTTTTTCAAGCGCAGCCTCTGCCTCGACGGTTAGCGAAGCGGAAAGTCGGGTCAGAGCTTTTAACCTTAGATCAAAGTCCATCGCGCTACCTATCCAGCAGCTTGATAAGTTCGGGTTCAACGAGGATGGCGGCCGCCGCGCATGCCTCCTTATTTTCGGGAATATAGTGATGCCCGGTATTTCTGATCAGCCCCTTCATCGTTAGAACTCCGGCGATGCTCTGCGCATGAGCAGCTTGCACCCCGCCAGACGCCAGAAGTTCAAGTAATTGCTCTTTCGAGAGCACTCCTAAATAGCCCACATATCCCAGAACCTTGATCTCGAGGTCTTTAATCCGCTCCTGCGCGGACATCAGAATCGCGTCAAGCCCTTCTCCAGTTCTGAGCTCTTCAGGTTCGGGTGATGGCGTTTCGACAACATCAACCGCCACCACCCCATTATCGATGACGTCAACTATGTTCTGTGCGTCCTTGAAGACGCGCACACCGGCCTTCGTCAATGCTTCTCCCAAACCACCGTCGTCACATAGCGCATAAAGCTCCCCATGCTGCCCGAGCAGATCAATAGCGCTTTCTAATATCCACGAATCAGGAATATCTTTCCGCCGATTTTCTCGACTTTGTCCGGGATTAAAGGGCGGAGCCGCCTCAAAGTAGCGCTTCCAAGCCCGGTCCGCATGATCTGGCGCGATTTCAAGGACTTGGATTTTGCTTTGAATCGCGAAAGCCTCCATAGCCGCCCGCGATTCCGCGTCGATCTCATCATTGGTCCATATGCTCGCTA
This sequence comes from Alphaproteobacteria bacterium, assembly GCA_050180485.1. Classification (GTDB taxonomy): domain Bacteria; phylum Pseudomonadota; class Alphaproteobacteria; order CADEGL01; family CADEGL01; genus CADEGL01. The sequence goes on along the minus strand of JBFXED010000012.1, from coordinate 69,649 downwards.
TGGGAGCCGTCAATCCCTGGAGCGGTATCCCACCGAGCGTCGGTGCTCGCAAATCGTCAATCCTGCGCCTTGCTTCTTCGGCCTTCGCGGTCAAGCCCTCAACGAGCTGCGTGCGTCGCTCCTCCCATACAATACGCGGAATGAAAATCCCTACACGATCTTCCGCCGAGAACCGCAGAAGCTTTTGGAGGTCTGGATGCCCGAATCCGACCTTCCGCAGATATGACGTGTCGATGAGCAGATGAGGCCGCTTCACGTCAGCCATAATCAACCTGAGTCGCTGAAGCCACGAGGCACGCTCAAGTATAGCAGAATGGATAAGCTGGCTTAGAACCAAGCCCATAACTTTTCCGTTTTTAGGCCTGGATGCGCAGTTTCCATATGACAAGGACGAGAGGCGCATGGGTCCGAGGCTATTGTAGGGCGAAGCTATTTGCACAGACCCGGAAGACTAATCGTCGTGCCTTCCGCCCGCCGCATCCCCCAGGCTAAGCTTACCCGAGAGAGACACGGAGCGCGGCGGCATGAGCCCACGGTTCCCCCTGTTGTTCTCGCCGCTGACCGTGCGCAACGTCACGATCAAGAACCGCATCCTCTCGACCGGCCACGGCACGCGCCTAGCGCACCGCCACATCAACGAAGACCTGATCGCCTATCACCGCGCCCGCGCGCGCGGCGGCGCCGGGCTGATCGTCACCGAGGTCGGCGGGGTCCACGAAACGGCCTATTACGCGGCCGGGACGCTGAAGGTCGACACCGACGAATGCATCCCCGGCTACCGGGCCCTGGCCGCCGCCTGCCACGAATACGAATGCCGGGTGTTCGGCCAGCTGTTCCATGCGGGCCGCGAGATCGCGACCATGGCCGACGGCTCGCTGCCGGTCGGCTATTCCGCGTCCGATACGCCCAACGAGCGCCACCGCGCCATCCCCCGCCCAATGCCCAAGGCGTTCATCGCCGAGATCGTCGAATGCTATGCCAAGGGCGCCGCGCGGCTGATCGAAGCGGGCCTGGACGGCGTCGAGATCGTGGCCAGCCACGGCTACCTCCTGGCCCAGTTCCTCAACCCCTCGATCAACCGCCGCACGGACGAATACGGCGGCAGCCTGGAGAACCGCGCGCGCTTCATCGCCGAAGTGGCCGACGCCGTGCGGGCGCGCATCGGCGACCGGGTGATGGGCCTGCGCATCTCCGGCAGCGAGCCCGGCCTGCCCGGCCGCCAGGACGACAGCGAGATCCTCGCGGCCTGCGCGCTGCTGCAGGACCGTTTCGACTATCTCAACATCACCATGGGATCGTTCAGCTCGTTCGCCAGCGCGATCCACTCCGTGCCGCCGATGATCTACGAGCCCGGCTATGTCGGTCCGCTGGCGGGAACCGTCCGCGCGCGCGTGACGAAGCCCGTCTTCGTCGCCGGGCGGATCAACCATCCCCAGGTCGCGGAAAAAATCCTGGCCGCGGGCCAGGCCGACATGTGCGCGATGACGCGCGCGATGATCGCCGACCCCGAGATCGCCAACAAAGCGCGCGAGAACCGGGTCGAGGATATCCGCGCCTGCATCGGATGTTTGCAGGCCTGCAGCAACCACAACCAGCGCGGCTTCTCCATCTCGTGCATCCAGTATCCGGAAAGCGGACGCGAACGGATGTACGGCGCGCTGCAGCCGGCCGCGAAGCGGCGCCGGGTCATGGTGGTGGGCGGCGGACCGGCCGGCATGAAGGCGGCCGCCGTCGCCGCCGCGCGCGGCCATGACGTGACGCTGCATGAGCGCGCGCCGCGCCTGGGCGGGCAGGTCCTGTTGGCCGAGAAGCTGCCGCACCGCGCGGAGTTCGGCGAGCTCGTCCGCAACCTGGGCCGCGAGGTCGCGAACGGGCGCGTGACCGTGGCGCTGAACAGTACCGTCACGGCGGAGACGATCCGGAAGGATGCGCCCGACATCGTGATCCTGGCCACGGGCGCGCGCCCGCGTCCGCCGGACCGGCTCGACGTTCCGGGCGGCATCGACGACGCCCACGTGGTCGATGCGTGGCAGGTCATCAAGGGACAGGCCAACGCGGGCGGCTCGGTCGTCGTCGCCGACTGGCGCTGCGACTGGGTCGGGTTGGGCGTCGCGGAAATCCTGGCGCGGGAAGGACGGCGCGTGCGCCTGTGCGTGCAGGGCTACATGCCCGGCGAGATGATCCAGCAATATGTGCGCGACAGTTGGCTCGGTACGCTCCACACGCTGGGCGTCGAGATCGTGCCGTTCGTGCGCCTGGCGGGTGCCGACGCCGACACGGTCTATTTCGAGCATATGACCAGCGAACAGCCCGTCGTCTGCGAAGGCGTCGACACGCTGGTGACCGCGCTGGCGCGCGAATCGGACACGGAACTGGAAGCGGCGCTCGAAGGCTACGCGGGCAAGATCGTCCCGATCGGCGATTGCGCCGCGCCGCGCACGGCCGAGGAGGCCGTGCTGGAAGGCCTCAAGGCGGCTTGGACGCTATAGCGAGGACGCGATGCGGATCATCGAGGCGAAGGACGTTTTCCGGCTGGCCGATTTTCCCTCCCTCATCGGCGGGCTGACCGACATGTACAAGGCCGGCTGCGACGCCATGGACCGCATGATCCTGTCCCAGCCGACCGCGCATGGCGACCAGGGCGACTTCCTGCTGCAACCGGCGTGGATCAAGGGCCAGGCCTTCGGCGTCAAGATCGCCAACATCTTTCCCGGCAACGAGACGCGCGGGAAACCCAGCATCATGGGCACCTATGTCCTGTTCGACGGCAACACCGGCGAGCCCTTGGCCTGCATCGACGGCACGGCGGAAACGCTGGTGAAGACCGCGGCTAATTCCGCCGTCGCGAGCAAACTGCTGGCGAAGAAAGACGCCACCACCATGCTGATGATCGGCGCGGGCAACCTGGCGCCCTACCTCATCGCGGCGCACGCCTGCGTCCGGCCGATCAAACGCGTGCTGATCTGGAACCGGACAGCGGCGAAGGCGAAGGAACTGGCCGCGCGCCTGACCAAGCCGGGCTTCGAGGTGCGGGCCGCCGCCGATCCGGCTGACGCGGCCGCGCAGGCGGACCTGATTTGCTGCGCGACCTATGCGACCGAGCCCGTCATCCGCGGCGATTGGGTCAAGCCCGGCGCCCATGTCGACCTGGTCGGCAGCTACCGCCCGGACCTGCGGGAGTCGGACGATGCGCTGATCCGCCGCGCGGGCCGGATGTTCGTCGATGCGCGCTTCTCGACCGTCGAGATCTCCGGCGACGTCATCGAGCCGCTCAAGCGCGGCGTCTTGAAGCAAGACGCGATCACCGACCTGTTCGAGCTGACCCAGGGCAAACGGCCGGGACGCGCCTCGGACGACGAAATCACCGTCTTCAAATCCGGCGGCGGCGGCCACGAAGACCTCGCGACCGCCATGATGCTGTACCGGAACAGCGGGCGCTGACGCACAAACGAAGCCACATCCGCCATTTACAACATCCGTGCCGGCAGTTTCGGATTCAGCAGCTTGCGCGCGCTTTCGGCGCCGACGACGGGAAGGCCCTTGGGGTCGATGAGGCCGAGCTGCGCCAGCACGGTCGCCTGGTCCCAGTAGATATGCTCGTGGGTGATCTTGCCGTCCTTGCACCCGGCGACGACGGCGAAGGCGACCTCGACCTTCCGGCCGGTGGGCGCGATGCCGGGCAGCATCCAGTCGATCACCGTCGTGTGGGTGAAGGTTATCACCAGCTCTTCCACAAGCTGATGCTCGTCCACGGTGCGGGACACGGGGGTCATGGTCGCGTCGGGCGGAAAGAACTTACCCACCAGATGGTCGCGGTAGAAGGCCTTCACGCCTTCATAGCCCACGCCGCCCACCATCGTCGGCACGTTATGCAAATGTGGCTCGGCGCTCATCGTCGCCATGGTGGTATCCAGGTCGCCGGCCAATTCCGCCGCCACGTGCTTTTGGAATACGTCGATCAACGCCTGCTTCGACATCCGTCCCTCCCCGTTCAAGACAATCCGCACGATCGCGGCCCTGGGCTTCCCCCGTCATGAACCTTATACGCCCGGCCCCCCCTCGCGATATCGGCCGCGCAGCGGCGGGAACCGGCGGCGCCCTTGGCCGTTATGCGTGGGACGACGCCCATCGGCGGCGGCGAAACAAGGGAAAGCACCATGTCCTTACTGACGGTTGTCATCGTCCTGATCGTGGTCGGCGTGCTGCTGTGGCTCGTCAACACCTACATCCCGATGGACGGCAAGATTAAGGGCATCCTGAACGCCGTGGTGGTGATCGCGGTGGTGATCTGGCTGCTGCAGGCCTTCGGCCTTCTCGACTCGCTGAACTCGATCCACGTCGGAAGCTGACGGCGGCAAAGCATGGCGGCCCCGCGCCGCCGCCGCGATAGGTGGCGCGCACGCTGCGCGCAGCTCCCATCCTCCCTCGGGAAAGCCGAAGTGCGAGCAAGCCGGTGGGATTGCGGTGCGTTTTCGCTTGACGCCCGCAAGGATAAATCCGCTTTCTATATTCCCTAATTACTCCTGAGCACGCCTCGGCCATACAGCAGTAGGCCTTCGGAGGTTATCGGTCTATGAAAGCGATCTCGAACGTCGTCTTCGCGACGACAGCGTTGTTGTGCGCCTACTTGGCGTGGTTGCTGTTCAACGGTGGCCGGGGTCGGTTCGAGCCCCAAATCCCGCTCTCTGTTGCTTTCTTGGTCGTCGCGGTGGCGTTGGCTGCTTGCCTCTTCGTGCGGTTCCGCTACCGACGCCAAGCCGCCGTTGTGGCCGGCGGCGCGTTGATCGCCTTTTCCATGGCTGGATTTTTCGTCGCCATATCGGGCTTGACCCTGCCGGAAACGCTGGCGGTCATCTTCACCCCCGAAGCCGATACCCAGCCGCAGACAGCGACCGCGGCAAATCCGCCACCGGCACGGCCTCTTCCGGCACCGCCAGCGAACTGGCCGCCGCAAGCGGAGAAAAAGCCTTTTCGACTCGAATACACCGTGGTCGGAACGGCGGTTGGCGTCATGCCGGCCGATCAAACCGCAAAGCCTACGGATGGCGGAAGCTTCCTGGGAAGTTCCTTCACGGCGAGCGGACCGAAGGCGAAATTACAGGTGCATGTGGTCGCGAATGCCTATTCGCCCACGAAAAATGACATCATCCTCGCCATCTTTCGGGAAAACCAGACGCAGCCGCTCTGGATTCGGAGCAAGCCGGTGGAAGCCGATGGCCGGGTCGTCTTCGACGAAGCATTCGAAGCGCTTGCCGATGAAAAGGGCGTCCTGGTGCTGGACGTCCGTTTGGGCATCGGCCGCACTGGGGTCGCGAAAATCAACGGCCCCGACGGGAATTTACCCCCGGACGTCCCCAGGCCTTATCTCGAAATCAAGGAACTAGAGTAGCGGCTTTGCGCCATATCGTTTTTTGGTTCAGGACGCGTGGAATTCGCGGATGATCGGCAGCATGGTCGCCAAGGCATCGGCGGACGGGACGTTCAGGACCGTCGCGGTCTGGTCGGTTAAAATCCTGGGCAGGCGATGCACCAACGTGGAAAGCCGGCCGTCCTGCATGGGGAGAATCCGGCACAGCACTTCTCCCGCCGCCTTGGCCATCGCGTATTCGGCCAGTTCCGCCACGGGGGTCTCTACGGCAACACTGGACGGATAGAAGATGCGCAAGCGCCCGGCCTCCAGATGGTCAACCAGCCCGCAAACGGCTGAAAAACCACGCACGTAAACGGCCCAAAAATCCTCCAAAAGACGCTCGTCTATCCGCATCGGACGGCGAACGAAAATCGGCGGCGTGGCGAAGTAATACATATGCGTCGGCCCATGCCGCGCGATCGCCTTCAGGTCCGCGTCCGGCGAGCGCACGTCGAATTGGAGGATTTCACAGCCGCCCCCGGCCGCCCGAATCTCTTCCATCACGCGCGCCGCATCGTCCCGGCCATGGACATAGGTCAGAACCACCCGTCCCCCGCCCGCCGCCACGGTCTTCGCCGTCACCTCTCCGATCCCCCGGGATCCGCCGACCACCAGCGCGGTCTGTCCGACGAACTCCGCACGGCCGACATGCCCGGAGATCTCCGCCATCGACGGTTGGCGAGGTTGAGGCCGGAGGAAGGCATCGACTTGGCCGTCGAGCTGGCCGCCCGATACCCGCATCCGGACCAGGTTGAACCGCTCGTCGGCGCGAACGACGCGGTATTCCATCGCATCGCGGCCGCGCGGTCTGTTTTCCACCGAGAACCCCGATAGCAGCGAGAAAAGGCCGGGGCACTCCATTCCCACCAGGTAGGAAAGGCCTGCGAGTTCGGCGAGCGTGTGACCGCCAAGGACACGAAGGGTGCGGGCGAATAGAGCACCCGCAACCCCAGCATCGAAGCGGGGCGTGAAGCGCCCTTCGCGTCCGGCAACCTCGGCAAATGCCAACGGCCGAGGACCGCCCGGACTCGCGTAATCGGCAGCGGGGCCAGGCGATGCCGATGCCGCTATGGCCCCGAAGCTGACACGCACCTCGGCGCAGGAGTTGCCCGCTTGGCCGATCTGAACGACGGCGTCCGCCGTCCCGAGATCGACGCTCGCTTCGACTTCGGTCCCAATATAAACCGGCCGCCGGAACGTAGCCGCTATTTTAGCGATGCCGCCGGTATCGATCCGCGCGACCTCGCACTGTTCGAGAAGCGCTTCGATACTCCACAAGACGAGGTGAACGCCATGAACGATGGGGCGGCCGGCGCCGACCTTCCTGGAATAAACCGGATCGACATGAATCGGATTGAAATCCCCGCACAACCCGCCGAAGGCGCGTTGCGCGGCTTCATCGAACACCGTCTTGACGATTGTCGGTACGCTCGACACCCGATCCGGCCCCCGACTCACCTCATGAACCGACATTGATCAAAGGAAGAACCTCCCGCACGCGCGGGTCGCTCAGAACCTCCCGCATGATCCTGCCGACGGCACGCTGGTCGGGATGGATCGAATCGACGAAAAACTCCGGCTTGTCATTAACGTCCTCGAACTTCGCGTAGTCGAAAAAAATCACGCCGGCGGATTCCAGATATTGCCTCATCTCCGGGCTCTCGAATTGCCTCCAGATGCCGTTGTTCTCGGCCGAATTAAGGCCCGTGAGAACTTTTCGGTAATACGGAAGCTGGATACCCACCAAAGTAATGCCCTTTTCCCGCGCGATACGGGCGAAACGTTCAAATCTCCGCATTTGCTCGCGGTCAAGTTCGTCCCCCAGTTCGACAGGCGCGATTCCCGCCCCAACACCGTCATTCAGAAGACGGTTTGGATCCGGTGTCTGTGGTTGCCCGAAAAGCGAGCCATCATAACGGAAGCCACTACCGCTTAACGCCGCGAACAGGCCCTTGATGCGATCACTGGTCGAAAGTCGATTCAACACGGTCATCGGCCTATCGCTCATTTCATCCAGGATGACTTTTAACGATGAAACATGCGGGGCGGGCTCCGTGTAAAACCGGTGAACCCAATGCCGATCGAAGTTCTTGCTGAACATCCAATAATCGAGATTGAAGATCAAAACCTTGGGGTGATAGCTGCTGCTGGTCACCATCTCCAAGAACTTTGCGTAATGATCGAACGTCCAGGACGTCAGGCTCGCGTTATAGAACTTATACGGTTCGAACATATCCTGGCGGAGGGAGTTCGCGCGCGACGCGCCAAGCATGATCACGTCCGGACGCTCGAGGCGCACCCGGCTCACCTTGTACGTCAGATACGATTTTCCGTCGCCGCCGCGCCAGGTGCGATCCGGCGATTTGCTTTGCCAGGCCGCGACCATGGACATCGGCATGGTTTCGCCGAGACGCCAGGCAAGCGCTTCGAACGAAAACATCACCAGAAGAAACGGGCTCGCGACCGCGACGCATAGAAGCAGCGTTTTGCGGATCTTGCCCAGATCCTGTCCCACCTCGCGCCAGCGAAAGATCATCGTTCCCTCCCCGCTCAGAATCGATAGTAGAGGAAAGGTTGCGGCGCATTGCCAGCGATCCACATATAGGTCAGAGCCAAAAGCGCAATATTATAGAGAACGACTTGGATCGCCCTTGGCATCCGCTCCACGACGAGGCCGCTACGCGCCAGGATATCGGCGCCCAGGACGATCACGATGACAAGCCACCCGATATCCAGCGGCCCAATGGACTTGAAGGCGCCCGCGCCATCGGCCTGCATCGCGAAACGGATATTCGCGAGAAGGTCTGAGGAAAAAATCTTCCGAAATACGGCTCCGGCCTCTTTGATGGAGTCCGCGCGATAAACGATGAAGCTGATCGTGACAAACATGAATGTCGTCAAGATACGCAGCACGCGCACCAAACCGACGGGCGCCCGAACGGCCTTCCATAACCTGTCCCGCACCGACTGCGTGGTAATCGACACCGCCGCCATTATTCCGTGCATTAAGCCGAATACGACGAACGTCCAGTTCGCGCCATGCCATACGCCAATGATGAGGAAGGACAAAATTACGGCGCCGACCAGTCCCCAGAATGGAGAGTGGCGCCATTTCAGCCGCAGCGGCATGAACACGTAGTCGCGAACCCACGAAGACAACGAGATGTGCCAGGTCCGCCAGAATTCCGGGATACTGGTACTCAGGAAAGGTTGCCGGAAGTTCGGATCGAGTTTGATGCCAAGCAACAGCCCGCTTCCGATGGCGATCAACGAGTATCCGGCAAAATCCGTATAAATATAAAATGTGTAAAAAATCGATCCGAAAAGCGCTTCTAACGGAGAGGCGCTGGCCAGGTCTCCGAACACCTTGGCGATCTTGCCGTACAGAATCTCGGCGAGCACCGCCTTGAGCGTTAGGCCCCACAGGATGAAGCGGAGCGCAGCCAGCATCCGGTCACTTTCGAAGGGCCGCCGCTCGTCAAGCTGAGGAATAAGCCTGCCCGCCCGCTGAATAGGTCCCGCCGTGACCGTTGGAAAGAACGCCAAGTACAGGGCAACGCGCGACAGACGCCGTTCGGACTGATACGTGCCGATGAAGACATCGGCTAGATATCCCAAGGCTTGAAAGGTGAAAAACGACAATCCGATCGGCAGCGCAAGTTCCATGGCCGGTGCACCGACCGGAACCCCAAACCAAGTAACGAGTCCGGCAAGGGCGCCAAGAATGAAATGGAGATATTTGAATCCGATCAACGGCGCCAATACGAGCAACAACGCGCCCGTAAAGACAAACTTCCGCTGCGTTTCGTTCTTTGTACCGCTTAGAAGATTCCCGCCGACATACGTGATCGCCGTGATGAAAAGAAGCACGACAATCAGCGTCGACGACAGCAGGTAATAGAAGGCATAACTCGCGACGAGCCATGCCACGACGCGCGGCGTTCCCTCTCGCAGGATTTGCGTAAGGGCAAAAATGCCAGCTAGTGCGACGAGGAAAACAGGGCTAGTCAGCGACATTCCGCAAGCACCCGCCTTGTCCTGCTATCGGCAATCATTGTCAGGCGGGCACAGCCGGTTGCAATTGGTCGGGAGCCTTGGAGAGCTCGTCGAGACTCACGAACCAATCTGTATCATTGCTACGCCGAAAATTATGGTCGGGCAGAAACCGGGCAGCCAGCGCGTTCTTCGCCGTGGGGCGAAAATGAGCGTATAGACGTTGGATGCCCTCCGCCCTCGCATTTGCGCCGATGGTCGCCAGGATCGATGTCTCGACGCCTCGACCAAGGACGCGGCAGCTCAGCAAGAACGTGTCGATATCCCAGGCCGGTTCGTCCTTCACTTTCGTGACAATCACCACCCCAGTCAGTCCGTAATCTCCGAACTGATCTTTAACACGGACACCATAGAGCTTGCTGTCCGAAGACGCGCTCAAGGCCTGCACTTCGTCGAGGGTTCGGCGGATCGTCGTCAGGTTGAACTGATTCGTCTTGTTTATGAGCTGCGTAATGCGTCCCAGATCCTCGGGCTGCGCCTCGAAAACATCGACCTGCAAGTTGAGCGCCTTGACGAACTCCGCTGGCGTCATCTGCTGACGCAACGATTCCCGCTTCTGCTCGAACTGCATCATGTTCACGCGCTCCCGGTCCTCGCGCGTGATCTCAAGCTGGTCGAATAGCCAGCGATACCGCAGGGCGGAGACGATATCGGCCGGCTCATCCGGTATCAGAATGCATTCAACTTCCGGCCACGCCGAGCTGACCTGGGCGATCTCCATCGGGCTGTCGTCTATGAATACGAGGCTGTCGATACCGATGTTGAGCTCTCGGGCGATCTCCGCCAGGTTTTCGGACTTCGGGCGCCAATTTATTCTCGTCGCGGAGAAGTCTTCCCTCTTCAAAACCATACCGTCGTGCTTCTCGAACACCTCCCAGACATCGGCCTCGTTGTTTTTGCTGACGATAGCTAGAAAAATTCCCTGATGCCGCAACATCAGCAGGGACTGCTGAAAATCGCGGAAAGCCGAGCCGGGGAATTCGGAGCCGATTTCAATCCCCGCAAGACCGTCTTCTCCCACCACGCCTCCCCAAAGCGTGTTGTCGCAATCCACGACAATGCATTTACGCCGGGGCTTGTGCGCCGCTGAGATCAAGCGACCGATGACCTCGCCGAGCTGCAAAAGGAACGCATCCGAATAGGGCTGCCGAAACAGATACCATTGCCGCGCATCAAAGGCGCGAGCGGCACCGAAACGCCGTTGTAGACTGTCTACATCCAAAATGTTGATCCCGCGAACCCCGGACAGGCGGTTGACGAAGGCTTCCGTAAGCCGCCGGTGAAAGCGCGCGCCCACGGTGGCGGCGCGCAGATCCAGCAGGTCGTGCGGCGTGGTGTCCGGGAACGGGGGCGTCGCGACAACAAGAAGTCCGTTGAATCGCGCGCGAAGCCCCGCGATCGCATCGGCCAGGTCCATGATCGTGCGCTCGGCCGACTGAATGGCATCGCTTTCGGGATCGAAGGCGAAGCGATTGAGGTCCGGCCCAACGATATCCTCCAGACGCCATAGAAATAGGATGACGTCGGTCGCTCCGCCAAATTGAGCGGAGTGATCGAGGCAAGTCTGGAACAACTGATTGTATTGCCCCATGCGAAATGCCGGAGCGAACCCGCTGTTGACCATCGCCGCGCCGATAAACGGCGCCAACGTGTTGGCGGTAAAGCTTGCCGCCACGCCAATCGTCAAATTCTTCAATCCCGGTCGGGCGCCGCCCGCGCGCTCGAAATCACGCCATCTGCGTTTGGCCGATACCGCAGCCTCGCGGCCATCAGCGGCCCCCGTCCGCGCTGCGCCGGGCACTTCAGGCATCGGCAACGCCTTTCTCCAGCAACACCTTGCGCACCAGGGCAATCGACCGCATGGACATGATCTCCCTGGTCGACAGGGTTACGCCGAACTCGTCTTCGATGGCCGTCACAAGGGTAACCACGGCCAGGCTATCCCATTGCGGCGTATTCTCCGGGGACGTCTGATCGTTGATCGAGCCGGGGGAGATTCTGAGTACTTCAGAAAAAACTGCGGCAATTCTTGCACTTAGCATGATACGTCCCCGGTATACTGAAGCGATGGCCGGCCGAACTATGGAGCCTCCTAGGGGATAAATTCAATTTCATAGTCCGCAGTACCACCCTCGGGAATTCGCACCTCCGCTGCCGCTTCCGTCCCGACGGAATATAACCGGTAGCATGCCAGGCGCGATCAAAGCGGGCTTGACCGAGCAAACGCCGCCTGCGTCAGCTCAAACCTCCCGCACCTGATCCGGCAGCTCGTTCTTATCCGCCGCCAGCGGCGGGAAATGCGGCGCGAGCAGCGCCGCGGCATCTTTCAGCGCCGCCTCCATCCCCTCGCCCAATCTTCCCGCCGCGATCGCGGCGGTGAGCTTGTCGATGGTGGCTTGCCACTGGGCCTGCGGCACCGCGTCGGCGATGCCGCGTTCGACCAGGATCTGGGCGTGATGTTCGGCCAAAGAGACGAACAGCAGCACGCCCACCTTGCCGTGCGTCCTGCCCTGCACATGGGCGGCGAATTCGGCCAGCGCCAGGCGTTCGGCATAGCCGCGTTTGACGCGCGCGGGCGCGAGACGGTGGCGCAGCGGCGTATAGCCGAGCAGCACGGCCAGCAGGACCAGCAGGACGACGAGCGCGCCGTAGAGATGGTTCGCGGGCGCCTCGGGCCAGGCCAGCAGCAGCGCGCCCGCGCCGAATAGCGCCAGCGCCAGCGACCACAGGATCGGAAACGCGGCATAGGGATCGGCCGCGCGCGCGACCACGACGGCGAACTCGGCCGCCGTCCGCGCTTCGGCCGCCTTCACGGCGGCCTCGATGCGCATCTTGTCGGCCTCGCGGAGTGCGGTCATGCCATCACCACCGTCCCGTCGCGCCGCCGCCCCCGAAGGAACCGCCGCCGCCGGAAAACCCGCCGCCACCGCTGAACCCGCCGCGCGATCCGCCGCCGAAGCCGCCGTAGGAACGGCCGCCGGTGCGATAGACGCCGCGCGACCCGCCGCGTCCGCCGAAAAGAATGATCACGACATACGCCGCGATGATGAGGAACATGAACCAGACCGGCAGAGAATCCTCGGCCTGCGCCGGACGCGCGGGCGCGCCCTGGGCCTGGCCGGTCCAGCCCAGCGTGCGCAGGATGGCAAGCGTGCCGGTCTCGATGCCTTGCGCGAATTTGCCCTCGCGGAACCAAGGCAGGATGTCGTTCTCGATGATGATCCGGCTTTTGGCGTCGGTCAGTTCGCCCTCGAGCCCGTAGCCCACCTCGATGCGCACCGCACGCTCGGCGGGCGCCACCAAGAGCATCGCGCCGGTGTTCACATCCTTTTGCCCGATGTCCCACGCGCGACCGAGCCGATAGCCGTAATCCTCGATGGACAGGCCCTGAAGCGTGGTGACGGTGACGACCACGACCTGGCGCTTGGTCTCTTGCTCGAAGTCGGCCAGCCACGCCGTGATGCGCTCCTTCGACGCGGGCGACAGAAGGCCGGCCTCGTCCACCACGCGGCCCGTGAGCGGCGGGAATTGCGGGTCGGCTGCCCGCGCCGTCAATGGCGCCGCAGCGAAAACCGCGAGGATCAGCGCCGCGAAAAGCGGCCGCAGAGCCGCCATCAGAATTTGACCTTGGGCGCCTGCTGGACCTCGTCGGCCACGGTGAAGGTCTCTTTCACCTTGGCGTCGGGATAGAGGATGGCCGCGATCCAACGGCCAGGGATGGTGCGCAGCTCGGTGTTGTAAGCTTGCACGGCGATGATGTAGTCGCGCCGCGCGACGGCGATGCGGTTCTCAGTGCCCTCGAGTTGGGATTGCAGCGCGAGGAAGTTCTGGTTGGCCTTCAAGTCCGGATAACGCTCGACCGTGACCAGCAGGCGCGACAGGGCGCCCGAAAGCTGGGCCTGGTTCTCCTGGAACTTCTTGAAGGCGTCCGGGTTGGTCAGGATATCGGGCGGGAGCTGCATCTGTGTCGCCTTGGCGCGCGCCTCGACTACGGCTTCCAGCGTCTCCTGCTCGTGCGACGCATAGCCCTTCACCGTCTCGACAAGGTTCGGGATCAGGTCGGCGCGGCGCTGATACTGGTTCAGCACCTCGCTCCAAGCGGCCTTCACCTTCTCGTCCAGGGTCGGCACATTGTTGATGCCGCAGGCCGAGAGGCTGGCCAGCAGGATCGCCGCCAGCGCCACGCGCATTGTCTTGCCGAACCGTCCGCTCATGCCCGTCTCCGTCATTGGGTGCGCGCATCATAACGGCGGCGAGGCGAAAAAGCGCCATCCCCTGCCCGCGCCTTGGACCTATAATGACGGCGACGCCGGGGAGGATTGCATGCTTTCGCTTCACATTCCGACCGCGCCTTTGACCCGCGCGGCCTTCGCGCCGTTCGGCGACGTGGTGGAGACCGAGGGCGCCGAGAATTTCCGCTACAATGACGGTTATGCCGTGCGCTTCCATGATCTGGCGCGCATCGAGTGCGCGGCCGAGGGCGGACGGCCCCTGCTCAGCATCTTCCGCGCCAAGCCGTTCCCTATGCCGCTGCGCATCGCGCTGATGGAGCGCCATCCGCTGTCAAGTCAGGCCTTCGTGCCGATGGGCGAGGCCGCGTTCCTGGTTCTGGTGGCGGAGAAATCGGCCAAGCCCGTGCCCGGCGATCTGCGCGCATTCGTGACTAATGGAAGGCAGGGCGTAAACTACCGGCCCGGCACCTGGCACCATCCGCTGATCGCGCTCAAGGAAGGCGACTTCCTGGTGATCGACCGCAGCGGCCCGGGCCCCGGCTTCACCCAGGATTACGACGAAGTGCGCTTCGAGGATTCCGAGGTCACGGTCTCGCCATAGGCGAAACTGCTCGCGGTCAGTGCCCCGCCGCGTCGCCCCAGATCACCTTGAGCCGCGCGTCGCGGCCGCAGCCGTGGCGGTAGAACTCGTACTTCGCCTTGCTCTTGACGTAGTAGTCCTGGTGATAGTCCTCGGCCGGATAAAACGGCGTCGCGGGCAGGATTTCGGTCACGATCGGACCTTTCAGCTTGCCGGACTTGGCAAGCGCCTCCTTCGAAGCCTCGGCTGCCTTTTTCTGCGCCTCGTCCGTGTAGAAGATGCCCGTGCGGTATTGCGGACCCGTGTCGCAGAATTGGCCGGTCGAATTGCCCGGATCGATATTGTGCCAGAACACCTCCAGCAGCTTCTCGTAACCGACCTTGGCCGGATCGTATTCGACCTTCACGGCCTCGAAGTGGCCCGTCGTGCCCGAGGACACGGTGCGATAATCGGCCGTCTCCTTCGTGCCGCCGATATAGCCAGAGGTCGTCGAGGACACGCCCGACAGCACATCGAAGGGTTGCTCCATGCACCAGAAGCAGCCGCCCGCGAAGATGGCGGTCTTGGTTTCGGCCAGCGCTTGCATGGCGGAGAAGGCGGCGCACAGAAGGACGATGGCGGCGGCGAAACGGCGGATCATCATCGGAGCTCTCCGATTACGCGGCAGCCGGAACGAAGATCATGGCCACGCCGTTCATGCAGTAGCGCTTGCCCGTCGGCGGCGGGCCGTCGTCGAAGACATGGCCCAGATGCCCGCCACAGCGGCGGCAATGCACCTCTGTCCGCACCATGAAGAAGGAGCGGTCCTCGCTGGTGCCGATGGCGTTGTCGAGCGGCGCCCAGAAGCTGGGCCAGCCCGTGCCGCTGTCGAACTTGGTCTTGGAGGAATAGAGCGGCAATTGGCAGCCCGCGCATTGGAAGATGCCGGCGCGCTTCTCGTGGTCGAGCGGGCTTGAGCCAGCACGCTCGGTGCCGTGCTCGCGCAGCACCTTGTATTGCTCGGGCGTCAACAGCTTCTTCCACTCGGCGTCCGCGCGGGTGATCTCGAAGGTCTGCTTGGGGGCCGCGGCGTCGGCGCCGCCCGGCCAGAGACGCGAAAGCGCGCCCAAACCGATCACGGCGCCACCCGCCAAGAGAAATTCCCGCCGTCCCATCCTCGCCATGACCATGCTCCCGTCATGCTTCTTGCCCACCCGTTCCAGGTGCGCCGATGCTAGCGCGGATCAAGGCCGCGCCGCATCACATGTCCGTGAAGTCACGGGTGCGTGAGGGGAACGCCGCCCTACTCGACCTTGTAGAGCTTCATGGAGGCGTTCATCACCTTCTCGTAGGCGGCCACCGCCGGCGGGTCGTAGTCGCGCGTGGGCTCGGGCTCCAGGTCGAAATTCCCCGCCGTGTCGCGCCCGCGCACGAGCGTGGCCGACATGAAGCCGCCCTTCTGGTTCTTCACGGTGGGCGGCGCGAACAGGCAGCCGAAGCCGATGCGCGGCCGGTCGGAATTGTTCGGCGCCGAGCCGTGCACCACGTTGGCGTTGTGGATCGAGATCTGGCCGGGCTCCAAGGCCGCCGTCACGCGGCGGCTGTCGCCGGTATCGAGGCCCACCACCTGGCGCGAGAATTTCAGCATGTGGTTCTCGGTCGGGATCAGCTCGTAGGGCACGTCACCGAGCGTGTGGCTGTTCTTGATGAACTGCATGGCGCCGTTGTCGAGCTTGGAATCGGTCAGCGCGATCCAGGCATTCAGCGCCAACGGCGGATCGAACTTCATGTAGGAGCTGTCCTGGTGCCAGGCCACGAAGCCGGGATCGCGCGCGTCCTTCCACAGGAAGCCGGTTTCCAGACACACGATGTCCGGCCCGATCAGATCCTCGACCGCGTCGAGCAGCTTCGGCGTGCGGATCAGCCTGGCCAGCGCGGTCAGCAACAGGTGCGGCTTGCCGCGCAGATGCTCTTTGGCGCGCTTGCCGCTTTGCTTTTCCCACGCGCCCGCCGCGTCCAGGACCGCCTGGGCGTCCGCGGGCGGCATGACGGTGACCGGCGTGACGAATCCTTCGCGCCGGTAATGGGCGATTTGATCTTCGGACAAAGCCTTGGGCATGGCGGCGCTCCGGTACATTTGCCCATCATGGTAGGACGGGTCATGGCGATTGCGAATCGATTTTTGTGATCGAATTTCAATTGAAGCGGAACCCCGCACCCCGGTTCTCGACGCGGGCGTGAGCTTATCTTTTAAGCGCAGCGCTGATGATCTGTGCCGGACTCACCGCCTTTTTCCTCTGCATCGATGCCGAGCGGCGGTCCTTGGAGGAGGTCGCGCGGCCTCTATCCTGCGGCAATTAGCCGCACCGGAAGGCAAAGTGGCGGACCCTTGGGGGTCCGCCACTCAGACGCTTTCACGAAGATATCGGAGAATTAGCGATCGTCATCCTCTTGGTTGGAGCGGCCAGGAACACCGTCATGGCCACCATTGCCATAACCGTTGTTGCCATGACCATGGCCGTGACCATGTCCTCCGCCACCGCCGGAGCCGACATTCGCATAGCTCCGATGGGAAGCGGACAGCATCAACGACACCACGGGAGGAGTTACGATTGCGAATTTCCCGCAATTGGCGAGAAACCGCCGCCGTGCCACAACCGCGGCCTCCTCGGAAGTTCCACCCTTCACCTTCTCCATGGTTATCTCCCAATCGACGGCGACTATTCGCCGCCGCTTTCGAGTAATGGAAAGTGTAGGGGGCCAGTTCCTTTCCACCTTGTGACCATTCGGGCGCGTAAGAAGCCGCCGAACCACAGCGCTTCTAGGAAATAACGCCCAAAGTGATGCGCCGGGGTTACTCCGCCAGCCACGACCACATGGGAAGGATCGCGAACACGGCCACGGCAATCACAATGACCGTGAGATACATCGCCTTATGACGCCGGATGTGTTCGTTCATGGCCCATCCCCGTGATTAATACAGCCCGCCGGTGCCCGTGCTGGTCGCCGAGCCCGCCCCGCCGAAGCTGGAGCCGGTTCCCGAGCCCGTGTCGTCCGTGCCCATGCCCATCAGGGTGGCGCTCTCGCCAGGGCCTGTGCCCGCGCGGAAAGCTTCCAGGATCACGACGCGATCGCCGGGCCGGGCAAGCTGCCCCGTATCGTGGTTCACGCGCACGAGGGAAACGCCGGGCGGCACGCGGAACGGCACATCGGGCTTGTCCTTCAGAGCTTCGGCCATGAACTCCTTGAAGATGGGCACCGCGACCGAGGCGCCCTGCTCCTTCTTGCCGAGCGTGGCGGGATGGTCGAAGCCGACGAACACGCCGACGGCCAGGTTGGCCGAGAAGCCGACAAACCAAGTGTCCATGCTTTCGTTGGTGGTGCCGGTCTTGCCCGCGATCGAGCGCCGCAGTTCGGCGATGCGCGCGCCCGTGCCGCGCTGCACGACGCCTTCCATCATCGATACCATTTGATACGCGCTGACGGGATCGCCGATCTGAGCGCGGGTATCCGGCAAGGAGGGCGGCGGCTGGCCGTTCCATGCGCTCGCGCCGCAGCCGTTGCAGACACGTTGATCGGCGCGGAACAGCGTCTTGCCATAACGATCCTGCACGCGGTCGATGAAGGTCGGCGTGATCTTCTTGCCACCGTTGTCGATCATGGCGTAGGCGGCCGTCAGGCGCAGAAGCGTGGTCTCGGTCGCGCCCAGCGAATTGGCCAAGGTCTGCTGCAGCTTGTCGACGACACCGAAGCGTTCGGCCGCATCGGCCACTTTGTCCATGCCGACGGTCTGCGCCAGCCGAACGGTCATCAAATTGCGCGATTGTTCGATGCCGATGCGCATGGGCGCGGGGCCGTAGAATTTCTGCGTGTAGTTCTCGGGCTTCCATTTGGGCAGGCCCGGCCCCTGGTCGATCACGATGGGCGCGTCGAGGATGCGCGTCGAGGGCGTGAGACCGGCATCCAGCGCGGCCAGGTAGACGAAGGGCTTGAAGGCCGAGCCCGGCTGGCGCTTGGCCTGGGTCGCGCGATTGAACATGCTCATGTCCTGGCTATAGCCGCCGGACATGGCCAGCACGCGGCCCGTGTGCGGATCGAGCGCCACGATGGCGCCCTGGATCAGCGGAATCTGGCGCAAGGCATAGACCGTATCGTTGTCCTTCTTGATGCCTTCGACGGCGATCAGGTCGCCCGGCTTCACCACCTCGGAGGGCGTCTTGGGCGACGGCCCGACTTCGGCTTCCGGCAACGACTTCCGCGCCCACGCCATCTCGGACATCGCGAGCTTCGCCTTCGTGCCGTCGCCGAAACCGATTTCCGCGTGATCGTTCGCGACCGACAGCACCAAAGCCAAACGCCAAGGCGATAACCCACCCACGGGCGGATGGGCGTTCAGGCGCTTGGCCCAATCGCCCGAAATGTCCATCGTGCCGATGGGCCCGCGCCAGCCGTGACGGCGGTCATAGGCGCGCAAACCCGTGCGCAAGACCCGGTCGGCGATGGCCTGGAACCGCGGGTCCAGCGAGGTGCGCACCGCGAGCCCGCCGCGATAGAGCGAGTCCTCGCCGTACTTGCCGATCAGGATACGCCGCACCTCTTCCGCATAGTAGTCGGCGCGGGCGATGTCGGTGTCGTCGCGCAGGCGCACGCCCAACGGCGCGGCCTCGGCTTTTTGCGCGACCTCGGGCGTGATGAAACGCTCGTCGCGCATCCGCTCGATCACCCAGTTACGGCGCGCGACAGCGGCCTGCGGATTGCGGATCGGATGATAGTTGCTGGGCGCCTTGGGCAGCGCGGCCAGATAGGCGGCTTCCGGCACTGTCAATTCGTCCAGCGATTTGCCGAAATAATTGCCCGCCGCCGCGGCCACGCCATAGGCGCCATAGCCCAGATAGATCTCGTTCAAGTACAGCTCGAGGATGCGCTTCTTGCTGAGCGCCTTCTCGATGCGCGTGGCCAGAACGACCTCCTTCACCTTGCGCGCGATGGACAATTCGTTGGACAGCAGAAAGTTCTTGGCCACCTGCTGGGTGATGGTGGACGCACCGACCGGACGCCGGTTGTCCGCCAGGTTGCCCACATTCTGGAGCGCCGCGCGCACCATGGAGAAGAAGTTCACGCCACGGTGGGTGTAGAACTCGGAATCCTCGGCGGCCAGAAAGGCATCGATCACGACCTTGGGAATCGAATCGATCGCGGTGAAGACGCGTTTCTCCGTCGCGAACTCCGCAACCAGGCGCCCGTCGCCCGCATAGACGCGGGTGGCAATGGGCGGTTCGTAGGTTTCAAGCTGACTGTAGTCCGGCAGATCGCGCGCGAAGTGCCAGATCAGATATCCGGCCATCAGCCCGCCAGCCAGACCGAGGAAGAGGCACGCAATGACCAACTGGCGCAGCCAGCGCCAACGGCCGGGCTTGCGCGGCGGCTTGGGCGGTTTGCCGCCGCCGCTCGGCTTGCGGTTGCGCGGGCCACGGGGCGGTTCGGACGAGGCGGGCCGCCATGCGCGCAGGATCTCGTCGGACTTGTCGGCCATCAAGGCACCAAGGCGGCTCGGTTCAGGGCGCGGATCGGCAGGCTATACACCATCGGTCCCGAAATTGCGCGGGCCCGAAATTGCACAGGATCGAACTTGGCGCGCAATCACGGCGGGATTGGGGCGGCTTACTGCGCCCTGGCTTGGCGGTTGGCGAAGAACGAGTCGACAGCATGACGCATGGCCGCCGCCAGCTTGGCCCGCTGGGCGTCGGAGCGCAGCCGCTGCTCGTCGGCCCGGTTGGAGAGATAGCCCATCTCGATCAGGACGGAGGGAATGTCGGGCGCCTTGAGCACGGCGAAGCCCGCGAATCGGTGCGAGCGGTCGAGAACCGGCACCACGTCCTTCAGATCGTCGACCAGCAACGCGGCGAAGCGCGCGGCCTCATTCATGCTCTCGCGCTGGGCCAGATCGATCAGGATGTTGGAGACATCGATGCTTTTGCCGCCCAGGTCGACGCCCGCAATGATGTCGGCCTTGTTCTCCTTCGCGGCCAGCGCCTCGGCTTCCTTGTCCGACGCCTGCTCGGACAGCGTGTAGACCGAGGCGCCGCGCAAGGTCTGGGCGCCGATCGGGCTGCCCACCGAATCCGCGTGCAGGGAAATGAACAAATCCGCGCCCGCCGCGCGCGCGACTTCGACGCGCTCGCGCAGGCGCAGGAACACATCGGTCGAACGCGTCAGCACGGCTTTATAGCGCCCGTCCTGCTCCAGCGCCTTCTTCAGCGCCAGAGCCATGGGCAAGGTGATGTCCTTTTCATAGGCACCAGTGACGCTGACGGCGCCGGGATCGACGCCGCCATGGCCCGCGTCGATGACGATGACCTTGCGGTCGTCGCGCTTCTTGCCCTTGGCCGTGGGCGCGGATGGCGGCGGACGGGTGGCCGCGACCTTCGTTTCCGGAGCGGCGGGCTCGGGCGCCGCCGCAGGCGGCGGAAGCGTGGCGGGCGGTGGATTGGAAGCCGGCGTTTCCGCCGGGGCAACGGGCGGCGGCGCTGCGGGCGGCGGATTGTCTTGCGTGCCGGCAGCAGCCACGCTCGGCGGTGGCGGATTGGCGCGCGCGCCCGAAGCAGCGGCCTGAGCCTGCGGCGCTGGCGTCTTTTCCGGTAGCGTGGCGGCCTGGGACCCCGTGCCGCTCGGCCCCGGCACGCCCGCGACCTGCCGCGTTATAATGTCTTCCGCGAAGGATTTGGCCGGCGTCGGCTCCAGGTCGACCACCAACCGGTGCAGGCGGCCTGCCTCCGGTGCCGCTATAAAAGCGTTCTGCACCTTGGCCGGTCCCGTCAGGTCGATGACCACGCGCTGGGTGCCCGGCTCGAACTGGCCATAGCGGTAACGGGCCACCAAACCGCCGCCCTTGGTTCCCGTCTCGGGAGGCAACTGCCAGATCACCTCCGGCAGGTCGACGACAATACGGTACGGGTCCGACAGGGTCAGGACCGTGAAGGACACCGGCTCGCTGAATTCCATGACGAAACGCGTACGCTCGGGGCTGGGGCCCAGGCGTGCGGCGATCACGGTCGGCTCCGCAGCCGCCGGCAAGGCCAGCGCGACCCAAACGAGGACCAGGGCCGCCAGGCGCGCAAGATGCTCGGCTCGGCACATCTTGTGGGCTCCCGATACCTTACCCCTAGATATACCTATATTTTTTCGGGATCAAGCCGATTTGACCCAATCCGCCCCTGCACCCCGGGGGCGCGGGCTGGAAACAGCCATTGAGATGCAACCGCCTTGTCTCTATTTTGTATTGGTGGACACACGCGGTGAGCCGTTTCTCACGAACGAAACGAGACTCGGTTCCCGTGCGGGCTGCGGCGGGCGCCTGATGGCGCTTCCGGCCGCGGACAGTCCCCCTAGGACGCGCATGTTGATTCAATCACCGAAGCCGGCCCTGACGAATCGCTCCGGCGTGGCCCATCCGAGCGCGCTTTTGCGCGCCGGGATGCCGCGCCCGGCCGTCGCCGCCTTCGACCGCCCGCCGCTCGATGCGCGCTTGCGCGATGCGGCCCGGCGCTTGATGGAGAACCCACTCAATGTCGAAGAAGAATATCCTGATCGACGCGACCCACCGGGAAGAGACCCGCGTGCTGGTCGTGGACGGAAACCGGATTGAGGAATACGACCACGAAACTCTTTCCCGGAAGCCCATCAAGGGCAACATCTACCTCGCCAAGGTCACGCGGGTAGAACCATCGCTGCAAGCCGCCTTTGTCGATTACGGCGGAAACCGCCACGGCTTCCTGGCCTTCAGCGAAATCCACCCGGACTATTACCGCATCCCGGTCGAGGATCGCGAACTGTTGCTCGCCGAGGAACGCGAGCAGAACGATCGCGAACAAGACGAACCCCCGCGTGAATCGTCCGATCGCGACGCTACCGAGCAAGTCGCGCTCGAATCCACGGCGGCCGATGCGCATGACGGCGAGACGCCTACCACCGAAATCAGCACGGTCGAAGATGTCCCCGCCGACCTAACGGTCGAGGAAATCGGCGGCGCCGCGCCGCTGCCGGTCGAAGATCTGGAAGCGCCGGCCGAGGTCAACGAACACGAGCGCACGGGCAGCGTCGAACTCTCCGCTGCTGATATTTCCACCAGCGCCTACCCCGACGACGCATTCAACACTGCGCAAGAGTCTGAAGCATCGTTGGACGCCGGCGAGCCGATCCTTCCCGCCGAAGGCGGTGTCGAAGAACCCGTGCCGGCGCCCTCAGGCGATGAGCAGATCGCCCCTGCCGCCAAACCCGAAGGGGTCGACACGATCGGCAGCGACATGGGTGAGGATTTGCGCCGCCGCCGGCGCCGCTTGCAGCGCCGGTACAAGATTCAGGAAGTCATCAAGCGGCGCCAGATCATCCTGGTCCAGGTGACCAAGGAGGAGCGCGGCAACAAAGGCGCGGCGCTGACCACGTATCTGTCCCTGCCCGGCCGCTATTGCGTGCTGATGCCCAACACGGGTCGAGGCGGTGGAATTTCGCGCAAGATCACCAATCAGAGCGATCGCAAACGCCTCAAGGCGATCGTCGACGATTTGGATCCGCCCGAGGGCATGTCGCTGATCCTGCGCACCGCCGGCCAAGAGCGCACCAAAGCCGAGGTCAAGCGCGACTATGAATACCTGATCCGCTTGTGGGACGAGATCCGCGAACGCACGCTTACCTCGACCGCGCCGGCCTTGATCTATGAGGAAGCCGACGTCATCAAGCGCGCGGTCCGCGACCTGTATGGACGCGGCGTCGAGGAAGTGATCGTCGCCGGCGAAGAAGGCTACAAGACGGCCAAGGCTTTCATGAAGGCCATGATGCCGAGCCACGCCAAGCGCGTGCGGCTTTATGACGAAGCGACCCCGTTGTTCCACCGCTACAACGTGGAGCAGCAGCTCGAGACCATCCAGAATCCGATGGTCCAACTTCGCTCCGGCGGCTCGATCGTCATCAATTCGACCGAAGCGCTGGTCGCCATCGACGTGAACTCGGGGCGTGCCACGCGCGAGCGCAACATCGAGGAAACCGCCTACAAGACGAACCTGGAGGCGGCCGAGGAAATCGCGCGTCAGCTTCGTCTGCGCGATCTGGCTGGACTGATCGTCATCGACTTCATCGACATGGAGGAGAACCGCAACAACCACGCGGTTGAACGGCGCCTCAAGGAGGCCATGAAGGATGATCGTGCGCGCATCCAGATCGGCCGCATCAGCCATTTCGGCTTGCTGGAAATGTCACGCCAGCGCCTGCGCGCCAGCCTGGTGGAAACCTCGACCGAGCGCTGCCCGATCTGCGCCGGCACCGGACTCGTACGCTCCACGGAAAACATCGGCCTGCAGGTTTTGCGCGCGGTCGAGGAAGAGGCGCTCAAGCGCCGTGCGGGCGAGATCACCGTCACGGTGCCGACGCGCGTCGCGCTTCATCTTCTCAACCATGCGCGGCGTTCGCTCGGCGAGATCGAGGAACGCTTTGCCCTGCGCATCATCGTGCTGGGCGACGAGCACATGACGACCCCGGCCTACAAGATCGAGATCACCAAGCAGCGCGATCCCTCGCTCGCGCCCCCGGTGCCGCTGCGCCATGACATCGCCGCCGCCGAACGCCGCGTCGAGCTGGCAGAGGAGGAAGACGATACGGAATCGTCCGCCGATGAAGGGGGCGAGGCCGAAGAAGCCGAAAGCGTGGACACCGGCGCATCGCCCGAACGCGTGGAACACGCGCCGCGCGAGGAAGGCGGCGAGGACAGCGGCGGACGTCGCCGCCGCCGGCGTGGTCGCCGCGGTGGTCGCCGCCGCCGCGAGGGCGACGACCGTGGTCCGCAGCAAGACCGCCCACAGCAGCAACGTCCGGCCTTCGCCGAACCGGGGAACCGTGACCAACCGCAGCCGTTCGGCGGTCCGGATCCGTGGGCCGATCCCACCGATCCTGAAACCTGGGCCAACGCCGCCGATGACGGCGGTGCGCCTGAAGGCCTCGCGACCGAGGACGACGGCGAGCAACGTGCACCGCCCACCGCCGATCAAAACCGCCAGCCCGGCGCGCCCGGTGAAGAGGGCGACCGTCGCGGCCGGCGCCGGCGCCGGCGCGGCCGCCGCGGCGGCCGCCGCTTCCGCGAGCGTCACGGCGCCATGGAAGGCAACGGCGAAGCCGGACACGAGAATGGCGGTCAGGAGCACGGCGCTGAGGCGAACGATGCGGCCGGGCACGATGAACAGTCCGGCGGCATGAACGGCGATACGTCCGAATCCACACCGGCGTATTTCGAAGCGCCGCGCGAACCGGAGCCCTATCGTGCCGAGGTTCGCGAGGAGCGCGCGCCTGAGCCTCCCGCTTCTCCCGCTCCTGCCGCGGCGGAACCGGCGCAGCCGAGCGAACCGGCCAAGCCCGCGCGGCGCGGTTGGTGGAACCGGCTGACCGAAGGTTGACGATGCCCCGGCGCTGACGCGCGTCAGCGCCGGCGGGCCACCAGACGCCGCGCGGCCTCCGCGATTTCCTCCGGTGCGCCCGCGAACGAGATGCGGACATGCCGATGCCCGCGCTCGGGATCGAAATCGACGCCCGGCGTGATCGCCACGCCCTGTTCGTGGAGCAGCTCGCGACAGAGCGTTTCGCTGTCGTTCGAAAGACGGCTGCTGTCGGCATAAATATAGAAGGCACCGTCGGCGGGCGCCAAATCCTCGAAGCCCGCTTTCGGCAACTGCTCCAACAGAAGCGCGCGGCTTTCACCGTAGCGCGCGACGCGGGCATCCAGCTCCTCGCGCGCGCCGAACGCCGCGATGGCCGCATGTTGCGACAAGGATGGCGGCGAGATGAAGAAATTTTGCGCCAGCCTCTCCACGGGACGCACCAGATCGGGCGGCAGTACCATCCAGCCGAGGCGCCAGCCCGTCATGCAGAAGTACTTCGAGAAGCTGTTGATGACGACGGCCTCGTCCGTCAGCCCCAAGGCGCTGACCGCGTCATGGCCGAAGGTGATGCCGTGATAGATCTCGTCGGATACCAAGCGTATGCCACGCACCCGGCAATGGGCGACCAGCGCGCGCAGCTCGTTCGACCCAAGCATGGTGCCGGTCGGGTTCGAAGGGCTGGCCACGATCAACCCGTCGAGGCGCTCCGGAATGGCGTCGAGCAACGCGGGCGACGGTTGGAAGCGCGTCGTCGCATCGACGGGAATCTCGACCGTCTCCACGCCCAGCGCCTTGAGGATGTTCCGGTATGCCGGATAGCCCGGCGCCGCCATGGCGACCCTGTCGCCCACGTCGAACGCGGCCAGAAAGGACAAGAGGAAGGCGCCCGACGAGCCGGTGGTGACCACGATGCGCTCCTGCGGCACGTCGAGGCCATAAAATTCCCGGTAGTGGCGCCGAATACGCTCGCGCAAGGCGGGCAATCCGAACGCCTCGGTATAGCCCAGACGATCTGCACCCAAGGCCGCGCGCGCGGCGTCCAGGACCGCGGCCGGCGCGCCCATGCCGGGCTGGCCCACCTCCAGGTGCAGGACATCGCCGCCGGCGGCCGCGCGCTCGTTGGCGGCGCGCAGAACCTCCATGACGATGAACGGCGCGATTTCGGCGCGACCCGCAATCTTTAGCTTTGTCACGGTGTTAACCCTACCGCACGTTGACGGCACCCCACGCCGCGCCTACGTTCTGTGAGGGGTCTGGAGGCCCGCTCTTGGTCAAACGCATTGTTAGAGTCCTCGTGGCGGCGGCGCTTTTGGCCGTGGCCGTGCCGTCGGCGAACGCGCAGCAGATGAACTTCATCCGCGACGCGGAAGCGGAAAATATCATGCGGTTCTACGCCGCGCCAATTTTCCGCGCCGGCGGGTTCGACCCCAAGGCCATCAAAATCCATCTGATCGCCGACCGTTCGTTGAACGCGTTCGTGTCCAACGGCCTGAACATGTATTTCTTCACCGGCCTGATCATGCGCGCCGACAACGCCGAGCAGGTGATGGGCGTTATGGCGCACGAATTGGGCCACATCGTCGGCGGCCACCTCGCGCGCATGGACGAGAAGATGCGCCAGGCGCAAAAGCAGTCGGTCTACGCCATGGCGCTGGGCGCCTTGGCGGCGGTCGCGACCGGCAATGTGGGCGCCGCCCCGGCCGCCATCCTGGGCGGGCAGCAAGCCGTGATGGCCAGCGTGTTGAGTTACAGCCGCACGCAGGAATCCTCGGCCGACCAAGCCGGCCTGAAGTATCTCGACGAGGCCGGCATCTCCGCGCAAGGCCTGTACGATTTCTTCAAGATCCTGGAGGGCCAGGAGCTGCTGGCGATCGGACGCCAAGACCCTTACATGCGAACCCACCCTCTCACCCCGGAACGTATGGCCGCCGTGCAGGCGCACCTGGCGAAGTCGCCCTATACGAACAAGCCGCTGCCGCCCATCTATGCCGTGATGCACAACCGCATGAAGGCCAAGCTGGCGGGGTTCATGGATCCGCCCGCGCAGGTGATGCGCAAATATCCGGAAACCGACAACAGCATCGACGCGCGCTATGCCCGCTCCATTGTCTATTACCGGCAACCGGATCTGGCGAAGGCACTGCCGCTGATCGATGGGCTGATCGCGGAGGAGCCCAAGAACCCCTACTTCCACGAACTCAAGGGCCAGATGCTGTTCGAGAACGGCCGCGCGGCCGAGGCCATTCCGCATTATCAGCAATCTGTCGACACCCTGCCCGACAACGCCCTGTTGCGCACGGAGCTCGCGCAGGCCCAGATCGAATCGCAGGACATGAGCCTGAATAAGGCCGCCATCGCGAATCTGGAAAAAGCCCGCGACATCGACGACGACAACGCCCAGACCCTGCGCCTTTTGGCCACGGCCTATGGCCGCGATGGCCAGGTCGGCATGGCGTCACTGATCCAGGCGGATCTGGCGCTGGGCTATGGCCGCAATGGCGAAGCGCGCGTCCTGGCCGAACGGGCCATGCAGAATCTGCGGCAGGGTTCACCCGCATGGCAGCGCGCCAACGACATCAAACACGCCGCGGAAACCGAACAGCAGTAACGCGGCCGTCCCTTCCCGTTTCATGGAGATTTGAATGCGCCGTCTGATGGCCTTCGCCCTGCTTGCCGCGACGTTGGCCGCGACCGCCCTGCCGGGCCACGCGCAAGACAAGCGGAGCTTCACGCCGCAACAGCAGCAGGAAATCGAGCGCATCGTGCGCGATTACCTGAAGACCCATCCCGAGGTGATCATCGAAGCCGCGAAAGCGCTAGAGGCCAAGGAACAGGAAGCGCAGCAGCAGCGCGCCAAGGTCGCGATCGACGCCAACCGGGACAAGCTGATCAACGACCCGGATTCGCCCGTCATGGGAAATCCCAAGGGCGACGTCACCGTGGTCGAGTTCTTCGACTACCAATGCCCCTACTGCAAGAAGATGACCGCGCCGCTGAACGACGCCATGGCCAAGGACGGCAAATTGCGCGTGGTGTTCAAGGAATGGCCGGTCCTGGGGCCCGAGTCCCTGATCGCCGCGAAGGCGTCGCTGGCCTCGCAAAAGCAGGGAAAATACAAGGAGTTCCACAACGCGCTGATGGATACCAAGGGCCGGCTGAACGAGGCCGCGATCATGTCGATCGCCGAAAAGAACGGACTCGATATCAAGCGCCTGAAGAAGGACATGGACGCGCCGGATGTGCAGGAAGAGCTGAAGCAGAACCAGGCTTTGGCCGCGGCGCTTCAACTCGAGGGCACGCCCGCCTTCATCATCGGCTCGCAGATGGCGCCGGGCGCCATCAACGCCGACACGCTTCAAGCCATGATCGACGCCGCGCGCAAGAACTGAGCGGCGTCAGGCCTCGGCGGCGGGCCGGGTCCACAAACGGGCAAAATAATCGTTGTCGATGGGCTCGCCGGGCTGGAGCCCGTTGCCCTCGTAGCTCGGCTGGATCTCGCGCCCGCGCTCCACATAGACTGAATCGTCACCCACCATGACGAAAGAAACCGCGCGGCGGGGACGCGAGGCCTGATTGCCCGGCGCGCCGTGCAGCGTCATGCCGTGGAAGGCCAGGCAATCGCCGGGCTGCATGTCCCAGGACACAAGGTCGAAGTCGCGCCGCGCGCGCGTCACGTCCGGCGGCGGCTCGAAGCCGTCGTCGTTGCCGTAGCCGTCGTACCAGCCGCCATTGATGCGTTCGGGCCGGAACTTGCGGCCCCACCGGTGCGAGCCGGGAATCGCCTGAAGCGCCGTGTCCTGCGCGACTGGATCGAGCGGCACCCACACCACGCACATCTGGTCGCCTTCCATGCAATAGAACGGCTGATCGTGATGAAGCGGTGTGCGGCGCGAGGTGCCCGATTCCTTCACCCACATGGCGTCGTGGAGAAGATTGACCCGGCGCGAGCGCATCAGGCGTCCGGCGATCTCGGCCACGGGTGAGCCCGTCATGAATTCGTTGAAAGCCGGCACGCGGCGCGCCATCTGCAGGTCGCTGAAGAAGCCGCCCGCTTCACCGTCGACCGTATGGTTCTGGAAATTGGGCCCGGGGCGCGTACGCGCGACGGAAACCGCGCCTTTCAAATGCTCGATCCATCCAGCATCGAACATGCCGCGCAAGCATACGATGCCGTCGCGCGTGTAGGTTTCGATCGCCTGCTCGGTGACGGGATTCAGCGGTGTTTTGTTCATCGCTCCCCTCTGCCCGTGTGTCTCTAGCCCTTGGGCCAGACCTTTGGAAACAGCGTCTCGTCGACCAGCCGCTCGCCCTTCGCGACCTTCAGCATCGGATTGTACTGCACTTCCATCTCGCTGCGATGACCCATCACCGTGTCGTCGCCGAGCCAGGTGGTCGATACCGCGCGGCGGCGGCGCGAAGCCGAGGCGTTGCCGCGCGCACCGTGGACCGCCATCCCGTTGAAGGCGATGCAATCGCCGGGCTCGACGTCCCACGACAGGATTTCATAGCGGTCACTCTCCGCATCGAAATCGGGCGGACGGATATGGCCCTGGTCCTGCTGGATGACGTCTTCGTCGTCCTTGAGCATGACCGCGGAGAAGGATTGGCCCCAACGGTGGGAGCCCTTCACCACGCGCAGCGCCGTATCGGCGCTCACGGGGTCCAGCGGAAACCACATGATGACCACCTTGCGCCCGTCGATCGGATAATAGACTTGGTCCTGATGCCAGGCGCTGGGCCTCTGGGTCTTGGGCTCCTTCACGAACAACCCGTCCATGAAGAAATGGACCTGGGCCGAACGCGTCAGCCGCGCCGCGATCTCCCCGCCGGGGGAATTCATGGCGAAGTCGCGGAAGGGCGCCAGCCGACGCCACAGGAAATACTCGGTATAGAAGAAGCCGGCATCGCCCGCGGCCGACTGGATGTAATGGTGCGGACCATGGTCATGAAGCGCCTGCTCGGCGCCTTCGGCCAGCCGCGTCAGCCAAGAGGTGTCCACCACGCCCCGCAGGCAAACCCCGCCGTCCGTCTCGTAGGCGGCAATCTCGGCTTCCGTGATGGGACGCAACGGGCTGCTATCCATGGCCGTCTCCTGATTCACAACCGTACCCGTATACGCGCGTACCGCACGCGTTCGATTCGAAAATCCTAGCACTGGGCTTCCGGCCCGGCCAAACCGGCGGAAGCCGGCATTGCACCCCTTCCCACATTGGGCTATCCCTGTCCCACCGGTCGCCGTTCCAGAGGGTGGACATTGGCAAAACTACCAACAGTCGTGGTCTTGAACGGCCCCAACCTCAATATGCTGGGGAAGCGGGAGCCCAACATCTACGGCCGCGACACGCTCGCGGACGTGGAAAAGGCTTGCCGCGCCCATGCCAAGACTCTGGGCCTGGCGCTCGATTTCCGCCAGTCCAACCACGAGGGCGAACTGGTCGGCTGGATCCAGGAAGCCCGGGGCAAGGCCGCCGGCATCGTGATCAACGCCGCGGCGCTGACCCATACGTCGGTTGCCCTTCTGGACGCACTTCAGGCCGCCGAGGTTCCGACCATCGAGGTGCATTTGTCGAACATTTACCGGCGCGAGCCGTTCCGTCATCACTCCTACATCTCCCGCGCCGCCGTGGGCGTGATCTGCGGGCTGGGCCCGCGCGGCTATCTGATGGCGCTCGATGCGCTGGCCGGGATGGTCAAGGCCAAGAGGAAGCGCTGATGCCCAAAAGCCAGATCGACAGCGCGGCCGTGCGCGAATTGGCCGCGCTGCTGGAAGAAACCGGGCTGACCGAGATCGAATACGCGACCGGCGAATGGCGCGTGCGTGTCGCGCGGGCGGCCAACGGCGTGATCCATGCCGTGCCGGCCGCCGCGCCCGCGGTCCCGGCCGTCGCCTCCGCGGCCCCCGCCGCCCCTGTCTCGGATACCGCGCATCCCGGCGCCGTCCTGTCGCCCATGGTGGGCACCGTCTATATGGCGCGCGAGCCGGGCGCACCCGCCTTCATCAAGCCAGGCGACACGGTCAAGGAAGGCGACACGCTCCTCCTCATCGAGGCCATGAAGACCTACAACGAAGTCCGGGCGCCGAAGGGCGGCCGGATCGCGCGCATCCTGGTCTCCGATGGAGACCCGGTCGAGTTCGGCGCGCCGCTTCTCGTCCTCGAATAGGCCGCCGGTGTTCGAAAAGGTCCTCATCGCGAACCGCGGGGAGGTCGCGCTTCGAATCCACCGCGCCTGCCGCGAAATGGGCATCGCCACGGTGGCCGTCCACTCGACGGCCGATGCTGATGCCATGCACGTGCGCCTGGCCGACGAAAGCGTCTGCATCGGCCCGCCTTCGGCGCGCGAGAGCTATCTGAACATCCCCGCCATCATCTCCGCCGCGACCATCGCCGGGGTCGACGCCATCCATCCGGGTTACGGCTTCCTGTCCGAGCGCGCGAACTTCGCCTCGATCGTAGAGGAGCACGGCTTCACCTTCATCGGCCCCTCGCCCGAACACATCGCCATGATGGGCGACAAACTGGCCGCGCGGGCACGCATGATGGAGCTGGGCGTGCCGGTGGTGCCGGGCTCGGACGGCCCGGTCGCCGACGAGAGCGAAGCCGCCACGATCGCCGATCGCATCGGCTATCCCGTGCTGATCAAGGCCGCCGGTGGCGGCGGCGGCAAGGGCATCCGCCTGGCGAAGGACCGCGCCGAGCTGATGAACCAGGTGAAGATGGCGCAAGCCGAGGCGCGCGCGGCCTTCGGCACCGACACGATCTATCTGGAGCGCTTCCTCACGCGCCCGCGCCATATCGAGATTCAGATCCTGGCCGATGGGCACGGCAACGTCGTGCATCTGGGCGAACGCGACTGCTCGCTCCAGCGCAACCGGCAGAAGGTGCTGGAGGAAGCGCCCAGCCCCGCGCTCAACGCGGCCGAGCGAGACGCGATCGGCGCCATCGCCACCAACGCGATCCGCGAGATCGGCTACCGCAACGCGGGCACCATCGAGTTCCTCTACGAGGACGGGAAATTCTATTTCCTAGAGATGAATACCCGCCTGCAGGTCGAGCACCCGATCACCGAGATGATCACGGGGATCGACATCGTCCGCGAGCAGATCCGCATCGCGGCGGGCGCCAAGCTGGACTACGGGCAATCCGACATCCTGATTTCGGGCCACGCCATCGAATGCCGCCTGAATGCCGAAGACCCTGACACCTTCGTGCCCTCTCCGGGACGCGTAGCCGACTATCATCCGCCGGGGGGTTTAGGCGTCCGCATCGATTCCGGCCTCTATGCCGGCTATGTCGTGCCGCCCTACTATGACAGCATGGTCGCCAAGTTGATCGTTCACGGCCGCACCCGCAACGAATGCCTCCTGCGCCTGCGGCGTGCGCTCGACGAATGCGTCATCGGCGGCATCGAAACCACCCTGCCCCTTCACCGCCGCCTGGCCAACGCGCCGGATTTCATCAACGGCAGCTACGACATCCATTGGCTGGAGCGTTTCATGGCCGGCGGCGGGAGCGCGCGCCGCTCCGGATGAACGCGGTCACGCCGGAGCTGGTGCTCCAGGCCTATGCGGTCGGCCTGTTTCCCATGGCGGAAACGCGGGACGACGACTCCCTCTACTGGATCGACCCAAAGGAGCGCGGCATCCTGCCGCTCGACGAGATCCATGTGCCGAAGAGCCTCCGCAAGGTTTTGCGCAGGGGCGTCTTCGACGTGCGCGTGGACACCGATTTCGCGCAAGTGCTGGAGCAATGCCGCCGACAGGCGGACAACCGGCCCGAATCCTGGATCAACGACCAGATCGCCGAGCTCTACAATGCCTTACACGCGATGGGCCGGGCCCACAGCGTGGAATGCTGGCGGGACGGCGCGCTGGT
This sequence comes from Alphaproteobacteria bacterium, assembly GCA_050180485.1. GTDB lineage: Bacteria > Pseudomonadota > Alphaproteobacteria > CADEGL01 > CADEGL01 > CADEGL01. The sequence goes on along the minus strand of JBFXED010000012.1, from coordinate 37,100 downwards.
CGGCGGTCTCTACGGCGTCTCGCTGGGCGGCGCCTTCTTCGGCGAAAGCATGTTCACGCGCGTGCGCGATGCCAGCAAAGTCGCACTGATCCACCTGTGCGCGCGGCTCAAGCGCGGCGGCTACATGCTGCTCGATTGCCAGTTCATCACCGAACATCTGAAACGCTTCGGCGCGGTGGAAATTCCACGCGCCGAGTATCGCGAGCGGCTGGCCAAGGCGTTGAAGGTCGAAGGCCGCTTCGACTACGGTTTCGGTGCGGCCGATTTGGAGACGTTTTTACAGTCCAACACCCAAACGTCGTAGATCGGGTGCTCCAGCGCCGATAGCGCGGGCGTGGACGCGAACATCCAGCCGCTGAACACGGTCACCGGCGCGTCGGGCTTTCGCAGGTCGCGGATTTCGAGAAACGCCGCCGCCTCGGGCGGATCTTCCGGCGGGCGCTTCTTGCAGGCGCGCACGACGATTTCGAGCGTGCCGAAGCGCACGGGCTTGTCGCGAGGCGCGTCGATCGCGGAGATGCGGGCGTTGACCTTGTCCAGCCCTTGCAGCGTCGCACCCGCGCCGTCGAGCCAATCGGCGTCCTGCGCGGCCAGCGGCGACGCAAGGAAGACGGCGCCGAGCGCGGCCAGAATGATGCGGCGCGAAACCAACACGGGCGCCTGTAAGCCTATTGTTCGGTCAGAAGGAAGATGGCGCGGCCGAGAACCTGCTCCAGCACGACCACGTCGCGCGTCTTGGTGAGCTGCCCATTCGGCTCGAGCAGTTTCTGGGATTGACCCGGCTCGATACGAACGTATTTGCCGCCAAGCAGCCCGTCGCTGGTGATCGAAACGAAACTGTCCTCGGGCAGCTTCAGATTGTCCGCCACCGTCATCTTCACCACGACCGCATAGGTCTGGGGATCGATGGCCATATCCTCGACACTGCCGATTTTGACGCCGCCGATGCGAACGTCGTTGCCGGCAGCCAGCCCATCGACGCTGTTAAAGCGCGCGGAAAGCGGATAGCCCGACACGGGTTGGATGTCCGAGCCCTTATAGGCGGAAACGAGGAAAACGAGGGCCACGATCAGGACCACCGCCCCCAGCACCGTCTCGATGACGCTTCTACCCTTCATCGCTCAAACTCCTCGGCGCGCCCGCACCGTTACTGCTTCGGCTGGGCAGGTTCGGCCGGCGCAGCCGGCGCGGCGCCGGATTGCTTCCGTTCGGCCGCGCGCCGCTCCGCCATCTGCACGATCTGCTTCAGCAGGTTCTCGATGATGACCGAGTTCTGCACATACTGGAACGAATCGCCGTCCTTCATCATTTCGGGTGAACCGCCGGGCGAGATCATGATGTACTTGCCGCCCAGCAAACCTTGGCTCACGACCGCGACCGAACTGTCTTCGGGCAGCTTGACGCCTTTATCGATGCGGAAGGTCAGGAGCGCCTGCATGTATTCGGGGTCGAGCCGCATCTTGGAGACCGTGCCGACCTTCACGCCTGACAGCCAGACGGGCGCGTTCTCGGCGATGCCGTCGACGCTGGTGAAGCTGGCCTCAAGCGTATAGCCACGGCTGACGCGCGAATCGACCGTATAGGAAAAAGCGAACAGAGCTCCCAATGCCGCAAGAGTCAGCGCGCCCGCTAGGATTTCGCGCAGGCTCCGCCCATTGAGCGCTCCCGCGCCGTTCGCCATTACGTGGGCTGCCACGGCTCGTAATCGCCGGTGGCAGGCGAACGGCGGCCGCCGCGCAACTCACTCCCAGGCGGGCGATAGGCCTCGGCCGTCCCGGTCAGGTTGGGCTCGTGCGGCTTTTGCCACGGGCGTTTGGGTCGCGCATGGACCGGCGCTTCAGCGATCGTATGGTGCAACCAGGCATGCCATTCCGGCGGCACACGGGAAGCCTCGGCCTCACCGGCATAAATTACCCAGCGCCGCTCGCGCCGGCCGGCGCGGGGACGCCGGCTGCGATAGTAGCGGTTGCCGAACTCATCGCGGCCGACGAAGGCGCCGTTCAGCAAGGTGAACAACTGCGTGCCGATGGTCATGGCGAGAGGTTTGTCCCTTTCGGAAAAACCGCACCGGACATCGCATTAGCCGGCGGGCGAAGGCGCCGAACTATGCCATCGGCCCTAGGAAGCGTCCAGACCCGGTTGGACGCGTAAACCCTTGAAGAAACTGCCTCCCTTCCCGCTTCCTGATAGGATGGCGCGCGCGTTTGCCGCCTTCGGAGCCCCCTGCCGATGACCGCCCATGCCATGCCCGCCCGCACCCGCTTCTGGCTCGGCAGCGCCTTGGCGCTGGCCTCATCGGTCACCTTCAGCCTGAACCTCTCTCTCGCACGCCTATCCTATGATTCGGGCGCCAACCCGTTGGCCGTGAACCTGGTGCGAACAATCTTCATCTCACTGTGTCTTTTCGTCTTTCTCAAGGCGACCGGACGCCCCGCATCGCTGCCGCGCCGCGAACGCACCCTATGCCTTCTCCTGGGCCTCGTGTGGGCGGTACAGATGGTCGGGCTCCTGGTCGCCATCGCCTTCATTCCGGTCGGCCTAGTCGTCCTCACCTACTACACCTATCCCCTGATGATCGCCGCCATCGCGGCAGCCATGGGACGCGAACGCCTCACCCTTCCGTCGCTCGCATTGATGGTCTTGGCCTTTATCGGCTTGATCATCTCGCTCCAGGTGCCCGAGGGCTCTCTTGATTGGCGCGGTGTGGCGCTGGCCCTGGTCTCGGCTTTGTCGATGGCCAGCGTGATGTTCCTGAGCGAGCGCTTCATCCACGGCCGCGACAGCCGGACCGTCACACTTCACATCATGTTGGGCGTCCTCGGCGTGCTGATCCTGATGGCGCTGGCGGGCGGCGAGCCGTCATGGCCGTCCGATTTCCTCGGATGGGCCACGGTCGCGGGCGCGGCGATCTTCCTTGCGCTCGCCATCACCTTCCTGTTCATGGCGATCGGACTGATCGGGCCGCTGCGCACGAGCATGATCGACAACGGATCGCCGGTTTGGTCGATCCTGTTCGCGGCGCTTCTTCTCGGCGAGATGCTCTCGCCGCTTCAGCTATCCGGTGCGCTTCTGGTGGTCGCTGCGATCATCGCCAATCAGGTGCTGCATCATCGGCAAGCCCGCGTACGGACTACCAGCCCTTAGGCCGGAACGACGTGCAGGTCGCGCGTCTTCTGCGTCATCGGCTCACAACCTTTGTCCGTGATCAGCAGCGTCTCGCTCAGGCCGATGCCGAATCGGTTCGGCACGCGGAAGCAGGTCGGCGTGTGGAAGACCATGCCGGGCGCCAGCACGGTTTCGTCGCCCTCGGCGAAGAAGGCCGACCCCTCGACCCAGGATGGTGGGAACTGCGCGCCGACGGTGTAGCCATAGACACCGGAATGAAACGCCTCGTTCGCGACGGGCGCCAACCCCTTGCGCGCCTCGACCGCGACGTCGTGGCAGGTCCGGCCCGGCTTGGCCGCGGCGATGATGCGCGAGACGCAATCCTTCAACGCCTCATTCACGCGCAGCACCTGCTCGCCGGGCTTGCCGATAAACGCCGTGCGCATCATGGGCGAGCAATAGCGCTTGTAGACGCCGCCGAACTCCAGGAACACCGTATCGCCCACCTTCAGCGGCACGCGCAGAAAATGGGTGTGCGCCCAGCCGTGCCGATGGCCGGAGCTGACGATGGGCTGGATGCTCATGAACTCGCTGCCCGCCCGCGCCATGGCCTCGTAGGCCACGCCGGCAACTTCGCCGTCGGTCTTGTGCGGCGCGATCGCCGCCAAGCCGGCCTGGATACCGGCCCAGGTGATGGCTGCCGCTTTACGATGGCACTCCAGCTCGGCCGCGGACTTCACCACGCGCGATTTGTAGAGAATGTCGCTGGCGTCCACGAACGACGTGCCCTCCAGCGCCGCTTCCAGGTCGCGCAGATGCTGGATCCGGAATCCGGTCGTCAGCGCCTCAATGCCGATTCGCTTGCCGGCCAACCCCCGGTCGCGCAAAAGCCGCTTGAGCTGATCGACGATGTCACCGGATTTCGACCAGTCGTACCCGATCACCTCGTCGATCCAGGTCTTCAGGACCGCGACGCCGACCTCGAGCGATGCCACCTGGATCGCGGCCTCGCCCTTGCGCGGCAGCAACACGCACCCGTGCAGTGATGTCTCGAACGTGTAGTAGCCGGAGACATAGAACATGTTGCCTGGATCGCTGAGCAGCAGCGCATCAAGCCCGCGCGCGTCCATCTCGGCATGAAGCCGTTTCAGGCGCGCGTCATATTCCGCCTTCGGGAAGGAGAGTTCGGAGGGAATCGGCTCGCTTTTCAGCGCGCGCACGTAGGCTTTGTCGTCCATGGTCCCCTCCCTTGCTAAAACCGTGCCTATTCCCCGCGATAGTTCAACTCGATGCGGATGCCGTTCGGATCGCGCACAAAAATTTGACGCAGGTCCGAGTCGGGCACTTGGCGTTCCTCGAAATCGACGCCCTTGGACTTCAGATGCGCCCGCATCGCGACGATGCCTTTGGCGTCGAAAGCGATGTGGTCGAAACGGCCGGTATCCGGCGGGTCGTCCGCATCCGGCCCGCCGATCAGGTGCACGATCGCCGAATCGCCGGCATACATCCACGCGCCCGGAAATTTGAACGGCGGTCGATAGCCGCGCTTCAGCTCCAGCACATCCGCGTAGAACGCCGCCGTCTCCTCGACCGACTCCGCCGACAGGCGGATCGCATAGTGGCTCAATCCCATCACAGGCATGTGGCGCCTCCTTGGCACCCGCTGCGCCAATGGCAACGCGGGCTGTTTCGATCATACAATCGGGTCACGCGGCCGCGCAAAGAGCCGCCCTTGGGGGAGGACACCGAATGCCGACCAAGCGCCGCACCAAAAAAGTGCCAGGACTGACGCCAGCGAAGCGCGCCGCCTTCGCCTGGGTCGACGAAAACCTGCCGCGCCTGTCGGCGTGGAACCAGACTATCTGGCACTACGCCGAATCGGCGTGGCGCGAATACCGCTCGGCCGCCTTCTATGTCGACCTGCTGCGCCGCGAAGGGTTCGAGGTCGAGGAGGCCAGCGCGGGCATGCCCACGGCCTTCGTCGCGACGTTCCGCAACGGGCGCGGCCCGACCTTGGCCAGCTATGCCGAATACGACGCCATTCCGGGCTGTTCGCAGAAAGCCGCGCCCTATGAGGCGCCGCGCGACGGCGCGAGCCGCTATGCGCCCGGCCACACCGACCCGCATTCGGCGCTGGGCATCGGCGCGCTCGGCGGCATCCTCGCCGCCAAGGAAGCCATGGTCCGCCATAACCTGAAGGGCACGCTCAAGCTGTTCGGCGAACCGGCCGAGAAAGTCTGCGGCTCCAAGGATATCCACGCGCTGCGCGGCTATTACGACGATCTGGACGCGGCGGTCAGCTTTCATCCGACCTACATCGCCGAGCTGAACAATACGGTGGTGTGGGACACGCATGGCGGCTCGTATTGGAGTCGCGTCTACACCTTCGAATGCACCGAGGCGCACACCTGGAACAGCGTGGGCGCGGTCGCTAGCCCCACCCACACCCACGCCACGTTCATGGCGCGCGCGCCGGGTGCCGTGGACGCGGTGTGCCTGATGCACACGGCGACCAAGTATTTCCGCGAATCGATGGCGCCCTTCACCGGCAACTGGTGCCTGAACGAAGCCATCCTGGTCGCTGGTCAGGCCACCGCCGACAACCTCCCTGCCCATGTGGGCCAGATTCAATTCGCAGCGCGCGCGCCGTCGCTCGACATGCAGGAGCGCATCTGGAGCGTGATCGAGCGCAACGCGCGCGAGATCGCCAAATTGACCCACTGCAAGGTGACAGGCACCTGGGTCGCCAAAACGCGCCCCGCCCTGCCCAACCATGCGATGGCTGAACTGGTCTACGACAATCTGGTCCTGGCCGGACCGCCCGCGGTGAACGAGGAGGCGCGCGCATTCGGCCGCGCGATTCAAAAGAATTTGGGCATCAAACCCATGCGCGATCCGTTCCTGGCCGAACTGACCGAGCTGTGTCCGCCGCGCGAATCCGAAGTGCGCGTGCGCAAGCTGACGCCGGAATGGCAGACCCATTTCGGCGTGGACGACTATGTCGAATACACCTGGCATTGCCCGACCGCGCGGCTGTATATCGCGCGTCCCGTGATGCGCCCCGCCCATCCCGGCCAGATGTATCCGGAATGGACCTTCCACGCGCTGGGCGGCGTACCGGCCTGTATCGATCCCATGATCCGCAGCGCCGCACGTACGATCGGCGCCAGTCTGGTCGAGCTGCTGGCGAAGCCAAAGACCCTCGCGAATGCGAAGGCCGAGTTCCGCCAGCGCACCGGCGGCGGCATCGGCGGCAAGAAATGGCTCGCGCCGCTCCTGCCCAAGAACACCAAGCCACCGTCCTATTTCCGCTGGCCGGAATACGTGAACACGGCACGCGGCGAGGATTGGTGGATCCCGGATCAGCCGGGCGACAGGCCGGACTAAACGGTGGGCTTGGGGGCCTTGCGCCAGCGCTGGAGCGCCAGCATCACGCCGCCCGCGATCAAGCCCCAAAAGGCGCCGCTGATACCGAGGAAAGACAGGCCGGAGGCCGTCACCACGAAGGTGACGACGGCGGCCTCCCTGCCCTCCGCCGCCGAAACCGCGCCCATCAGGGCAGAGCCGAACGCGCCCAACAGCGCGAGGCCCGCCACCGCTTCGATCAGGATCGGCGGCGAAGCGCTGATGAAGGCCGTGGCGGCACCCGCCAACAAGCCGAAGACGATGTAGAGAAGCCCCGCGACGATAGCGGCCCAGTAGCGCCGTTTTGGGTCGGGATGGGCATCCTCGCCCGCGCACAGCGCGGCGGTGATGGCGGCCAGGTTCACCGCATGGCCACCGAAGGGCGCGGATAGAAGGCTGAAGACGCCTGTCGTGCAGAACAGAGGACTCGGGTCCGGCCGGTAGCCGTTTACGTTCAGCACGGCGATGCCGGGAATGTTCTGCGACGCCATGGTGACGATGAAGAGCGGCAAGGCGATGCCGATGACGGCCGCGAATGAGAAGGACGGCGCGACCAGGACCGGATGCGGCCACAACGAGCCCATGGCGGAGGCGGAGATATCGGTGGTCGTGACGATCAGAACGGCGGCGACCAGCACCGACGCCGGCACGGCATAAAGCCGGTTGATTCGGCCGACCACGGCCCAGGTGACGACGATGGCGAGACCAAGCAGCGGCATCTGGGCGACCGCGCGCACCGGCGCCACGCATAGGCCGAACAGCACGCCCGCCAGCATGGCGTTCGCAAGGGGCGCGGGAATGGCCGCCACCCAGCGGCCGAGCGGCTTCCACATTCCGGCCAGGACGATCAGCAAACCGGTCACGAGAAACGCGCCCACCGCGGCCGCGAAACCGCCTTCGAGCGCGCCCGAGGTCGCCAGCAGCGCCGCACCGGGCGTGGACCAGGCCACGCTGATGGGCAGGCGCATGCGCAGGCTCAGCCAAACGGCGCAGACGCCCATGGAGATCGACAGCGCCATGAGCCCTGACGCGGCTTCGGCCTGGCTAGCGCCGACGGTGGTGAGGCCCTGGATGATGACGGCGAAGGAGCTGGCGAAGCCGACGAAGGCGGCGAGAAGTCCCGCCGCCAACGCCTGCACCGAGAAGGATCCCTTCATGCGACGCCGCCCCTCGCCGTCACGAAGCTATGCGGTCTAGCGTCGCTTCGACCTCTTGCCCTTCTTCGCGGGCGCGCGGCGAGCCGTCGCGGCACGGCGGGTCGCCTTGCGGGGCGCAGCACGTTCCTTCACGGCCGCGATCACCTTGATCTCGACCAGGCAGCGGTCGTCAAACAACTCAGCCGAGTGGACGCAGGCACGCACCGGCGGGTTCTTCTTGTCGATCCACGTGTCCCACACCGCGTTCATGGCGGCGAAATCCTTGAAGCTCTTGATCCAGATCACGGCGGACAGGAGCTGAGACTTGTCAGAACCCGCCTTGGCCAGCATCTGGTCGATATAGGCCAGCGTCTCCTGGGTCTGCACCGTGATGTTGGCGTCCATGCTGTCGGCGGCGCTGCCGGACAGATAGACCGTCCCGTTGTGCACGACCGCTTCGCTCATGCGCGAGCCGACATCGATGCGCTTGATGGCCATTTCCCCTGCTCCCTTAGGTCTCGATGGATTAGGGGCGCACGCTAGCGCCGCCGGACGCCATGAGCAATCGCTTCCGCCTCGATTCGGTCACGCCCATCTCGCTTGGCGCGGTAGAGCAGCCGGTCGGCCCGGGCCATCAGCCGCTCCAGGCTTTCCTTGGGTCGGTGAAAGGCGATGCCGAAGCTGAGCGTGATCGCATGGCCGCGCGCACGGCCCGGCAGACGCAACCGCGACGCGGCTTGGCGCAGCCGTTCGGCCAGCGCCGTGCAGCCCGGCGCGGACGAGCCCGAAACGAAGATCGCGAACTCCTCGCCGCCCAGCCGCACGGCCAAGTCTGAGCGCCGTACCCCACGACGGATGAGCGCACCGAGCCTCTTCAGCGCCGCGTCGCCGGCCGGATGGCCGTACGCGTCGTTCAGCGCCTTGAACCGATCCACGTCGCAGACGATCAGCGCGACCGGATGCTCCGGATCGCGGTCATGGAGCGCCAGCATACGGCCGGCCACGTCCTTCATGAAACGCCGGGAGTGAAGGCCGGTCAGCGGATCGAGCGCAGCTTGGGCAAGCAGCCGCTTGTTCTCGGCTTCTAGCTTTCGGATGCGCGCCAGAAGCGCGCGACTTGTATCGGCCACGTCCCTCAAGTCCGGCGGTGAGGCGGCTGTTCGGTAGCCAGCACGGTGAGCGAGAAGCGGAACGGCGAAGCCTCGATACCCGCGACAATCTCATTCACGCCTTCGTGCAGCGACGTGGACAAGTGACGATGGACGCCGCCCAGTTCGGTACCGTTGACAATAGTGCCATGCTGGCTGCCGCAATCGCGCAGAACTGGCCCCATAGCGCTGTCTTCAATCACGAAATGTTCGCGATTGAGCTGATACGGCACGGCATCTTCAAGAATGAGGTGAACGGGCTCGACTTTCATCTGCGGCGGATGCTCGCCCTTGGCTGCCCTTCGACCCACGCGGAACGGCAGATTTCGGATCACGAGGCCGCCGGGCGGCATCTGGCGCGCGGCCGTGTCGGTCAATGGCGCAAGCCGCATCTCGGCCCATATGACAGGCTCGATCTTGCGCACATCGGCAAGTTTGAGATCGGTCGCGCGCAGGCGATCCGCTGTCTTGCGCAGGATGGCCAGCGCGATGCCGGGGCTTTCGGACAGGCGGCGCAAAAACACCGCGCGTGCAATCTCGTCCGCCGTCATCTCGGATGTCACGGTCACGGTGGCCAAGTGCGGTCGGCCGGTGATCGCGGCCATCTCGCCGAACACGTCGCCCGCCCCCAATTCCGCGATCACATGCTCGCCCGCATCGTCGCGCCGCACGACGCGCGCGGTGCCCGACCGGATGACGTAGACAAACTCACTCGCGGCGTCCTGCGCATAGACGGTCGCGCCAGTTGGAAAGATTCTCTCGGTCATGGCGTTCCCCCGCAAAAGCAGGGAAATCTTAGCGCAGCGCTCCCTAGCGGGAAACTAGGCCGCGCGAATCCACGACGCGGAAGCGCGTGTCGGCCAGGGCCTGAAAATCGACGAGCTGGGTGCGCTTGCCGTCAATGGGGTCCTTCGAGGTCTCGATCTCGTCCTCGGTCTCGACCTCGGTGATGAAAGCGAAGTCGGCGAAGGGCGGCTTCAGCGGAAAGCAATCGAGCGCATGCCAGGTGCCGCGAAAAAGCATCAGCCCGACAGTTCCGTCGATATGGAAGGCGCGTAAGGAGGCCGGATCGGGTGCCTTGGTCGGCCGGCCGATGGGCGTGGGCGGCGCTACCACCATGACGGCCTGGGCTCCGCCCATGGGCACGCGGCTTTCCGTCACCGCCAGATGCCGCTCCATCAGATAGAACTCGGGCGCCTGGTGGTGATAGCGCATGACGCGCAGCTCGGTCCGCCCGTCGATCTTGAAGGTCATCTTCCAGGCATCGAGCAGAGGCCGCGTCCAGCCCGGCGTCCCCGGCAATTCGCCGACAATCTGGCCGAATGGCGCGAAGGCTTCGTGGGTGAGCTTCTCAAGCGGGATATCGATCAGCTTGGTCATGCCGCTTTCTCCGCCTTCGCGTTGAACGCCTCGATCAGGGCGTCCCAGGCCGGCACCAGATCGCGCAGGCCGCGCCAGAAGGACTGGCTCCGGCGCGCATCGAACTCGGCCAGCGGGATGCCCTGCTGTTCGACCCAAGTGTAATAGCCCAGGTTGAAGACGCGATCCCGTCCCCGGGAATCCAGCTCGATCAGATGGTCGGTCGCGACCGCGGCCAGGTCGCGGCCCCAGGTCTCGGCCGCCGCCGTCTCATCGAACGCACCGCCGAAATACTTTGCGCGCGCCTTGTCGCCTTCGCTGGCATAGAGCGTGGCGTCGTCGGTCGCGACGGTCATGATGGCCTGATCGGGACCGAGGCCCAGATGTTTGGCCGTCTTGATCGCGGCCAGCACGTTGCAGATGCCGGAAAGACCGAGCCCGCCGAGTTCTGTCAGGGTCTCGCGCGCCACGTCATGGCGCTTGGCCAGATAGGCGCAACCGACCTCGGTGTTGAACAGGAGGTTCAGCCGATCGCACGACGAATCCGGCACGGCGGTCACGATGTCCGTGTTCATCACGTTGTGGATCAGCGGCACATGCTTGTCGCCGATGCCCTGGATGTTGTGCTCGCCATAGCCGTTATAGAGAAGCGTCGGACATTCCAGCGCCTCGACGGCCACGATGCGCGCGCCGTGCTTCTCCTTCAGATAGTCGCCGGCCGCGATGGTGCCGGCGGAGCCGGTGGCCGAGACATAAGCCGCGAGAGACAAGCCTGGACGCGCGAGCGCCTCGGCTTCGAAGGCATGGGACAAGGCACGGCCGGTCACCGCGAAATGGGAGAGGTAGTTTCCGAACTCGCAGAACTGGTTGAGGATGACGTTGCCCTGCCCTTTCTCCAACTCGCGGCAAGCGTCGTAGATTTCCTTCACGTTCGATTCGGAGCCGGGCGTGCAAATGATGTCGCTTGGCTCGGTGACCCAGCGCTCGAGCCAGCGGAAGCGCTCGGCGCTCATCCCCTCGGGCAGCACGGCCACGCCGCGGCAGCCCAGGATGCGCGAGATGGCCACGCCACCGCGGCAGTAATTGCCGGTGGAGGGCCACACGGCGCGATGGCGCGACGGATCGAACTGGCCCGTGACCAAGCGCGGCACCAGGCAACCATAGGCCGCCAGCACTTTGTGCGCATGGATCATGGGGAAGCGCGCGCCGAGCGCGACCAGGATCGGCGCATCGACGCCGGTCAGGGATTTCGGCAACACGAGAGTGCCGGGCGACGCGGCGCGGCCCTTTCGATCGGCCGTGTTGTACCAATGGACGCGGAACAGATTGAGCGGGTGGGCGGCGTCGGGATCGACGCCGCCCACGGCCGACGCGGTCTCCCCCCGAATACGCGTCGGATCGGCTAGTTCGGCGAAGGTCGGCAGGCGAATGCCGGCCTTGCCGAAGGAAGCGGCCGTGCGGGCGGCGACGGTCTCGTCGACGATCGCCGTTTCCAGCCCCAGCCGCCCCATCGGTCTACCGGCGCCGTGCGCGGCCGCGCGCGGTGCGGGGCTTCTTCTTGGCCGCCTTGGCCGCGGAGCGCCGCTTGGGCGCGCCCTTGGACCGGCGGCGCTCGATGGCCTCGGTCAGAAGGCACAGTTCCTCGAACATCAGATTATTGGCGAGCTGCGCCGTCTGCCCCATCGGATCGAGCGGCGGCGAGACCTCGTTGATGTCGGCGCCGACCCAATTGAGCCCGCTCATGCCGCGCAGGATCACCTGCGCGTCGCGGGTCATGATGCCGCCCGGCTCCGGCGCGCCCGTGCCCGGCGCGCAGGTCGGATCCATGCCGTCGATGTCGATGGTGAGATAAGATGGCTTGTTGCCTAGCACGTCGCGGATCTTCGCGATCACCTTGGGCACGCCCATCTCATAGAAGTCCTCGATGGTGATGATGGTGACGCCCTTGGCGTAGGCCCAATCCAGATCGTCAGGGCTGTAGAGGGTGCCGCGGATGCCCAGCATGACGTGGCGCTTGGGATCGAGGACCGATTCCTCGATGGCGCGGCGGAAGCAGGTGGCGTGGTTGTATTTGTGGTTCAAGAGCGTGTCGTGCGTGTCGGGGTGGGAATCGAACTGCAGCATCCCAAGCGGCCCGTGCTTCTGGGCCACCGCGCGCATCAACGGAAGGGCGATCGTGTGATCGCCGCCCGCGGCCAGCGTGACCGCGCCGGCCCTGATCACGTCGGCCGCGAACTTCTGGATGTCCTTCAGCGTACCCATCAGGTCCAGCGGGTTGACCGGCGTGTCGCCGATATCCGCGATGCGGCAGGAATCGAACGGCGCCATCTTGGTGACGAAGTGCACCTGGCGGATCAGGCGCGAGAACTCGCGCATCTGCGCCGGCCCATGGCGGGCGCCGGCGCGGTTGGAGGAGCCCCAGTCGAACGGCACGCCGAACATGGCGATGTCGAGCCCGGCCGCCGACGGGCGGTACTGCGCCCGCATGAAAGTGGCGATCTGGGCGAAGCGCGGGATGTATTTGGAATCGAGCGGCAGTAGCGTGGGGTCCCTTGGAGCCATTGCGTAATGTGTCCCTGTAAAGCGTTCCCGGAAAACTAGGCCGTACGGCCAAGCCAGCGGCCGAAACCTTAGCGAAACGCGGGGTTCCGCGCCAGAACTGGCGCAAGGCCGCTTCCGCCTATCGGCCCAGCGGTGTAGAACCGGCGCCGCGCGCCTGCCGCTCTCGGCGCGTCCTGCCGGGCCCGCCCCAATCATGTCTTCGTCCGCTCCGACCGACGCCGCTACCCATCGTCCCTTCTTCGGCGAGCTTTGCATCCTGGCCGGCTCGATCGCCTTCAGCCTGAGCTTCGTTCTGGTGCCGGCGATCTATGGTGCCGGCGGCAACCAATTCTCAGTCCTGGTGCTGCGCAACTTCGCGCTGGCGCTGGTGATGGCCGCGCTGATCCTACGCACCGGCAAGCCGATCCTGCTGCCCCGCGCGGAGCGGAACGGCAGCCTGATCGTCGGCCTGCTTTTCGCCGCGCAGTCCTATTGCTACTTCACCGCGGTCCATTTCATCCCGGTGTCGCTGGCGACGTTGCTGAACTTCCTTTATCCGGTGCTGGTCGCGGTCGCCATGCATTGGACCGCGGGCGAGAAACTGACGATCGTGAAAGTGGGCGCGCTGATCACGGCGCTGGTCGGCCTGGCGCTGGCGCTGGACACGACTGCGGGCGATCTCAACTGGTTCGGCGTTCTTCTGGGCTTCCTGTCGGGCCTTTTGTCCACGGCGATCGCCGTAGTCAGCGGTCGCGTCCTGGGCCAAGCGGACACCCAGCGCATGACGCTCCACATGGTGTTCGCGACGGGCATTGCCCTCTTGGCGGCATCGCAGATTTCCGGCGCCGGGCTGGTCTTTCCATCAGGCTTCGTAGGCTGGTCCGCGATCAGCGCCGCGCCGCTGCTCTACATGGTCGCCGTGCTGGGCTATTTCCACGCAATCCGGTTGATCGGCCCATCGCGCACCACGATGATCAGCAATGTCGAACCGGTCTGTACTTTGACCTTGGCCGCGGTCGTGCTGGGCGAGGCATTCTCGACGAAACAAGTGGTGGGGGCCGTGCTGGTCATCGGCGCCATCGTGGCGACACAGATCGCCGCGCGGAAACGGGGATGAACGAACCGCACGCATCGCAGGGCAAGCAATGGGCGGCGCTGGCGACCTTGATCGCGGCGCTCATGGGCTATTCGCTCTGCGTCATCATGGCACGCACGGTCTATGACCATGGCGGCAATGCGTTGACCGCGCTGATCTCGCGCATGGGCCTGTTCACCATCGGAATGCTGATCTTCTTCCGCATCCGTGGCGAATCGCCCATGCTGGCACCAAGCGAACGCTATGCGAGCCTGGGCTTGGGCGTGGTCATCACGATTCAGTCCTATGCCTATTACAGCTCATTCGAGTTCATTCCCGTCAGCCTGGCGGCGCTGGTGTTCTATACCTACCCTACCCTGGTCGCGGTGACCGTGCGGTTGATCTCGCGCACGCCGCTCACGCCGCTCATGCTGGGTGCCCTGATCACGGCGTTCTTTGGCATCGCGCTGGTGCTGGAGGTCTCACTCGAGACGCTGAACCCCTGGGGCATCGCGCGCGCCTTCGTGGCCTCGATCGGCATGGCGACGACGGCCATCGTTTCCAGCCGCATCCTGCGCCGGGCCGATTCCCGCCGCATGGCTCTGCATACGGCGGCCTCCGCATCGACCCTCTACGTCCTGGCCGCGATCTTCACCGGCGCGGCCGCTCTGCCCGTCGATTTGCCCGGCTGGGCCGCGCTCATGGCCCTGCCGGTCTTTTATGTCGTGGCCGTCATCGGCTGGTATTCGACCATTCCAGTACTGGGCGCCATGCGGGTCGCCTTCATCAGCAACGGCGAACCCATCTTCACCGTGATTATGGCCACCACCCTGTTGGGCGAGGTCCTGTCGCTGCAGCAGATGATCGGCGCCGCCTTGGTCATCGGCGCCATCTTCGCCGTGCAGATCTTCGGCCGGCGCAGCAGTGGCTGAGCGCGGCGATTCCCGCGTCGCGCTTGGGCTCGCCATCCTGGCGATCTCGGTTCCCTGCTATTCCATCAGCGTGATCATCGCTCGTGCGGTCTACGAGCATGGCGGCAACGCCCTGGCCTGCCTCCTGGTCCGCATGGGTTTCTTCGCGACCGCCGTTTTCATCTATTTCCGCGTCGTCGGCCAGTCGCCGTGGCTGCCGCGGCGCGAAAGCATCGCTAGCCTTTCGCTCGGCATCCTCAGCGCGATGCAGAGCTTCGCCTATTACAAGGCGTTCGAGTACATCCCGGTCAGCCTGGCCGCGCTCCTGGTCTACACCTATCCACCCATGGTCGCGGTCGCGACGCGCGTGATCTCGCGCGAGGCGCTGACGCCCGTCACGATCGGCGCGCTGGCCGCCGCCTTTGTCGGCATTGGGCTAGTGCTGCGGGTCTCCTTCGAAACGCTCCACCCGCTCGGTATCGCCTGCGGCATGATCGCCGCGGTCGGCATGGCCGTGACGACGCTGATCAGCAGCCGCATTCTGGTTCGCGCCGACAGCCGCCGCATGACGCTTCACATCGCCATATCCGCCTTCGCGATCTATCTGGGCGGTGCGTTGGCGACCGGCGGCGTGTCGTGGCCCCATGGGCTCGCGGGCTGGGCCCTGCTCGCGCTTCTGCCCCTGATCTACCTGGTGGCATCGCTGGCTTGGTACACCTGTCTGCCCATGCTGGGGCCGATGAAGGCATCCCTCATGAGCAACGCCGAACCTGTCTTCACCGTGGCCTTCGCCGCGCTTCTTCTTGGCGAGTTCCTGTCGCCGGTGCAGATGGCGGGCGCCGCGCTGATCATCGGCGCCATCTTCGCCATCCAGCTTTTTCGCCGCCCCTCGACCACGCGGGGGGCCAGCCGCTAGAGTTTCCGTCTATCCGCCTGGGAGGGACACGATGGTCGCACCGATTTCGCGCATCTCGACCGAGATCGATTTCGAGAAGAACGGCAAGCAGGTCGGCCATCTGGCCGTGCCCAGCTCCACCAACGAATCGGCCTACGGCATCGTCCCCATCCCCATCACCGTGATCAAGAACGGCAAGGGCCCGACTATGTTCATGTCGGGCGGCGTGCACGGCGACGAATACGAAGGCCCCGTCGCGCTGATGAAGCTGGCGGCCAAGCTGACCCCGGCCAAAATCCAGGGCCGCGTCATCATCCTGCCGGCCATGAATCTGCCCGCCGTGCTGGCGGGCCAGCGCTGCTCGCCCGTCGACGGGCTGAACATGAACCGCGTCTTCCCGGGCGAGCGCAACGGCTCGATCACGCTGCAGATCGCCCACTATGTCAGCAACGTCCTGTTGCCGTTGACCGACTACCAGTTCGACTTTCATTCGGGTGGCAAGACGCTCGAATACATCCCGACCATGATCATGAACGTGAGCAAGGACAAGAAACGACAGAAGCGCACCATGGAAGCGCTGAAGGCGTTCGGCCTGCCCATCGGCCTCGTGGACGACAAATCAGATCATGGCGGGCTGTTCGAGATGGAATGCGAGCAGCGTGGCATCCTCTCGACCAATGCCGAGCTGGGCGGCGCGGGGCGCGTGGACGTGCGGACGCTGGCCTGGGCCGAGACCGGCATGATGAACCTGCTGAAGTTCTTCGGCCTGATGGACGGCAAGATCGTGACGCCGGAAAGCCAAGGCCGTCCCGCGCCGCGCATCATGGAAGTGAACGATTCGCGCTCGAACAGCTTCGCGCCCGACACGGGCCTGTACGAGCATTTCGTCGACCTGGGCGCGACCGTGAAGTCCGGCCAGGTGATCGGCCAGGTCCATTTCCCCGGCAACTGGGAGAAAAAGCCCTGGCCCGTGAAGGCGCGCCGCGCCGGTCTGATGGTGCTGAAGCGCCCGCCGGGCCGCGTCGAACGCGGCGACGTGGTGGCGCAGATCGCGGCCGACTGGAAAGGCTAGCGCACCCGGCCGAAGCCGCCGTCCACCACGATGTTCTGGGCGGTGACGTAGCCGTTCTCCGGGCCCGCCAGGAAGACCACCATGTCGGCGATGTCGGCGGCCGTGCCCAAGCGTTTGACCGGTACCGAATCGGCCATCGCCTTGCGCTGGGCTTCGGTGTAGTTCCGCTTCAGCACATCGGTGTCGATGAAGCCGGGCGCCACGCAGTTGGCCAGGATACCATGCGCGCCCACCTCGGCGGCCAGATTGGCGGTCAACCCGTCGAGCGCGGCCTTGGCTGAACCGTAGTTGACGCGCGTCGGCCGGCCCCAAATGCCGGAGATCGCCGTGATGTTGACGATGCGGCCCCAACGATGGCGCTTCATGCCGGGAATCGCGGCCTGACACAGGCGCAAGGGGGCCACCACGTGCATCTCGTGGATGCGCTCGACATCCGCCAGATCGACATCTTCGATCGTGGCGAAGCTGCTGGTGCCGCCGTTGTTGATCAGGATATGCGGCTGCTCGCTCTCGATCACGCGACGGAAGGATTCCACGGACTGCGGATTTTCGAGCTGAAGCTGGGCGTAACGGCACCCCTTGGGCACATCGCCATCCGGCTTGGTGCCGGTGCCGATCACCGACGCGCCACGCGCCAGGAACCGCTCCACCACCGCGCGGCCGATGCTGCGCGTTCCGCCCGTGACGACCGCCAGTTTTCCGGCGAGGGATTGGTCCGTCATGTCTTTCTCCCTCAGCAGAACCGCGAGAAGCCGCCGTCGATCATCAGATGCTGGCCGGTGATGTAGGTGTTCTCCGGACCGGATAGCCACGTCACGAAGGCCGCCACCTCCTCGGGCTTGCACAGGCGTTTCATCGGCACGCTCCGCGCCAGCTGGTCGAGCTTGTCGGGGCCGTAAACGCTGGTCAGCCCCTCGGTCTCCGTCATGTTCGGCGCCACGCCGTTCGCCAGGATGCCATGCGGGGCGCATTCGCAGGCGATCGATGCCGTCGCCACATCGAGACCTTCCTTCGTCGCGCCGTTGACCGCGCGGCCGGTGCGCGCCGAGACACCCCAGATCGAGGTGATGTTGACGATACGGCCCCAGCCGTGACGCTTCATGCCCGGCACCGCCGCCTTGCAGAGCCGGATCGGCGCGAGAAGGTTGATGCGGTGAAACTCGCGGAAGTGATCCTCCGGAATTTCCTCGAACGGATAGGGTTTCGTCACGCCCACGTTGTTGACCAGGATGTGCGGCGACAGCTTCGCCACCGCGCCCGCGAAGCTTTCCAGCGACGCCGCGTCGTCGAAACGCGCCTGATGGTGCGTGCAACCCTTGGGCAGTTTGCCGTCCGGCTTGGTCGAGGTGCCGTGGACCTCGGCGCCGTCCGCCACCAGACGTTCGGCGATGGCGCGGCCGATGCCGCGCGACGCGCCGGTGACGACCGCGATCTTACCCGCGAGCGGTTTGCCCATGCCTGGTCTCCTAGAGCGTGCGGGTGAAGCCGCCGTCGATGAGGATCTGCTGGCCCGTCATATAGGTGTTGTCGGGCCCGGCCAGGAAGGCGACCAAGGCCGCCAGCTCCTTCGTCGTGCCCAACCGCCCGATCGGCGCGCGCTTGGCCAGGGCCTCGATCTCGCCCTTGGTGAACAATTGCGGCAGCACATCGGTGTCGATGAAGCCGGGCGCCACACAATTGGCCAGAATACCGTCGGGCGCCAACTCGGACGCCAGCGACATGTGCATGGCGACCAGCCCGGCCTTGGCCGACGCCAGCGACGCGCGTGTCGGGCGCCCGAAGTAAGTGCCGGACAAGGCGGAAATACCGACGAAGCGGCCCCATTTGTGCTTGCGCATGCCGGGAATAGCGGCCTGGCACAGCATCATCGGCGCGACCAGGTCGATCTGCTGCGTCGCCTTGAAGGTCTTGGCGTCCAGCTTGTCCCAGCCTTGCGGGTTGGAGACGCCGGCATTGTTCACCACGATATGCGGCGCTTCCTTCTCGATCACGCGGCACATGGCCTCGACCGAGGCCTCGTCGGACAGCTGAAGCTGCTGATAGCGGACGCCCTTGGGCACCTGGCCGTCCGGCTTGGTGCCCGTGCCGATCACCGCGGCCCCGTCGGCCACGAAGCGCTCGGCGATGGCGCGGCCGATGCCGCGCGTGGCGCCCGTGACGATGGCCAATTTTCCCTGAAGCGGTTTGTCGGTCATGGCTCAAACCTCCTTCAGACGGGAGAGCCCGCCATCGACCAGGATGTTCTGCCCGGTGACATAGCCATTCTCGGCGCCGGCCAGCCACACGACGGTTTTGGCGATCTCGACGGGCTGGGCCAGGCGCTTCATCGGAACAGTTTTCGCCAATGCCTCCAGCTTGTCGGGCGGAAAGATGGTCTTGATCATCTCCGTCTCGGTGAAACCGGGCGCGACGCAATTGACCAGCACGCCGTGCGGCGCGGCCTCGGCGGCAAGACACCCGCTCATCCCGTCCAGCGCCGCCTTGCTCGAGGCATAGGTACTGCGCGCCACGCGCGACAGCGGCCCCCAGATCGATGAGATGTTGACGATGCGGCCCCAACCATGCCGCTTCATGCCCGGCAACGCCGCGCGGCAAATGGCCATCGGCGCCATCAGGTTGATCTGGTGCACACGTTGGAATTCCGCATCGTCGATGGTCTCGAATGTCTGCGGGTTCGCGACGCCGGCATTGTTGATCAGGATATGGGGCGCCAGCCTCTCGACGATCTTGCAGAACGCGGCGACCGAGGCTGGATCATCGAGACGAACGGCTTCGTGCTTGCAGCCCTTGGGCAAGTCGCCGCCAGCCTTGGTCGAGGTGCCGATTACCTCGGCGCCGCGAGCCTGAAGCTGTTCGGCGATCGCGCGGCCGATGCCGCGGGAGGCGCCGGTCACGACGGCCAGTTTTCCGGATAGAGATTTCGTCATCAAATCCTCAACACACAAAAGCTTCGAGCGTCGTGATCACCGCTTGAGTTCCAACATATCCGCCACCTTCTGGACCCCGCCTTTCACATGGACGCAGTCGTCAGGGGCGAAATAGACCGCCGTCTCGTTCGCCGAGCGGCGGCGGATATAACGGACGACGAAGGGATTGATATGGATCTTTCCCTTCTTGACCTCGTTCAGGATCGCAAACTTCACGCTGGGCACGACGTCCTGGGCCGATGTCTTCGCCATGGGAATCTCCCTCCGTTGCGGCGCGCGTATCAGGCTCTCAACACGATGGGACGCTCGCGGCGGAACATCGGCAGATCGATATCGACCTTTTCGTCCAACTCGCGCGCGAAACGATGGCCGGCATAGACCGCGTGGGCGATGGCGCCCGGCGACAGGCAGTCGCCGATACGGTCGACCGAGCGGATACCGGCGGCCTTCAAGCCTTCCGGGTCCGCGATCAGTTCACGGTAAAGCGACGCCTCCGGCGCGCGCATGGTGACCATGACGACCGAGGCTGCCTCCAGGCGCGAGAGTTTCTCGGTGTGCACGTGCACCAGACCGACTTCGCCCTTCTTCACTTCGACCAGGTTGTGGTGCGTCAGCATCTCCACGCCCGCATCGCCCAGACGCCGCGCGATATAGCGCAGCTCCATGGTGTTGTAGGTCCAGGCCGAGACTTCCGCCGCGGGTGTCACGATGGTGACCTTGCGGCCCTTGGCGCGCAGAAGTTCGGCCAGGAGGCCACCGATGTAATAGTGATCGTCATCGAAGATCACGACCGGGCCTTCGGGGATCGTGCCGCCCATGATGTCGTCCGGCGTGTAGACATGCGCATCCATGGCGCCGGGCACCTTGTAGTAGTTGCTGCGGCCATAACCATCCTTGGTCCAGCGCGAGCCGGTGGCGATCACCACGCGGTTGAAGCCAAAGCCCTTCACATCTTCGGCGGTCAGCTTGCTCTCGCGATAGACCTCGATGTTCGGGATCTTCTCGATCTGGCCGACACGCCAGTCGCGCACGCGGCCCCATTCGGCCAGGCTGGGCAGGCGCGCTTCGCGCGCCACGCGGCCGCCCAACTCGCGGCCGGCTTCGGCCAGATGGACCTGGTAGCCGCGCTGACCGAGCGCACGGGCACATTCCAGACCTGCCGGCCCGGCGCCCACGATCAAGACGCTATCCTCGGATTTCTTCGGCTGGATCTTTTCGGGATGCCAGCCCTTGCGCCACTCCTCGCCCATGGTCGGGTTCTGGGTGCAGCGGATGGGCGAGATCGTGTAGTGGCCGGAAACGCAGATGTTGCAGCCGATGCACTCGCGAATGTCCTCGCCCCGTCCCTCCTCGATCTTCTTGGGAAGGAAGGGGTCGGCAATGGACGGGCGCGTGGCGCCGATCATGTCCATGACGCCACGCTTGATCTGCCCCACCATCGTGTCGGGCGAGGTGAAGCGGCCGACGCCGACCACGGGCTTGGTGGTGACCTTCTTCACGAAGGCGATCTTGGCCTCGTGCGCGGCCTCGGGCGCGAAGCGCGAGGTACGCGAATCGTAGTCCCACAGGCCGACCACCACGTCCCACAGGTCCGGCTCTTCGGCCAGGTACTCGATGCACTCGCGCCCATCGGTTTCGGCCTGCAGGCCTTTGTCGCCCAAAAGCTCGTCCACGATGATGCGGACGGAAATAGCGCATTCGCCCTTGGTGCCCTCGCGGCTGGCTTCGATCAACTGCTTCAGGAGCCGCGCGCGATTCTCCAGCGAACCACCGTATTCGTCATTGCGGTTGTTGCGCGGAGAGAGGAACTGGAACGCGACCTGGGAGAAGTTGACATCCACGTTGATGACGTCGATGCCCGCGCGCCGCGCACGCTCGGCCGACTGCCGCCACCAGCGCACGACATTCAGGATGTCCTTCTTGTCCATCGCGCGGGTGTATTGCGGGTCGTATTGGGTGCAGGGCCGGTCGACCGGCCCCATGGGAATCTCGCGGCTGACGCGGTTGGGATTCCAGTTGCACGCAAAGGCCAGCTGCACGCCGGCCAGCGCGCCATACTCGTGCACCTTATCGCACATAAGGGCGAGCCAGGCGACGTCGTCATCGTCCCACAGGGTCTGGACGGATTCGCCGAGCAGGTCAGAAGCCGGATGGACCGAGCAATGTTCGGTGTTGATGACCGCCCAGCCACCCTCGGCCTTCATCTCGCGCATGGCCGCATGCATGTTGGGGCGCAGCTCGCCCATGCCGTTGCAGTGCGGCGGCTGGTAGAAGCGGTTCTTGGCCGTCTTCGGCCCCAGTTTCACCGGCTCGAACAGAATGTCGTAACGCGGATCGCGCGGCATCAGTCCCCTCCCATCGCGGGCCGCGTCCCGTGGCCCGTCGTCACTTCCTCGGCGCCGGCCAGGCTTACGTCTTCGGTGGCGGGCCCACCCGGCAGGCTTGCGAGATCTTTCCCATCTTGGCGTTGTCGGCGGGCGACATGCGGTTCTGCGCCGTGTCGTTCAGCATCTTCTCGAACTCTTCGGCGGTGAACAGCGTAGCGATCTGGTCGATCGCGCACTGGCACGTCTTGGTGCACAGAGGCTCCGCCTCACCATCGGCCCGGCAGCCCTGGAAACAATCGAGGAAAACCTCATCCAGCTTGGCTTGCGGCACCTTGGCCGCGAACGCATCATCGGCGCCGCCGGCCAACAGACATACGAACGCGCCAAAGCGCGCGGCACGGCGAACCGCGCCTGTCATCACCGCGATCATTCGGCCGCCTGCATGGCGACGCTGTCGCCGGTCAGGATGAAGGTCACCTGACCGTCCTTGGCCTTATAGGTCCATTGCTCGATCGGGCCGAGCTTGGAGATTTCAGTGGGCTTGCCCAACTTCTTCTGAAGCTGCTCGCGCGTCTCGACGCCGCGCGCCTTCTCGATGATGTCCGCTTTCGTGGGATCGCCGCACGCGGTCAGGGTCAGCAGAATCGCGGCCGCCATCGCGGCGCGAAGCCAAGTCGTCATGTCATTGTTCCTTTCGGGGACGAAGTCACGCCTTCCACACCTGGTCGAAGACGCGCAGGAAATTACCGCCCAAGATCTTCTTCACCTCGGCGGGGGCAAAACCACGCCGGAGCAGACCGGCGGTCAGTTTGGGCAGATGATCGACCTTGGAGAACCCGTCGACATAGACGGTCTCCAACACATAGTTGCGGATCAACTCGGGATAGCGCGTGCGGAAAAAGCGCTCGAAACGGATGTTGGATTCGCCTTCGAAGAAATCCGAGCCGATGCCGACATGGTCGACACCCACCAGGTCGGCCACATAGGCCACATGGTCCATGTAGTCGTCCAGCTTCGGCCGCACACCCGGCGTGGTCTCGCAGAACGGAGAATAGGCCGTGATGCCGACGACGCCGCCGCAATCGGCCAGCGCGCGCAAGCCTTCATCGGTCAGGTTGCGCGTGTGGTTGCAGAGCGCGCGCACGTTGGCGTGGGAGACGATGACGGGCGCCGTGGAGCGCTCGATCGTTTCCATCAGCGTGTTATGCGAGGCATGCGCAAGGTCGACCAGCATGCCGACATGATTCATCTCGCGGATGACGATACGGCCGAACTCGGTCAGGCCCGTATCGGGCTCTTCCAAGGCGCCGCAGCCAATGGCGTCGCGCGAGTTGTAGGCGATCTGGCCGATGCGCTGGCCCAAGCGGTGCAGGATCGCGATCAGGCCCGGATCGCCCTCGATCTTGGACGCCATGCCCTGGCAACCGAAGATGACGCCGATCTTCTTCTCGCGCTTGGCCCGGCGCACGTCGTCGCCGGTCAGGACGTGGATCAGCCGCGGCTCCATCTCGAACAGGCAGTAATGCCCGTACATGGTGTTCACCATGGCGCGGAAATTGTCCTCGCCCATGCCGATGCCCAGGATGCCCAGGCAGACATTCATCGAGGTGACGCCGGATTCGATCGCGCGGTCCAGGAACGGCACGCCGCGATTCGACGCGGGCTGGGAGATCAGGGCCGTGGGCAGCAGCACGGCGACGCCCATGCCGTCGACCAGGATCGCGTCCTTGTGGACCTTCTTCGGGTCCGGCTTGGCCGTCCGTTTCGCCACAGTTTTCCGCGCCATCGACAATCCCCCTGTCCCCTCCGCGCGATTCTAAAGGAGGGCCGCAAGCCTCGCCAGCCCTCGACAGGCGCGCACGTCCTGCTCTGTAATGCAATCGCCATGCGATGCTACGGAGCCTGCAATGTATGACGCGCCCGGGCCGGTGCCCGAATTCGATTTCCGCCCGCCCGGCGAAACACGGCTGGTTCAGGCCTCGCGCTGGCCGCGCCAGATCGCCTATGTGGCCGAGCATTCGGCCTTCTACCGCGCGCTTTGGCGCGGCAAGACACCGCCCGCAACTCTCGATGCGATCGCCGAGCTGCCTTTCTCCGACAAGGAAATGCTGCGTACCGACCAAGCCGCGCACGGGCCTTTCGGCTCCTACCTCGCGTCGGACCCGGCGCGGATCAATCGTGTCCACCGCACCTCGGGCACCACGGGCGTCGCCATGAACATCGCGCTCAGCCGTGCCGACGCGCTGCTGACGGCCGCCGTCGGCGGGCGGGCGTTGCGCGCCTCGGGCCTGGGACCGGGTCATCGGGTTGTCCACACGCTCAACTACCAGCTTTGGATGGGCGGCCTGACCGACCACATGAACCTTGAAGCCACCGGCGCGACGGTCGTTCCTTACGGCGTCGGCAACACCGACCGGCTGATCCACACCATCCGCGAATTGGGCATCACCGCGATCTCATGCACGCCGTCCTACCCCGCCGTGCTGGAGCGCGTGCTGGCCGAGAAATTTCCCGACGTGAAGCCGCGCGATCTGGGCCTGAAGCTGGGTCTGTTCGGCGGCGAGGCGGGCCTCGACAATCTCGATTTCCGCCGCCGGCTGGAAGAGACCTGGGGCTTCCAGGTGCGCAACGCCAATTACGGCGTCTCGGACGTGATGTCCCTGTTCGCGGGCCAATGCGAATTGTCGAACGACCTGCACTTCATGGGCGGCGACGCCATATTCGCCGAGCTTGTGGACGGCGACGTGCCATTGCCGTGGACCGACGGCACGACGGGTGAGTTGGTGCTGACTCATCTTTCCAAAGAGTGTCAGCCGCTGGTGCGCTTCCGCTCCGGCGACGTGATCACCTTGACCGGCACAGGCCGCTGCGCTTGCGGCCGGTGGACGCCGCGCTTGCGCGTGGTGGGACGGGCCGACGACATGGTGGTGGTGCGTGGCCTGAACGTGTTCCCGACCGCTGTGGCCGCCGTGGTCAACGGCTTCAAGGAACTATCGGGCGAATACCGGATCGTGCTGCCCGACGGCGGGCCCTACGATC
This sequence comes from Alphaproteobacteria bacterium, assembly GCA_050180485.1. Taxonomy (GTDB): domain Bacteria; phylum Pseudomonadota; class Alphaproteobacteria; order CADEGL01; family CADEGL01; genus CADEGL01. Next base: position 12,160 of record JBFXED010000012.1, on the reverse strand, counting down.
GGCTGCCGATCGAGGCCGAGCTGGCCGACGGGCAGGGTCAGTCCCAGCTTTTGACCGAATCGATCGAGCGAGCCTTCAAATCCATCATCGGCGCCACGGCCGAGGTGACCCTGCTGGCGCCCCACTCCCTGCCCCGCACCGAAGGCAAGACGCGGCGCGTGTTCCGGCCCAAGGTGTGATCTCCGCTTTGCGGAGCGAGAGCGGTTTGGCATGATGCGCCGCCGTTCACCGCCGGGGTCTCCGTGTCCATTCGCCTATCCGCTGTCTTCGCCACCGCGCTGATCGTCGCGCTCGCTCTTTGGAGCCCGGATCGCGCACAGGCCCACGCCATCATCGTGGACTCTTCGCCCAGCGTGGGCACCGAGGTGCCTGGTCCCGACGTGGCCGTGAAGCTCCATTACAACAACCGGATCGACAAGGCGCGCTCGCGCCTGACCCTCATGGTCGGCGAGCAGCCGTTCGCCAAGCTGCCGATCGATGCGGGCGGCGTGCCGGACGTGATCACGGCCAAAGCCACGGGCCTGACGCCCGGCACCTACCGCCTGCGCTGGCAAGTGCTGGCGCTGGACGGCCACATCACGCGCGGCGAGATCCCCTTCACCGTCACCGCGCCGTAGGCGCGATCAGGCGCGTTTCCGGTCCGCCTTTTCCTGCAGGCCGAAAAACGAGTCCTCCTTATAGGGCGTCGGCAACTCCAGGACGGTTTCCTGGAGACGCGCGAAGCGCGTGGCTTTGCCGCGCACGATGGTTCCGCACATGGCGCTGGCCACCGCCGGCGGGGTGAGCGGAAAGGCATCCGCCGCGGTGAAGGACGCGATGAACAGGTTGCGCGGAATATCCGTCTTGTTGCCGCCCGAGCCGTGCACGAGCCACGTGTGCTGGAGGCAGACGCTGCCCGCCTTGCCCGTCACCGGCACCATGCGGCGCTCGATCTCGGCATGGTGCTCGGGCGCGATCTCGCCCGTGTAGACATCGTCCTTGTAGAGGCTGTAGCGCTCCTTGTGGGAGCCCGGCACCACCATCAGCGCGCCGTTCTCCCGCGTCATCTCGGTCAGCATCAAAAGACAGACAACCACGTCGTCGTTCGTATGCGGATCGTAAGGATGATCCTGGTGGTAGCCGACCCTCTGGGGGCTGCGGGGCAGTTTGATGTTCAGCTTGCAGTTGTGGAACTTGACGTTCTCGCCGACCAGGTCGGCCACCATGTCCACCATGGGCGCGTTGAAGATCGCGTCGCGATAGATGTCCGAGACCTCGGCCGGATTGTTGATGCGCCGCAGGCGCGGGTTCGTGGCGGAGTGATCGGGCCCCAGGTCGAAGCGCGCCTTGCCGTCGACCGTCTTGCCGTAATTGGCGGCGTGGCCGCGGCTCTCCTCGACCCATGCGCCGAGCTGCCGGTTGAGCGCGGCCAATTGCGCCGGTGTGCAGCCGCCCTCCACCACCAGGTAGCCGTCCCGCCGGAATTGATCGATCTGGGCTTGCGTCAGCACGGTCATGGGTCGTCTCTCCCCGCCTCGCTCGGTCGCCGGCGGAAAGGATCGCGCCCGATCATCCAAGGAGTCAACGGCTGCGCCTTGCGCTAGACTTCCCCACCGGCCGCGATGGGCCGGCACAGGGGAGGAACCGAGACATGGCCGAGATGAGCATGGCGCGCGCCGCCATCAGTACACCCATCGTGACGCTGAGCGACACGGAAGGGCGCATCGACATGCCCAAGATGCGGCGCTACCGCATGGACCGGCTGCGCCGCCAGATCCGCGCCCAGGGCTATGGCGCCGGCCTGTTCTTCGACCCTATCAACATCCGCTACGCCACCGGGCGCCGCGGCCATCCGACCTTCGGCCTGCACGTCGCCGGCCGCTCGGTCTTCGTACCCGCCGACGGGCCCGTCGTGATGTTCGACGCGGCCTCGGGCGAGCGCATGGTCGGCCCTCTGGAGATGATCGACGAGTTCCGCACCAACAAACCGCTCAGCTATTTCTTCGGCGGCGACCGTACGCAGGAACACGCCAAATGGCACGCCAAGGAGATCGGCGCGCTGATGAAAAAGCACGCGCGGGGCAACAAGCGCATCGCGCTGGATCGCATCGACCTCTATCTGCTGCGCGCGTTGGAGGCCCAGGGGCTGGATGTGAAGGACGGCCAGGAGACGGCCGAACGGGCGCGCTCGATCAAGTCCGTAGAAGAAATCCTGTGCATGAAGTTCGCCATCGCCGCCGCGGAAGCCGGCATGGGGCGCATGCGCGAAGTTCTGAAACCTGGCATGACCGAGAACGAGCTGTGGTCGTATCTGCACCAGGTCAACATCGCCATGGGCGGCGAATGGATCGACGCGCGCCTGATGGCGTCCGGCGACCGCACCAACCCTTGGGGCCAGGAATCGAGCGACCGCGTCATCAGCGCGGGCGAGATCGTGGCCTTCGACACCGACATGGTGGGACCGTTCGGCTATTGCGCCGATATCTCGCGCACCTTCCTGTGCCCGCCCGGCAAACCGACACCGAAGCAGAAGGATTTATACAAGACGGCCTACGAGCAGTTGGAGCACAACCTGCACATCCTGAAGGCGGGCATGAGCTTCCATGACTATGCGCGCAAGACCTGGAAGATGCCCAAGAAACTGCAGCCCAACCGCTACATGGTCGCCGCGCACGGCATCGGCATGTGCGACGAGTATCCCAGCATCTACTACCCGATGGATTGGGAGCGCACGGGCTTCGACGGCATCATCGAGGAGAACATGACGATCTGCGTCGAAAGCTATGTCGGCCCGGTCGGCGAGCGCGAGGGTGTGAAGCTGGAACACCAGGTGCTGGTGACCAAGCAAGGCCCGATCGTGCTCTCCACCTTCCCCTTCGAGGAAGATTTCCTGAAATAAGGCGGCCAAATAACGAGAGCCGCCCTTAAAGGGCGGCTCTCTTTCCGCTTTCGCGAGGGCTGGGACCGTCCATGGCTACGATCCATCCGCCCGGTTGCCGCACGGAGTGCGGCAGCTCTTGCGTGACCGGCTTGGCCGCCACGTGCGGTGAACGCCGTCGTGTCAGGGCAGGTTCACGAAAAGAAGCATGCGCCTGTTTCCCGGGGCTCGCTATCCGACGATGGTATAACCCCCATTGGGACTGATCACCTGGCCGGTGACGAAATCGGCCTCCGGCGAACAGAGATAGGCGATGGCGTAACCCATCTCCTCCGGCTGGCCATAGCGTTGGAACGGAATGCCTTTCGCTTTCTGGGCCAACACCTCGGGGCTGTCCTTGGACATCGGCATGGGCGTCAGGCAGTGGCCGGGCGCCACAACGTTGACGGCGATATTCCAGGGCGCGAACTCCTTGGCCCAGCCTTTGGCCATGGCCAGCACGGCGCCCTTGGCGCCGTTGTAGGTCGCGCCGTTTGGCGAGCCGACGGTGCCCTGGATCGAGGAGATGTTCACGATCTTGCCGTAGCGGCGCTGCTTCATGCCCGGGATCACGGCCTGGGTCGTGAACATCGTGCCTTTCACGTGGATCGACATCGAGCGGTCGAACATCGCTTCCGTCACCTCCTCGATGGGGCAACGGTCGGAGGCCACGCCGGCGTTGTTCACCAGCACGTCGATCTTGCCGTAGTGCTTCTCGGCCTCGGCCACGACCTTCTTCATGGCCGCCACGTTCGAGACGTCGGCGACCCAGACCTTGGCCTTGCGGCCCAGTGCCTTGACCTTCTCGGCCGTCTCGTTGGCGCCCTTTTCGTTGACGTCGTGGATGACCAGATCGGCGCCGCGCTCGGCCATGATCAACGCGGTCGCGCGGCCGATGCCGCTGCCCGAACCCGTGATCATCGCGACCTTGCCGTCATATTGTCCCATTGCTTCTCTCCAATGCCGTTTGTTGTTTCGGTCAATCCACGTCGGGCAGCTTCCCGTCGAAGGAGGTGAGCGGCGGATAGGCCGCCGGATCCGCCACCACATCGAGCAGCGTCTGCCGCTCCGAGGTCATGGCGGCTTGAAGCGCGGGCAGCAGCGCCGCCGCATCATCGATCCGCACGCCGTTCCAGCCGCAGGCGCGCGCGATGGCCGCGTGATCGACAGCCTCGAAGTGGCAGCCGTCGGTGTGCTGGCCGAAATGCACGTCCTCGGCATCCTTCTCGTAACCCAGCACCTGGTTGTTCAGGATCACCGCGGTGAGGCGAATGCCGTGACGGCGCGCCGTCTCCAGTTCAGCCCACGCATGGGCGAAGGCGCCGTCGCCGCCGAGATAGAGCACCGGTCGGTCGGGCGCGGCCAGCTTGGCGCCGAGCGCCAGCGGAAAACCCCAGCCGATGCCGGCCAACCCACGCGGCGTGATGAAACGCTGGCCGCCGCGCTGCGCGCGCAGATAGTTGGCGACCCAGATGGTGGAATAGCTGGCGTCGCCGATCACGATGGTATCCGGCGTGATGACCTTGGCCATTTCCATCAGGACGCGCTCGGGGCGGATGGGCGAACTTTTGCTTTCTCGCACGCTGGCCGTCTCGCGCAGATACTCCTCGCGCCCTTTCGCGATCTCCTTCTCCAGACCCGCGCGGGCGGATTCGCGCGTCTTGAGATTGCGCCGCTCCAGCGCGGTGTTGAGCGCGTGCAGCGTCAGCTTGGCGTCGCCCACGAGACGCACGGCGGCCTCGTAGTTGCGCCCCACTTCGAGCGAATCGACGTCGAGATGGATGAACTTGGCATCCTTGGGAAAGAGCGACCAGCCGTCCGTGCCGTTCTGGTTGGTGCGGTTGCCGATCAGGAAGACCAGGTCGGCGCGTTGGATGATGGGTTTGTGCGGCCGACTGGAGGCGCGCTTGCCCATGACGTAACCGACCACGCCAAGCGACAGCGGATGTGTCTCCGCGACCGCGCCCTTGCCCATGGTGGTGGTCGCGACGGGCAGGCATGCCACCTCCTGCAATCGCGCCAACTGGTCGTAGGCTTCCGAGACATGCACGCCGCCGCCCGCGACGACGATGGGGTTCTTCGCCGAGGCGATCAGCTCCGCCGCGGCCTCGATGGCCTGCGGATCGGCCAGCATACGGTCGATGGGATAGGAACCGAGCGAGGCCACGCGCTTGCCCGAGGGCGGCGCCGCATCCTCGAACAGATCGGGCGGCAGCATGAGCACGACCGGGCCGGGCCTTCCGCTCGACGCCACGGCAAAGGCCATGTCGATATAGTCCTCGACGCGGTCGGCGCGATCGACCCGGCGCACGAACTTGGCGCAGGGCTTGAACAGATCGAGATGGTCGAATTCCTGAGAGGGGTTCTTGTCGGTCTGGTTGCGCGGCACGTCCTGCACGAAGGCCACAACGGGAATCGAGGCCTTGAAGGCTTCGCCCAGGCCCGGCACCAAGAGCGCCGCGCCGGGCCCCGCGATGGCGGTGACCACGGCCACCTTGCGCGCGATGCGCGCGTAACCGTCGGCGATCATCGCGCCGGCCTTCTCGGTGCGCATCATCACCGGCTTGATGCCGTATTCGGGACCCAGCAGGAACAAGCGGGTCGGCGCGCTTTGGCCGATCAGCACCTCCACGCCGTGACGCTTGAGCGCGGCCAGCACCAGGTGCGCGACGGTGCGGTTAGACCCCGCAGCCATGCCGCTCGGCTTCTCTACTGCCTCAGGCGCCATGACGTCCCCCTTTTTGATACCGTTCGGCATATTGCGCGTCGCCTCGCGAAAGTGGCAAGACGACCGGGGCTTCCCGTATCGGAGGGCAATTCATGACACGCGTCCGCGCCGGCTTGGCCGCGCTTCTCCTATGCGCCGGCTTTGCCGGTTTCGCCGCCCCGGCCGCCGCCCAAAGCGCGGGCTCGGAAGCGCTCGACCGGCTCAACGCCGCGTTCCGTTCGCACTACGGCGATTCCCGCGCGGCAACTCTCGGGCGTACCGATCCGGTCATTCTGGTTGAGTTCGAGACGCTGGTCCTCTTGCACAAGGGCGAGCGCCACGAGGAACCGTTCACCCCGCCGCTCTATCATCGGCTCAAGTCCATCTCCCATATTCCATTGACGCTTTTCGTGATGTCGTCGCGGTACGGCGATAGGCCGCTCCCGGCCGATGCGCTTCATACCTTGGAGGAATATCGCGCCTTGGTCGTCGCGGCGCGCGACGCCCTGCCCTCCCTCGAGATCCCGGCCGATTTGCGGCCGACACTCGACACCGTCATCGCCTCGTCCCTTCGGTTGATCGACGAAACGCGCGCCACCCAGCGCTTCGATCCTGTCGCCGTGACGGTGCTAGCGCGCAGTCTGGAGCCGGCAGTGATGTCAGCGGCGCGCGAGGCCGCGCGCGCGCAACTTGATGGGCTGAACCGCGCGACGCGGCAGTTCCGCGCCGCGATGGGCGAAGATGCCTGGTCGCGCGCCTATGTGGTCGTGTTCGGTGTGCGGCAGGCGCGCGTGGACAACCTGCAATACTCCTATTTCAAGCGCGCCATGGGCCCGGATGCCGACGGTAAGCGGCTGATCTACGCCGAAAGCGTTTTCGAGGAGGCCAAAGCGCTCGACCTGCTGGGCTCGATCCTACTCGACCGTGCCATCGCCATGGCCTTCTTCGACAAGGAATCCCGCATGGAGCGCGACCTGCTTGGGGACGCCACGGCAGAATACTTGCCTGTGCTTCTACCCAAACCGTAAGGCCTTTGCCCCCTGCCGCTTTTGCGGCAATCTGGCCCCATGGCGCCGCCGATTCGCCTCAAGGGCCTGGATCATCTCGTGCTCCGCACCGACAACGCGGACCGCATGATTCGTTTCTATTGCAACGTGCTGGGCTGCACCGTGGAACGGCGGCGGGACGATCTCGGCTTGATCCAGCTTCGGGCGGGCCAGACTCTGATCGACCTGGTCACGCTGGACGGCCCGCTCGGCGCCGCGGGTGGCGCGGCACCCGCGCGTGAGGGCCGCAACCTGGATCATTTCTGCCTGGCCATCGAGCGCTTCAACGAAGCCACCCTGCGCAAGCACCTGGCCCAGCACGGCATTCAAGCCGGTCCGACCGAGACCCGCTACGGCGCGGGCGGCTTCGGCCCTTCGATCTACCTGCAGGACCCCGACGGCAACACGGTTGAGCTGAAAGGCCCACCGATCGTGACGTGACGATGGAACTGACGTTCGTGGAGTACGCCATTCTCGGGTTTTGCGCCCAGATGGTCGATGGCGCCCTTGGTATGGCCTATGGCGTGATCTCGACGACGTTTCTGCTCTCAATGGGGTTACCGCCCGCCATGGCCAGCGCCTCCGTCCATGCGGCCGAAGTCGTCATCACCGGTGTCTCGGGCACGTCGCACGCATTCCAGGGCAATGTCGATCGACGCCTGTTCGTGCCGCTGGCTATATCCGGCGTCCTGGGCGGAATTGTTGGCGCGTATGTCTTGACCCAAGTTCCCGGCGACATCGTAAAGCCGGCCGTGGCGATTTATCTGCTAATCCTGGGCGCGGTGATCCTGCGGCGGGGTATTCTCGGACGACAGCCCCGCCATCATGCGCGCCGTCTGTGGCCGCTGGGCATTGGAGGCGGCTTTCTCGATGCCGCCGGCGGCGGCGGCTGGGGTCCGGTCGTGACCACCACCCTTCTTGTGCACGGACACATGCCCCATCGGGCCGTCGGCTCGGTCGTACTGTCCGAGTTTTTCGTCAGCGCGGCAATCTCGGTAACATTCGTGGCCACGATCGGTATCGACCACTGGCAGATCGTCGCGGGGCTGATCGTGGGCGGCGCGCTGGCCGCACCGATCGCCGCTTATGCCGTGAAACGCATCAAGCCGCGATTCCTGATGATCGCGGTTGGATTTCTAGTGATCCTGCTCAGCTTTCGGACGCTGGTGCTCGCCTTGAATGGGTTCGACTAGACCTCAGGCGCCCACTTTCTTCGGCACCACCAGCGCGTCGAGCGCGACCGCCCCCTTGGGCCCGACCAGGAACGGATTGACGTCGATCTCCGCCAGCACGTCCTTCAACGCAATGGCCAGCCCGGACAGGCGCGCCAGCGCATCGGCGAAGCTGGCCAAGTCGGCCGCCTTCTGACCACGCACGCCGTCGAGCAGCGGCTTGACCTTGAGCCCGTCGATCACGCGTCGCGCGGTGACCGCGTCGAACGGCGCCAACGCGAAGCGCACGTCCTTCAGCACCTCGACCAGGATGCCACCCGTGCCCGCCATGATCAGCGGCCCGAACGCCTCGTCGTTGACCACGCCCAACACGGTCTCGACACCGGGATCGGCCATCTTGGCGACCAGGACGCGCGGTCCCAGGCTGCGCGCAAGCTCCGCATAGGCGGCGGCAACGGCTTGCTTGTCCACTAGACGCAGCTTCACGCCGCCCTTGTCGGACTTATGCAGGATACCGGGCATGGCGGTCTTGAGCACCGCCGGATAGCCGAGCGCGTCCGCCGCCGCGAGCACGTCTTTCTCGGTCTCGACGATCTTGTGCGGCTGCACGGGTACGCCGAAATCGGACAACAGCGCCAGGCTTTCGCCCTCGTCCAACGCGCCGCCCTTCTCCAGCCGCGCGTGCCATTTCTTCACCACTGCTTCCGGCGCGGTGGGCGGTGTACCGATCGGCGGACGCGCGCGCATGTCCCGATGCCGCATCAGGTTTCGCGCGGCCTTCAAGGCCGGGATGACACCGTAGATCACAGGTACGCCGAGTTTGGAGACGCGCAGAGCGATATCGCCGTGGTCGGAAGCTGCGAACATGCAACCGATTGCCACCGGCTTGTCCTGACTGTTCGCCAGCTCGACCATCACATTGCCGGCGTCTTCATAGGCGGGAAAGATCGAGACCATGTTGCCGAAGAACATGCCGAGTGCGCTGTCCTCGTCATCCAGTAACGCGCGCATGCTTTCCTTCAAATCATCATGCGCCGTATGCGGCGTGCTGTAGAAATCAACCGGGTTGACCGGTGCCAAAGCGGGCGCGAGTTGCTTGCGCAGGCGGGCAACCGTCGGCGGCGAGATTTGCGCGTAAGGCACGCCCATCTGTTCGGCCGTGTCGACGGCCAGCTCGCGTTCGCCACCCGAATCGTGCACGGCCGCCAGGCCGCCTTTCTTCGCGCGCTTGCCTTCGCCGAATAGCATCAGCGTGCCGACCATCTCGTCGATGTCCTCGGCGCGGATGACGCCGTAGCGATCGAACAGCGCATCGTAGGCTGCGGCGTTACCGGCCAGGGCGCCGGAATGCGAAAGCGCGAGCTTCTTGCCGTATTCGCTGCGCGCCAGCTTGATGGCGACGACCGGGATATCGCGCTTGGCTGCCTTCTCCAGCGACGCCCGGAACGTGTCGGGATCGCGCACCTGCTCCAGCATCAAGCCGATGGCACGCGTCGTTTCCATCTCGAGCGCATAGTCCATGTATTGCGCGGCCGTGGTGGTGAGCTCCTGGCCCGGCGCCACGATCAGGTTGAAGCGCAAACGCCGCTCGTTGCGCGTGAAACCGCCATAGGTCGAGCCGGAATGGGAAATGAAGGTGACGTTGCCGGCTTCCATGTTATGGCTGGGCGGAAAGGCGCAGGCGCGCACCCGCGCCTCGAAATTCATGAAGCCCGTGCAATTGCCGCCGTTGATCTTGAGGCCCGCCTCGTTGGCCATGCGCGCCAAGCGCGCGGTCAGAGGCGGATCGGTGTCGTTCGGAAGGAAGCAGCTATCGAGGATGACGGCGCCCTTGGCGCCCGCCGCGATGGCTTCGGCCAACCCGGCTTCCAACTTGTCGTTCGCCAGCAGGAGGATGGCCAAGTCCGGCCGGTTGGGCAGATCGCGCAAGGACGGAAAGCACGGGATTCCGTCGATCTCCTTGTAACGCGGGTTGACGGGAAAGAGCTTCCCGTCAAAGCCGCCGCGCAGCGCTTCGCGAATGGCGTTGTTGCCGGCTGAGCCAGGCCGCTCGGACGCGCCCACGATGGCGATGGAGCGAGGGCTGAGCAAAGGCGCGAGCGGGTGCACGGCCATGGCCGGCTCCTTCATGTCAGGGGGAGTCGAGGAAAAAAGATGGAAAGGCCGCGCCGGTCAAGCGGCCTTGCTTGCACTTCAATACGGGCGCGCCACCGGCAGTCTTTTGCCGAGCCGCTGGACGCGGCCCGGCGCCGGTCAATCGGCGAGGGTGAGGGTCGTGGCCTTTTCGCCGCGTCGGTCGGACATGACCTCGAAGTTCACCCGCTGACCTTCGTTCAAGCTTTTCATGCCCGAACTCTCAAGCGCGGTCACGTGAACGAACACATCCTTGCCGCCATTGTCGGGCTGGATGAAACCATAGCCTTTGGTGGCGTTGAACCATTTGACGGTGCCGCTCGGCATTTGAAAAACGTCCTTCTCGCAATTGCTACGTCCCGCGGCGACGCCGCGGGTCTTTCAGCTTCACAATGTCGGGGGGTTATCCAGATCGTTAGACGGTCGGAAACACTACTCCGAGCCACTGTGGGGCCGGTGCAAATGCTACGACCACACATGGCGAACACAAGAAAAATTTTGGCGAAAATATGGCAGCCCTGCCGGTAAGACTTTGTTGCAGTGCAATAAAATCCGCCCACCGCTCCCCTTGCCGCCACGCGCGCGGAGCCACCATGCTGGGTCCGGAGCAGAACAAGGAGAGCGGGAATGGCTTCAACCGGCACACCGGCTGGCAGGATCGTCAGCGACGAGACGGTCCCCTCCGGCGGCAACTGGGGCGCGGTGGTGGCCAGCGGCCATATCCTGCGCATCGTCGACCTGGAGGGAAAGCAGGGCGTCGATTTTCTTTGCTACAACGCCAAGGACCCGCTGGAGCGCTATCACGCGCCGAACACGATCAAGAAAGCGCGCACCCTGGCTCTTACCAGGGGCCATAGTTTCTATTCCGACATCGCGCGGCCGTTGATGACCATGGTGGGCGACACGGTCGGCCACCACGACACGATCGGCGGCTGTTGCAGCGCGCCGTCAAACCGCATGCTCTATGGCGTGCCGAACGTCCCGGGTTGTCGCGAGAATTTCCTGGCGGTCCTGGCGCGCTTTGGGCTGGGTCGGCGCGACATCGTACCGAACCTCAATTTTTTCTCGAACGTGCCCGTGCGCCAAGGCAACGCGCTGGCCGATCTGGTCTTCGAGGATTCGCTGTCAAAGCCCGGCGACCATGTCGACTTGCGCGCCGACATGGACGTGATCGCGGCGATCTCCAACTGCCCGCAGGTGAACAACCCCGCTTCGGGCGGCAAGCCCACGCCGATCCGGGTTGTCGTCTGGAAGCCAAACTGACCGCCGTGAGCCAACGCAACATCCATTTTGGCTTTGGCGTCGCGCCGGTGGAGTTGCCGGGCACGCCGGACGACCGACTGTACCAGGAAGTGATCCACGACTGCGCTTTGGGCCATCGCCTGGGTTACGAAGCGGCCTGGTTCTTCGAGCACCATTTCACGGATTACTTCCCCACCCCGTCCCCGCTCCTGTTCATGGCGCACATCGCGGCGCGTGTGCCTGGGCTCGGCCTCGGCACCTGCGTGCTGGTCTCGCCTTGGTACCATCCGGTCCGCTTCGCCGAGGAGATCGCCATGCTGTCGCTCCTGTCCGAGGGGCCGCTGCATCTCGGCATCGGGCGCGGCACGGCGAAGCTGGAATACGATGCCTGGGGCGTCGACCAAGAAGAGGCACGCGACCGCTATATCGAGGCCATCGACGTGCTGCGCCTGGCCCATTCGGGCGAGCCGTTCCAATACCAGGGGAAGTTCCTGGAGATGGGCCGCAAGGTGAAGATGCGGCCCGACGCCAATCGCGCGCGAATCAACATCTATGGCGCGATCGGCAGCCCGCAGAGCGCCGGCGTGATGGGCGAATTGGGCCTGCCGCCGCTGGTCGTGGCCAACTTTCCGCTGCACATCCAGAAAAACGTCCTGGAGACCTGGGGCCAGGTCACGCGCTCGCGCGGCGGAAACGCGGATGCGCGCAAGACCATCATGATCCACGCCTACCTGGCCGACACGGACGACGAAGCGCGCAAGATCGTCAAGACGCACGTGCCGCAATTCTTCGCCCTGCAGGCGCGGCACTACGAGGCGGACAAGGATTTCTACAAGGACGTGAAGGGCTATGAGCAGTTCAGCAAGTTCTTCGGCAACCTGAAGAAGATGGCCGATCCGGCCCAGATGGACCCGTGGATCGACCTGCAGCTTTGCGGCACGGCCAAGACGGCGGCCAAGCAGCT
>JBFXED010000011.1:0-101306 GCA_050180485.1 Alphaproteobacteria bacterium | reverse complement strand
TTCCGATCTGCCATCGCCAAGGTGCGCGCGGACAAGGAGCGCGAGGCCACCGACGGGCATGACGGCACCTGGGTCGCGCACCCGGGCCTGGTGCCGATCGCGAAGGAAATCTTCGACCGTCTGATGCCCGGCCCCAACCAGGTCGCCAAGAAGCGCGAGGATGTCTCGACCACCGCGAAGGACCTGGTGGAAGTGCCGGACGGCACGATCACCGAGAAGGGCGTGCGCCACAACCTGAACGTCGGCGTGCAGTACATCGAGGCTTGGCTGCGCGGCACCGGCTGCGTGCCCATCTACAACCTGATGGAAGACGCGGCGACGGCCGAGATCAGCCGCGCCCAGTTGTGGCAGTGGGTCAAGCACGGCGCTCAGATCACGGGCGGCCCGCGCATCGACGCCGCCATGGTGAAAAAGCTGCTGGCCGAAGAGATGGCCAAGCTGGAGCAGATGGTCGGCGCCGAGCGCTATGCCCAGGGCAAGTACAAGGAAGCCGCCGAGATGTTCGGCAACCAGGTGACGGCGCCGCAATTCGCCGACTTCCTGACCCTGGAGGCCTACGACCGGGTCGCCTCCGCCAAGCCCTAGCGCCCCCAAGATAGAATCGGTTCGCAACAAACCCTCTCCGTCCGCATGGCGGAGGGAGAGGGTGGCGAGCACAAGCGAGCCGGATGAGGTAGGTGTCTCATGCGGCACGCACTCTTGGACCAAACTGGGCGGTGATCACAGCTTCGCGATTTGCTGTTCTCCACGGTTCGGGTAAGGGTGAACCTAGGTCCGAACTTGTGGATGTCCTGATCGAATACTCAGTCTTATCGATGAAGAAGCGCAGATGATGGCGCCAGCGTACCTTCAAAACATCAATGTCGGCGCCTGCGCTCAGAACAACTCGATCGCCCGGTGCCTCGACAGTACGCACTAATTTATTAAAGCTATTCTGACCATCGACTTCGTAGAAAGTTAGTTGGGTAACGCGAGGGCTTCATGACGAAGATCGCATTGGCAGTATCGGCACTGTTTATAGTGTTAGGGTTTCTCACCGCTGTACCGACAGTGCAAGCTGCGCCTTGTCTTACCGTTACATTGACAGGCACAAGCGGCCCGCCTCCTTACAACGGCCTCGCTGGGCCCGGAACGTTCGTGCGGTACGGCGACGACACAAACAACTGTGGCAGTACCTTCCTGCAGTTTGATGTGGGGCGCGGGACACTCATGCGACTATCACAGGTAGGAGTCCAGGCCGCACAGCTCGATGCTGTTTTCTTTACGCACATCCATTCCGATCATGTGGAAGGATTCTCCGATGTCGCTCAGATGCGATGGCTCTTCGGTCCACGGAACGGTCCAAAGCTAGACGTAGTCTGCAGTACTGATGCCAAATCGCCATCTGGCTTTGTCGTAAGCTGCAGTAAATTTGTTGCTAAAATTGATGATGCCTATCGCAAATCCGGTGAAACTGCCCAGCGTCTCTCGGAAGACAAGAATCTTAGTGCGAGCGGACCCCTTTCACGGATGAATGTTATCACCTTCAAACCGATGGACGCCCCTCGAGTCGTATGGACGTCTGGCGAGGTGAAAGTCAGCGCAATTCAATCAGCCCATATGCCAGGCCATGCGTCCTACCGTGTCGACACGCCGGCGGGCAGTGTGGTGATCGGTGGTGACGCAGTCAACGGTGTGTCGGAACCCCTGCGCAGGACCTCTACCTCAGATGAGGTGGAGAAACTGGCTAAAGGCGCCGACATCATAGTGCATTCGGCAGTTCATCCCATCCTGGCACCGGAGAAGGGTAGCGGAATGCCGCCACTGCTCTATTACCGGCAGAGCAATGCGACCGATCTTGGCGCCATGGCCAAGCGCGCAGGGGGCAAGTATCTCATGCTCACGCACCTCGGACCTCCCCTTGGAGCCGAAACACAAGGGCCCTGGAAGATTCCGGGCGGCGCCTTGACCGAAGCAGACTACAGGAAGGCGGTTGAGGACAGTGGCTATACCGGAAACGTCGTTGTCGGAACCGATCTTGCGAGCGTGCGGCTTCCAGAAAAATGATCGAAAATTCTTGTGATACCTTCGATGAAGCAACGGAGAATTTCGCCTTCATCTAAGTCTACCCGGTGAGCGGCGGGGCGATGGCCAGTGATCGTCTGGTTGCAGCGCATTCGGTAGAGTTTTCACAATAGTCTTTCCGATCGTCATGGCTTACGCGCTCGATGTGCCCAACGGCTACGCCGGCGAAAACGGTATAAATTTCCGAGAGGAAGTAATTTTTTCAGTAGGCAAGCCGGATTATCAGAACAAGCTACTATCGCGCCTCGGTGGCGGGCAGAGGGCAGCGTTCATACTTCGATCTTCAATTATGAACTACGCCCACGGCGATAGGATGTTTTCCAGTATATCAGAAGTGGACACGGCTGCGCTGATTCAAATTAGTATTCGACCGGGACTCCCTTCGCCTTTGCCACCCGATAGATAGCATCGAACGTAGCTGGTTGGTCCCAGGATGCATCGGGCGGGTCGCCACGAAACTCTCGATATGCTCTTTCGACATTCATGAAGAGTCTTGCCGGAGCACGCCAATCTCCATAAGGGCCGAATTCGATTTTCTTGGCAGCCTCCAACACGGGGAGCTCGTTGTCGAAGCACTTTCTCGATTCGTCGAGAACATATTGAAGGTATGCCTTCATCTCGATCACCCCTTCAATCCCGCAGACAGGTCCATGGCCTGGAACGATGGATTCGGGGGCAAGTTGGATCATCAGGTCGAGACACTGGAACCACTTGGTATAAGACCCAGTCCAGCCCATCGGAGTGCACTGCCGGAACAGAGTATCGCCTGCGAAGATTACACGTTCTTTGGGAACATGAATGATCGTGTCGCCCCACTGGTGACACGGCCCGACATAGATGAGGTGGACTTCTGTACCGTTAAGATCCAACACATGACGTGTATCGAACACCGTCGTAGGTAGGGTGAGTTCGATGCTGTCAAAATTGTAGTCTTCGAGCAGTTGCAGCCCAGCCGCCGCGACGCCTGGGTGCAATGCCTTGATCAGAATACGCGAGAACTTGTTGCGGACCATTGCAAGGAGCTTCCGACTCTCCTCCGGATCGGCAACTTTCTTCATTCGCTCCCGCACCGACCGATGAGCGATGATCTCCGCGCCTTCGAAAAGCTGATTACCCCAGACATGATCGCCGTCTTCGTGCGTGTTAATGACTCGCTTTGGCATGGCGGGCCATACTCGGCTAAATAATTCAATCATCTGCCGCGCATGAGGCAAGTCAGATTGCGTGTCAATAACGACGCCACCACCTTGATTGATGAGGCCTGAGTTTGCGTCACACACGCGGTTCTTTTCGTTGAGAATCGCGAAGCAATTGTCGCTGATCTGTTTCATTTCCATCGTGTCGATTCTTCCGTCCGAACGCTGCCTGATGTTTATGCGTGATACTTGTGCAAAGACTCACGCAGTGGCCAGCGGCTCGGCAACAACTTGCCTGCCGGTTTGGCGAAGTGGCAGCGTAGTGTCCCTAATCGTTCGATGCTAATCTCGATCTTGGAGCCGGGGTCCACGAAGTCGTCATGATCGCAGCCGGTGCAGTCGGGAATCGTGCCCATGCCCACGACCGATCCGGACTTGAGGGGCGCAATGTAATTTAGCCAAGCGAAGACGTCCTCGGCCTTATGGCTTATCTCGGACGTCGACCCCTGGTAACGTGTCTGCCCGTCCACTACCACACTGACCTTAAGGTTGTAGGCATCGCCGACTTCATCTGGCGTGACCAAGTAGGGACCGAGCTGATTACCCCTAGCCATGTCCTTAGTTAGGCAGAAACCGCCAACGAACTCCGTCGCCTGGACATCGCGCGCTGAGACGTCATTAAAGATGCAATATCCGGCGACTGGTTGGCGCTGATTGCCGTACACGACAGCCAGTTCAGGCTCGATGTCGAGCCGCGACGTGTATGCAGGCCACGGGACGGTTTGGCCATCGCCGACGACGGAGTTCATGTTGCATTTGTAATACGAAAGCGGCTCGGGCTGACCGAGGGCGGGCTTTGGCTTGGGAGAGAGGACCGCCTTGGCGAAAGCCCGTAGCAGCGGCGCCGTCTGCGGATTGTCATTCTCGTACTTCATGAGAACTGCGGCTGAGTTCTTAAGGTGCCGCGGCGTCAGTCCGAAATCGAACAGAGCGGCGACCTCCACCGGCTCTAACAAATGGACCGCATTGAGGGGGACGCGTTCACTGCTATCCAATTTCCCAATGTGACGTTCGCCCCAGGTAAGCAACTGCTTCGCCGCACGTTCGCTATCGGGAAGACCAGCGAGATAGGCGCGGCTGTCAACCAACTCGGGATGGGACGTTTCAGCTTTACCCTGCAGCACGGTAAACGAAACAGCTTGGTCCGCTATAACGACACCGAATTGGGGACGCTCCGTGTCGTTAACGGTGAAACGGATCAGTTTCATACTGCATCCCTTCATCCATAGAAGTGGAAACACATCAAATAATTATTGCTTAATATCAGAGTAATGTCCGAGCAGCGTCTTTGATTTGCGTCAACGCTCGCCTGTTGTCCGGCCCTAGCGCTTTGCAAAGTAAGGCTCGCAATGAAGCGCCTCGTGCGGGACAGTCTCCATACTGGCGCAACCCTTCGGGGGCAGCGTTTCTTTTTACGCTGCCATCTAACGAAAGCTCTACAAATCGATATCTTCCAGTGCTCAGTTTCATCACGTGGGGCACCAGCTCTCCCTCCCAATCGCATAAGCGATTGGCTGAATGCATGCGTTCAGCCCTCTCGCCCGCAAGCGGCAGAGAGGGCTTATTCGGGTCAAGCCCTAGCGTCGAAGCCCGGCATGCGCTGAAATGCCTCCCTGAATGCGAGGGAGGATGCCGTGCCGAAGCTGATCACGTTGCCGGACGCGATGGAGCGCGAAGTGCGCTTTGTCGAAGACACACCGCCTGGCCAGATCATCGAAGCCACGCTCGCCCGGTTGCGCGACGGCGCGTCGGACAAGGATCTCTATGCCGCGGCCACCCTCGCGGTTTGCCGCTCGAACGAGATCCAGATCGACCATCATGGCGGCCCGCTCCATCCCGTCGCGGGCATGCACGCGCTGATCGACCTGGGCCGCCGCCTGGACGGTGACGGCAAGCGCTTCGCCGTGGTCCAAGGCGTGGCGCTGGCCAACCGCCACGTCCATTCCCCGGAGATGGGCCCGGCCGTGATGCTGGACGTGGAAGACCCGAACGACACCGACGCCAAGGCGGCGGCGGGCCTCGTCTCCGCCATCCACGGCCAGTATCCGGTGGCCGCGGAGCGGCACCTCCTCACCCTTCTCAAGACGCGCTCGCCGGGTCAGGTCTTGGACCTGATGCTCGACGTGGCCCTGCGCCGCAACGCGCTCGACGACCATTATCTGCTCTATCCGCTTCTCACCGCGCGCACGCTCGACGTCGTGGGCTGGGAATGGGCCTCCGTGCTGCTGCGCCCCGTCGCGCGCTGGCTGGCCATGCCGCCGATCTCCGTCGTCCATGGCGATGATGGCTCGGACTTCTTCAAGGACTGCCTCGGCCGCTATTGGACCTTCGACCGGCTGGAGAAGCTGGTGGAGAAGCACAAGCTGCTCGCACGCGATCTGCGCGTGAAGACCGGCAAGGACGAGGACAACGCGGTGGCCGATCTGGGCGCACGCATCGGCGCGCTTTCGGACTTCGACAAGATCCCCGAACTGCTGGCCGCCGCCATCGCAGGCGGCTTGTCGCTCGAGGGCGCGGGCGAAGCGCTATCGATCGGCGGCGCCACGATCCACCTGCGCACCAACTACGGCAACCCGTTGGACGTGCATATCCACAACGGCATCGCCGTGCGGCGCTATCTGATCGGGCTTGAGGGCGTGTCGCTGCGCAACAAGCTGCTCGCGCTCCTCTCCCTCTCCACGGGCCCGGAGATTCGCCTCAGCATGGGCAAGTTGGTCCACACGCCGAACGCGGATCAGACCGAGCGGGCCGGATTGCCCGACGATGGCCCGGGCCTTCTGAAAGAGATCGAGCGCCAGGTCGAAGCCCAACGCGCCGACCGCGAGTCCGCGCGCACGGGCGGCGGCCGCGCCGGCATGGTGGCCCAGCCCCAGATGCGGAAAGTGGTGGCGGCGGCGGAGCAATACCTGGCCGGCGGCAACGACCCCCAGGCGCTGATCCGCACGCTCGGCCGCCTGGTCATCCGCGACGATGCGACGGAACTGCACAGCCTGGCCGGCTACCATGACGCGGTCGAGCAGTACGAGACCACGCGCGCGCCGCACAACGCGATCCACCTGGTCTCGGCCGCCAAGGCGGTGGCTTGCGGCTACGGCTTCGGCCAGGACACCTACCAGGCGGCCAAGCAACACCTGAAGGTCTGATTCGAAAGGGCGCCACGATGGATTTCGGGCTTTATCTACCCTGCTACTGGCCCGACACCTCGGTCCCGATGCAGCACATGTACCGGGAGACGGTGGAGGCCGCGAAGTTCGCGGAGGAGCTGGGCTTCACCTCCTTCACGATCCCAGAGCATCACTTCACCAACGCGCTGGTGCACCCAAATCCGCTGCTGACCGCGATCAAGGTGGCGGAGCACACCAAGCACGCGCCGCTGATCACCTCGACCACGGTGCTGCCGTTCCACGACATGCGGCTTCTCGCGGGCGAGATCGCGCAGGCCGACTGTCTGACCGGCGGGCGCATCCAGATCGGCGTCGGGCGCGGTGCCTACAAGTACGAGTTCGAGCGGCTGCAGATTAATCCCGACGAGGCGCCGGACCGTTTCCGCGAATCGCTCCAGATCCTGGTGAAGCTCCTGTCCGAAGAGGATGTCTCCTGGGACGGGCAGTTCTACAAATTCCCGCCCACCACCATCACGCCGCGCCCGATCCAGAAACCGCACCCGACCATCTGGTTCGCGGGCATGACGCCGGGCGGCATCGACTATGCCTGCTCGCTCGGCATGCCCGTGGTCACCACGCCGCTGCGCGACAGCTTCGACAAGGTGAAGCTGCAAGCCGGCTCATTCCACGCTTCGGCCAAGAAATATTGGGGCGAGCAGCATCCGCTCAAGCTCAGCATGCTGATCATGCTGTTCGTGACCGAGAGCGAAGCCGACACGCGTGCCAAGGTCGAGGCCGCGATGGGCCGCCACCGCCGCTTCCTCAACGTCTACACGACGCACGGCACGGTCGATCGCGGCGCCATCCGGCCGGTCGAATCGGACATTTCGCTCGACGACGTTCAACGCAACTTGGTGGTCGGCCCGCCCGAGCTTTGCATCGAGAAGCTCAAGATGTATGAGGCCGAAGGCATCCATAACATGCAGATCAATATGCATTGGGGTGTGCCGCACCGTGATGTGATGCGCTCGCTCGAGACCTTCGCCGTCAAGGTGATGCCGCACTTCAAGTGAACTGACCTCATGCTTCGACAGGCTCAGCATGAGGAACTTTAAAAACAATCCTCGCCCTGAGCTCGTCGAAGGGTGAGGCAATCACCACCCCAGCGCGTAGGACGGCCGGCGCGGATCGGCGCCGCCGGAGAGAAGGCCGCTCTTCAGATCCTTGGCCACCATGCACATGCCGCCCGCGCGCCAGGTGCGGTCGGGCCACCATTCGATCTGGTGGCCGAGCGCGGCCAGCCGCTTGCCCACATCCGCGCCCACCGCCTGCTCCAGATTCAAGCGGCCGGGATAGTAATTGTGCGGTTCGAAGGAGTTAGGAAAGCTGAAAGTGGCGAAGCGCGGCGTTTCCACCGCGCGCTGCACGTCCATGCCGAAGACCATGACGTTGAGCAGCGCCTGAAGCATGGCCTGGCTCTGCACATCGCCGCCCGGCGTGCCGAAAGGCGTCACCGCCCGGCCTTCCTGCACCATCATCGCGGGGTTGGGCGTCAGGCGCGGACGGACGCCCGGCGCCACCGCGGCCGAATGGCCCTCGACCGCCCAGGACTGGCTGCCCCGGCTCGACGGGCACAGGCCGGTGCCGGGCACGATCGGCGCATTATAAGACGTGTCGCTCGGCGTCGCGGAGAACGCGTTGCCGTGCCGGTCGATGACGGCAACATAGGACGTGTCGAGCGCGGGGTGCACGTCGCCCGCCTCCTCCGGCCCTTGCGGCGAACTTGAGAATCTCCGGCCCTTGCCGCTGGGATCGCCCGGCGGCGGCATCTCCGTCCACGCGCGGTCGTGACGGATCAGCTTGCGCCGTTCGGCGGCATAGCGTTTCGAAAGCAACGCGGCCATGGGCACGCGCGCATGGCGCGGATCGGTGTAATGCCGATCGCGGTCGGCGAAGGCCAGCTTCAGCGCCTCGGCGACGGTGTGGATATAAGCCACCGAGTTGTGGCCGAGCCCCGCCAAATCGACGCTTTCGAGCAGAGACAGCGCCTGAAGCAGGACCGGCCCCTGGCACCACGGACCGCAGGTGTAGATGTCCGCGCCGTGGAAGCGCAGCTTCTCCGGTTCGCCGATCTCGACGCGATAGGCCGCCATGTCGTCCATGGTCAACGTGCCGCCGTTCTTGCGGTGATAATCCGCGAAGGTTTTGGCGATGTCGCCGCGATAGAAGGCATCGCGCGCCGCTTTTAGCGCGGCCTTGCGCCCACGCCGCGCCGCGCGCTTCTCCTGGTCCACCATGTATTGCAGCGTGCGCGCGAGGTCGCGCTGGACGAATTTCTCACCCACCTTCGGCGGACGGCCCTGCGGCAGGTAAATCGCCGCATTGGCAGGCCAGCGCCGATAACCGTCGGCAAAGGTCTCGATGTTCTCCGCCATTAGGGGATGCATGGCGAAGCCGTCGCGCGCGAGGCGGATGGCACTCTCGGCCACCTCGCCGAAGGACATGGTGCCGAAGCGCGCCAACGCCGTGATCCAGGCATCGGGCGCCGCGGGCACCACCGTGCGCAGAAGCCCGGCCGGAATCGCGCGGAATTCGTTGAAGTAGCGTTCGGGCTCGGTCGCTTTCGGCCAGACGCCCAACCCGTCGATGGTGACGGGCTTCTTCGCGCGCGCCATGCGGATCATGATCGGCGCCACGCCCGCGAAGCTGACCAGATCGCTTTGCACCACACCCAACGCGATACCGGCCGCGACGCCCGCGTCGACCGCATTGCCGCCCGCCTCCAGGATGCGGAAGCCGGCCTCGGCGGCCAGATAGTGGCCGGCGGAGATCATGTGGCGATGGCCCATCACCACGGGGCGCATCGTCTGCGGCGCCTTGCCGGCGCCCGGATCGTAGCTGAGGCCTTTTTCGTACATTGCCACCCCCCCCCCCGCTGGGCGCGATTGTCCGGTCTCGTCCGCCCGCGCACAATAGCCGCAATCCCAACCGGAGCCGCGCCATGTCCGACCTGCACGATCTGTCACTCTCTGAAATCAACACGCGCCTGCGCGACGGGCGGCTGAAGGCCGCAGAACTGGCCGAACACGCCATCGCGCGGCACGAGCGTTACGGCAAGCCCTTGAACGCCTATAAACATTGGGCCCCCGCGGATGCGCGCCGCGCGGCCGCAGCCGCCGACGCGGCCTTCGCGACGGGCAACGACCTAGGTCCGCTCCAAGGCGTTCCCGTTTCCGTGAAGGACTTGTTCGGCGTCACGGGCATGCCCATTTTCGGCGGCTCGCCGCGACCGCTGCCGAAGCGCTTCGAGGCGGAAGGCCCGGTCGTCACCGCCTTGCGCCGTCAAGCCGCGGTCTTCACCGGCAAGACCCATACGGTCGAATTCGCCTATGACGGGCTGGGTGTGAACCCGCACTGGGGCGCGCCACGCAACCCATGGGATGCGAAGGCGCACCGTTTGCCCGGAGGCTCGTCGAGCGGCGCGGGCGTGAGCCTGCTGGAAGGCTCGGCCTGGGTGGCGCTGGGTTCGGATTCCGGCGGCTCGGTGCGCATGCCCGCATCCTGGACCGGTACGGTCGGCTTCAAGATCAGCCACGGACGCTGGTCCATCGACGGGATCGTACCGTTCAGCCCCTCGCTCGATTCGCCTGGCCCCCTGACGCGCAGCGTCGCCGACGTGGCCGTGGCCTTCGCCGCCATCGATCCGCATGCGGACCGCGCACGGCTGTCGCGCGCGCTCGAACACGCAACCGCCGCCGACTTCCGCATCGGAATTCCCGATCTCTATTTCTGGGACCATTGCGCGCCGGGCGTGGCCGAAGGGGTTAAGGCTGCCCTCGACGAACTCGGCCGCGCCGGTGCGCGGATCGAGAAACGCGACCTGCCCGAAGCTTCCGAGGCGCTCGGCGCCGCCATCACACGCGGCAACGTGGTGGGCGTGGAGTTCCTGGCTTCCATGCGCGCCGAACTGCCCGAATGGCTGGAGACCTTGAATCCGATCCTGGCGGGGCGGCTGGCCGGGCCGGACGATGCGGCCAATGTCGCCGCGTCCGATTATTTCCTCGGGCTCAAGGCGATGGCGCGCCTGTCGGCGGCGGCGCAAACGCGCCTCGTGGACATCGATGTCCTGGCCTGTCCCACCATCGTCTCGTCACCGCCGACAGAGAGCGAAGTCACGGAACTCGAAGCCTACCTGCCGCACAACCGGCGCATGCATCAGAACACCTATCCCATCAACCTGCTGGGCTTGTGCGCGCTGACCATGCCGGTGGCGCTGGACAAGGCCGGGATTCCAGTTGGGCTCCAACTCATCGCCAAGCATGGCGATGACGAAAAGCTGCTGGCCGCGGCCTGCGCGTTCGAGAAAGTGCTGGGAAACGGACGGCAGCGCCTGGGCGTGCCGCCGCTGTGCCGGTAGCTACTTGCTCCAGCCCACGACGTCGTAACCTTTATCCTTAAGGCAGCGGTTGACGAAGTTGCGATAGGTCGAGTCCGGCCCCGAGTCCTTCAGCGCGCCGTGGATAAGCCCCGCCGTGGCACCCGTCGCGCCACCGATCGCGGCACCCTTGCCCGCATCGCCGCCCGCGACCGCCCCGGCCACGGCGCCCACCGCGGCACCGGCACCCCCGCCCACCGCCGTGCCCTTGACCACTTCGCCCGCCTTGCCGCTGCCGCTGGAAGCGCCATTGTTCTTGGCAAAGTCCTCACACGCCTCGATGTCACGGTCGGCCTGGGCCTTGCCCACGCTGTTCAACTGGGCATTGGGGTAGAGGACCGGCTTCGGGCTGGAACAGGCGACGAGCGCAGCCAGACCCAGAACGGGCAGAAATGCGAATGTCACCCGGCGCATGGGACCTCCTCGCGGTTCGGAATGGCAGTCTGACAACGCGCTTGAGGCGAATTTGTGGCGGCCGAGACAGGACCCCACGCAAAAAAAGTCCCGCGTGAGGCGGGACCGAGGAGGGCTTGGGGAGTACGGAAGCTGTGCCGGCCGCGGACCATCGGAGACAGTACCGGGGGCTGCATCACCGACGGTACCGCGGCCGGCACACCCATGAAGTGCTTGCGCACCTCTGGGATTCGCTGGGCACCCGAAGGCGCCCCTGAACCGAAAAATCCACCGGGCCACGAACGCGGCCCGTGGCTTCATCGATAATGGATCTGGCGACTTGGCGGTTGTGATCTTGGCGTGACATTTTTGGTGGAACGGTTCGGGTTTTGCGGCGTTGCAGGGGGTTGGGCGATGGCGAATTCCTTGGCCGCCCGCTAAAGTGCGACGGGGATCCGGTTGCGGAACATCGAAGCGATGAAACGGCGCGCACGTTGGCTGATCGTCC
This sequence comes from Alphaproteobacteria bacterium, assembly GCA_050180485.1. GTDB lineage: Bacteria > Pseudomonadota > Alphaproteobacteria > CADEGL01 > CADEGL01 > CADEGL01. The sequence continues at coordinate 89,606 of JBFXED010000011.1, read as the reverse complement.
CCGCCCTCGTCCTTCTGGTGGCCGGATGTTCCACCATCGACGACATGACGCTTGGCGACCGGATGACCGCCACGAGCGTGCGGACCACCCCACCGGCCGCCCCTCGCCCAGCGCCCGCGCCGGTCGCCAACGATCCGCCCGCCGTCGCCTATGCGCCCCCCGCGCGCGCGCCGGTGAAACCCGTGCTCACCAAGAATCTGGAGCCCGCCAAGCTGATGGGCTTGACCTACGATGACACCGAGGCCGCCGCCGGCAAGCCCGCCGAGACGCGCGAGGAGCCGCCGGCGACCGTATGGCGCTACCAGACCGAGGATTGCGTGATCGACGTCTTCTTCTACATGGACCTGGCGACCAAGCAATTCCGCGCGGTGGCCTATGATGTGAAACCCGCGAAGAAAACCGCGGACGCGCAGCGCATCTGCGCCCAGCTCGCGAAGCCGAGGACCTGACGCACATGGGCTCGCGCATCCTCCTGGTCGACGACGACGACATGTTTCGCGAATCGCTGGGGCTCAACCTGGGCGATTCCGGCTTCGAAGTGACTTCGATCAACGACGGCGAGGAGGCTCTGCGCCTGATGCAGGCGTCGGATCCGTTCGATCTGGTCCTTTTGGACTGGAAGATGCCCAGCCTGTCCGGAGGCGAAGTTCTGAAGCGGATGCGTTCGGCCAACCTCAACACGCCGGTCATCCTGCTGACCTCGCTGTCGGACCAGATCTACGAGGAGGCCGCGCTGCAAGGCGGTGCCGTCGATTTCGTCGAGAAATCGCGCAGCTTCCTGATCCTCAAGAAGCGCATCGAGCTGATCCTCGGCGGCAGCAAGGGCGAAACCGCGACCGCCAATGACGGCACGATCGAATACGGCAAACTGTCCCTGAACGTCGAAAGCTGCCGTGCGTTCTGGAATGGCCAGCAGGTCGACCTGACCCTTACCGAATTCGCCATGGTGCGCTGCTTGGTCCAGAACGTGGGCAAGGACGTACGGTATCGCGAACTGTACGACCTGCTGCGCGGCGAGGACTTCGCCGCCGGCCAGGGCACGGATGGCTACCGCGCCAACGTGCGCGCCTTCATCAAGCGCATCCGGCGCAAGTTCGAACGGATCGATGCCGAGTTCGACGAGATCGAGACTTATCCCGGATTCGGCTATCGCTGGGCCGATGGCGCCGCCGGATAACCCGACAGGCCTGCAAGGGCTGCGGCGGCTGGCGCGTTCGCTCGGCGCCAAGCTGATCGTGCTCGTGCTGATCTTTTTGGCGGTACCCGCCATCGTCTACGACCAGTTTCAATCGGCCGATCGCGAGAAAAGCCAGATTCTCCTGGCCGTGGTGCAGGATCAGGGCCGCATCGTCGCGGAATCGTTGCGCCCGCGCCTGGAGGTGTTCGACGGCCGCTCCAATCCGGCCAACCTGCTGCAACCCTTCATGAGCGAGGCCGTCAACACCCGCGTGAAGCTTCTCTTCCGACCGCGTAACGCCGAAGGATCGCGCAGCTTCTATTACATGGCCGCAGCGCCGCCGACGGCCGCCGAATACCTGGAGACCGAGCGCGCCGAACTGATCGCCAGCGGCGTTCTGGACAAGCTGTCCGGCAGTTGCGAAGGCGACGCCACCCTGGCCGTGCGCTACACCAACCCCGCGCAGGAGAACGAGATCCTAACCTCGATCACGCCCGTCATCGCCAAGGGCGGCTGTTGGGCCGTCATCACCTCGCTGTCGGCCGAGGACGTGCTGGGCGCGGCCATCGCCAAACCCTACGGCTCGCGTCCCGAAGTGCAACTGGCCATCGTGATCTATCTGGCCATGGCCATCGTCGTGCTTTCGGTCTTCGCCACCGTCTGGCGCGGACTTCTGCGCTTCGCGCGATTAGCGCGGCACATCCGCGGCGCCGAACGGCCCTCGGTTTCGTTCACCGCGCTGAACGACGTGCCGGAACTGGAGCGGGTGGCGGGCGAATTCGACCGTCTGGTCGAGACGTTGCACGGCTCGGCCTTGGCCATTCGCGACGCGGCGGAGGAGAACGCCCACGCCTTCAAGACGCCCATCGGTGTCGTGCGCCAAGCGCTGGAGCCGCTGAAGCGTCCGGGTGCCATCGTCGACAAGCGGTTGCAGCGTTCGGTCGAACTGATCGAGCGCGCCATCGAACGGCTTGAAGCCCTGGTCTTCGCCTCGCGGCGCATCCAGGAAACGACCGCCGCCTTGATCGATCCACCCAAGAATCGCGTTGCCCTATCCGACGTGGTGCAACGCACGGTCGACGATTATCGCGACGCGGCCGGCGCGCGCGCGGTCCGGCTGGCGGCGGAGATCGAGCCCAAGCTGATCGTGCAGGGTGGCGAAGAGCTCGTCGAGACGGTGATCGAGAACATCCTGGACAATGCCGTCGGATTTTCTCCGGAAGGCGGTCAGGTTTCCGTCCGGCTCGAGCGCACGCGCGGCGCGGCCGAATTGGAAGTCGGCGATGACGGGCCCGGCGTGGAAGCCGCCATGATCGAGCGCATCTTCGATCGCTATGTTTCGACGCGCGCCACCGATCCGCGCCGTCACAACGTCGATGGGGAAAAGCCCGCCGGCGTCAATTTCGGCATCGGGCTGTGGCTCGTGCGCCGAAACGTCGAGGCCATGGGCGGTACGGTGGTGGCGCAGAACAAGCCAACCGGCGGCTTGGTCATGCGCGTGCGGCTGCCGCTCGCGGCCTGACGCTTACTTCTTCTTCGCAGGCACCGCCGGCTTTTCCATCGCCATCTTGGCGTCCTGGGACGCCTGCGCGGCGGCGGACGCAGCCGCATCAGCCTTGCCCGCGGCGGCTGTCGCCTTGGCGTCGGCGGCTTTCGCGGCCTCCACCGCTTGGTTGGCGGTGGCCAAAGCTTGGGTGACCTGAGCCGCCGCGGCTTCGGCCTGCGCGACGCGCGCGCTCATGTTGCTATGGGCCATGAATACGACGATGGCGCCAATCACGAACAGCACAAACAGTGCGATGACACCCCGGTTACCCTGCATGGATGCACTCCTTTGATCGCGTTCACACTGGACCGACAACGCCTATCTTAGACGAACGGTGGCATTCATCACATTGTTTAACGCAATACCGTTCGATGGCCTCGGGGCATACGAGCTAGATGGCAGCTATTGCATTCCTCGATGCACAGCGAGTTTCGATACCGATATAGGCAGCAGGAGCATTACGACGGCGCGGTCGATCTCCGTTCTACGTGCGCGTCATCGTCGATCAGCCGGATTACTTCCACCACTTCTCGCCGGGCGATACCTTCTCCATCGCCATCTTGGCATCTTGGACCGCTTGGTCCGCGGCGGAGGCCGCCGCATCCGCTTCTCCGGCGACGGCTGTAGCCCTAGCCTCGGCGGCCTTTGCCGCTTCCAATGCCTGATTTGCGGCCGCAAGAGCCTGGCCAGCTTGCACCATCGAGGCCTCAGCCTGCATGACGCGCTCCTTCATGCGGTCATACGCAATGAAAACGACGAGCGCGCCCAGGACAAATAGCCCGAATAGCGCGATCAACCCCCGGTTGCCATGCATCGGTGACCTCCTTCGATCGCCTCTATACCGGATCGATGATGGACGATCCTCGATGCTGAGTTGATCCGTTCCATTGCCTACTCTTTCTGGCCGGCCGATCACCCCATGCAGGTTGGTCAGGGACGGCAACAGTCCGTTTCGGACTGAAGTCCTCGACATGCGATATCTTTCGAAGACGATCGGGAAAGGCGCGACTCAGCGCCGGCCGACCAATCCCATCCGCTTGAGGACGAAACAAACCACCGCCGCAGACCCGAGAAGGATCGCGGGGCGGCCCACCAGAACCCGCCATCGCCTTCGGTGAGCGGCAAATCCTTCACGTTCATGCCGAAAATTCCGGACACCAGGGTCGGCGGCAAAAGAACCGTCGTGACGATGGCCAACACGCGGACATGTTCGTTGGTCCGCTCGGCGATCTTGATGGTAACCTCCTCCTGGAGAAGATGCGCGCGGTCACGCAGCGCGATGACTTCCTGATCGAGCCAGTCGATCCGCTGCGGTAAACGCCCCGACGCGAGGCGGGGCATGACCGGCTTCTCGCCGGTGAATTCATGCTCCATCCGGCGGAACAATGTGCGCAACCCAGCCAGTTGCCTGTGGAGGCGAACGGCGGTGCGTCGCATGCGCCCGATCGCTTGGCGTTCGTCGCCGGCGCCAGGGGCCAACACGGCTTCCTCGATCCGGTCGAGCTTTCGGCCCAGTTTTTCGACATAGCGCTCGATTGTGCCGACCACGCGTTCCACGACTGCTTCGAGCAATCCAGCCGTCGTCGGCAGGGTGCGGCCGTCCCGCAGCGCCTGATGAACCTCTTCGACCGCCGTCAGGCGGTGCCGGCGGCCGCTGATGAAGACATTGTCCGTCATGGCAAAGTGGAGCTTGCCGATCTCGCCCGTGGGGCCGTCGAGCCCGCGGACGAGATCGGTCAAGATCCCATAGACCCAGGGCCCCGCAACATGGAGTTGCTGATGTCCGTCCGCGCCGACCAAAAGCTGCGCCACGGATGGCGGCAGATCGAAATGCGACACCGCCGCGAGGACGCGCGCATCCGTCAGGTCGAAATGAAGCCAAAGCCAACCCTCGGCCGGCAGGCCGGCGGGCACGAATGACAGCTCTTCCGCGTGCCCGTCCGCACGCGCGCGAAAGGCCCATACCAGCCCTGGGAGCGGGCTCTTATCCAATTCCATGGCGAAAGACCACCCCGGCGTCCGACGGATTCGCGGTTACGTCTGTCATGATCTTTCCCTTATGAAAATGGATGCGCGGATACCCGGGCAGTCACCCTCGAGCATCGGTGCGGCGCCCCGATAAGCGGGCTCCGTGCGGTCGAATCACCATCGAAGACGCCCTGGGTATTCGTATGAAAAGGACGTGAACGGCGGCTGACAGGTTCATGACGCTCGGATGACGCGAGCGCCGCGGTGAAAGAGTCGGATTCCGTCATACGCCTGTCATATCGCACCGATAGTTTCGCAATACCGAACAAGCCGCCGTTTTGTTCGGTAATACCGAACGAGCGCGGGATGCCCATGTTGAAGCTGGAAAATGTCGCGGTGACCTATAACAACGGCGTCGTGGCCCTTCAGCCCACCAGTCTTTCTTTCGAGCAAGGCCGCTTCGTGGCGCTGATCGGCCCGTCCGGCGCCGGCAAGTCCACCCTTCTTCGTTGTCTCAACGGTCTGGTGCAACCAACGCAAGGCGATGTCTTGGCCGGCGGCATCGGATCGATTTTCGCCAGCGGCGCCGTGCTACGCCGGCACCGCCGCGCGGTCGGCATGGTTTTTCAGCAGCATCATTTGATCGGCCGCCTGACCGCGATGCGCAACGTACTGGTGGGCCGACTAGGCGCCCATGGCGGCTTACGCTCCCTTCTGCCCCCGCCGCGCGAAGACCGGCTGCTGGCTTTGGCCGCGTTGGAGCGACTGGGATTGGCGGACCGCGCACTGGACCGCGCCGACCAGCTATCCGGCGGCCAGCAGCAGCGCATCGGCATCGCACGCGCCATGGCCCAGCGCCCGGCGATCATCCTGGCCGACGAGCCTGTGGCCAGTCTCGACCCCACCTCGGCCGAGATGGTGCTGGCCGATCTGCATCGCATCTGCCGCGAGGACGGCATCACGGCGATCGTCAGCCTGCACCAGGTCGAACTGGCGCGGCGCTTCGCCGACCGCATCGTGGGATTGACCAAAGGCCGCGTCGTCTTCGATGGCCCGCCCGGCCGCCTCGAAACGAACGCGCTCGATCAGATCTATGCGGCCTTGCCCGCCGATCTCGCCCAGGCCGCCGAGTAACCCGAACCCTTGTCCCCAAAGAGGTCCACCATGATGAACCGCCGCACATTTCTCCTGTCGTCCCTAGCCACCGGCGCCGTCTTCGCCGGCGCGGGTGCCTTCGCCCAGAACGCCAACCCCGCGAAGCTGCGCGTCGCGCTGCTGCCGGACGAGAACGCGTCCACGATCATCCAGAACGCGCAGCCGCTGAAGGTTTATCTGGAAGGCGCGCTGAAGAAGGACATCGAGCTGGTGGTCACCACGGACTACTCGTCGATGATCGAAGCCATGCGCTTCAACCGCATCGAAGTGGCGTATTTCGGCCCGCTCTCCTACGTGCTGGCGAAGTCGAAAGCGCCCTCCATCGAGGCGTTTGCGGTCGGCGTCTCCAAAGGCTCGCCCACCTACCGCAGCGTCATCATCACCCAGGCTAACGGACCCGTGAAATCGACCTTGGATATCAAGGGCAAGACGATGGGCTTCGGCGACAACGCCTCGACCTCGAGCCATCTGATCCCGCGCGCCTATCTGGCGCGCGAGGGGCTGATCGCCGAGAAGGACTACACGGCCGTGTATCTGGGCACGCATGACGCGGTCGCCCGCGCCGTCCAGGCGGGGCAGGTGCAGGCTGGCGGCATGAGCCAGGAGATCTTCAACGCCCTGGTCGCCAAGGGCACCATCGACGGCGCCAAGCTGACCGTGCTGGCCGAGAGCGCGCCCATCCCCAATTACCCGATGGTCATGCAGGGCAGCCTGGACCCGGCGTTGCGGGACGCCATCAAGGCGTCCTTCCTCGACCTCAAGGATCCAGCGATCCTCAAGACGTTCCGTGCGGAAGGCTTCGTCGCCACGAACGACAAGGCCTACGACATCCTGCGCGAGACAGCGACCGTGCTGAATCTCGACCTGTCGAAGTTCAAGGGATGAGTGCCGCCGCCCGCCACGAGGCCATCCTGGCGCGGGACACCGCCGCGCGCGGTAAATATGCGGCGGTGCTCGCGGCCATTCTGGCCGTCGTCGTTGGTGCCATGGGCGTGACCGGCCTTCTGAACCCGGCGCGCTTCGCCGACGCCTGGCCCGCCGTCCGCCAGCTTTCGGCGGAGATGTTCCCGCCGGATTTCAGCCGCTTGGCGAAATGGTTGCAGCCGCTGGTCGACACGCTGGCCATGTCGATCGCTGGCACCGCGCTGGCCGTGATCCTGTCGCTGCCCCTGGCGCTGCTCGCCGCGCACAACACGACACCGCACTCCGCGATCTATTACGCCAGCCGGCTGGTCCTCAACCTGCTGCGCTCGATCCCCGAACTCATCATGGGCATCATCCTGGTGGCCATGGTCGGGTTCGGCGCCCTGCCCGGTGTCCTGGCACTCGGCATCCATTCGATCGGCATGGTCGGCAAGTTCTTCGCCGAGAGCATCGAACACGTCGATCCCAAGCCCATCGAGGCCGCGCGCGCCGCCGGCGCCACGCCGTTCCAGGTCGTCGTCCACGCGGTGATGCCCCAGGTCCTGCCGCAACTGGCGGACACGACGATCTATCGCTGGGAGTATAATTTCCGCGCCTCCACGGTGCTGGGCGCGGTCGGCGCGGGCGGCATCGGCTTCGAATTGATCGCGGCCTTGCGCGTGCTCGAATACGCTCAGGTATCGGCCATCCTTCTCTGCATCCTGGCCTGTGTCACCGTGGTCGATGTGATCGGCGCAACACTGCGGCGTGCGCTCAAGTGAGCCCGGATTCCTCGGCCATGCGCAAACCCAAGATCGTCGTCACCAATCGGATCTTTCCGGAAACGCGCGCGCTTCTCGCATCCCATGCCGCGCTGGACGTGAACGAAGCGCTCGAGCCCTGGCCATACCGTGAGGTGCGCGAGCGCTGCCGCGACGCGGATGGGATGTTGGCCTTCATGACGGACCGGATCGACGCGAGCTTTCTTGCCGCGTGCCCCGACCTCAAGGTGATCGGCGCGGCGCTCAAAGGCTATGACAACATCGACGCGGCCGCCGCCACGAAGGCGGGCGTGTGGGTCACCATCGTGCCAGACCTTCTGACCGTGCCGACGGCGGAGCTTGCCATCGGCCTGATGCTCTCGCTCGGCAGGCATATCGTGACCGCCGACGCGCGCATCCGCCGCCACGGCTTCGCTGGATGGCGACCCGAGCTTTACGGCGCGGGCGTGGCGCATGCCACTGTCGGCATCGCCGGCCTCGGCCATGTCGGCCGCGCCATTGCCGCGCGCCTCGTTCCCTTCGGTTGCCGCCTCCTGGGCTATGATCTGACCGCGGGCACGCTGTCCAAACCGCTGTCCGAGCACGTCGAACGGGTGGACTTCGACACGCTTCTCGCGCGCTCGGACTATCTGGTCCTAGCCCTGCCGCTGACGCCAGCCACCCAGCTTCTCGTGAACGCGGCCGCCATCACGCGGATGAAACCGGGCGCGCGCCTCATCAATCCCGCGCGCGGCTCGCTGGTGGACGAGGCCGCCGTGGCCGATGCGCTGGAAAGCGGACGCCTCGCGGGCTATGCCGCTGACGTCTTCGAATGCGAGGACTGGGCGCGTGAAGACCGCCCCGCCGGAATCGAGCCACGCCTCGTGGCACAGGGCGCACGCACGGTCTTGACGCCCCATATCGGCTCCGCGGTCGCGGACGTGCGTCGCGAGATCGAACTTTCCGCCGCGCGAAACATCGTCGCGGTTCTTTCCGGTCAAATTCCGCCCGACGCGGTCAATGCCCCCAACGAACGGCCCGCCGATGCTCAACCTCGCGCACGCCAGGACATTTCTCGCCGTCCTCGATGAAAGCGGCTTCCGCGCCGCCGCCAGGCGGTTGCGCCTGTCGCCGTCGACCATCATCGCGCATGTGCGGCAACTCGAGGCCGAACTGGCCGCGCAACTGCTGACGCGCGGAGCCGATGCCGTCGCGCCGACCCCGCAGGGTGCCGCCTTCGCGCCGCTGGCGCGGGCTCTGGTGGACACCGCGGGACGCGCGCGTGAGGTGATCGCGACCGCGCCGCTGCGCATCGCCGCTTCGACCAACGTGGGAACATACCTGCTGCAGTCGGTGCTGGCCTCGTTCCAGGCCGCCGATCCGTGCCGAGTCGAGCTGTGGATCGGCCGCAACCCGGAGGTGGGCGAACGGCTCACCGCAGGCCGCGCGGACCTGGCGCTGATGGAATGGTGGGACGGCCGCGCCGGCTTCGCGGCCACGACGTGGCGGCGCGAGCCCATCGTCGTGATCGTCTCGCCCGGCCACCCTTGGGCCACGCGGCGGGAAATCGCCGCGCGCGAACTGGCCGGCGCACCCATCCTGGGCGGCGAGGCGGGCACGGGCACAGGTGCGCTTCTGCGCGAGGCGCTGGGACCTCTGGCCGATCAATTAACGGCGCTCGGTAGCTTCGGCAGCACGGAGGCGGTCAAGCGCGCGGTGCGCGCCGGACGCGGCATTTCGCTGGTGATCGCCTCGGCCGTCGCGGACGAAATCGAGACCGGACATCTGATCGCATTGCGTGTGGCGGATGCGGATCTAGCCAAGGACATGAAGCTGATCCTGCCCGACGGCACGCCAAACAGCGCGCCTGCCGCACGCTTCGCGGCCTTTGCATCCAATCTCGGGGCATAAAAGGAATGGTGCCCAGGGGCGGATTTGAACCACCGACACGCGGATTTTCAGTCCGCTGCTCTACCAACTGAGCTACCTGGGCGTGGGCGCGCTTATAGAAAACTTCCCCCCGCCTGTCCAGCAAGGGCGGCCTAGGATCCGTCCTTCTCCCGGGAGGGCGAAAATTCGTCCTGCTCGGGCTCTTCGTCGGTCTGGATGACGTAGCCGCCGGTCAGCCAGCGGCCCAGATCGACATCCTTGCAGCGGGGCGAGCAGAACGGCCGGTGCTGGACCACCATGGGTCGCCCGCAGATGGGGCATTTGCCCTTGGGCTTGGGATCGTTGTCGTTGGCTTGCCGCATCGCCATCTCCGTCGGCGGGACGCTATCACAGCTTCGGCGACGGGAAAGGGGCTTCATGGCGGCCCCCCTTTGCTTGCCCTAGACTGAAAGCCGCCATGGATGATTTCGACACCCTGCGGCGGCTGGCCCTGGCGCTCGCGATCGGCGTCCTGATCGGGCTCGAGCGCGGCTGGCACGGCCGCGACGAGCCCGAGGGCGGCCGCGTCGCGGGCGTGCGCACCTTGGCCATCGGCGGTCTGTTGGGCGGGTTGGCGGCCTTGTTGACCGAAACCATGGGCGGCACAGTGATGGCCGTGGCCTTCCTGGCCTATGCCGTCATCCTGATCGCCCTGCGCCTGCGCCTCCAGGCAGACACGAACGACGTCGGCGCCACCACGACGGTCGCGGGCCTGGTCACCTTCGCGCTCGGCGCGCTCGCCATGCGGGGCTCGATGCAGGTCGCGGCGGCCGGCGGCGTGGTGACCGCTCTTCTGCTCGGCATCAAGCCCCAGCTTCACCGCCTGATCGAGCGGATCGAGCGCGAAGAGCTGATGGCCGTCCTGAAGCTACTGATGATGTCGGTCGTCCTGCTGCCGGTTCTGCCGAATCAAGGTTTCGGCCCCTGGCACGCGCTCAATCCTTACAAGCTCTGGTGGATGGTCGTGCTGGTCACGGGCCTCTCCTTCGTCGGCTACGTGGCGATCAAGGTGGCCGGGGCCAGGCGCGGCATCGTGCTGGCGGCGGTCGCGGGCGGCATCGTCTCCTCCACCGCCGTGACCGCCAGCCTGTCGCGTCAGGCCAAGGGCAGCGCGGCCCTGGCACCGCTCTATGCGGGCGGCGTGGCGCTGGCCTGCGCCACCATGTTCCCGCGCCTGATCCTGTTGGTCAGCGTCGTGCACCCCGCGCTGTTCGAGATACTTTGGCCGCCCTTCACCGCCGCCGCTGCCGCGAATTTCGTGATCGCCGCCTGGCTGGTCCGGCGGGGTCGCGCCGAGACGGCGAACGGCGTGCAGAACGGACACCGCAACCCGTTTGAGTTCGTGCTGGCGCTGCGCTTCGGCCTGTTCCTTGCGGCCATCGCGGTTCTGTCGCGCGCGCTCAGCGCCTGGCTGGGCGATATGGGCACCTATCTTTTGGCCGCGGCGTCCGGATTGGCGGATGTGGACGCCATCGCACTGACCTTGGCCAATATAGGCGAGAGCGCACCGCCGGAGCACATGGTGGCGAACGCCATCTGCCTCGCCGCGGCGGTAAACACCTTGGTCAAGGCGGGGTTGGCCTTCTACCTGGGTGGCACCGGTTTCGGCACACGGGTGGCGGGCGCGTTGGGCGCCAGCCTGGCGGCTGGCGGCGCCGTCCTCGCGCTCACCTGACCGAACGGCGCATCCCGATCACGGCCTGGCCCACGATGGCCGACAGAACCAAGGTTCCGCCGATCAAGGTCAGCACGCTGGGCAGCTCGTCGACCATCAGCGCGACCCAGATCGGCCCCAGCACGACCTCGGAGAGCGACAGGAGCGCGACCTGCGCGGCCGGCACATGGCGCGACCCCATCGTAAAGCAGATGAAGCCGATCGACATGGCACCCATGCCCATCATCGCGCACATCGCGAAATCGTGCCACGAGACCGCGATGGATCCGCCGACCGCGAACGCCACGATGGCGGCGGAGGCGCCGGCGACGACGATGGACGGCAGCATGTCGGTGTGGCGCCCGTAGCGCAGCGAGACCACGAAGCCCGCATGGGCCAAGGTCGTACCCACGGCCATCACATTGCCGAACAAGCGCCCCGCCCCCAATCCCTCCATCACCATCACGCCCACGCCCACCAAGGCCACGATCATGGCCAGGACCGTGCGGCGTTGGACATGCTCGCGCAGAAGGAACCACGCCAGGATCGCCGAGATGAAGGGCGACGCCGACAAGATGAACAGCGCGTTGGCGACCGTGGTATGGATGATCGATAGAGCGAAAAAGATATTGCCCGCGCCCAAGATCAGCCCGCCGATCAGGCCCGGCCTGCCCGCCGCGCGGAACGCTGTCGTCACGGCGCCTCGACTGCGCACCGCGAGCAGCCCGATCAGGAACAGGAACATGGTGCTGTTGCGCCAAAAGATGATTTGCCAGTCGGTCGCGGCCTCGATGTTGCGGAAGAGGACACCGTTCACGCTGGCGAAGGCGCCGGCTGCCAGCATGAAGGCGACGCCGCGGGCATAAAGCGGGTCGCGCTGGTCTGCGGTAATGGCGGTCATGCTGCGGTGATCCCCTGGATGCGCTCAGCCAACGACGATCTCGTACGATTCGCGATCCACGTCCGCGCGCGCCTGCAACCCGAGAGGCCGCCCCAGGGCGCCTTCCAATGTCGCGCGGGCCACGGCGGCCTCTGCCTTCAGTGCCTCGACGATCTCGGGCGCGGCCAGGAGGGTGAGCGTTCGGCCGGGCGCGGCCGCGGCACTGCGCCGCGCGGCGCGCAACGCCTCCAGCGCCACGGTCAGCGCGGTCCGGACCACGGCGACCGGCGCGAACGGCTCGCACAGAGTCTCGGCCAGCGATTCCCGTCCGCGCCGGCGCGTGATCTCCAAGAGGCCGAGCGGCGAGAAGCCGCCCACGCGCACGGGCGAGCGGTCTCCGGCCAAGGCGCGCTCCAGCGCCTGCTGCACCCGCCGCCGGTCGTCGGCGCGTTCCATGGCGATGAAATCGACCACGATCCGCCCGGCCAGGCCGCGCAAGCGGATCTGCCGCGCAATCTCGTCGGCCGCCTCCAGATTGGTGTCGCGGATCGTGTCCTCCGCCCGGCCACGCGCGGTGTGAGCCCCGCTGTTCACGTCGACGACCGTCAGCGCCTCGGTGCGCTCGATAACGATCTCGCCGCCGGAAGAAAGCCGCACCCGCGGTTGCAAGGCGGCCTCGATCTCCTCCTCGACGCCTTCCATCTCGAACAAAGGTTCGATCTCGCCATGAAGACGGATGGCGGATGCGATTTCGGACAGATGCGCGCGCGCATGGGCCAGCGCCGCCGCGTGGGCCTCGCGCCCGTCGATGACGACCCGGGAAAGCCCGGCCGCCGCCCAATCGCGCAAAAGGCGCGCGACCGCGCCGGGCTCTCGGTGGAGGCAGGCCGGCGGTGTACCCTGGTCGCGCCCCGATTCGATACCCTCCCACAAGGCGGACAGGTGCGCGGCTTCGTCCCGCAGATCGGCCTCGCTGGCCGCGACGGCGCCAGTGCGGACGACATAGGCGCCTTCCGACGCGGCCACGGCGGCGACCAGCGCGCCGACGCGTTTACGTTCGTCCGCGTCGACGATCCGGCGGCTCAAGGTGATGCCATTTTCCAGCGGCGCATAGACCAGATGCCGGCCGGGCAACGCGATCCGCATGGTCAGCGCCACGCCCTTCTCGCCCACGCCGTCCTTGGTCGCTTGCACCAACACGCGTGCGCCTTCGGCCAAGCGCGCGCCGTCCAAACCCTCGATGCGGGCAAGAAAGCCGCTGCGCGCAAGGCCGATATCGACGAAGGCCGCATCCAGCCCGGGCAACACGCGCTCGATACGGCCAAGATAGACGTTACCGACGATGCTCTCGTGCCCGGCCCGCTCGACGATCAGCTCGACCAGCCGCCCGCCCTCGCGCAGGGCCGCGCGCAACTCGCCCGGCGAATCGTCGATCAGAAGTTCGAGCGGTATGGCCATCCATCCCCCATCGGCGACAAGGCTAGGGCGTGGGACACGCGCGCGCAACGCGCCACGCATTGCATGCGCACCGGGGCGCTGCTACCGTTTTCTCAACGATAAACCGAGGGAGAGCACGATGGCCAAGTCCGCGATCAAGTTCGTCAAGCGCGCGAAGCGCAAGTTCACGAAAATGGCCGTGTCGCCGGGAACGGCGCGCCTGGGCCGCGACGTCGACGTCGACATCAGCACAACGATGGGCGGCGGCGTCTGTGAGTTCACCAACATCAAGATGCCGTGGACCGTGAAGTACGACGAGTATTTCTACGGCCTGACCGGCACGCTGACGATCCGCGTCGGGCGCAAGGCCTATCATATCAAGCCGGGCGACGGGTTGTGGCTGCCCGCGAACACCAAGCTGATCTACGAGGCCAAGGGAAAGGCCACCGCCGTCTACATGGTCTATCCGGTCAACTGGCGTCAGATCGAAGAGAAGAAGGCCAAGAAGAAAAAGAAATGAAACCGCGCAAACCCAGGCCGCGCATCAAGTTCATCAAGAAGGCCGCGCGGCGCTTCGAACGGAAACCAACGCCCCCGGGCTGGCGCCAGCTGGCTCGGGACGTCGGCCCCGACATCTCCGCGACGTTCGGAGGCGGCGTGGCCGAGTACAAGACCTGCCGCTTCGAATGGACGCTGCTCTACGACGAATATCTGTTCGGCCTGTCGGGCCGGCTGACTATCCGGGTCGGACGCAAGGCCTATCACATCGATCCGGGCGACGGGCTATGGCTGCCCGCGAACACCAAGATCGTCTACGAGTGCAAGAAGAGGGCGCGCGCCCTCTACATGGTCTATCCGATCGATTGGAAACGAATCCACGGCGTGAAATAGAGGCGAAGCGATGGTGGGCAAGGTCGAATTCATCAAGAAAGCGAAGCGCAAGTACGAGACATTGCCCGAGGTGACGGGCTATGTGCGCGCGGGCCGCGACGTGCATACTCACAACAGCAAGACCATGGGCTGCGGCGTCGTCGAGTTCAAAGGCATCGATCTGCCGTGGACGGTGAAATACGACGAATATTTCCGCTGCCTCACCGGCTCGCTGACCATCCGCGCGCGCGGCAAAAAATATGTGATGAAGCCCGGCGACGGCATCTGGCTGCCCCGCGACACCAGGCTGACCTACCGGGCCAAAGGAAAGACCTCGCTGATGTTCGCCATCTATCCCGCCGATTGGCGCGGGGTGGAGAAGCGCGGCGGCAAACCCAAGGTGGCTTCGCACAAGAACAAGTCGATCAAGCTGATCCGCAAGGGCAAGCGCGTCTTCGGCCGGTTCTGGGGCCCGCCGGGTTACTGCAAGATCGGCCGCGACGTGGACGTGGACATCAGCACAACGCTCGGCTGCGGCATGTCGCGCTTCCGCAACGTGAAGTTCCCATGGACCGTCCACTACGACGAATATTTCTACGGCCTCAAGGGCACGCTCATCATCCACGTGCGCGGCAAGAAATATCCGATCAAGCCCGGCGACGGCATCTGGCTGCCCGCCGGCACGCCGATGATCTACGAGGCCGGCAACACCGAGGCCCAGGTGGCCTATGCCATTCTGCCGGTGAACTGGCGCCAGGTGGCGGCGAAGAAAAAGAAGAAGGCTTGACCCATCAGACTACCGGGTAGCCCGCGGCCTGGAGCAACGCGGCCGTCTCGAACAGCGGCAGGCCGACCACGTTCGAGTACGATCCCGACAAGAAACGGACGAACAGGGCCGCGCGGCCCTGGATCGCGTAGGCGCCCGCCTTGTCCCGCCATTCATCAGAGGCCAGATACGCCTCGATCTCGACGTCCGTCAGCCGCTTGAAGGCGACCGTGGTCATGACCAGGCGGGTCTTGGCGTCTTTACCCGGTGCGATGACGGCCACGCCGCCGATCACGCGATGTCTCCGGCCGGAAAGAAGCGAAAGGCATTTCCGCGCCGTGATTTCGTCCGTTCCCTTGGGCAGGATGCGGCGGCCGCAGGCAACGACCGTGTCGGCCGCCAACACCACGGCGTCGGGATGGCGCGCGGCGACGGCCTCGGCTTTCTCGCGCGCAAGGCGCACGGCGTGGGCCGCCGGCAGTTCGCGCGGCAGCGGCGTTTCGTCCAAGGAAGCGGGAGCGACGCGATCGGGTTTGAGGCCGATCTGCTTCAGAAGCTCAAGACGCCGGGGCGAGGCCGAGGCGAGCACGAGCGCCGGTGCGGCGCGGGCCATGGCCTGGCCGGGTTACTTGAAGCGGAAGGTGATGCGCCCCTTGGTCAAATCGTAGGGGGTCATCTCGACGTTGACCTTATCGCCAGCCAGCACGCGGATACGATTCTTGCGCATCTTACCGGAGGTATGGGCGAGAATTTCGTGATTGTTTTCGAGCTTCACGCGGAACATCGCGTTCGGCAGCAGCTCCATGACAGTGCCGCCCATCTCGATCAATTCTTCCTTCGCCATCCAATCTCCTGTCCCGGCGCCCCTTGGCGGGCCCATTGATGCCGCCGGGAGCCGCGAAAATCAAGCCGCGAGCGGTCGGCAGGCCGCCGGATCACGTGTCCGCGGGCTGCGGGCCGCCATAGCCCTCGACGATCGCCAGATCCATGACCGACTTGCCTTTCCGCAGCGCGATGGCCTTGGCGTATTCGGGCGAGCGGTAGCATTCCAACGCGGCCGCATGCGAAGGGAACTCGATCACGACGATACGCGAACGGGGCTTGCCTTCCGGCGCCTCGAATGGACCGCCACGCACCAAGAAGCGGCCGCCGTATTTCCGGAACGCCTTTGCATTCTCGACGATGTATGCCTTGTACCCTTCGGGGTCGTGCACGTCGGCAAACGCGACCCAATATCCCTTCGCCATCGATGCCTCCCGCGACTGCATGCCAGCATAGCACGCCGCATCAGACCGCAGGTCCGCCAGGCAGGGGAAACCGTTCCAGGATGCGGCGCTCCAATTGGTCCCGCACGGCGCGATAGGCCGCGAGTTGGGTCTCGCGGTCCTGGTCGGCCACGGTCGGATCGAAGGTCGGCCAGTATTCGACCTCGACCGCCAGGGTCCGGGTCAGCTCCAGCGCCTGGTGATGCGCCTCGGGCGTCAGCGTCACCACCACATCGAAATTCTCATCGTCCATCTCGGAGAACAGAATCGGCTTGTGCGCGGCGATATCGAGCCCCTTCTCGCGCATCACCGCGATGGCGAAGCCGTCAACCTCGCGCGTGCGCACGCCCGCCGATTTCACATAAAGCCGGTGGCCATGGAAATGGCGCAGCAGCGCCTCGGCGATCGGCGAACGGACCGAATTGGTGCTGCACACGAACAACACGCTCGAGGGCAGCCCGGTCATGCCTCAACCCCGGACGTGAAGGACGCAGATCAAGGTAAACAGCCGCCGGGCGGTGTTCTCGTCCACGTCGACCCGGCTGGCCAACCGCTCGCGCAGGATCTCCGAGCCCTCGTTGTGAAGCGCGCGGCGCCCCATGTCGATGGCCTCGATCTGGGCGGGCGAAAGCGTCTTGATGGCCTGGTAGTAGCTTTCGCAAACGACGAAATAGTCCTTGATGACGCGCCGCAAGGACGAAAGCGGCAGCGGCACCTCGCCCACTGGTTCGCCGTCCGCCGTGCGGATGTCCAGGATCGCGCGGTTCTCGGAGATGCCCAGCACAAGGTGGTACGGCCCGCCTTCGTGCCCGGCCGGCACGAAATGGTTGCTGTCGATCAGGTCGTAGATGGCGACCGCGCGCTCGTGCTCGACGTCGCGCGTCCGGTAGACGACGCCGGGATCGTCGAGCTCGATCTTGACGATGCGGTGCTTGGAGTCGCTCACGCGCGGATCAGCGCTTCGCCGCGGCGCCCAGCCTCAGCGCGACGGACAAGGCATGCGCCTCAAGCCCTTCCGCCTCGGCCAGCGCCACGGCGGCGGGACCGATGGCGGCCAATGCCTCCGGCCCGCACCCCACGATCGAGGTGCGTTTCATGAAATCCAGCACGCCGAGGCCCGAGGAAAAGCGCGCGCTGCGCGACGTAGGCAGGACGTGGCTGGGGCCCGCGACATAGTCGCCGATGGCTTCCGGCGTGTGACGGCCGAGGAAGATGGCGCCTGCGTTGCGGATGCGCGCGGCCAGCGCGTCGGGATCGGCGACGGCCAGCTCCAGATGCTCGGGTGCCAACCGGTCGACCAAGGCGCAGGCATCCTCCAGCGCGCCGACCACGATGACGGCGCCGTATGTTTCCCAACTCTCCCGCGCGATCTTGGCACGCGGCAAGGATTTCAGGTGCGTTTCCGCCGCGCGCGCCACCGCGTCCGCGAAAGTGGCATCGTCGGTGATCAGGATCGATTGCGCGACGGGATCATGTTCGGCCTGGGATAGAAGGTCGGCGGCGATCCAGGCCGGATCGTTCTTGCCGTCGGCGACCACCAGGATTTCCGAAGGTCCCGCGATCAGGTCGATGCCGACCGTGCCGAACACCCGCCGCTTGGCCGCGGCCACATAGGCATTGCCCGGCCCCATGATCTTATCGACCGGGCGGATCGTCTCGGTGCCGTAGGCCAGCGCGGCGATGGCCTGGGCGCCGCCCACACGATAGAGCTCCGTCACGCCGGAGATGCTTGCGGCGGCGAGGACCAGCGGGTTCAGCTTGCCGTCCGGCGTCGGCACAGCCACCACCACGCGCCCCACCCCCGCGACGCGCGCCGGCAGAGCGCTCATCAGCACGGACGACGGATAGGCCGCGGCGCCGCCGGGAACGTAGAGCCCGACGGATTCGATCGCGCGCCAGCGGGCGCCCAGTCGCGTCCCCTGCGCGTCCGTGTAATCCAGATCCTGGGGTAGCTGACGCCGGTGAAACGCCTCGATGCGCGCGGCGGCCAGTTTCAGCGCGTCCACCGCCTTGGGCGGGCACGCCTTCACGGCCGCGTCGATCTCCGCCGGTTCAACCGCGAGCTTGTCGGCGGTCAAGTTCAACCGGTCGAAGCGCGCGGTGTATTCGATCAGCGCCGCGTCGCCGCGCGTGCGGACGGCGGCAATGATCTCCGCCGCGGCCGCATCAGCCTCGGCCTCGACGCCGCGCTTGGCGTCGAGAAAGGACTCGAACGCGGCGGCAAAGCCCGGCGTGCGCGCGTCAAGCCGCCGCGGCATCGACCGCCTCGCGGAAGCGGTCGATCCAGCCTCGGATCTCGCGTGCGCGGGTCTTGAGCGCCGTGCGGTTGACGACCAGACGGGACGTGACGTCGGCGATCCGCTCGACCTCGACCAACCCGTTCTCCTTCAGAGTGCGGCCGGTCGAGACGAGGTCGACGATCAGACGGCAGACGCCCAGCTTGGGCGCCAGTTCCATGGCACCGTTGAGCTTGATGCACTCGGCCTGCACGCCGCGCTCGGCGAAGTGCCGGCGCGTGATGCCGGGGTATTTGGTTGCCACGCGCACATGGCTCCAGCGGCGCGGGTCGTCCGAGGCCACCAAGGCGGCCGGCTCGGCCACCGCCAGGCGGCAATGGCCGATGCCGAGGTCGAGCGGCGCGTAGATTTCGGGATAGTCGAACTCCATCAGCACGTCGTTGCCCGCGACCCCCAGTTGGGCGGCGCCGAAGGCCACGAAGGTCGCGACATCGAAAGAGCGCACCCGCACGATGGACAGGCCCGGATGGTTGGTCGCGAACTGGAGCTGGCGCGAATCGGGATCCGCGAAGGCAGCCTCGGGGGTCACGCCGACGCGCGCCAAAACGGGCATAAGTTCCTTTTGAATCCGTCCCTTAGGGACGGCCAGGACCAGGCTGGCGGCGCTCGACACGATCTTCTCCCACGAATTGGCGCGGGAGGATTAGCACGCCTAGCTTTCGTCCTCCAGGGGATGACTGGGCCGGGCGAAAACCGGCCAGGGCTCGCCCAAGTCCTTGAGATGGCAAAGAACGCGGGAGGATTCGAGGCTGATCTCGGCCCCGCCGGCCAGGACCAAGCGTACGCCGTCGGATTCCTTGCGAACGGCCAGCAATTCGAGAATGCGGTCGCCATCCCGCGCGCGGTCGATACCGCGCATGCGCACGCGGTTCACTTCCTCGAAGGATAGGCCGCATAGAACGCGTTCGAAGGGTGTTCCCTGGCCCGATGCACGAGCCACGTTCTCCCATCGGAACCGTGTCGCGACCAGGACGAAACGTTTCTCGTCTTCGAGATAGGCCATGTCGCTCATGTTGACGAGCGCATCCTGCAGGACCGTGGAGAAGACCTCCAGATCCTCGGCGTCGGTCGCGCGCAGCTTGAGCGGTTCTCCCATCCCGTCCTCTTCAGGCGACCCGGGCGATGTCGGCGCCGCAGGCCGCCAGCTTGGCCTCGAGCTTCTCGTAACCACGGTCGAGATGGTAGACGCGATTGACGATCGTCTCGCCCTCGGCAGCGAGGCCCGCGACCACCAGCGAGACGGACGCGCGTAGATCGGTCGCCATCACCGGCGCGCCCTTGAGCGTCGCCACGCCGCGCACCATGGCGGACGCGCCGTGCAGATTGATGTTGGCCCCCATGCGCATCAGTTCCGGCACGTGCATGAAGCGGTTTTCGAAGATGGTCTCGGTGATCATGGAAGCGCCCTCGCAGACGGTCATCAGCGCCATGATCTGCGCCTGCAAGTCGGTCGGGAAGCCCGGGAATGGCTCGGTCATCACATCCACGCCCCGGACGCGGCCGTTGGCGAGATGGACGCGCAGGCCTCGCGGCGTCTCCTCCAGCGCCAGCCCCGCCTCCTGCAGAATCTGGGTGACCGCGCCGATCATCTCCAGCCGCGCGCCGATCAGCTCGACGTCGCCGCCGGTCGCCGCGGCGGCGATGGCGTAGGTGCCGGCCTCGATGCGGTCGGCGACCGTCTCGTGCTCGGCCGCGCGCAAGCGGTCCACGCCCTGGATCTGCAGCGTCTCGGTGCCGATGCCTTCGATCTTGGCGCCCATGGCGTTGAGGCAGCGTGCCAGGTCGCCGATCTCGGGCTCGCGCGCCGCGTTCTCGATCAGCGTCTCGCCCTTGGCGAGAGAGGCGGCCATCAGCGCGTTCTCGGTCGCGCCCACGGAAATCTTGGGAAACGTGATCTTGGCACCGTGCAGCCCCTTGGGAGCGGTCGCTTCCACATATCCGCTGGCGAGTTCAATTTCAGCGCCCATGGCCTGCAAAGCCTTCAAATGCAAGTCGACCGGCCGCGTGCCGATGGCGCAGCCGCCGGGCAGCGAGACCCGCGCCTTGCCGCACCGGGCGACCAAGGGGCCCAGCACCAGGATCGAGGCGCGCATCTTGCGCACCAGATCGTACGGCGCGGTCGTGTCGGTCACATCGCGCACAGTCAGCTTCATGCCGCCGTTGCCGTCGCCCACGATATCGGCGCCGTGCACCGCCAAAAGCTTGCCCAGGGTGGCGATGTCGGCCAAGTCCGGCAACCGGTGGAGATGCAGCGTCTCATCGGAGAGCAGCGCAGCGGTCATCAGCGGCAGCGCCGCGTTCTTCGCGCCGCTGATCTCGATCGCGCCCTTGAGGGGACGCCCGCCCCGGATTCGAATCTTGTCCATGCTCTCCCGTGACTTGTAGCGGACGCGGGTTGCGCCCTCAACGGCTAGACGTCTTTTCTGCGCCTCAGATTCTTGCGCAGCGCCTCGGCACGGCGCGCCTTGCGTTCGGCCGCCGCCCTCTCGCCCGCGGGCGACAGGCCAGGGGAACGCTTCTTCTCCTGGCGGATATAGATGTTGCGCCAAGCCGCGATCAACGCGGGCTTGTCGCCGCCCTCGATCTCGACCGTGCAATCGAGCAGCAGCATGAGCTGGCCCGCGACCTTTTCCTCGACATTGGCCAGCACGAAGCGCGCGCGGACACGGTCGCCGCATTTGACCGGGGCGATGAACCGCACCTTGTCCAGGCCGTAATTGAGCGCGAGCCAGTCGTCCGACGGCTCGCGCACGCTGCGGTAATAGAGCGGCACCAGCAGGGACAGGCTGAGGAACCCGTGGGCGATGGTGGTCTTAAAGGGGGTTTCGCGCGCGGCCCGGGCCGGATCCGTGTGGATCCAATAATGGTCCTCGGTGGCCGCGGCGAACAGGTCGATATGGCGCTGGTCCACCGTCATCCAGCCGGACAGGCCGATCTCGCGGCCGATCTGGTCGCGCACGGTGTCGAGGGAGGGAAGCGGCATGGCGGCGGGTACGGGTTAAAGGGGGTGGCGGCGAGGCAGGCGAGCTTGCACGTCCGGCGGGCGCTGTGGCAAGTTCCGCTCCGCGCGCGAACCGCCGGAGCCGTCAGGTCCCGTTTTTGGCCCCGGATTGCGGCGAAATTCGGTCTGGTCCCGCGCCACGCGGATGCTGCCGTAGCTCAGGGGTAGAGCACGTCCTTGGTAAGGACGGGGTCGGAGGTTCGATTCCTCTCGGCAGCACCACCGCCCTCCTCACCGCTTTTCCAACGGCCCGAAACGCGCATCCAGCGCCGCCACGGCCTGTTCGGCGGCCGAAGCCACGCGGCCCACGAGCGTCAATGCATCGTCCGTCCTGCTTTCGCGGCAGGCCGCCTCCAGTTCGCGCGCCAGGGCAGACGCATTCATGCCGCCCATGGTGCCGAGCGTGCCGTGGAGGATATGGGCCTCGGTACGCAGCGCGGCCAGATCGCGCGATGCCGCGGCAGCACGCAGCCGCCCGATTCCGGCGCGGGTGTCGGTGACATGGGTGGCGACCAGTTGCCGGAAGACAAGCTGGCTGACCGCGCCTTCCAGATCCGCGAGAGCGGTCTCGTCCAAGATGCCGTCGCTGGTCCCATGCGCCGGAGCCGAAGGCGCCTCCGGACGCATGCTCCAACGCGCCAGCACGGCAATCAGCTTGGCGCGATCGATCGGCTTGGCGACATAGTCGTTCAGGCCGGCTCCCAGGTATTTCTCGCGGTCGCCCTTCATCACGTTGGCGGTCATGGCGATGACCGGAACCTTCCCGGCAGGGCCGGCCAGCGCGCGCAGGCGGCGCGTGGCTTCGATGCCGTCCATTTCGGGCATCTCGATGTCCATGAAGACGACGTCGTAGGCTCTTTCGCGCTGGGCCTGCACCGCCTCGGCTCCGCCCCCCACCACATCCACCGAATGGCCAAGCTTCTTCAGAATGCCCGCGCCGACCATCTGGTTGATCGCGTTGTCGTCGACCAGGAGGATGCGAAGCGCCACGGTGGGCACCTCCGGCGCCTCGGGCACAGTCACCGCCCGATCCGCCTCCGGCCTATCGCCGAGCGACGCCAGCCGTTCGAACAACGCCGATGGGCTGACCGGCTTGGTGAAGTAGGCCAGCACGTCCACATCGCGCAACCGGTCAGACACACCGCGCGTACCGATGGAACTTGCCATGATCAGCTTGATGCCGTGATAGGCGGCCGAGGCGCGGATCCGGCGCGCCAACTCATCCCCGCCCATGCCCGGCATCATCACGTCGATGATGGCCACGTCCGGCAAGGCATGACGCGCCTCTGCGGCGGCCAGGGCGGCTAGGGCGGCCGGCCCGTCGATCACGGTCTCGACCGCGACGCCCCACGATTCGAGCTGTTTGCGGAAGATCGAGCGGTTGACCTCGTTATCATCGACGACCAGCACGCGCAGGCCGCGCAGTTCGCCGGCCTTGGGCATCCGGCGCGCGCCGGACGCGGCGACCAGCGGCAGCGACACGCGGAACACGCTGCCGCGCCCAGACATGCTCTCGGCGCTGATCTCGCCGCCCATGAGCGTGGTGAGCTGCTTGCAGATGGCCAGACCCAGGCCCGTACCGCCGTATTTGCGCGCGGTCGAGGTATCGGCTTGCATGAAACGCTGGAACAAGGCGTTTTGCGTGCCTTCGGACATGCCGATGCCAGTGTCGGCGATGGCCAGGCGCAGGCGCGGCACGCCTCCCTGTCCCGTCTCCTGGGTAACCTCGACCCAGACGCCACCCTTTTCGGTGAACTTGATCGCGTTTCCGATCAGGTTCAGCAGCACCTGGCGCAAGCGCCCCGGATCGCCACGCAGGGAGACAGGTAGATCGGGCGCCACGAACCATGCCAGCTCGATGCCTTTCCCGATCGCGCGCGGGTTGAGCAGCTCGACCACGCTGGCCAGCACTTCGTTCAGGTCGAAATCGAGCGTCTCGAGCTCCAGCTTGCCGGCTTCCAGCTTGGAGAGGTCGAGCACGTCGTTGAGAAGCGCCAGCAGCGCTTCGCCCGACAGGCGGATGCTTTCGGCGAAGCGGCGCTGCTCACCGTCCAGCCGCGTGTCCAGCAGGAGCCCCGCCATGCCCAGAACGCCGTTCAGCGGCGTGCGGATCTCGTGGCTCATCACGGCCAGGAAGTCCGACTTGGCTTGGTTGGCAGCCTCGGCGGCTTCGCGCGCGTGGTTCAATTCGGCGATGTAACGGGCGCGCGCTTCGTCCGTACGCCGCATCTCGCGCGCGATGCGCACCCCGTAAAAGACGGCACAGGCCAGAAAGAGGCCGACGACCGCCACGGCCCCGTATTGGAAGCGGCGAAGCTTGGCGACGAAGGCGGCCTGCTGGCGGAAGTTGTCTTCGCGGATCGCGCGCACTTTTTCGACAAGGGACTGGATCTGGTCGGTCGCTCGCGAGAAGTGCTGGTGCATTTCCGCCGCGGCGCGCGCGGCGGCTTCCATCTCGTTGTTCTGGACGTGGTGGAAGACCTCGTCGCCCTTTCCGACCATGGACGCCACGGCCTCGTCGACCGCGCCGAGCCCTTCCACGATGGGCGCCGCCCTGTCGCGATGCTCTTCTTGGTTCAGCAGATTTTCCGAAAGACGGCCGCGCGCCTCGGCATAGTCACGCAGAGCGGCGTCGCGCTTGTTGATCGAAGCTTGAGTGTCAGGGATCAGCACCGCGTCGCTGCCGGGCCGGCGTACCTGCCCTACCTGCCGGCGCAATTCGTTCAATTCACCGTGCCGTGCCGCCCACCACTGGTTGACTTCGATAGAGCGGGCAAAGCTGTGCGCCAGCAGATGGCTGGCATAGAGGCCGCCAAAAATGAGGATCATCGTGGCGGCGGCCAACAGGAAGTAGACGTGGTGCCACTGAAGGCGCCGGCGCTTCTCGGACGGGATATGATTAGAAGACGTCATCGTGGATCGCGCATTCCCTGCCGCGGTTCCGAAATCTGCCGGCGCGGATTCTAGACGGGGCGCTTTTCCGGCTAAACCCTTAATTTTTTAGACAATCTTCCCATCGCGCGCCGCCGCGGCCTGATCGCGCGGCATACGGTCCACCTCGTCCTGGCGCAGGATGCCGTTGATCTCGGCGCCTAGGATGAAAATCGCCCCGGAGAAAAAGAAGAACACCAGGCTGATCACGATGCCGCCCAGGCCGCCATAGACGACGTTGTACTGGCCGATGTTACGCAGGTAGACGGAAAACAGGCTGGCCAGCCCGATCCATGCTACCGACGCGAGGGCCGCACCCGGCAGCACGTGGCGCCAGCGCTGCGGCACGTTGGGCAACCAGCGATAGAGGAACGCGATCGAGCCGAATACGACCGTCAAGATCAGCACGTGGCGCGCGCCAGCATAAAGGAACCTCCAGGATCGGGGCACGTCCAGCGCCTGGATCACGGTCTTCCAGATCAAAGGCCCCAACACGATCGCCGTGGTGGCCAAAAGCACCACCGCGGCGGCCACGACCATCAGGCCGAAGCCCTGCAGGCGGCGCAGAACAAAATGCCGCTTCCGCTGCACGCCATAGGCGCGGTTCAGCGCCATGCGCAGCGCCTCGATGCCGGACGACGCCACCCACACGGTGCCGATCAGGCTGACGGTCAGGACACTGCCGCGCCGCGTGCTGAGAATCTGTTTCACCGTCGGGCCGATGGAGCGCGCGACCTCCTCGGGCAGCACGGTTGCCAGCAAGGCGACGTAGTGGTCCGCTTTCTGGGCGGCGCCCACGAAGGCGGCCAGGGCGGTGACGAAGATCAGGAAGGGGAACAGGGCCAGAAGGGTCGAGAAGGCGACGTGACCCGAATAGACCGAGCCTTCGTCGACCATGTATTTGGCGAGCGCCCGGCCGATCAAACCCACCGTTCGGGGCGGAGCAGGCATCCGTCGCATGTGGCGTTCCGTCATTCCCGCGTGCCGTCGCAGTATGCCGGTCGCCGATGACAGCAGCCAGTTCGCCGCTCAGCGCGTGGGCGGCTTCGCCTTGGCAAGTCCGGCCAGGATCGAACCCGCCGAAACAGCAAGGCCCGTGGAGACAGGCTGGGCGTTCAACGTCGCCACATGCAACGCCACCACCTCGTAGTGGTCACCCTGCTTGGCCAGGATCGGCGCGCCGGAATCGCCGCGCGTCGCGTCGCAATCATGCAGGACCAACGTGCTGTCCTTGGCGAACCCCTTGATGTGGCAGTTCACATGCATCGACAACGTGTGCGCCTTGTCCTGGCTGTAGCCGGCGTGGATGTAGATGGTTGATTTCTGCTGATCGGCCAAAAAGCGTTCCGGTCCGAAATTGGCCAGGGGCACGGCCCCCACCGCGTGACCGATGGATTCCGTCAAGGTCAGGATGGCCCAATCCGCGGATGGATTGCGCTCGTGCTTTCCGTCCGGAGACTCGGCGCCAGGCGCCAGAACATAGGACTGAACCTGACCGTTTTTGATGTAGCGGGCCTGTCGGTAGCCGGCCAGGAAGTTGACCGAATGGGGTTGTAGCCAACGATCCGTGCGGGCATTCCACAAGCAATGCGCGGCAGTCAGGACCTTATCCGGCGCGATCAGCACGCCGGTGCAAAACCCCCCGATGGTCCGGTTCACCCGCCCGATGGAACTCCAAGGCGGCCCCACCGGATCGACCATCAGCCGGTCATCGGCGCCCTTGATGCCGGGGCGCAGCGGATCGTCCGCCCGCAGAGGGAAAGCGGCCAGGCACAGCACGGCCGCGAGTGCGCAAATCAGTCCCCGGTACAACGCCGTCTCCGCATTGGCGGCCATCGACGCGCGGACAATCGCGCGGGACCGTGACGGCTGCAATCAAAATCGGGCTTGCCCATTTGGCACGGCGGAGACGGCGGACTATCCTCGCGCGCGACACGCAATCGAGGGAGCCGCCCGTGGAATTGAGGAAGCTGGTCACCTATGTCGAGGAAATCCACAAGGACGGCGACCGCGCCGCGACTCCGCCCCAGCGCATGGCCGCCGCCGCCGCGGTGCTGCGCAATCCCTGGGCCGGCAAAGGTTACGTGGCTGATCTGAAGCCCCTCATCTTGGACGTCGCGCCCAAGCTCGGCCGCATCCTGGTCGACAAGCTGGTGCCGCTGCTCGGCGCGCCTGCCGAACTCGAAGCCTATGGCAAGGCCGCGAATGTCGGCAGCAACGGCGAGATCGAGCATGCCTCGGCCCTGATCCACACGCTCCGCTTCGGCAACATCTTTCGCGACGAGGTTGGCGGCACAAGCCCCCTCTCCTTCTCCAACAAGCGCAGCGGTCCGGGCGGCGCCATCACCATTCCGATGACGCACAAGACCGACGAGCCGCGGCGCTCGCATTTCCTCACCCTGGAATTCTCGATTCCCGATGCGCCGGGACCGGACGAGATCGTCGTTGCCATCGGCGGCGCCGTGGGCGGCCGCCCGCACGCGCGCATCGGCGACCGCCGCCAGGACGCCAAGGAGATGGGCATCGCCTGATGCCGCGCCGCTATGACGTGAAGTGGCAGGAGGACGGCGAGGGCAAGCCCGTCATCCTGATCCATGGCCTGGGCATGGACCGTCATATGTGGAAAGGCCAGGTCGACGGCCTGTCCAAACGCTATCGCGTCATCAGCTACGACAATCTCGGCCACGGCCAGACCGAGAAGCCGCCCGGCCCTTACAGCTTGGCGCTGTTCGCCGATCTGGTGCGCGACGTGGCGGACCAGGCGGGCGCGCAAACCTTCGCACTCATCGGCTTTTCCCTCGGCGGCATGATCACCCAGGCCTTCGCATTGAGCCACCCGGAGCGGTTGAGCGCGGCCGTGATCATGAACGCGGTTTACAAGCGCACGCCGGAAGAGAGCGCGGCCGTTCGCGCGCGCGCAGACGCGATCGATGCCGAAGGGCCGAACGCCACCGTGGATGCGGCGCTTGACCGCTGGCTGACGCCGGAATTCCGCAAGGCGAATCCGGAAGTCGAAGCCGCAGTGCGCAAGCGCGTCACCACCAACGACCATAACGCCTATGCCGCCGCCTATCGTGTCTTCGCCGAAGGCGACCCGCTCCTCGCGGACAAGCTCGGCGGCATCCGTTGCCCGACGCTGGTCATCACGGCCGAGCACGACAAAGGTTCGAGCCCGCGCATGGCGAAGCAGATGGCCGAAGAAATCCCGAACGCGAAGCTTTCGGTCCTGCCGCATCTGCGTCATCTCGCACCCATGGAAGGGGTCGACGAGATGAACGCAGCCCTTCTCTCCTTCCTCGCAGAGGCCTATCCGCCATGAGCAAGGATTGTCTGATCGATTGGCACACCAACCTTTGGCTGCCCGAGCATCTCGGCGAGGAATCGCGCGAAGAGATGGGCGCGCGCACCGGCGGGCAGATGGACGCAAGCCCGCCCGCGCACGAGAAGCTGATCGCCGGCACGGCCGAGAAGTTCATCGTGCTGGCGCTGCGCCACAACCAGCTCGGCATCCGCGTACCGAACGATTTCGTGGCTGAATATTGCGCGCGCTTTCCCGGGCGCGCCTATCCTTTCATGGGTATCGATTGCACCGACCCCATGGCGCCGCGCCAGGTCGAGCAGGCCGTGAAGGAACTGGGGGTCAAGGGCATCAAGCTGTCGCCCGTCTATGCGGGCTTCGATCCCTGGTGCGATACGGCGATGCGCGTCTACAAGGTGGCCGAGCGACTCAAGGTGCCGCTGTTGTGGCATCAGTCCGCCGCCTATGCCGCGAAGTCGACGCTGGAATGGGGCAACCCGATCCTGCTCGACAAGATCGGGCGCGAGTTCCCGAAGCTGCGCATGGTGGTGGCCCATATCGGCCAGCCCTGGACCGGCGAGACGGTCGTGCTCTTGCGCAAGCACAAGCAAATTTTCACCGACCTGTCCGCGCGCTATTACCGAAAGTGGCAGTGCTACAACGCGCTGATGCTGGCGCTCGACTACAAGGTGACCGACCAGATCCTGTTCGGCTCGGACTTCCCCATCCAGACGACGCAGCAGGCGCTGGATTCCTTCCGCGCCATCAACGATTGGGGGCCGGGCGTGGCGATGCCGAAATTCCCGCCCGAGATCATCGAGGACATCATCTACCGCCGCCCGATCGAACTTCTGTGGCCGGAAGGCTGAGTCCACGCATGCGTCGCCAGCACGTTATGTCCGAAGGCCTGTGGTCGATGCAGGTCGAGGTGCCCTATCCGAAAGCCATCCGCTGCGGCGAGATGGTCTTCACCTGCGGCCAGTGCGATTTGGGCGCGGACGGCAAGCCCATGCGCCCCAACGACCTGCTGGCGCAGACCGAAAAGACGATGGAGTACGCCTACGGAGTCATCGGCAAGGCGGGCGCGAAACCGCAAGACCTGACACGGCTTCAAGTCTTCTATGTGAACGACGGGTCGGTCGACGAGGATGCCTATATGCGCGCCGTCGGCGGCATGGTGAAGAAGGCGGGCGGCGGCGCGGCCGTGATCGTGCCGACGCCGCTCGATTGTTTTTACTATCCGGGCATGGTGGTCGAGATTGACGCGGTCGCCGTGGTGGGCGAAACGCCGCGCAAGGCTGCGCCCTCGCCCGCCTGGCTGCCCGCGCCTTTCGCGCCCGCGATCCAGGCCGGCGAGGCGATCCATGTCGGCAGCATCGAGCCGCGCGACTCCACGGGCACCGTCATCGCGCCTGGCGATCTGCCCAAGCAGACCGAGGCCGTGTTCGACACGCTGGAAAAGCATCTCGGTGCGCTCGGCGCCGATTTGGCCGACGTGGTGAAGCTGAGCGTCTATTTTACCGGCGGGCGGGCGGACTGGGATGTGATCGCCGCCATCCGCGCGCGTCGGTTCGCGGCACCCGGCCCCATCGTCACCGACGTGCCCCTGCCGCGACTGTCGCCCAAGGGCGCGCGCATCCGCATCGAAGCCACCGCCATGCGCGGGCGCGACGGCAAGCGCCTCGCGCGCAAAGCGCTGCGCCCCGGCGGTCACTGGTCATGGCCAACAGACCAGCCCTTCGTCCACGCGCTCCAATGCGGCGACAAGCTCTTCGTCGGCGGGCAGCTGCCACTGGATGCAAAAGGCGCGGTCGTCCATCCCAAGGACGTCGAGAAACAGACCCACCGCGTCATGGGCGACATCAAGGCGCTGCTCGGCGAGTTCGGCGCAGGATTCGGCCAGGTGGTGAAGACCAACATCTTCTATGTCGGCGGGCCGACGCCGCACGATCTGCACGCCAACCTGAATATCCGCTCGACCTATTACGCCAAGCCGGGCCCGGCCTCGACGGGCGTGCCCGTGCCCGCCTTGGCCTTTCCCGGCGCGATGCTGTCGGTCGAAGTGCTGGCGATGACGGACTGAGGCGTCAGCCGACCACGACCACCACGTCCCAGTGGGTCACCTTGGGCTTCGTGGTCATCAGCGCCTTGTGCGGCTCCATCGCCGCCGCGAAGGCACCGCTGGCCTCGTTGGATTCGGCATCCGCCTTCGAGCCCCAGAAGGAGATCGAGGCGATCTTCCCCGTCTTCCGGTCGCCGCAGAAATAGGCGTGGCGGAATCCCTTTTCATCCAGATAGGCCTCGACCTGGCTCGGCCATGTGGCGGACGCCTCGTCCACGCTGTCCACGCGCAGCTCGACCTCCGCCACGCGTGCATAGCCGATGTCGCCCGCGTGGCCCGGCAGATGGGCCAGGACCTCGCGCGGATGTAGGTCCGGCTCGGTGGTGCGGAAGCGCGCGGCACGTTGGGCCACGGTCCCCAGCGCATTATGGGTATTGGCATCCATCGCGGCTCTGCTCTCGAACAGCACGACCGACAAGGTCCAGGCGTGGTTGCCTTCCTCGAGCAGGAAATAGCCCTTCTCCACGCCGCTGAACTCCTCGACACGCGCGCGCCAGAACGGCTTCAGCTCCTCCATCAGTTCGGGCTTCATGCCGACATAGTTCAGGCGTGCGTACATCGATTTTTCCTTTTTTTGCTTTGATTCACATCGGCGGCGGCGGGCGTATCACCCGCCGACGACCACCACCACGTTCCAGTGCGTGATCTTGGGCGGCGCCGTCATCAACGCCCTGTGCGGCTGAATCGCTTTCTGGAAAGTGCCGCTGGATTCGTTGGCGTCGGCGTCCGCCTTGGAGCCCCAGAACGTCACCGAGGCGATCTTCCCGCTCTTCCGATCACCGCAGAAATAGGCGTGGCGAAAGCCCGCTTCGCTCTTGCCCGTGCCGACCAGGGCCGGCCAGGTTTTCGCGGCTTCGCCCACATCCTTCGGTTTCATTTCCATGTCCACCACGCGGGCATAGCCGATTGTTCCCGCATGGCCCGGCAGGTGCGCCAGCACCTCGCGCATATGCACCTCCGGCTCCGAGGTTCGGAAGCGGGTCGCATCCTTGGCGACACCCTGGAGCGTGGAATAGGTGTTCGCCTGCATGGAAGCCTCGCTGTCGAACAAGACGACCGACAGCGACCAGCCGGTGTCGCCGTCGAGCAAAAGATGCCCCTTCGTAAGCCCCTTGTAGGCGCCGACGCGCTCGCGCCAGAAAGCCTTCAATTCGGTCATCAGCTCGGGCTTGAGCCCGACGTAATTGAACCGTGCGTACATGACGCTTCTCCCCGACGTTGAGGGCATAGGGCTGAAACCTAACAAGGTTGTGGCGGCCGGTCACGGTGTCTAAGGTTTCCGAGCCAACCGCACGAGGGGAGGGAAAACCATGTCGCGTAAATTCGCTTATCCGTCAGCCCATTGGAGCCTGAAGGTCGAGATTCCCTACAGCATGGGCGTGCGCGCGGGCGACATGATCATTCTGGCCGGCCAATGCGACATGAAGGGCAACGGCGAAGTCCAGAACCTGGGTGACCTCAGCACCCAGACCGATGTCTGCATTGCCCACATCAAGCGCATCCTGGGCGACCTGGGGGCCGACGCCGAGGACATCGTCAAGCTGGTGGTCTTCTACAAGACCGACGGCAGCGTGGACGAGGACGCCTATCGCGCCGAGATCGCCAAGTACCTCGGCATCGTCGACAGCCCGATCGCCATCGGCTTCGTGCCGCTGTCGCATCTGGCCTATCCCGGCATGATGGTCGAGATCGACACCTATGCCATGCGCCGCAAGGACGGAAAGCGCATCACCAAGGTGGCCGCCGCCCTGCCCGACTTCGAGGATCTGGGCCGCCCCTTCGTTCCCGCCGTGCGCGCGGGACAGATGATCTTCACGAGCGGCATCAAGGCGCGAAACCGCAAAGGCGAAGTGCTGCATCCGAACGATACAGTCGAACAGGCGCGCGTGGTGCAGAACAATCTTCTGCAGGTGCTGCAGGCGTTCGGCGCCGATCAGACCGACGTGGTCAAGCTGAACACCTGGTACGTCGCGGGCGGCACGGTCGAGGAGTGGGAAAAGAGCGCGCGGCTGCGCAAGGAGTTCTTCCCCGAGCCTGGCCCTTCGGCCACCGGCATCTCATTGGCCACCGTCGCGCCGCGCGGCGCACGCTTCCAGATGGACGCCTGGGCCATGCTGGGCGAGGACGGCAAGAAGCTGCCCAAGAAGAAGGTGTGGCTGAAGAATCATTGGGACTGGCCGAAGCTGCATTTGCCGTTCCAGCACGGTCTGCAGTGCGGCAACATGGTTTTCGTCGCCGGCCAGGCACCGCTCAACGACAAAGGCGAGGTGCTGGAGCCGAACGACATGCCCAAGCAGTCCAAGATGTGCATGGACTATGTCGGCCGCGTCCTGGCGCACTACGGCCTCAACTTCAAGGACGTGGTGAAGATGAACGCCTACTACAAAGGCAAGGACGGGCCGGACGAGCTGCACGGCAACGTCAACGTGCGGTCATCCTATTTCAAGAAGCCCGGCCCGGCCTCGACCGGCGTGCCCGTGCCGCATCTGGCCTATGACGGCATGACGGTCGAGTTCGAAGCCATCGCGATGACGGAGTAAAAATCAAATCGCCTCACCCTGAGCCCCGTCGAAGGGTGAGGCCGCCGCGCATCCGGGTGGTCTCATGCTTCGACAGGCTCAGCATGAGGGTCTTGGGGGAGTACTCATGATCAACGAACTGTGCCGCCTGTCCGCGCGCGAGGCCGTGCGCCGTCTGAAGCGCAAGGAAATCAAGCCGGAGGAGCTGATCGACGCGGCCGCCGCGCGCATCGCGGAGGTTGAGCCCAAGGTCAACGCCCTGCCCACGTTATGCCTGGACCGCGCGCGCGAGTCGGCCAAGCGCATCGACGCCTTGGGCAAGACGGGCGCGGCCGACCATCCCGGCTGGCTCGCGGGCCTGCCCGTCGCCATCAAGGACCTGAACGACGTCGCGGGCGTGCGCACCACCTACGGCTCGCCCATCTTCACCAACCATGTGCCCCAAGCGTCCGACATCATGGTCGAGACGATGGAGGCGCGCGGCGCGGTCGTGATCGCGAAATCCAACACGCCCGAATTCGGCGCGGGCGCCAACACCTTCAACGAGGTGTTCGGCAAGACGCTCAACCCGTGGAACACGTCGCTGACCTGCGGCGGCTCGTCCGGCGGCGCGGCGGTGGCACTCGCGACCGGCGAGGTGTGGTTGGCCAGCGGCTCGGATTTGGGTGGCAGTTTGCGCACGCCAGCCAGCTTCTGCTCGGTCGTCGGCCTGCGTCCAACACCGGGCCGCGTGGCCCATGGGCCGAAGCCGCATATCTTCGATACGCTCTCGGTCGACGGACCGATGGGGCGCGACGTGCGCGACACGGCGCTGCTCCTCGATGCCCAGGCCGGCGTGCACCCGCGCGATCCGATCTCGCTCGAATATCCCGCACGCTCGTTCCAGGATTCGATCGCGGAGGCAAAGCCCGTCAAACGCGTGGGCTTCAGCCCCGATCTGGGCGTGACGCCGGTGGAACGCGAGGTGCGCGAGATCTGCGCCGCCGCGGCCAAGCGCTTCGGCGACCTGGGCGCCAGGGTCGACGAGGCCACGCCCGATCTGAAGGACGCGCATTTCGTCTTCCAAACACTGCGCGCCTTCAAGTTCGCGACCGACCGCTCCAAGCTTCTGGCCGACCATCGCGACAAGCTGAAGCCGGACGTGATCTGGAACATCGAGCAGGGCCAGAAGCTGGACGCCGGCGTGATCGGCCGCGCCGAGCATGCGCGTGGTGCGATGTGCCGCAACATGGCGCGCTATTTCGAGAGCCACGACATCCTGGCCTGCCCCGCCGCGATCGTGCCGCCCTTCGATGTCAACACGCGCTATATCGCGGAGGTCGAAGGCCACAAGTTCGACAATTACATCGACTGGGTGATGATCACCTACGCCATCACGGTGACCGGCTATCCGGCGATCTCCATACCGTGCGGCTTCACAAAGGACGGCCGCCCCGTGGGGCTTCAGCTTGTCGCGCCGCCGCGCGGCGAGGCCCGGCTGCTGGCCGCTGCCGCCCAGTTGGAAGACGTGCTCGGCCTGGCCGGCAAGGTTCCCATCGACCCGCGTCCGGGTAGCCCGTGACGGAACCAGCGCCGGCGCCCACGCCGCGCGAACTGTTCCTCGGGTTTCTTTCCATCGGCGCATCGGGCTTCGGCGGCGTGTTGCCCTTCGCGCAGCGCATGCTGGTCGAGCGCAAGGGTTGGCTGACGCCGGCCGAGTTCACTGAAGTCTTGAGCCTCTGCCAGTTCCTGCCCGGCCCCAACATCTGCAACCTCTCGGTCTGCGTCGGAAGGCGCTTCCACGGGCTGCGCGGCTCCATCGCCGCCTTCGGCGGGCTGATGCTGGCGCCATTCTGCGTCGTGGTCGCGCTGGGCCTGCTGTATGCGCGCTATGGCCACCGGCCGGAGGTCGATTCGGCTTTCGACGGCATCGCCGCCGCCGCTGCGGGCCTCGTGGTCGCGACCGGCCTCAAGATGCTCGACAAGGACCGGCGCGACGCGCTGGCTCTCCTGTTCGTGGCCGTGACGTTCGTCGGCATTGCCATCTTCCGCTGGCCGCTTCTGATCCTGCTCTTGGTTGTCGCACCCGTGAGCGTCTTGATCGTGTTGTTCCGGCACTTCCGCAAAGCGGCGCCATGAAGCCGCTCGACATCTACATCACGCTGCTCGGCCAGTTCGCGCTACTCTCCATCCTGGCCATCGGCGGCGCCAACGCCGTGGTGCCGGAAATCCACCGACTTTCCGTGCATGACCAGCATTGGATGACGGACACCCAGTTCGTCGATCTGTTCGCGTTGGCGCAAGCCGCGCCCGGCCCGAACGTTCTGATCGTCAGCCTGATCGGGCTTCAGGTCGGCGGATTGTTGGGCGCGCTCATCACCACGCTCGCCATGTGCGGCCCGTCCTCGATTCTGGCCTACACCATCAGCAACGCGTGGGACCGGTTCCGCGAGCGCCCGTGGCGCAAGGCGACGCAGGCGGGCCTGGCGCCCGTCACCATCGGCCTCGTGCTGGGTAGCGGCTGGATTCTGACCGACGCGGCGGACCATTCCTGGGTTGCCTATGCGATCACGGCGGTCACCGCGGCGTTGACCCTCTTCACAAAAATTCACCCGCTTTGGCTTCTGGCGGCGGCGGGAGCATTGGGGCTCGCCGGACTCGTCTAGCCGCGCGGTTCGATTAAGATCACGCCGGGATTCGTTCAGGAGGAATGGCGATGGCCAAGACCGAGACGCTGCATGTGTTCTGGCACCCCGATGTGCTGAAGCACGACATGGGCATGGCGGCCTTCGAGATTCCACCCTACCCGTTCCTGGCCGTGGCCGAGAAGCACACCGAAGGCCCGGACCGCGTGCGCAACATGCTCTCGATCCTGAAGGACGGCCCGCTGGCCAAGCGAATCCAATGGCACAAGGGACGCGCCGCCACGCGCGACGAGCTGCTGACCTTCCACACGCCGGGTTTCCTGGCCGACCTGGAGCGGGTGACCAAGAGCAAGGGGCGCGGCAAGTGGTACACGCGCACGACCCTGTTCACGCCACACTCCTACGGCCCGGTGAAAGTCGCCGCCGGCACGGCCATCGCGGCCATGGACCATATGCTCGACGGCAAGGCCAAGCTGACCTACGCGCTGGTGCGTCCGCCGGGGCATCACGCATCGCCCGATACGGCCGATGGCTATTGCTTCCTCAACAACACGGCGCTGGCCGCCCAGCGTGCCGTCGAGCGCGGCGCCAAGCGCGTCGTGATCCTCGATTGGGACGTGCATCACGGCAACGGCACGCAGGAAGGCTTCTATCATCGCGACGACGTGCTGACGGTCTCGTTCCACATGGACCACGGCGCGTGGCATCCCAAGTTTCACCCGCAGACCGGCAAGGCGGATGAGGTGGGCAAAGGCCGCGGCAAGGGCTTCAACCTGAACGTGCCGTTGCCCATGGGCACCGGCGACTCGGGCTACCTGAAAGCCATGCGCGAGATCGTCGTGCCCGCGGTGAACGCCTACAAACCGGAGGTCATCCTGGTCGCCAACGGCCAGGACGCGAATCAGTTCGACCCCAACGGCCGCCAACTCGTGACCATGGCGGGCTTCCGCGCGCTGGCCGAGGAAGCGCGCAAGCTCGCGAACAAGCACACGGGTGGTCGCCTCGTGGTCGTGCAGGAAGGGGGCTATCAGGTCACCTATGCTGCCCTGTGCATGCACGCGACCTTCGAAGGTTTCCTCGGTACCGGCCCGCTGCTGAAGGACGAGATCGCCTTCTACCCCGACGAGATCGGCCATGCCGCGCCAGCCATCGCCGCCATCAAGAAGACGCGCGGCAAGATGCTGGGCCGCGCGGCGCGCTGACGTGTCCGTGACTCCGGCCGCGTGATGGCAGGCGGGCGCGACCGGCGCTATCTCGCGATCGTCGAGCGCATCGCGCGCGACATCGAATCGGGTGCCTTGGCCGTGGGCGCGCGTCTGCCGACTCACCGCGAATTCGCGCGCGAACTGGGCGTGTCCGTGCAGACGGTGACGCGCGCCTATGCCGAAGCCCAGCGGCGCGGCCTGGTTGCGGGTCAGGTCGGCCGCGGCACCTTCGTCCTGGGCCACGACACGCCGCGCCGGGCCGAGGATGTGAGCACGGTCGGCTGGACCAGCTTCGGCGCGGGCGCTGCCATCGATCTGGCCTTCAACTGCCCCGTGCTGGACGAACAACACACACGCGCCGTGGCCCAACGGCTACGCAAGCTGTCGGACAGCGCGAAGCTTGGCGAGCTGATCGCCTATCAGCCGCCGTGGCTCGGCCTCGAACGCCACCGCGAAGCGGGCGCGTCATGGCTGCGGGCGCGTGGTCTCAAGGCCAAGGCCGAGGACGTGGTGGTGACCAACGGCGCGCAGCATGGCGTGGCAACGATTCTGTCCGCGATCACAGAGCCGGGCGACACGGTTCTGACCGAGACCATGACCGACCCCGGCATCAAGTTCATCGCCGCCAGCCGCCGGCTGAACCTGAAGGGCGTGGCGATCGACGAGCAAGGGCTGATCCCCGATGCGCTGGACGAGGCATGCCGCAAGGCACGCCCCAGCGCCCTGCTCTGCCTGCCCACCCATCACATCCCGACCACGGCGATGATGAGCGCCGCGCGCCGCCGGGCGGTAGCCGCGGTCGCGCGCAAGCACGGCCTCACCATCATCGAGAACGACGTCTATGGCCCCTACGTGGCCGATCCGCCGCCGCCTCTGGCCAGCTTCGCGCCCGAGCGCAGCTACTACGTCACTGCCCTGTCCAAGAGCGTCGTGCCCGCCTTGCGCATCGGCTATCTGGCCACGCCGCCGGGCGGTGCCGCGCGCATGTCCGCCGCACTCGGCGCCAGCAGCTGGATGACGTCGCCCTTGACCGCGGAACTCGCGGCCGGGCTGATCGAGGACGGCACGGCGGAGAAGCTGGCCGCGCGCCAGCGCACGGCGATGAAGCGGCGGCAGTCGATGGCGGCGAAGCTCCTGTCCTCGGCCAAGATCCGCGCCCAGGCCACGGGCCCCAATCTCTGGCTGCTTCTGCCCGAAGCCTGGACCGGCCTGCAGTTCGCCTCCTATGCGCGCGCGCAAGGCGCGTTGGTCATTCCCGCCGAGGCCTTCGCCGCCGCGCGCGATCCCGTGCCGCACGCCGTGCGCGTCAGCCTGGGCGGTGCCGTGCGCGATGAAAAGGAACTGGCGAAAGGCCTGGAAATCCTCGCCTCGGCGCTGTCGGCACGGCCGCAGCCCGGCTACGTCGGCCTCTGAATTTCTCAATTGTATCAGTACAATATAGATTGTGTTTTCCTTGACGGAGAATACAACGACGGGGAATTGTCTCATCCATAAGCCGCACATCTATAAATTGTATTGATACAATTTCAGCGCGGCGGGATGGAGACGTCATGGATTTCGGATTCTACCTGCCGTGCTACTGGCCCGATGTGAAGCTGCCAGCCCAGCACATGTACCGCGAGACGATCCGCGAGGCGCAGCACGCCGAGGATCTGGGTTTCACCTCCGTCTCGATCCCCGAACACCATTTCATCAACTACCTGACGCATCCGAGCCCGCTTCTGACCGCGGTGAAGGTGGCCGCCGTCACCAAGCGCATCCCGATCATCACGGCGGTGCTGGTGCTGCCCTTCTATGACATCCGCCGCCTGGCCGGAGAGATCGCCCAGGCCGACTGTCTGACCGACGGGCGCATCGAGCTGGGCCTGGGGCGCGGCGCGTTCCAATACGAGTTCGACCATTTCCACGTGCCGGTCGGTGAATCGCGCGACCGTTTCGGCGACGCGCTGGCCTGCCTCAAGAAGCTCCTGACCGAGGAAGAGGTGGTCTGGAAGAGCCAATGGTACGATTTCGGTCCGCTGACGATCACCCCGCGGCCGATGACCAAACCCTATCCGCCGATCTGGATCGCGGCCTTGGCGCCGGGCGCCGTGAATTGGTCGGTTAAGCAGGGCTATCACGTCATGACCACGCCCTTGCGCGACCCCTTCGGCGCGGCGCAGGCTCAGGCCAAGTCGTTCACGGACGCCGTGGCCGAGGTGGGGCCCGCGGCGGCCCATCAGAAACTATCCATGCTGCGCATGTGCTATGTGACCGAGAGCCGCGCGGATGCCGAGGAGAAGCTGGCGCTGGCCATGGAGAACAACCGCCGCTTCGTGCGCGTGTTCAACACGCCGGGCCTGGTCAAGGGCGGCGCCATCGTGCCGATCGACGTCGAGATCACGAAGGACGAGGTCGAGAACGCCCTCATCATCGGCTCGCCCGAGTATTGCGTGGAAAAGCTTCGGCGCTACGAGGTGCTGGGCATCCACAATATGCAGATGAACATGAATTTCGGTGCCAACCACCACGACGTGATGCGATCGCTGGAACTGTTCGCCACGCGCGTCATGCCCCATTTCGCCTGAAGGAGCCGCCATGAACGCCGTTTCGCCCAAGGCCGCCGCTCTCCATAAGGACGCCACCATCGTCGACGGGCTGATCTTCACCTGCGACGGCACGGTGGAGCCGCTGAAGCAGGGCAACGTCTCGGCCATCAACCTCACCGTCTCGGGCTTCCATGCCGACTTCGCCGAGGCCGCCGACCAGGTGGCCGACTGGCTGGTGCGGGTGGAGCAGCCCAATAGCCCGTGGCGTCTCGTCCTCACAAGCGACGACATCCGCCAGGCCAGGAAGGAGGGCAAGGTCGGCCTGATCATGGGCTGGCAGAACATGCGCCCGATCGGCGACCGGCTGGAGCGCCTAGGCTTCTTCCACCGCCTGGGCCTGCGGGTGATGCAGATCACCTACAACGAGCGCAACTTCCTGGGCGACGGGTGCCTGGAGCCGCATGACGGCGGCCTCTCGGCCATGGGCAAGCGCGCGGTCGAGGAGATGAACCGGCTTGGCATCGCGGTCGATCTGTCCCATGTCGGCGAGCGCACGTGCCTCGATGCCGCCGCAGCGTCGTCCAAGCCCGTGCTGCTGACCCATGCCAACACCAAGGCCGTGGCCATGGCCGCGCGCAACAAGACCGACGCGGTGATCAAGGCCGTGGGTGCCACGGGCGGCCTCCTGGGCGTCTCGGTCTACGGCCCCATGTGCTGGGACGGGAAATCCAACGACCGCCCCTCGCTCAGGGATTTCCTGCGCCATGTCGACCATGCCGCGAACCTGATCGGGCCGGAGAAACTGTCGCTCGGCACCGATTTCCCCGTCGTGTCCGACCTGGCCAAGGTCGGCGCCACCACGTCAATGACGCTCAACCGCTATCCCGGCGCCATTTCGAAATATGCCGATGCCTTCGGCAACGACATCCGCACGCGCTATCTCTCCGACTGCGGCGCGCCGGCCGAACTGCCGCGTCTGACCGACGCGCTGCTCAACCACGGCTGGAGCGAGACGCAGGTACGCGGGTTGCTCGGCGAGAACCTGATCCGCGTCTTCGGCCAGATCTGGGGCGCGTAACGAAAAAGGGCGCCGCTTCCGGCGGCGCCCTCTCCATCAGACGGAAGCGGATATCAGGCCGGCTTCACGACCGTGCGGCCGCGCACCTGGCCTTTCAGGATGTCGCCGCCCAGCTTGACCACATCTTCGAGCTTGCACTCGTTGATGGTGGTCTCCAGCAGGTCCTTGGGCAGTTCTTTCGCGATCCGCGCCCAGGCCGTCTTGCGCTTCTCCTTCGGGCACATGACCGAATCGATGCCCAACAGGTTCACGCCGCGCAAGAGGAACGGGATTACGGTGGTCTTCAACTCCGCGCCGCCCGCCAGGCCGCAGGCCGAAACGCTGCCGCCATACTTCACCTGGGTCAGCAGATTCGCGAGCGTGTTACCGCCCACGCTGTCGACGGCACCCGCGAAGCGCTCGCCGCCGAGCGGACGGGTCGGGGCTTCGCCGATCTCCTTGCGATCGATGATCGTCTTGGCGCCCAGCTTCTTCAGATACTCATGCGTCTCGGCGCGGCCCGTCGAGGCGGCCACGTTGTACCCGAGCTTGGCCAGGACGGCGACGGCCACGCTGCCGACGCCACCGGCAGCACCAGTGACCAGCACCTCGCCCGAAGCCGGCGTCACGCCATGCGCTTCCAGCGCCATGATCGCCAGCATGGAGGTGAAGCCCG
Organism: Alphaproteobacteria bacterium; assembly: GCA_050180485.1. Taxonomy (GTDB): domain Bacteria; phylum Pseudomonadota; class Alphaproteobacteria; order CADEGL01; family CADEGL01; genus CADEGL01. The sequence goes on along the minus strand of JBFXED010000011.1, from coordinate 49,037 downwards.
CCGTGCCGACCGCCATGGCTTGGCGCGTATCGAGCCCTGCCGGCAGCGGCACCAGCCAGTCGGCCTTCACGCGCGCCTTGGTGGCATAGCCGCCCCAATGCATCTCGCCCACGCGCCAGCCGGTCAGGATGACCTTGTCGCCGGGCTTGAACTCCTTGTTATCGGAAGCTTCGACCGTGCCGGCGAAGTCGATGCCGGGCACGTGCGGATAGTTGCGCACCAGACGGCCCAGACCGTTCACGACCAAGCCGTCCTTGTAGTTGAGCGTCGAGTACTCGACGGCGACGGTCACGTCACCCTGGGGCAAAGCGGAATCGTCCAGCTCGCGGATCGAGGAGCTGACCTTGCCCTGGTTTTCTTCGAGCACGAGGGCCCGGAACGTCTTGGCCATGATGTCCTTCCGTGGGTTTCGCGATTGATTCGGATGGGCCGCCGAAGATGGCCGCCGCTGCGCCGCACCATAACAAATGGACTCGGTACGGGTAAGGGCGACGCTGGCAGCCAGTCCGTGCGAGTGCTGCCGGAAACTTCTTTGATATCAGACCGTTAGCGATTCAGAACGACCCAAACTTTTGATACTCTGAAATCGGTCGTTCGTTTTCGTGAGAGGTCGATGACGAATGCGTGATGCGAGCCTGATTACCCAAGATCATCTCGTCCTTCCCGCCTACCGACTGGTCACCACCGAAATCCTCTACCACATGCCGGATTTTCCCGGCTTGCTCCAAACCTTTATCTGGCAGACCCACGATGTGGCGCCGCGTTTCCCTCGAGTGATGCGCTTCCTGGATTTCTGGGCGCGCGACCTGGTGGGCACGCTGCATTCCGTGACGCTGGTTCAAGCCGGACCGGAGGCGGTGGAGCGCTGGCGCTTCGCGGACGGAGCCTTCGCGCTTCATTGACGCGGAAACGTATCCACGAAGCGGACCGGCTCGCCGCCCGCAGCGCCGAGCAGCGTGTCGTCGCGCATGGCCACGCGGCCGCGCAGGATAGCGGCGATGGGCCAGCCCGTGACCTCCATGCCGTCGAAGGGCGTCCAGCCGGTCTTACTCGCGATCCATTTGTTCGTGATCGTGCGGCGCGCGTTCAGGTCGACCAGCGTGAAGTCGGCGTCATAGCCGACGGCAATGCGGCCCTTGCCCGCGATGCCATAGATCCGCGCTGCGCCCGCGCTGGTGAGATCCACCAGCCGCTCCAGGCTCAGCCGCCCCTGATGCACATGCTCCAGCATGATGGGCAAGAGCGTCTGCACGCCCGGCATGCCGGACGGGCTCTGCGGATAAGGCTTCGATTTCTCGTCCTTCGTGTGCGGCGCGTGGTCTGAGCCCAACACGTCCACGATGCCCTGCGCCACCGCGCGCCACAGTCCTTCACGATGGCGCGTCTCGCGCACCGGCGGATTCATCTGGGCGTAGGTGCCGAGCCGGTCGTAGCAATCGGGTGCCGACAGCGTCAGATGCTGGGGCGTCACCTCGACCGTCGCGATGTCCTTGTTCTCGGCCAGAAGCGGCATCTCGTCCGCCGTCGAGATATGCAACACATGGATGCGGCGGCCCGCGCGGCGCGCCAGGCTCAGGATGCGGCGGGTCGCCAGCACGGCCGATTCGACGTCGCGCCATTCGTGATGTGCGTGCGGCTTGCCGGCTTTCTCGGCGATTTCCTTACGCGCGAGAAGACGCGGCTCGTCCTCGGCGTGGATGGCGACGCGTCGCGTGCCGGATTTCAGCACGCGCAGGAGCGTGTCGTCGTCGGACACCAGGAGGCTTCCGGTCGACGAGCCCATGAACACCTTCACGCCGCAGCAGCCCGGCAGCTTCTCCAGCTCGCCCAGCTTCTCGGCGTTCTCGTCGGCCGCGCCCATGAAGAAGGCGTGGTCGCACCAGGCGCGCCCCTTGGCGCGGCGCAGCTTGTCGTTGAGGTCGTCCGCCGTCAGCGTGCTGGGCTTGGTGTTGGGCATCTCGAACACGGCGGTGACGCCGCCGAGAAGCGCGCCCGCCGTGCCGGTGGCCAGGTCTTCCTTGTGTTCGAGGCCCGGCTCGCGGAAATGGACTTGGGTGTCGATCACGCCGGGCAGGACGTGCAGCCCCCGCGCATCGAACACTTCGCCGGCCGAAGCCCGGTCGATCGCGCCGATGGCGGCGATGCGCCCGGCCACGACGCCGATATCGGCCGGCACGATGCCGCCCGGCGTCACGGCATGGCCGTTCGCGATAAGAAGATCGTATCGGGAAGCGGCCATGAAATTCTCCATTGCCTTACGCCTGGGCCAAGGTTTCGAGCGCGTCGCCGGCCGGCTTCAGGCCCAGCACGTGACGGCGGTGCCATAGGGCATAGAACAAAAGCGTCCAGCAGGCGAATCCCACGCGCTTGCCCTCGGCGCCGAACAAAGCCTCAACAGCACCGGGTTTGCACAGTTCCGCCACGCCCGGCTGGCGCGCCACGAGCGCGCCCGCGTCCAAACCCCGCGCGGCGATCCATTCGCCGACCGGCACGGTGAAGCCGCGCTTCTTCGAGAACGGATCGGCGGCGGGCAACTTCCGCTCTAGCCACCGGCGCAGGATGAACTTGCCCATGCCGTAGCGGACCTTGAGCCGGTCGGGCAAGGGAAACGCGGCCTGTGCCATCACCGGATCGAGGAACGGCGTGCGGCCCTCGACCGCGTTCGCCATCAGGCAGCGGTCCAGCTTGGCCAGCAAGTCGTTGGGCAGCCAGTCCGCGCAGTCGACGGCCTGGGCCACCTGCAGGCGCGTGCGCCCGTCCTGGGCCGCCGTGGCCTCGGCGGCGGCAATGCCGTCACGCCAGCTCGGTCCGTCGTCGCGTAAGACCTCCAGCCCCTCGAAAATGCCGCGCGCGCGCATGGCCCGGCCGCCCATCCACCACGGGCGCATCGTGCTGCGATAGCGCCCATAGCCGGCGAACAGCTCGTCCCCGCCCTCGCCCGACAGCACCACGGTCACATCGCGCCGCGCCTCGCGGGCGAGCAGATAGGTCGGCAGGATCGCGTAGTCGGCGGCGGGATCGTCCATGGCGGTAGCCACTTCGGGCAGCATCCGCCAGAAGTCCTTCTCGGAGAACGCGACCTCGACATGCTCGGCGCCCGCCGCCTTGGCCACGGCCTGGGCGTGCGCACGCTCGTCGCGCGCGGCGGTGCCGGGGAAGCCCACGGTGAAGGCGCGCACCGGCCGGTCGTTGAGGCGCGCCATCATGGCCAGCACGGCCGAGCTGTCGACGCCGCCCGACAGGAACATGCCGTAGGGCACATCCGAGCGCTGGTGCACGTTGACCGAATCTTCAAAGGCCGCATCGAGCCGCTTCAGCGCCTCATCCTCGTCGAGGCTTTCCGTACCGCCTGCCGGCAATGCAGACATCCGACGACGCTCGACCACCTTGCCGCCCGAAACAACGATGGTCTCGCCGGGCAGAACGCGCTCGATGCCGTCCAAGACGCCCGAGCGGCCGGTGGTAAACTGAAGCTGCAGCAGTTCGACCGCCCGCGCCCGGTTGACGCGCGGCGCGACCAGGCCGGCCTCGATCAGCGCATGGGGTTCGGAGGCAAAGGCGAAGCCTTGCGGCGTCTCGGCGTAATAAAGCGGCTTGATGCCGAACGGATCGCGTGCCAGCACCAGGCGTCGCTCCGCCGGATCGTGCAGCGCGATCGCATACATGCCGCGCAGGTGATGCGTGAATTCGAGCCCGTGCCGGCGATAAAGATAGAGCGGTGGTTCGCAGTCGGAGCCGGTACGGTAACTGTATTCCGGCGAGGCCGCGCGCAGCTCGACATGGTTGTAGATCTCGGCGTTGGCGATGAGCGCCAAGCCATCGGGGCCGTGCAGCGGCTGGTCGCCGGTCTTGAGGTCGATGATGGCCAGGCGTGTCTGCACCATCGCCACATTGCCCGCCGCGTAATGCCCGATGCCGTCAGGTCCGCGATGGAGCAAGGCGGTCTCCAGGCGGCGCAGTACCTCGCCGTCCGGCGCGCGCCCATCCACTGTCATCAGGCCCGCGATTCCGCACATCAGCGGGTGATATCTTTGAAGAAGGCCAGATAGCGCGCGACGATGGCCTGCTCGGTGAACTCGGCCTCGTAATGCTTGCGGCCGGCCTCGACAATGCGGGCGCGCAAGGCGGGATCATCGAAGACGCGCTTGATGCCGTCCGCCAAAGCCGCCGCATCGTCCACCGGCACCAAGACGCCCAGATCGTCGTGATGGATGAGGTGCGACGGGCCCATGCTGCGCGCCGCAACCACGGGCCGCTGATGCGCCCAGCCCTCGATGACGATGTTGCCGAGCGGCTCGTAACGCGACGAACAGACCAGCATATCCGCTGTGGAATAGAGCGCGCCCACGTCGCGCCGCCAGCCCAGGAACTTGACCCGCTCGGCGACACCGAGCTTCGCCGCCCGCTCCTTCAGCGCGGCTTCCTCCGGCCCCTCGCCCGCCAGAAGGAGCCACGCGTCCGGTACGGACGGCATAGCGTCGATCAACACGTCGAAGGCCTTGTTCGGATGCAGGCGCCCCAGCGCAAGCAGAAGCTTGACCCCTTCGGGCACGCCCAAGGTCGCGCGCGGAATGGCCGGCATGGGATCGCAGTCGACGAAGTTCGGCAGGTAATGCGCGCGCTCCTGCGGCCAGCCTCCGCGCACCGCATAGGCCACGATGTCAGGCGTGTTGCCGACGATGTGGTTGCAGTTGTCGTAGTATTTCAGGTCGTAATAGCCGCCAAGACGCGCGACATGCACGAAATCGCCGCGCGGGCAGAACTTCGTGGCGCGGCTCATCCAGGTCATTACGATATCGGGTTTGAAGGATGCGATCTCGCGCTTGAAGGCGGGCTTGGTCGACAGGTCGAGCATGCCTCCGAAGGCCAGTTGCACCGGCTCGATGCCGGCCGCGCGCAACACTTCCGCGCGCTCGTCGTTCTCGCGCATCAGGACGCGCTGCTCCAAGCCGGCGCGACCCAAAGCGGGCGCGAGCCGCTCGAAGAAAGCTTCCGCACCGCCATGCTCGGCGCCCGCCATGGCCTGAAGGACGCGCATCATTCCTTCTCCAACTTGGCCTTGAGATGGGACAGCAGCGGATACAGCCCGGCCATGAGCGCCAGGAGGACACCGTAGCCGCCCTCCTTATAGCCCTTGCGGCCGACATAGCATTTGTAGAAGCGCGAGAAGAAGCGCCGAACATTGTCCGGCGTGGTGCCGATCTGGCCTGTGGCGCGCATGTCGGCCGCGCGCGCGGTGGTGTAGCGGTCGAGGCGGCGGATCATGTCCGAGATGTTCTTGTCGACGTAATGGGCCATGGGCTGGCTGAGCGTCTGGCGTACGCCGCCCAGTTTGGTCCGGGGATGGATACGCTGATCACCCCAGCTTTTCATGCCGCGCGAGAACAGACGCACCGTGGCGCTGGTGCCCCAGGCCGCGCCCCAGCCATGCCGCACCAGCCGGTCGCCGACGTAATTGTCGATCGGGATCAGGAAATGGCCAGGCGGCGCGGTCGCGATGCGCGCACGGATTTCCTTGGCCAGCTCCGGCGTCACCCGTTCGTCGGCATCCACCTCCAGAATCCAATCGCCCGTGCAGAGCGCGATGCCCGCGTTGCGGCGCGGCCCCTCGATCTCCCACGCGCCTTCCAGCACGCGCGCGCCAAACCGCTCGGCGATGGCGCGCGAACCATCCGTCGAGCGGTCCAGCACGACGACGAGCTCGTCGGCGAAGCGCAAGGGCTCCAGGCACCGGGCCAACTGCGCCTCTTCGTTGCGCGCGACGACGAGCGCGGACAAGCGCGGGCCGCTCATGCCGCCGCTCCTTTGCAGCGGCGCAACAGGGCGTTCGCCGCCGCTTCCACCGTCTCGACTGAAAGGTTCCCCATCATCGTGCCCGTCGTGCGGTGATCGTAGCCGGGCCGCCCGATCAATTCGTCGTAGCTCTCCGGCGTGCGGACGAATTCCGTATGCGGCCCCCAGGGTCGGTAGTCGTCCTCCTTGCTGGGGCCGAACAGGCCAAGCGTCGGCGTGCCCGCCGCGGCAGCCATGTGCATCGTGCCCGAATCGTTGCCGACATAGAGCGCGCAGCGGCGCAAGCAGACGAACGCGGTCAGCAGATCGGCGCGTCCCACGAGATCGATGCGCCGGTCAGACGCCAGCGCGGCCAATACGGGATCGGTTCGCGGCCGATCTTCTTCGGCGCCGAACACGGCGACTCGCGCATGGGGCAGGACACCACTGGGCGCCGTGAGGCGCCGCATCAGTTCGATGAATTTTTCCGCCGGCCACTCTTTGCCGCGCCAGTTGGCGGCCGGACCGAGGCCCAGCACCGGACCACCCGCCGGGATCAAATGCTCGGCGACCTGCCAATGCTCAGGCGCGGTCCACAACCGTGGGTCCGGCGGATTGGCTTCGAGCCCCAACGTGCGGGCCAACTGTTGAACCACGTGGAGCCCCTGTCCCTTGCTTGGGCGCTTCACGTATCGGTGCGCGGCGGGCAGCAGGTAGGCGATCGCCGAGCCGCGCAGATCGACGATTGTGTGCCACCACGTGCCGACGCACGCCGACCAGAGCGAGAACCAGTGGCCACCGCGCGGCTGCTTCCGCATCGCGATCACGCGGCGCAGATTGGGCACGGCGGCGAACAGCGGCGCGGCCACCGGCCCGCAGGCCACCGTGATTCGCGCGTCCGGATTCTTTTCCATTAAATGGCCGAGGAGGCCGGTGGACAGAACGGCGTCGCCCACCCGCGTGCCGGTGATGAACAAGATGTCCGTCACCAGTGCGACTCGAAGTCGCCCGCCGCCTCGTCCCAGCGCCGGCCGCGCTGCATCGCGCGCGCTGCGTCCGACAGGCGCTTGTAGGTGCCGTCGTCGTTCAAGAGACGCAGCACCGCATTGGCGTAGGCGTCGTCGTCGTTGAACAAAAAACCCGTCGCCCCGTGATAGGCTCGGTCCTTCACCGCCCCACGCGGCCGCGCCACCAGCGGTAGGCCGCAGGACTGCGATTCGCCCACCGTGTGGCAATAGATTTCGGCCGCGAAGCCGGGATGCAGATGCGCTCGTGCCTCGCGATAGGCCATGGCCATCTGCGGATCGGCCATGGGCATCTTGACCACGACGCCCGCGTTCGCGACCGCTTTCACCCGGGCCAGGATCGGCGCGATGGCGGGCGCCATCGGATCGCCCGCCACGCCCTTGGACAACGCCGCCGAATAAACATGAAGCTGCGCCTTGGGCGCGATCGGATGAATCTTTTCGCGCCACAGATCGATCAACCAATCGAGCCCGTGCAGCGGATGGATGGTGGTCAGCGCATGCGGCGGCTCGGTCGGCGTCGTCAGCGTCTCGGTCAGATACTCGGGGCGCATGCCGGGCGGCACGATGACCGAGCGCAGCTTGTCGGGGTTGCTCCAGCTCTCGGCATGGACGCGGCTGGAAAACACGATGACCGGCTTGTACTGGTCCAGAAGCGCGCGGTTGCGCGGCTTCTCCAGATAGCTCGCCTCGCCTGCCATCCAAAGGAAACGCTTCCGCGCCACCTTGACCGCGCCCAGAAGCTCCGGCTTCCGGTGGGCGACCAGGATATCGGTCTCTTCCGGACGCGGCGAATCCCACGTCTCCCATGTCGCGCTGTCGGCGATCAAACGGTGGAGGCAGCGGTTGAAGACCTGCACCTCGTGATGCGAGCGCCCCAGGCCACCGGCAAGGCCAGCAAACGCCTTCTCCGCACCGCCCAGCGGCTGGAGCTGCGCCGTATTGCCATCGAAGGGAATAGTGTCGTCGATCAGCGTGACCCGCATGGGGGCGGAATGTAGCTGCGCCCGCCCCCGGATGACAGGCCCTTGCCTCGGCGCCCCGGACGCCCCACCCTTCGAAAACGGAAGAGAAACCCAGGCCGCCATGCCGCAATTCACCGCCCTGCCCGCCCGCGCCCTCCTGTCCGTCACCGGCCCCGAGACGCGGCCGTTCCTGCAAGGCCTCATCTCCAACGATATCGAAAAAGTGGCGCCTGGACGGGCCATCCACGCCGCGCTCCTGACCGCCCAAGGCAAATATCTGCACGACTTCTTCATCGCCATGCGCGGCGACGGCGCATTGTTGGTCGACTGCGAGGCCGCGCGGCGCGACGACCTTCGCAAGCGGCTGATGATCTACCGGCTGCGCAGCAAGGCCATGATCGAGGCGTTGGACGGCTGGACCGTTTTCGCGGCCTGGGGCAACGGCACCCTGGAAGCCCTGCACCTCGGTGCGGACGCAGGCGCGGCGGCACCACTGGGCGAAGGCGTGGCGTTCGCCGATCCGCGCCTGGCCGCCCTCGGAGCCCGCGCGCTGCTGCCCGGCGATGGCGCGGACGCGTTGACCGGCTTCGCACGTGTCGATGCCGACGCCTACGACCGCTGGCGGCTTTCCCATGGCGTCGCCGACGGTAGCCGCGATTTAGAGCCCGAGAAATCCATTCTGCTTGAATCCAACTTCGAGGAATTGAACGGCGTCGACTTCAACAAGGGCTGCTATGTCGGCCAAGAGCTGACCGCGCGCACCAAGTATCGCGGGCTGGTGAAGAAGAAGCTGGTGCCGGTCGAGATTTCCGGCGCACCCCCCGAAGCGGGAACGCCAGTCCTGCTCGACGGAAAGGATGTCGGGACGATGCGCAGCGCACGGGACGGGCATGGTCTAGCGCTTCTCCGTCTCGATGCCATCGACGCCGCCAACGGCGCGCTCATCGCCGGCACTGCGCGCCTTGTGCCCCACGTGCCCGGCTGGATGCACCTGCCGGAGAAAGACGCGAGCTAGACGTCGCGCTCGAAGCGGGCCAACGCAGCCTGCGCCGCCGCCAGCCGCGCGATCGGCACGCGATAGGGCGAGCAGGACACGTAATCCAGCCCGACCACTTCGCAAAAACGGATCGAGGCTGGGTCGCCGCCATGCTCGCCGCAGATGCCGAGCTTCAAATCCTTGCGCGCGGCGCGACCCCTTTCGGCCGCGATCTTGACCAGCTCGCCCACACCGTCGATATCCAGCGAGACGAAGGGGTCCTGCTCGACGATGCCCTGGCGTAGATAGGAATCCAGGAAATTGCCCGCGTCATCGCGCGACAGGCCAAAGGTGGTCTGGGTCAGATCGTTGGTGCCGAAGCTGAAGAACTCGGCCGTCTCGGCGATCTCTTTCGCGCGCAATGCGGCGCGCGGCAGTTCGATCATGGTACCGACCAGATAGTCGAGCTTGGCGCCGGTCGCTTTCTTCACCTCGCCCGCGACCCGGTCGATCACGGCCTTAAGGATATCCAGCTCTTTCTTCACGCCTACCAGCGGCACCATCACCTCAGGCACCACGGGCTTGCCCGATTTCTTGCCGGCTTCGACCGCGGCTTCGAAGATCGCGCGCGCCTGCATCTCGTAGATCTCGGGATAGGTGATGCCCAGACGGCAGCCGCGATGGCCCAGCATGGGGTTCGATTCATAAAGGCGCTGAGCGCGCTGACGCACCAGCGCGACATCGACCCCCGCGGCCTTGGCGACCGCGGCCATATCGGCCTCGCTGTGGGGCAGGAATTCGTGCAGCGGCGGGTCCAAGAGGCGGATCGTGACCGGCAGTCCGGCCATGACCTCGAACAAACCGATGAAATCCTGCCGCTGCATGGGCAGGATCTTGGCCAGCGCCCGGCGGCGGCCGGCCTCGTCGCCGGCCAGGATCATCTCGCGCATGGCGACGATGCGTGTCTCGTCGAAGAACATGTGCTCGGTGCGGCAAAGCCCGATGCCTTCGGCGCCGAAGCGGCGCGCGGCCTCGGCATCCACCGGCTGGTCGGCATTGGCGCGCACCTTGAGGCGGCGTACCTTGTCGGCCCAGCCCATCACGGTGGCGAAGTCGCCCGTCAGCTCCGGCTGAATGGTGGCGACCGCGCCCAGCATGATCTGGCCCGATGCGCCGTCGATGGTGATGCGGTCGCCCGCGCGCACCGCGACCGCACCGGCCGACATGGTGCCGGCGCCCGCATCGATCTTGAGCTCGCCCGCGCCCGCGACGCAGGGGCGGCCCATGCCGCGCGCCACCACGGCGGCGTGGCTGGTCATGCCGCCGCGCGCGGTGACGATGCCCTGGGCCGCGTGCATGCCGTGGATGTCCTCGGGGCTGGTTTCGAGCCGCACCAGGATGACCGGATCGCCCGCGGCCGCGCGCCTTTCAGCCTCGTCGGCGGTGAAGGTCACGAAGCCCGAGGCCGCGCCCGGCGAGGCCGGCAGACCGCGCGCGATCACCTTGCGCTCGGCCTTGGGATCGAGGCGCGGATGGAGCAGCTGATCGAGTGCCGTGGGCTCCAGCCGCTGCAGCGCCTCGCCTTCCTTGATGACGCCTTCCTTCACCATGTCGACGGCGACCTTGAGCGCCGCCTGCGCCGTGCGTTTGCCGCTGCGCGTCTGCAGCATCCACAGCTTGCCCTGCTGGACCGTGAACTCGATGTCCTGCATGTCGCGGTAATGGGCCTCGAGCCTCGCCTGAACGTCGACCAGCGCGTGGAACGCGTCGGGCATGACCTCTTCCATCGAGGGCCGGCCGCCGCCCGATGTCGCCTTGCCTGCATTGGTCAACGGTTGCGGCGTGCGGATGCCGGCCACCACGTCCTCGCCCTGGGCGTTGACCAGGAACTCGCCATAGAGAAGCCGTTCGCCGGTCGACGGATTGCGCGTGAAGGCCACGCCCGTAGCGCAGTCGTCACCCATGTTGCCGAACACCATGGCCTGGACATTGACCGCGGTGCCCCAATCCTCGGGGATCGCGTGTAGGCGCCGATAGGTGATGGCGCGCTGGTTCATCCAGCTTCCGAACACGGCGCCGATGGCGCCCCACAATTGCTCGTGCACATCCTCGGGAAAGGGTTTGCCCCGCGCCTCGGCGACTTTGGCCTTATAGGCGGCGACCAGCTTCTTGAGCGCCTTGGCGTCCAACTCGGTGTCGAGGGTGACGCCCAGCTCTTCCTTCTCCTGCTCCAGAATCTCCTCGAAGCCGTAGCGGTCGATCTCCAGCACCACGTCGGCATACATCTGGATAAAGCGGCGATAGCTGTCATAGGCGAAGCGCGGATCGCCCGAACGTTTGGCCAAACCCTCGACCGTCTTCTCGTTGAGGCCGAGATTGAGCACGGTGTCCATCATGCCCGGCATCGACGCGCGCGCGCCTGAACGCACGGAAACCAGCAATGGATTCTCCGCGTCGCCGAACTTGGCGCCGACGGACGCCTCGACGGATTTCAGCGCCGCCGCGACCTGGTCCTTCAGGTCGGCCGGATACTTGTTTCCGTTGGCGTAGAACCAGGTACAGACCTCGGTGGAGATGGTGAAGCCCGGCGGCACCGGCAGGCCGATATTGCTCATCTCGGCCAGGTTGGCACCCTTGCCGCCCAAAAGCGCGCGCATGTCGGCACGGCCGTCCGCCTTGCCGTCGCCGAAACCGTAGACCCACTTGGTCATGGAAAAGCCCTTGGTTGAAATATCCTTGCGCGCTTCGAGCGCCGCGCTCTGAGCCATGAAGGACCTCCCTTGCCTGCCGACCCTAAACGGACGGCGGGGAGGTCCGCATATTCCGCCGGGTTCCTAACCTTCGACCTTCGAAAAATCGGCGACCTGATTGAGCGTCGCACGGATGAAGGAGAGTAGCCGGAGGCGATTCTCCCGCAACTCGGGATTCTGCGTATTGACCGTGACCTTGTCGAAGAAGGCGTCAAGCGTTCGGCGCAGCTTGGCCATCTCGGCCATGGCCTGGGCAAAGTCCTCCTTCGCCAACGCGGCCTGGAAATGGCGTGTCGCCGTCTTCAGCTCCTGCATCAACAGGCGCTCTTCGATCTCGGGCAGCTTGGTCGGCTCGACCGGCTGGTCGTAATTCTTCTTATCCTTTTTCTCCTCGATCGCGACGATATTGGCTGCGCGCTTATACGCGGTCAGAAGATTCGCGCCGTCGTCGGTCTTGAGAAACGCGGCCAGTGCGTCGACGCGGGTCAGAAGACGCACCAGGTCGTCCTCCCTGCCCAGCGCGAAGACCGCGTTGACCAGATCGTGGCGCACGCCCTTCTCACGCAGGTGGACCTTCAGCCGATCGGCGAAGAACTCCACCAGATCATCGGTCGGCACCTTGGCTCCAGACAGGCCATGCAGTTTGAATGCCTGCTCGATTGCAGGGCGCAACGCCAGGCGCAGGTTGTTCTCGAGGATCAAACGGATGACGCCCAGCGCCGCGCGGCGCAGCGCGAACGGGTCCTTGGAACCGGTCGGCTTCTCGTCGATGGCAAAGAAGCCCACCAGCGTGTCCAGCTTGTCGGCCAGCGCGACGGCGACCGAGGTGGGCGCGGTCGGGCAGCGATCATTGGGGCCCAGCGGCGAGTAGTGTTCAGCCACCGCCATGGCAACCTCGGGCTTCTCGCCCTGGGCCAGCGCGTAGTAGCGCCCCATCACGCCTTGCAGTTCGGGAAACTCGCCGACCATGCCGGTGGTCAGATCGGCTTTGGCCAGGATCGCGGCGCTGCGCACATGATCGCGGTCGGCGCCGGGAATGTGGTCGATCAGATCAACGGCCAGCGCCGCGATGCGCTCGACCTTCTGCCCGACCGTACCGAGCTTTTGGTGGAATACGATGTTACGCAGCGCCAGCACACGGTCTTCCAGCCGTGCCTTGCGATCCAGATCCCAGAAGAACTTGGCGTCCGACAGGCGCGCGCGCAGGACGCGCTCGTTGCCCGCCACGATGGCCTGCCCCCCGTCCCTGGCCTCCATGTTGGCCACGACCAGGAAATGGGGCGCCAATGAACCATCCGCATTTAGGAGCGAGAAATACTTCTGATGCGCGCGCATGGAGGCCGTCAGAACCTCGGGCGGCAGCTCCATGAACCGGGGATCGATCCGGCCCATGAGAACCACGGGCCATTCGACCAGGCCCGTCACCTCGTCCAGAAGGCCGGCATCGTCCTTCACGCGCAAGCCTGCGCTCTGCGCGCGCTTTGCGGCCTGCTCGCGGATCGCTTCGCGCCGCTCGGCCGGGTCCAAGATCACCCTGGCCCCGTGCAGCTTTGCCTTGTAGTCGGCGAAGTCGCGCACGGTGATTCCGGTCGCGTTCAGGAAACGGTGGCCGCGCGTGAAGGCCCCGAAGGCGATTTCGCCATCGCCCAAGGACAACGCGCCCTTCAGGGCCTTGCCGCCGAAGACCGCTATCATGCCGTGGATGGGCCGGACGAAACGCACCTGATGCGCCCCCCAGCGCATGGATTTGGGCCACGGCAAAGCCAGCGTCGAGGCCGGAATCAGCTCAGCCAACACCTCAACCGTGGCACGGCCAGGCTTCTTCACCGTGTGGAAATAGACCTGCGCCTTGCCGGCGTCGCGCACTTCGCATTGGTCGACCGAGGCGAGGCCGGCGGATTTGAGGAACCCCTGGATGGCCTGCTCGGGCGCGTCGACGCGCGGCCCCTTCTTCTCTTCGACGATGTCGGGCTGCTTTTCCGGCAAGCCTTCGACCACCAGCGCCAAGCGGCGCGGCGTGACATAGGAATCCGCGCGGCTGAAAGTGAGGCCCGCCTCCTTCAGCTTTTCGGAGACGAGGCGTTTCAACTCCTCCGCCGCACGCGCCTGCATGCGCGCGGGAATCTCTTCGGACAGAATTTCGAGTAGAAGCTCGGCCATCAGCGTGCCGCCGTCTGGCTGGCGACCCACATCTCGCAGCAGCCCTTGGCGAGCGCGCGCACGCGCGCGATATAGGCCTGGCGCTCCGTCACGCTGATGACGCCGCGGGCATCCAAAAGATTGAAGGTATGGCTGGCCTTGATGCACTGGTCATAGGCGGGCAGCGCGAGCTTCCTTTCCAAGAGCGCGGCGCACTCGGCCTCGGCATCCTTGAAATGGCGGAACAGGATCTCGGTGTTGGCGTGCTCGAAATTGTAGGCGGAGAATTCCTTCTCCGACTGCAGGAACACGTCGCCGTACTTCACGCCCCCGCCGTTGAAGTCGAGATCGTAAACGTTCTCGACGCCCTGCACGTACATGGCCAGGCGTTCCAGCCCGTAGGTGAACTCGACCGAGACGGGGTCGCAGTCGATGCCGCCGACCTGCTGGAAATAGGTGAACTGCGTCACCTCCATGCCGTCGCACCAGACCTCCCAGCCCAGGCCCCAGGCGCCGAGCGTCGGACTTTCCCAGTCGTCCTCGACGAAGCGGATATCGTGCTTGAGCGGATCGATGCCGAGCTCGCGCAGACTGTCGAGATACACGGCCTGCGGATCGGCGGGCGACGGCTTCAGGATCGCCTGATACTGGTAATAGTGCTGGAGCCGGTTCGGATTCTCGCCATAGCGCCCGTCCGACGGACGGCGCGAGGGCTGCACATAGGCCGCGCGCCAAGGCTGCGGTCCCAGCGCGCGCAAGGTGGTCGCGGGATGGAAAGTGCCAGCGCCCACCTCCATGTCATAGGGCTGCAGAATCACGCAGCCCTGCTTCGCCCAGCAGGCGTGAAGCTTCAGGATCAGGTCCTGAAACGACAGGGTCATCGGTCCGGTATCCGAGGGGCGATTGGGGCGCGGCGGACAGGACCCACCCCCTCCCCGCAAGGCAAGGCGGAGAACCTCTTCGGCTTCATGCTGAGCCCGTCGAAGCATGGGGTCTCATCCTTCGACAGGCTCAGGATGAGGACTTGATTAGGCCTTATACGGGCAATCCGCCCGGCCGCAGGCGGCGGGTTTGGTCGCGAAATAGGTGCCGCAGAGACGGCATTCGACCGCGTCCGTGGTGATCGGCGTGTTTCGCTCGGCCGCCTGGCGCTTGAGCGTTTCCTGCCGCGTGGCCTCCATCTTCTTGTAGAGGCCGAAGCCCTTCCAGACGAGGTAGATGCCAAGGACGAGAAGGATCAGTTTCAGGATCATAGACCGAACCGACTCCACCATAAACGCTCGTCCAACGCGGCCAGGGTATGGGCCGGCCATTCTTGCTGGCCGCGCAACAACGATCCCATCAGGCTGCGTTCCTGACGGAAGACGCGGAAGCGCACCTTCTCGCCGTAACGTTCGCGCATCACCGCGCGCAGATCGCCGAGGCCGTCGATCAGTCCCAGCGAAACGGCGCGGCGGCCGGTCCAAAACTCGCCGGTGAACAGCTCGGCCTCCGGCGCCTTCAGCTTGCCCGCGCGGCGCGCGCGCACGAAGGCGCGAAAATTCTCGTGAATCTCGTCCTGAAGCGTGCGCAGCCGCGCGACGTCCTCCGGCTTTTCGTCCTGGAAAGGATCGTGGAAGGACTTCTTCTCGCCCGCCGCGTGGACGCGGCGTTCGATGCCCAGACGCCGGATCGCATCGGGAAAGCCGAAACCCGCACTGATGACGCCGATGGATCCCACGATGGAATTCTCGTCGGCATAGATTTCGTCGCCCGCCAGCGCGAGCCAATAGCCGCCCGACGCCGCCACATCTTCGGCGAAGGCGAAGACGGGGACTTTCTTTTCCTCGGCCAGCGCGCGGATGCGCTTCTGGATCAGCGCGGACTGGACGGGCGAGCCGCCCGGCGAGTTGATGGAAAGCGCCACGGCCTTCAGCCCACCCGCCTTGAACGCACGGCGGATGACGGGCGCGAGCGCCTCCAGCGACAGCCCGCGCCGACGCAGGCCGAACGCGCCGATCACGCCGGACAAGGGAATGACGGCCACCGTCGGCGGCGCGCGGAACAGGCGCTTCAGGGAATCCAGTAGAGACATCGCGGGCGCAACCTTAATCCGGAGCGGTCCTACTGCCAATCGATGCGGGCTCCAACGCAGCACCTTCACGCAAGATGCGCTCGGCCGCTTGAGTAAAAGAGCCGTCCAGCCGATGCAGGACCAAGCCCGCTGTCAGGACCAGGGGCGTCGCGACCCCCGTCCGCGCCCGCACGATTACACGCTTGGCAGCCATACCCGATTTCGGCCATAGCGGCACGACGGCGATGCCGCCCGCGCGGCCCTCGAAGGCGGCTAGAAGCGCATCCAGCCGGTCCGCGCGATGGATGAAGGTGACCGTGCCGCGCGGCTTCACGCGGCGCAGCGCGCAATCGACCCAGGCGCGCAGATCGGCGTCGCCCTCCACGTTGCTGGCATCGCGCCCGTCCGGCTTGCGCCGGTCGGCGCGTCCAGGCGGCAGATAGGGCGGATTGGCCATCACATGGTCGAACCGCCGCGTCTTCACCGAAGCGGGCGGATCGAGCACATCTCCCACGACGATCTCGACGCGGTCCGCCATGCCGTTCAGCGCAGCGTTGCGCGCGGCCAGGGCGGCCACGCTGCGCTGGCGCTCCAGCCCGACGACGCCGCAGCCCGGCACACGGCGCGCCAAGCACAAAGCGGCCGCGCCCGTTCCCACGCCCAACTCCAGAATCCGGTCGCCTATGTGCGCAGGCACCGAAGCTGCGAGAAAGATGGGGTCGATCGCCGCGCGGTAGCCGTCGCGCGGCTGGCAGAGGCGCACGGAGCCGCCCAGGAGCCGGTCCTCGGATTCGCCTTCGAACCGTCGCTTGCGCTTTTGCGCTACACTCTTGGCCATCGTCAAAGGAGCCCTTTATGAGACGCGCCTTGATCGCCTTGTTCGTCACCGTCTTCGCCCTGCCCGCCTGGAGCCAGGACGCCCCGCCCGTGCGCATCGTCGGCGGTTATGTCACCGGGAAGGGATACATGGACATGGATGGGTTGGAAAAGCGGGCCTATCTCATGGGGCTTCTGGAAGGGATGTTCCTGGCGCCCGCCTTCGGCGCGCCGGAGATCAGCGAGAAATGGCTGCTCGACTGCACCAACCAGGTCAGCCTCAACGATTTCCGCAGTTACCTTTTCCAATACATCCTCAAGCGCGACGATCTGCACGAAAATCAAAGTCCGCTGAAGGCCTACCGCGCGATCAAGGCATTGTGCGGCGAGCGCGGCTTCGCCCCGGCCGTGCCCTGAACGGACCCTAGCGCCAGGGCGCCCGGTCGGGCGACAGATCGACGGCCCCGGTATCCGACAGGATACGCCGGGCGCGGTTATAATCCTCCGCGCCCACCATGAGGCGGCGGGGAATGGCCAGGATGCTGCCTTCCACGGCGCTGGTATGGGCGTCGAGCAGGATGGCCCGGATGCCTTCGGCTTCCAGGACGGCGATCGCCCAGGACAGCATCACCGCGTCATTGGACCGCAACAATTCGCGCAAATCCCCTTCCTTCGCAGGAGCCGCGGGCCGGTTTCCCTTGACCGGTTGCCGTCCGCGCTTATTCTGCCGCCATTATCATCATACGACGTGAAGGGGGCCTCTGTGGCGGTCGTCGTCAAGTTCGGGACCGAACCGGGAAAAGGCAGTCGCGCGGGCATCGAGCGGCTGCACGCGCTGTGTTCCGACGACCTCAACAAGGTCAACGAAGTCATCCTGCGCCGCATGCGCAGCTCGGTGGAACTGATCCCGCAACTGGCCGGCCACATCATCGCGGCGGGCGGCAAGCGCCTGCGCCCGATGCTGACCTTGGCCGCCGCGCGCATGTGCGGCCACAAGGGCGAGCGGCATATCGCGCTGGCCGCGGCCGTCGAGTTCATCCACACCGCGACCCTCCTGCACGACGACGTCGTGGACGACAGCGCGCTGCGCCGCGGCCGCGCCACGGCCAACGCCGTGTGGGGCAACAAGGCCAGCGTGCTGGTCGGCGATTTCCTGTTCAGCCGCTCGTTCCAGCTCATGGTCGAGGATGGCTCGCTGTCGGTGCTCGACATTCTTTCCCGCGCCTCGGCCACCATCGCCGAAGGCGAGGTGCAGCAGCTCGTGACCGCCAACGACACGGCGACCAGCGAGCAGGCCTATCTCGAGGTCATCCGCTGCAAGACAGCGGCTCTGTTCGCCTCGGCCTGCCGGATCGGCGCGGTCGTGGCCGGCCGTCCCCGCGTCGAGGAAGAGGCGCTAGAAAGCTACGGCCTCAACCTGGGCATCGCCTTCCAGCTGGTCGACGACGTACTCGACTATTCAGCCGCCCAAGCCACCTTGGGCAAGACCGTGGGCGACGATTTCCAGGACGGCAAGATCACCCTGCCCGTCATCCTGGCCTTCCGCCGGGGCGACGACGAGGAGCGCAGCTTCTGGCGCCGCACGCTGGAGGACATGAAGCAGGACGAGACGGACCTCGCCAGTGCCATCGCGCTCATGGAACGCCACGGCTCGCTGCGCGACACGGTGGAGCGCGCGCGCCACTACGGCTCGATTGCCCGCGACGCCCTTGGCATTTTCACCGACGGCCCGGAAAAGGCCGCCTTGCTCGAAGTTATCGATTTCTGCATCGACCGCGCCTACTAGGGCACGGGCCGCCCGGTGCGGTTGCGACCCCGGCCCTTGGGCGCTATATAACCGCCCTGCCAGCCGAAATCGGAGTGTAGCTCAGCCTGGTAGAGCACTACGTTCGGGACGTAGGGGCCGGAGGTTCAAATCCTCTCACTCCGACCATTTCGCGGTCGATCGGCCAAGAATCCAAATTAAAAGCAAAAATCCGTGTCAGCGCGGCGGAGACGGCCCGTCTCCCGGATGGCGGATGACGTAGCCCTGACGCAGCTTCGCCGCGATCTCGGCATCGGCTTGCGCGGCCGTTCGCGGCTTGAAGCCGGCCTCGGGGCGGCGATCGCGGATCATCCGGACGTGGACGAAAGCGACGGGAAAAACGAGCAGCGCGTAAACGAACCACGAAACGCCGGAGCGGCCCTTGACCGTCGCGATCATGGCCACGAGGCCGGCCAGAACGAAAGCCCCGAGCAGCCATGCCATCGCGTCAGGCCGCGTCGGTCGACAGGATCTCGCGGATGATCGTGCGCAGCTTGCGGTGATCGCGGATGGCCGTTGTCACATCCACGTCCGAATAGCGCTCCTGATCGGTGCGAAAAAGGCGCCAATTCTCAGCCATTTTGCGGATGCGTGCGCGCTCCTTGCCGTCGACCAGGACAGTGAACTGATGGGGATTATCGAAATGCAACAGGATGGTCATGGGAACGAAACGGCTCTCCCCGTCGCGAGTTCCATAATTCCGACCAGAAAGCGGCAAGGTTTCGCCCCCGGCGAGGGTCCGTTCCGCCGGAACACGGCCCTCCGGCACGCAATCGTCATTGCACGGGACCATGTTGCGTCGCCGCGTCCGCGATCTATTCTGACTCCCTGATCTCCACCGGGGACAAGTTCCATGGCCGAGCGCTTTGATCTCGTCATCATTGGCGGCGGCATTCTCGGCATTTCAACGGCCTATCACGTGGTTCGCATGGGAGCGGCCTCGGTCCTGGTGCTGGAACGCAACCAGATCGCCTCCCAGGCCACGCCGCGCGCGGCGGCTCTATTGACACAAATCCGCTACAAACCCTCGCAGCTTCACATGGTCCAGCGCACCTTCGCCGCGATCGAGGAGCTGCGCGCGGAGCAGAAGGACGATTTCGGCCTGCGCCGCACGGGCAGCCTGCATGTCGCGTCCACGCCCGCGACCGAAACGCCGCTCAGGATGCATGCCGAGGAGGCCCACCGGGCCGGCGTGGAGATCGCTTGGATCGACGCAAACGAAGCCAAGCAGCATACGCCCTGGCTCGATGCCTCGAGTGCCACGGCCATCGCCCTGACGCCGGGTGACATGATTGCCGACCCCCATCTCTTCACCAACGCCTATGCCACGGCGGCCCGCGCGCACGGCGCCGTGGTGCGGACGAACACGGCCGTCACCGGCCTAGTGCGCCGCGGAAGCGAGGTGCTTGGCGTAAAGACCGCAACAGACGAGATTCACGCGGGCGCCGTGATCGACGCCGCGGGCGCATGGGCTGGCCTGATCGCGCGGGAGGCCGGCGTCAGCCTGCCGATGGCGCCGGTTTGGAGCCATTATTGGGTGGCCGCGCCAGACGCGGGCTTTCCACCCGACATGACCTACGCGATCCTGCCCGACGCGCGCGCCTATGTGCGGCCCGAGGTGGGCGGCGCCATCATCGGCCTACGTGAACGGAAATCCCTTTCGCTCGACCCGCGCGCCCTGCCCGACGACGTGGACGGGCTGGTGCGCAATAGCGACGAGGAAGCCGATGCCATGCTGCTGGAAGGTGCGGGTCCGTTACGCGCCTATTTCCCCAGCCTCGACACCCTTCACTTCGTGCGCTTCATGGCGGGCCTGTCGGCCTATACGCCGGACGGAGAGTTCGTGCTGGGACCGGTGCCCGGCGCCGCGCGCTTCTTCGCCGCCGCGGGATGCTGCGGCTCGGGTATCGCCTGCTCGGGGGGAATCGGCCTGGGCGTTGCCGAGACGGCCTTGGGCCGTACGCCATCCTTCGACTTGGCGCCGTTCCGGCCCGATCGCTTCGGCGCGATCGACCCGTTCGCGCTCGCGTTCCGCGAACGCTGCGCCGCGTCGCGTTCAGGCAAACTGTCCGGGTAATCCGGAATGCGCCGCCACGGTTTCGCTATGCGCGCGTGGCTTTCGACACGGTTGTCCAGTATTCCAGCTTTTGGATGAACTCCTTGGTATTAATCGGCTTGGCGATATAATCGTCCATGCCGGCCTCAAGGCATTTTTCCCGATCACCTTTCATGGCATTCGCCGTCATCCCAATGACCGGCGTCCGGGCAATGAGGCCGGCAAGCGCCCGAACCCGTCTTGTGGCGGTGTAGCCGTCCATCTCAGGCATCTGGACGTCCATCAGGATGACGTCATAGGGACGCTCGCGGATCGCGGCCAGCGCCTCGATTCCGTTCGCGGCCACCTCGCAGCGATAACCGGCCTTTTCGGCCAGCGCGCGCGCGACCTTCTGGTTTATCTCGCTGTCCTCGACGATGAGCACGCGCATGACACTTCGGCCGTGCACCACCGGCTCTTCGGACGTGGAGCGTGCGGAGCCGCCCCGGCGGGCCCGGTCACACCACAACGCGGTCAATTGCTCCAAGAGCGCGGCTTGCCGCACAGGCTTGTGCATCAGCGCGTCGAATCCCAACTCGGCGGCCCTATGGGTGCTGGTGATAAGGCCCGCGGACGAACAGAGAATCAGCTTGATGCCGGCGTTCGCCAAATCGTCCCTGATCCGCCGTGCCAACTCGATACCATCCACGCCCGGCATCATATGGTCGATGATCGCCACCTCGATGGGCGCATTCTGAGAACGGGCTTCCGCAAGAAGGTCCAGCGCCACCCCGGCGTCCTGTGCGGCTCGAGGGACCATGCCGAACGACGCCAATTGCCGCACAAGAACCGTGCGGTTCACCGGATTGTCGTCCACTACCAGCGCGCGACGCCCGCGCAGCAGCGCGACGGCATCGATGCGGTCGTCGACAAAGCATGCCTCGGCGAATCCCAGAGGTAACGTGAACCAGAAGGTGCTGCCGCGATGCGGAATGCTTTCTACGCCGATCTCGCCTTCCATCAATCCGACAAGGCGCTTTGAAATCGACAGTCCGAGGCCCGTACCGCCATAGCGGCGCGTGATAGAAGCATCGACCTGGGAAAAACTTTCAAAGAGCTTCGGCACGTCCTGCGGATCGATGCCAATTCCGGTATCGGTCACCGCGAAACGCGCCACGACACCATCCTTGTCCGTACGATCAATCGAGACCGCGACGCTACAGCCGCCCTGTTCGGTGAACTTGACCGCGTTACCGACTAAATTGTGCAAGACTTGGCGGAGTCGGGACGAGTCGCCCTTCAGCTTACGCGGCACGTCGAACTCGATCGAAGCGCACAGTTCGATGCCTTTGGCCGAGGCTTTCGCCGACAGGAGCTGAAGCACGCTGTCCACGACCTCCGCCACGTCGAAGTCCGCGGCCTCCAATTCCAGGCGCTCGGCCTCGATCTTGGATAGATCGAGTACGTCGTTGATGACGGTCATCAGCGCATCGCCGGATTCGATGATCGACTTGACATAGTCGCGCTGGATATCGTCGAGCGGCGTATCGAGAAGAAGACCGCTCAACCCCAGGACTCCGTTCATCGGCGTGCGAATTTCATGGCTCATCATGGCCAGGAATTCCGACTTGGCGCGGTTTGCGCGCATTGCGTTTTCCGCCGCGGCGGCATGCGCCGCCTCGGTTTTCTTACGTATGGAAATGTCGCGCATGACGCATACCGTCATCGTCGATCCAGCGTGGTCCATGCGCGAGAGGATGCATTCGATCTGCACATCCTCGCCGTTGCGCCCGATCGCGACTTCTATGTGTTCGGGCAAACCGCCGCCGATCGCCGTCGAGACGCCGGGAAACAGGGAACCGAGCGGGCGACCAATGATTTCTTCGGAAGAGAGGCCAAGGAGCGAGATGGCCGCGGGGTTGCAGATGCGCACGTCTCCATCCGCATCGGATACCAGGATGCCGTCCCCCGAACTGTCTATCACTCGGCGCAGCAGTTGCTGGCTTTCCCGAAGGTCCGTTTCCGCTTCTTCCGCACGCTGGTCGAACAGAGCGGCGATCAGCGCGCTGCCCACAAGCATGATCGCGGCGAGGCCGACCGCGAGAGCCATGATCTTCGGATCCACCGCGACACCCGTCGCCGCGGCGCCGGGCTCCGGCATAAAATACGTGGCGAACATCCCCGTGTAGTGCATCAGCACGATGGCAAGCCCCATCACCGCCGCGCTAAAAAGCTGTGGCAATAGCCGAGCCTTGCCCGACCCGATCTGTACGCGGGTCAGGACGATCAGCGCCGCCGTGGAAAACGTCGCCGCCACGATGACCGACAGTCCGAAAAGCCAGGGGTCGTAAAAAATCCGCGCCGGGACACGCAGCGCGGCCATGCCGGTGTAATGCATCAGGCCGATGCCGCCACCAAGGACGGTGCCGGCCGCAAGAAGGCGGGAAAACCGTGGCTGACCCTTCGGTGTCGCAAGCGCGAACGCCAGCGCGCTGGACAGCGCAGCAAAAACGGCGGACAAGCCGGTCAACATGACGTCGAATTTCAATGGAATGGGAATCTCGACGGCCAGCATGGCGATGAAATGCATCGCCCAAATGCCAGACCCCATGCTGATCCCCGCCGTCATCAGCCAGAGACGCCGGTTGGAACGCGCGCGGATACGGGAGATGAGATGGAACGCCGTATAGGCCGCGAATGCCGCGACGAGATACGACAAGACGACCAGAGACGGATCGTGGCCGAACGGGATGCACAAGCTGAGCGGAATATCGTCCGTCAGAAACCAATGGCCAAACATCGCGCTCACACCAGCCTGATATATGTCAGCCAAATGCACGCATTATTCGTGCAACATGGGTTAACGACGAAGCGGGCACAATCTTCATCGCGCTCGAATGCGCTGGCATGGCGCGCGCCCCAAAGAATTTTAACCCAGGTCGTCCGCGCAGCCTTTGCCCCAAAGGCTCAAGTCTGCCTCGCCTTATCGGGGTCGGTTACGCGCTGCATATATGTAGCTTGGTCCGGTTTATAGCGGTTCCAAATCCGGCGCAGCTTTGCGACCGGCTGGTCATGCCAGTCGACACGCAGGTTGACCTCCGGAAACGGAAACTTTTCCGCCACCAAAAGCGCCGCCGAACGTAGCGGGTTAACCTCGCTGCCGGCCTCAATGCCCGCGTCCAGCGCGCGCAACAGACGCTCGGCCAGCATGTCCTGGGGCCGCTCCATGAACCCGTCGATCATGGCCTTGGGTAGTTCTTTCCGGCGCAAAAGATTGCCGATGGCCACACAGTTTGGGCCCGCATGGCCACCGCGCTCTGGCGAGCAATCATCACCCGTGAAATGCGCGACCGTGCCGTTGCGGTCCACCACGGCCAACTGGCGCCAAGATAGTTTGTGTCCGGTCTTCACCAGTTCGTCGATCGTCTGCTGGGCCGACTTGCCGGCCTTGAGAAGTTCGATGCCGCGCAAGCCCAAGCCCGGATCGGTCGAATGCTGGCTCAGTACTGCGCCCGTGGCCGAGAGGACGAAGGGACAGCGCGCGCCGACGCAAATGCTGCCGGTGGTGATACCGATGCCGAAGGCGCCCGTGCGTTCGCAGCGCGCGGCGATGGAAAACGTCATGTCTTTCTCCCTTTCAATGTCCTCATTGCGGCAAGCGCCGCTCGATATGGTACGGCTCGCGAGCCAGGCCGACACAATAACTGCCGACGGCCGGCTCCAGCAGCGCCGCGATCCGCTTGTCGTCCGCATTCATCGCCCGCAGGTGGCCAATGCGCTCCGCGATACGGCGGCGCAGCCGATCGAAATCCACATGCGGGAAGCGGCCATGGTCCAGCACAAGCCGGCCGCCGATCATCACGCTGTCGACCGCCGCGCCGTTCTCGGTCGTGACGACCTGGTTAGTCGGATCGTTGAGCGGCACGAAATTCACATGACCAAGATCGAGAAAGACGATGTCGGCCTTATAGCCCGGCGCGAATCGCCCGATCGAATTTTCCATTCCCAGCGTCCGCGCACTGCCTTCGGTCGCCATGAAGACGACATCTTCGGTCGCAAGCCACTCGCGGTAATCCGCCGAGGTGATGCGGCTGGCCAAGGACGTGGTCCGCATGGTCAGAAACATGTTCTGCCCATCGGCGCAGTGCGAGCCATCGGTGCCGACGCCCACGGGAACGCCCCGCGCGCGCAGCTTGCCCGCCGGCGCGATGCCACAACCCAGGCGCAGGTTGCTGCCGGGATTATGCGCCACCGCGACGCCGTGATGGGCCATGCGCGCCATATCCTCATCGTCGAGCCAGACGCCATGGGCCGCCGTGACGTCCGGCCCCAGGAAGCCGATCTCGTCTAAATGGGCCGTCAGCGTCTTGCCATAGCGGCGGATGCCGCCCACGGCCTCGGCTTTCGATTCCCCGATATGCATCTGCAGGCGCATGCCCGCATCGCGCGCGAGATCGCGACAACCCGTGATGAAACGGTCGCTGCAATAGAGCGGCACCGTCGGCGCCATGGCCAGGGTGATGCGCGGGCTGGGACTGCGCCAGCCACGCAGCAGCGCGGTGACCGCAGCCAGCATCTGATCCGTGGGCGCGGATTCGTAACGCTCGGCATAGGCGCGCAGGGATGGCGGTAAGGAATCGATCAGGCCGGGAATCGCGGTGTAGACATTGTGATCGCCCACCATAGGCGCCAGCAGAACGCGCACGCCGGCTTCGTCATACCCGCGCGCCGCAGCATGGAACCCTTCCACCGTCGGCAGCGGGGATTCCCCGAGCAGATCGTAACAGGCCGTCGTGCCCGAGCGGATCATCTCCAGCCCACCCAATAGGCAGCTCAGATACTTGTCCTCGTCGGTGCGATGACCGTTGAGGAAGACGCCGGCATTCAGCAGCGTCTCGAGCGTCCAACGGTCGCCCATGCCCTTGGCCAGGTTGCCGTTGCCATGGGTGTGGGCGTTGATCAGGCCAGGGATCAGCAGACGACCGGTTGCATCAATCGCGGTCGCATCGCCCGGCACGGCCGCGCCGGGTTGCGCGATCTCAAGGATCGTATCGCCATCGATCAGGATATCGTGCGCGGACGCGGCGTGCGCCGGCGCATCGAGCAACAGTCCGCCACGAATGACCGTGAAGCGCGCCATCGCGACCCCTTCCCCCTAGCCGAACGATGCGTGATTCGGGCGGCGGTGGCAAATCCTGCTAGCGCGGCACCACGGCGCAATGCTCGAAGCCACCCGCACGCTCCGGCGCGGCCGCGGCGGCGATGGCGTCGTTGGCTTCGTCCAAGGAGAAACGCCGCGCCTTGACGGTGGCCAAGTCGAGCGCGCCCGTCCCGATCAAGGTCAGGATGTCGGCAATGGCGCGGCGCGGAAACCACAGCGATCCCCGCACAACCAGATCGCGCATCAGGAGATCGCCATAGTTGAGCGGAAGCGCACCGCCTCCGCCCACCAGCACGGCGCTGCCGCCCGGCCGCAGCGCGGCGATGGCGGCGGACAGCACCGAGGCATCGGGCGTGCGTCCCATGCATTCGACCAGCAGATCGGCGCCGCTCGCTTCCTTGGTCAGCCGCGCCGTGTCGCTCACGGTCACGGCGCGCACGCGGCGCGGCGACAGGCTGTGCAAGCGGGCCAGGACATCGGCGCGGCGGCCGGCGACAATCACCTGTCCCGCCCCCATGGCTAGGGCCAGCATCACCGTGCTGACGCCCAGAAGCCCCGTGGCGCCTGTGACAAGAACAATGCGCCCAGGCTGGAAGCCGCCGCGCAGCAAGGCCTCGTGTCCCGTGCCGATATGACCGAGACGCGTGAGCACCGCGGGCTCGACCCCATGCCCGGCATCGCCCAGAGGCGTCAGGCATTCAGCGGGAAAAACCGCCTTCTCCGCGAAGCCGCCATCCGGCCAGCGCGCCAGCACGCCGGCGGCCGCGGGCGTAAAGCCGAAATATCCAATGAAGGCGCCGTCCGGCGGCGCGGTCAGATTGGGGGATGCGATGTAGGGATCGCAGTAGACGCGCATACCGGGTGCCAAGCCCTGCACGCCCTTGCCGAGCGTCTCGATTTCGCCCACGACGCTCATGCCCGGCACGAAAGGCGCGGGCGGCATGGGATAGCCGCCCGGATCGGCCAGGATCGCCTTCATGGAAGGAGAAACGAACGTCGCCAGCACGCGCACCACAACGGCACCCGCGCCGGCTTTCGGCTCTTCTATCGTTTCAAGCCGAAGCGGCTTTCCGTTTGCGTGATGTCGTGCCGCGCGCATGGCTCCCTCCGTCGTCGGACGAAGGGAAGCCTATCGGCGCGCGGCGGCCGCGTCACGGACGCTAGCGCAGGCGGCGATCCGGTGCGCGGTGGACGCGAACCGCCTGGCGGGGCTCACCCCACAGGATTTCCGCGAGAAACTGGAAAGCCGAAATGAAACCGCTCATGTCACTCACCATCGTTTGGATGACAGAATAATCGGCCTGGAGACCGGCCCCGTCTGTGACGCCGGTCACGCCCCGAAATGATTGAATAGCAGGGTTTTAGGAGAAGAGATCGAGCTGCGACGGCCGTGCCTTCTCTTTTGCCCGGATGTCCTGCTCGGGCTCGATCCGCCCGTCGCCGCGGATATGCAGAACCGTCAGCCCTTGGCCCATGAGCGGCGGCGTCAGCAGGAAACGGCGATGACAGCGGCGCGGATCTTCCTCCGCGCATAAAACGGCCACCGGCTTCTTTGTCAGAGCGGCGACTTGGCTGATGCTTTCAACGAATGCCGGCGCGGATGCGACGCGCGCCCAATCGGGCTTGCCATCCGCACCCATCAGCGCAGGATCTTGCGGCCGGCCGGACAGACGGTCGCCGAGCCAGAGGTAATCGATCTCGCCGCCCGCCAGCGATTCCTTCAGCCGTTCGCGGTTGAATTGGGGATTGAAGCGCGAGAACGGCTGGCCGCGCGTATCGACCACGAGCGCGATGCGGTTCTGCACCAGAAGGTCCAAGAATTTCGGCCAGGCATGATTGGAATGACCGACCGTGTAGATCGTGGCGCCGGATGCTTTCGTTCCGGCCGCCATCGTCACGCGCCCAGGAACAGGCGGCCAACGTCGGGATTGGCCAACAGATCGCGGCCCGAGCCCGCCAGCGCGACGCGCCCGGCGACCAGCACATAGCCGATGTCGGCGAATTCCAGGCCCTTCTTGGCGTTCTGCTCGACCATCAGGATGGTCTTGCCGTCCTTGCGTTGCAGATCGGTCAACACTTCGAAAACGAGATCGATGTAGCGCGGTTCCAAGCCGATCGACGGTTCGTCGATCAAAAGCACCGCCGGGTCCATGATCAACGCGCGCGAGATTTCCAGCAAGCGCCGTTCGCCGCCTGACAGGACCTTGGCGCGCTCCCCGCGCCGCTTCGCGAGCCGGTCGTAACGGTCGAAGACGCGTTCCGCCGCCAGCTTGGCATCCTTGGTGCCGGGCAGAAGGAACCCGCCCATCAGCAGATTCTCCTCGACCGTCAGGTCGGGGAAAACCGAATTGTCCTGGAGGACGTAGGCAATGCCGGCCTCCTTGAGCTTGCGGCTCGAGGACAGGCGCGTGATGTCCTTGCCGCCGACGGAAATGCGCCCATCGAACACCTGGGCGAAGCCGAACAGGCAATGGAGAACAGTCGACTTGCCCGCACCGTTCGGCCCGATCAGGCACAAGGACTGGCCGCGGCCGAGGACGAGATCGACGCCGTGCAGGATTTCCGCACGGCCATACCCGCCGACCAGGCCTTCGATACTGACGAACGGCTCGGCGGCCGAAACAGACGCCAAGCGCGCGCGGTCGGGCGCGGCATCGCGCGACAGGCCGAGTGCGGCGGCCGCGTCGCTCATGCCGCCCCCAGATAGGCTTCCAGCACGCGCGGATCGCGCTGGACCTGTTCGGGCGCGCCTTCGGCCAGGATTTTACCATGCGCCAGGCAGTAGAGACGCCGGGCGAGCCGCATGATCACCGGCATGTTGTGCTCGATGACTAACAGCGTGATGCCCAGCTCGGCGTTCGCGCGCTGAAGCCGGTCGACCAGATTGTTGATCAGTGTCGGGTTAATGCCAGCCGTGGGTTCGTCCAGCAGCAGCATGCGCGGCGAGCGCATCAGCGCCATGGCGAATTCCAACAGCTTCTGCTGGCCGAAGGACAGTTCGCCCGCGCGCAGATGGCGCTTTTCGTATAGCCCCACGAACTGGAGCAGATCGACGGCGCGCGCGGCCTCCTTTGGCTGCGACCGGCCGAACACGGCCGCGAGACCGGTTCCCTCGGGCGGCGCGCTGGCCAACATGTTCTCGATGCCGGTCATTCCGCGGAACACGCGCGTCTGCTGGAAGGTGCGCAAAAGGCCCAGCCGCGCGATCTGGGGCACCCGCATGGCGGTGATCTCGTGCCCGTCGAAACGGATCGAGCCCGCGTCGAGCGCATGGTGGCCGACGATGGAGTTGAACAGGGTCGTCTTGCCCGAGCCGTTCGGGCCGATCAGGCCGACGATCTCGCCCGCCCGCACGGACAGGCTGACGCCCTCGTTGGCGACGATGCCGCCGAAGCGCTTGGTCGCGTCGCGGACCTCGAGCAACGAAGTCATCGCTTGGCGCCCTCGGCAACGTGCCGTCCGAACAAGGACGGCCAGCGTTCGCGCGCATAGCCGAGCAGGCCCAGCGGGAAGAACAGCACGATGCCGACGATCAGAAGCCCCAGCGCCACCCGCTGCCAGCCCAGGAGATAGGTCCAGAACAATTCCTTGAAGACATGGAAGATGACGGCGCCGATCACCGGGCCCCACAGCGTCCCCTTCCCACCGAGCAACGCCATCAGCACCATCCAGACGCCGAAGGTGGCGCCGGAGAAGGCCACCTCGCGCGGTTCGATCAGCCCGTTCATGTTGCCGAAAATGGCGCCCGCCAACCCGACGAAAAACGCCGAAACGCACCAGGCCAAGACCTTGTTGCGCACGGTGTGGTGGCCCAACGCCTCGGCCTTGTCCTCATCGTCGCGGATCGCGTTGAGCGCCAGGCCGAATCGTCCCGCATAGAGCCACCGCAAGACGAGGAAGGTCGCGATGCCGAGCGCAGCACATAGCCCGTAGAAGAACAGGGCGCGGGTCTCGTAGGCGCCGGGAAAGACGGGCAGCAGGAAGCCCGACGCGCCGCCGACATATTCCCACGACGCCGCGAACTCGCCGCCCGCGATGCCGAGGCCCAGCGTGCCGATGGCGAAGTAGTGGCCGCGCAAGCCCAGCATGCCCGTGCCGAGCAGCGCCGCGACGGAAACGGCCGCGATGGGCGCGGCCAGGATGCCCAGTGCCAGGCCCACGTAATATTGCTGCGGGGTGAAGGGATAGACGCCCGTGCCCGAAGCCGCCGTGTAGGCGCCGACATCGTGGAACAGCCCGACCTGGACGATGGCGCTGGCGTACATGCCGACGCCGAAGAACACCACGTTGCCGAAGGAGTTGTAGCCCATCTGGCCGCCCAGGATGTCCCAGGTGAGCGCCAGGATGATCATCACCCACAGCGTCGCGAACTGCACCGTGAGGGCAGGTATGAGAAGCGGCGCCGCGATCGTCAGGGCCAAAAGCAGGACCGCCAGAAGCCGGCCGCGACCCTTCGCACTCATTTCAGGTACATCCGGCGCCGTTGCAGGCGCAGATTGCGCACCACCAGCACGATGACCAGGAAAGAGAACACGAAGGCGGCCTGGAACTGCGTGCCGAAGATGAAGCCGACAAAATTCTCGGCCGCGCCCACGCCCAGCGCGGCGCCGATCACGGCGCCCAGGTTGCCGAGCCCCGCCACGATCACGATCATGAACGAGCGCACGGTGTAGATGAGACCGACGAAGGGCTGCAACACGAAGATCATGACAATCAAGGCACCGGCCGCGCCACAGATGGCCGCGTTGATGGCATAGGTCGCGGCGTAGACGCGATCGGTGTCGATGCCGAGCGCCCGCGCCGCGCGCGCGTTCTGGGCCGTGGCGCGAATGGCCCGGCCCAGCCGCGTCAGACGCAGGAAGAGCAGCAGCGCCCCGCCGATGAGAAGCGCGAGCGCGAAGGCGGCCACGCGCGTCTGGGCCACAGTGACCATGCCGTCCAGCATGAACCAGGTGCCCAGACCCGAATCGAGCGAGCGCACATCGGCGCCCCAGACCAGGTTGATGACCTGGGCGATTAGGATGCCAAGCCCGTAGGTCGCCAGGACGGAGATGAACAGGTCCTTGTCGACGATGCGGTAGATCACGCCCCGATAGGTCGCCCAGCCGACCATCAGCAAGGCCGCCGCGGCGACGGGAACGCACAGAAACGGGTTCAGGCCCCACGACGCCGCGGTGAACGCGACATAGCCGCCCAGCACGACGAACTCGCCCTGGGCGACGTTGATGATGTTCATCACGCCCCAGACGAGGGCCATGCCATAGGCCGCCAGCGCGAAGATGGAACCGACGAGGATGCCGTCGAGCAGCACCTGCACAAGGAGCGCAGGTGCGTCAAACAGCAAGAGCAGGTTCGTCATGGGCGGCGGCGCACCCGGCTCAAAGCGGCGCGCCTGCTCACGGCGCCTTGCGCGGATAGATCAGCTTGGCGGTCGCGAACTTGGTCGGCGCGACCACGACGTAGTCGGCGTTCTGCACCTGATAGAGCATCATCGGCTTGGCGATGTTCTTGCCCGTGTCGTCGAACTTGATGTGGCCGTAGAACGTCTCCATGTCGGTCGCCGCGATGGCGTCGCGCACTTTCTCGGTGTCGAACGAGCCCGCGCGGGCAAATGCATCGGCGAAGACGAGAACGGCGGCCGACGACTCCGCGGCCTGATAAGGCGCCTCGTAGTTGTAGCTCTTCTTGAACAGATTGTTGTAGTCGCCGGCCGAGCCGAACCATTTGTCCTTGTAGGACAGGCTTGGCGCCCACTGCGACGCGCACAGGATGCCTTCCGAGATGCCTTTGAACTTCTCGGCGATCTGCGCCGAGTCGCAATGCGTCATGGCGAACATGGGCACGTCGATCTTGGCGTCGGCGACCTGCTTGGTGGCCGTGGCGGCGCCCGTGGCATGGCCGCTGGCCAGGAAAATATCGGGCTTCACGGCCTTGACGCGCGCCAGCGTGGCCGAGATGTCGGTGAAGTTGTCGGGCACCTTGTCGTCGATAATGACCTGCATGCCGTTCTTCTTTGCCGCCTCCAGGATGCCCGCGCGGACGTCGAGCGAGAACGCGTCGTCACCCATGGCCATGGCAACCTTGAGCGACGAAGGCTGCTTGCCCCCCTCCTTCGCCTTCTCCGCCAACAGGTCCACCGCGCTTGAAAGATATTGGTCGGACGTCGACAGCACCGCGAACATGTAGCGATAACCTTTGGTGAACAGCGAACGCGAGGCCGCGTTGGCCTGGATCATCGGGACCTTGAACTTCTCGGTCACGGGGATCATCGCGGCGGTCAGCGGCGAGCTGTAGGGACCGAGGATGAACTTCACGTTGTCCTGCACGATCAACCGCTCGACTAGGCTGGCCACGCGCTCGTTGCTGGACTCGTCGTCGTAAAGCTTGATCTCCAGCTTGTAGGTTTTGCCGCCCACCTTGATGCCGCCCGCGTCGTTGACACGCTTCACGGCCATCTCGTAGCCGTTCTTCGTGTGCTGGCCGTCGGTCGAGAACTTGCCGGTCAGCGAGACCGCGGCGCCCACCACGATAGTGTCGCCTTGCGTCTGGGCCGAGGCTCCGGTTGTCGCGAAGGAGAGGGCGGCAAGGGCCAAGAGCGCGGCGGCGAACAGGCGGAACATAGCGACCTCGTGCGTGAAGGCAGTGACTGGCCGCAGCCTAGCCATGGCAGCAAAAACCATCAACCGCAGGCGAGATTTCCGCGCAAATTTATTGGACGGACGTGTTGCTGCGCACAAACGTCAGATAAGGCAGCCGATCCAGGTAGTAGGCGAGAACCAGTACCGCGGCGCCAAAAGACGTGAGCGCCGATAGGAAATAGCCGTAGCCGTAATAGGGGAAGCCCAGATGGAGCGTTACCAACGTGAAGCCCACGTTGGTGACGAGTAAAACTGCATAGACCAAGAGCATCGGCTTCCGCAGATCGAAATAGGCCAGGAAGACCGCCAGGCTGATGGCCAGGGCATGGAAGAACGAGCCCAGCATGCCGATGCGCAGCATGCCGAGCTGGGATGCCGGCAGGCCGAACGAGGCAATGAAGCGCGGCGCCAGGACGATGGCCAGGAAGGTCACGCTACCCTGCAGCACCACGAGGTTGCGCAGACCCCGCAGCACGGTCGACACGAGGTTGCGCTGGTTGTCCTCGATCTGGGCGAAGGTCGCGTGACGCTGGATGTCGCGGTAAAAGCGTAGATAGCGTTCGAAGAAACTGGTCTCCACCGAGACGATGAAGCCCGCGATGGCCGGGATCACGGTCAGGTAGGCCAAGAACATGGCCGTGTCGTAATCGGGATACGAGATGAAGCCGCTGGCCCGCAGATCGCGTTCGGGCGCGAACCACATCACCCATTTGTCGGCCCAGATGGCCAGGTTCAGCACCAACCCCGCGGCAGAGAGTTCCCAAAAGCGCCGAAAGTAGGAAAGGAAGGCGAAGGGCCGTTCGACCCGGTACGGGTACTCGGACAAGAGCCGGGCCACGAGGGAGAACAGGATGACGGCCAAACCCGTCGTGAAACCGAGCAGCAATCCAGCGCCGCCCCAGGCCGGAGCGAGCAGGAGCGCCGCCACGCCCGCCGTCATCATGCCTATAAAGAAGGCGAAGGTGATGGCGGCATAGTCCTTGAGCGCGGTCAGGAAAATGCCGACCAGCCAGATCCCCGTCACCACCATGTAGTTGGCGACGGCAAGGAGCTGCATCGACGGTTCGGTATCGATGTAAAGGAAGTAGAAGCCGGCCACGACCGGGAACTGCACCACGCACAGGATGCCGAGCGCGCCCAGGAACATGCCGACCACGCCGTCGACCTTCTTCAGGAAGATCTGGTCCGCGAGGTACCGCGTTGCGACCATCAGCACGGGGCCGGTGCCGACCAGCGAGAAGGCGAAGTTGTAGATCACGACCAGTCGGAAGGTGTTCAGCTCCTCGATCGCCATCGAGCCATCGGCCATGACCGAAATGCCGGCCAGCGACAGAACGGTGAACACCCACGGACCGGCCGAGACCAGCGCCGAGTGGGCATAGCCCTGGAGGATGCCGAGGAGGTCGTCCCGGCGCGCGAGTTTCCGGAGCGCGAAGCCGATGCCCGCCATCGCCCTACTCCGCCGCCTTCGCGGCGGGCACCGCGTCGGGCATGGCGCGCAGCTCGTCGTACAACGCGCCATAGACGCGCACCTGATCGACCTTGTCGTAATAGCTGCGCACGCGCTCGCGCATGGCCGCGCTGCACGACAGATACCATTCGCGGTCGTTCAGCAGCGGCACGCAGGCATCGGCCGTGGCCTTGGGATTGGACAAGGCGGTCACGGCACCGGCCGCACCCAGCCTGGGCGTCTCGCTGCTGCGCCCCATGATCAGCTCGCGGCAAGCGCCGACGTCGGTCGCGACGCTGGGGATGCCGGCGGCACCCGCCTCCAGAATCACGAGCGGCATGCCTTCGGAGATGCTGGTCAGGACCTGCACGTCGATCTGGCCCAGGATGTCGTCCAGCTTCACGCGGCCGGTGAAGGTGATGGTCGAACCCAGCCCCATCTGCGCGACCATCTCGCGGCATTCGCGCGCGTACTCCTCGTCCTCGTCATCGGGTCCGATAATGCTCGCGCGCAGGTCGGGCACGCGGTCGCGCATCATCCCGCAGGCGCGGATGAAGGTTTTGATGTCCTTGATCGGCACCACGCGACCGATCAACGCCACGTGGGGTGGCGCGCCGCCATCGCGCGGCGCCGTGCCCGGCGCCCGTACCTTCTCGTAACGCGCGACGTCGACGCCGTTGGGGATGATGGACAGCTTCTCGCGCGGCGCGCCGTCGTCGAGCTGGAACTGTTGGTTGCCTTCGTAGAGCGTGATGATCTTCTGGCAGGCGCCATAGCAGGCGTTCGAATAGCTGGCGAAGGTGTCGATCCACATGTCCTTCAGGCTGCGCTTCCAGATGTTGATCTGGAGACCCTCGGTCGACGCCTCCGACAGCCAATCGGCCATGGCGATCTCGATGCGGCGCTCGTTGGTGTAGATGCCGTGTTCGGTCACGATGGCGGGCCGCCCGGTCTCGACGTGGGCACGCGCGGCGAACAGGCCGGCATAGCCGGTCGAGACCGTGTGATAGACGCGCGCGGGCGGCATCTCGGCCAGGATGACCGAGAACAGGCCGCTGACCAGCGCGCGCCAGGACCAGAAATAGTCGAGGAACGAGCTTTCCGGATGGGTCGCCTCGTACATGCGGACCAGCATGTCCCACGCCAACGGCGAGTTGAGCAGCAGGC
Organism: Alphaproteobacteria bacterium; assembly: GCA_050180485.1. Classification (GTDB taxonomy): domain Bacteria; phylum Pseudomonadota; class Alphaproteobacteria; order CADEGL01; family CADEGL01; genus CADEGL01. The sequence goes on along the minus strand of JBFXED010000011.1, from coordinate 14,286 downwards.
CGCGGCCGATCTTGCTGCGATGGGGCGCCAGCAGCGCCATGACGGCGGCCACGTCGTCGCGCCCGCCCTTGGGCGATTGCAACCGCTCCAACGGCGCTTCCAGCCCGTCGAACAGATGCGCGGCGCCCGGGACACGCGGCGCGCCGAGCGGCATTTCCTGAATATAAATATGGGTTAGTCCGGTGACGTTGGCGGGAAGTTGGTAGCGCAGCTTGCGCTCTTCCCGCTTGGGCAGCAGCGAGACCAGGTGGAACCGCAGATGGGGATAGGACTGGATCAGGTCGTGCGCCCAGGACGACACCCCGCCCGCGATATAGGGATAGGTACCCTCCAGGATCAGGCAGACGTCGGGCGTTTCCCTGCCGGTGGCCATTGCCGCTCTCTTACTGGGTCCCGGAGGCCAGATTCTGTACCATCAACGCCGCGACACTCTGCGCCGTCTCGCTCAGACTGCCGCGCTGGAGAAAACCCCCGCCGATGCTGGAGCGCGTGGTCGCCCACATCACCGTGCCGTCGGCCCGCACCAGCCGCGCCGTGACGCTGACTGTCGGCTCTTCCTTAAGCCCGTGCTGATAGCGGTATTCCGACACGCTGCCGATCAGCACCGCATCGACACTCAGAGCCTTGGCCGCGGCGCCCGCGGCAGTCGCCTCGCCAAGCTGGGACAAATCGATGCGGGCTTCCAAAGCACGGCGGCGGGCCTCGGTCTCCTCCATCAGCTTGAAGAGATTGCGGGCGTAAAGCTCGCTGGCCGTCATCTGGGCCAGAATGGTTCCCGCGTTGGGATCGGTGGAGAGATTCTCGAACGGCAGGATGGCCACGGTCATGCCGCGCTGGGGCGGCGCGGACGCGTTGACATAGACGGGGCTGGGCACCCCGCTGCACGCGCCGAGCAAGGCCAACAGCAGAACGGCGGCGCCCGCGCGCCAGCCGCCCATTCGTCTCGTTTCGCCCTTCACGCCGTGGCCTCCCTTTTCGTCATATCCAATCTAGCGGCGGACCTTGCCCGCCGCGTCTCAAAACCGCATTAGAAGATAAAGCCCGTACCGGTTCACGATGTCGCCCGAACCGCGGCTCGTAGCCACGGAATACAGGTAATTGGCGCCGAATTCGAACTCAGGCGTCGGTTCATAGGACAACTCGCCGGTGAACCGCGGGCCCTTGGACAGCAGGTCCAGGCGGTCGAACTGGTAACCGCCGGACACGGTGTAGCGCATGTAGTCAGTGACGAAGCCCGAAATGGTCGCGATGGCGGAATGGATCTCACGGCTGGTGATCGGCAGCGGCGAATACTCCTGGCCGTCGGAATTAAAGAAGTTCTTTGTGCCGAACAGATACTCGGCATCGATGTTGTAGGTCAGGTTGACCAACGGACGCGCCTGGATCAGCGCATAGGTGAGGTCGGCGATCGGGGCGACCGAATTGGTCACATCGGGAATTCCCTTCACGCCGTAGCGGTTGCCCGCCAGGAACAGCGAGCCCACCAGCCGGTCTTGCGGATCGAGAGTGTTCGAATACTGAGCTTCCAACCGGTCACGCCGCCCGTCGTTGGCCATGCCTTCGACGAATTCCCAATAGGCGCGATGATATTCGCCGATGAAGGTCAGGCGCTCGTTGTCCTGGCGCTTCTCGACGCGCGCACTCGGACCCGCAGTGCCCGCGCCGGCCAGGATACCACCGCGCACGAACAGCCCCTCCTCGTCGATATTCTGACCGATATAGACCTCCGACCGCTGACGCCAACCTTGGAACGGCCCGGCATAGCCGTCGAGTTTCTGCACGTTTGGCGACCAGACTTCACGGATTTCGTAGTCGAACCCGGCCACGGTGCGCGGCGTGGGCTCGAACCAACCCTGCTGGCGCGTGATGTATTGGGTATCCGCCCCGGAAATCACCTGCTTCGCGAAATCGACCCGGTATTGCGGTCCCCGGTCATGCCGCGTCTGAGCTTGCGCCTGAACAACATCTGCCTGACCGGGAGCCAGCACCAGCGCACGGTCGTATTGCTCCAACGCGCTTTGCCAGTTGCCCAGCCGCTGCTCGATATCGGCGAAGAGCAACGTCGGCTGCACGTCCTTTGGATTCGCGGCCGCCAACTGTTCGGCGGCAGGCCGCGCCGCCAGCGGACCCTGACTGCGCGACAGAAGCTCGACCTCCAGCAGCGCCAGTCGCTTGTCCGTCTTCGGCGCGGTCAACTCCTCCTGGCCCGCCGCTGTCATGACGATGCGGATCTGCCGGTCCTTGATCTGGATGTCGTGGGTCACATCGCGCGACGCGCGCAGAAGGATCGTGTCGTAACCCTGCGTCGCGTTCTCGAGCCAGCCGTCCGTGTTATCGGCCAGATCGACCAGGGTCGGTGCGCTCACCTCGTGCGGGAAATGCAACACGACTTCCCGTCCGTCGGTCGAATAGTCGATCTTGGCCGATTCCGGCAGATCGATCGTGATCGTGATCCGGTTGCCCTCGGTCTTGGTCGTGATGTGCAGATCGCCGCCGGCTTGCGCCAACCCCATCGACGGCGCGAACGCAGGCGAATCGGCGGCCAGGGCCGCACCCCCAGCGCATCCAGCGGCGCCCAGCGCCGCCGCGAACATCAGAGCGCGCAAAGACGCGCTACTGGCTCTTGAGGACACGCTGGGCATAATCGTAGGACTTGTTCTGCATCAGCGCGGTCACCATGTCCGCGCGCAAATCTTTGTCGTTGGGGCGTTCGGCGCGCAGCGCCTCGAAGGCTTTCAGCGCCTCCTGCGAGCGGCCCAACCGCTGCAGGATGTTGGCACGCACCAGACGCATCTGGAAGCTAGGTTTGTTGGCGGCGTCGATGATCTTGAGCGCGCGCGCGTAGCTGTTGGCCGCGGCGCCTTGCTGATCGAGCGAGGAAAGCGCTTCGCCCAGCACGAAGGCCGCCTCGTAGTCGTCAGCGGGACCTTGTGCGAAATAGCGTGTGAGGTAGAGCCGCGCGTCCTGATAGCGCTGGGCCGACGCGGCGGCGATACCCGCGCCGCGCAGCGCGTCACGGTCATCCGGCGCCTGCGACAAGATGCGCTTATAGGCGTCGAGCGCAGGGGCGGCCAAGCCGGCCTCCGACGCTGCGCGCGCGAGCTTGCGCAGAACGATGGGGCTGGTCTCCTTGGACAGGCGCTGATCGAGTGCCTGCGCCAGCTTGTCGTTGCGCTTCAGGGCGGCCAGTGTCTGGATGTAGGACGCGAAGACAGCGGCATCCATCGACGCCACCGATCCGGAATCCTCGGCGATCTGGACCACGCGTGCCGACGCGCCGTCATTGGCCAGGACATCGAGCCACGCCCCCTTCTCCGCGCCGCGCGCGGTGCGTGCGCGCTTCTCCAGCCAGTCGAGTTGGGCAGGCGCCGGGCGCGGACCCCACAGATAAAGAAGCTGCTGAACCTCCGGGCTGTCAGGCGGCTGGTCTTGGGCGAGCGAGAAGAAGACCTTTTCCGCCTGCGGCTTGCGGTTCGCGGCCAGCAGGCGGAAGGCGCCATCGCGGCGCTCTGCGCGCGGCAGGTCCGTGCGATCGAGGCGCTTGGTCAGGAAGTCGAGATACTGCCCCTCCTGCCCAGCCTTCTTCGCGGCTTCTTCATACGCGTAGACCCATTCGCCGCCATAGGTTTCGGCCTGCGTCTGAAGATAGGGCAAGGCGGCCGCCGCGCCGCCCAGGTCGATCAGCGCGTAGATGCGATCCTCGCGCTCCTTGCGCGACAGATCGGAGCGCGCCAGCTCGGCCTTGAGAAAGGCGGCCAGCTCGTCGTTGCGCTTGGCCTTCTTGGCCGCTTCGACATAGGCCCAGAACCAATTGCCGCGCTGGGTCTTGGCGAGATTGGCCAAAAGCGGCAATGCGACGTCGTAGGCGCCCGCCGCGACCAGCGCGGCCGCCACATCGCCGCGCTCGGTCGCCGTGAGAGAGGGATCATTGATGCGCTTGGTGGCGAAGGCGACCAGTTCGTCGCGCACGGGTGCGCCGGCCGCATAGGCCTTGGCCAGCGCGGTCAAATAGACCGCCGCAATCTCACGGTCGCCCGGCAGCAGCGGACGCAGAAGCGGCAAGGCATCTGCCGCGCGGCCGACATCGGTCAGCGCCTGCGCATAGGCGGCCGCGTTGCGCGGCGATGCTGATGCCTTATAGAGCCGCGCCGCCGCCGCGAAGGCCAGTTGGGCTTGCTTGGCATCGCGCGCCGCGTAGAACAGGTCGGCCAGGGTCTGCTCATCGAGTCCTTGGGCCTGCTGAAGCCAATCGTGCACCGCGGCGGTCTGGCCCGCGGCCGTCGCGACCAGCGCCCATGCCGCATCCGCGCGCGGCGAAGGTCGCTGCAGGCGCAGCCGATCGAACAGCGCGGCGTCCGAAGCCGAGACGCCGAGTTGGATGAACAGCGACGCCAAGGACGGAAGGTCGCCATCCGGCGTCCGCGGGTTTTCGATCATCGCCAGCGCCCGGCGGCGCGCGGACGCCTTCTGGTCGTGCGACGCTTCGTAACGCGCCAGCGCGATGGCTTCGCGCGGTGACAGCGACGGCATGGCTTGGGCACGGCGCACCCACATCTCGGCCCGCGTCATGTCGCCCTGTGCCAGCGCCAGTTCGGCCGCCACCATGGGCGCGTCCATGAACACGTCGTCGCCCGCGGCGCGCGCCAGCACGGCGGCGCGTGTCACGTCGCCGCCCATCAGCGCCAGTTCGATCAGGCCCGTGATGGTCGCGGGCTGGAGCGCATGGGGATTCACCCGCTCGAGACCCTTGAAGGCCTGGTCGCGGTCGCTGGCTTCCACGGCCAATTCGACATAGGTCACATACATCGACTGCGGCAGGTGGCCTGCGTCGTCCAGCTTCTGTAGCCGCGCGAGCGCTTGGAACGAGCGTCCGGCCGCGCGTTCGACCTCGATGACGTCGCCCAAGAGCTTGGGATCGTCGCCGGCGCGCGCCTGGAACGGTTCGATGAGATGCAGGGCGATATCAGGCCGCCCGCGCATCACGAACAGGCTGGTGATGGCGCCGATGGCGGATGGGTCGGTGTTCCCTTCCAGAAACGAAGCCGCGTATTTCTGCGCGTCATCGGGCCGGTTCAGATCCAGGAGCAGCGAGCAAAGTAGCTCGATGCCGTCGTAGTTGAGCGCCTTCGGGCCCTGAGCCGCGCGCCTTTCCAGCACGACAACCGCATTTCGGTATTCGCCGCGCCCGGCCAGTAACCTACCGTATTCCGCCACTTCGAAGGGCGTCGTGTCCGGCCGCTCGATCAACCGCGCGAGGGTCGCCATCTGGCCATTGCTGTCAGCGCGGTCGCGCTGTTCATCCAGCACCTCGCGCAGGCTTTCGCTATCGACCTTCAGCTTATCGATCTTCTCCAGCGTCTCCATGCGCCGGGAGATTTCTTGGTCCTGGGAATAGGCGTCGGCCAGCCGGCGCAGGATTTCCACGTTGCCGGGATAGGCGGCTTCGTAACGCTGAAGCAGGCCGATAGCATGCTTGATCTGGCCGAAATAGATGTACACGTCGGCCAGCGGCACGACGATCGAAAGCGGCAGTGCCCCGCCCGCGAGCTGTGCCTCGTAGGCGTCGCGCGCGGCGGCGAATTCGCGGCCCCGATGATAGATCTCGGCCAACTCCCGCTCGCGCGGGACGAGCAGATAGGCCACCACGCCCCCTATCACCACGAGGGCGGCCACCACGGCATAGAAGGGCCGCGCCAGGCGGGTGCTGGCCTTGCGGCGGGCGGCGCTCGCGCGCGGCCGAATGGACGTGGCGGACCCGGAATCCGTCACGCCGTCACCTGCGCCGGCGACTGCCCTTGCTCTACCAAGGCCCCATCCCTTGGATTTAGACTAGTTTGTTATACAATATATAGAAAATCCCACCTACAGGCTGCCGATCTGCGGAGCCTAAGGGGCTGGCTCCTTCACCAAGCGGTCCAGGTCGATGGTCGCTACGTAGGGGTTAAAGCCATTGGCACGCTGTTCCTTGTAAATGCGTTGGATGCCCGCAGGGTCGGTTGGCGACCAATAGTCCAGCGTCATCACGCGAAGCTCGGGCCGCCGCCTCTGGGCATCCTTCAGGAACTTCACCTGGTCGAGATAGGTGGTGCGGTCGACCAGCTTGTAGGTTTTGGTCTTGAAATCGTAATCGGCATAGACCGATTCGCCCAACTCGAAGTCGATATCGCGCTCGACCTTGGGCAGCAGCGGATAGGCACGGTTCATCATGATCGGGATGGTCGGATAGTTGCGCCGGATGGCGCGGACGAGTTGGGCCGCCGCGTCGGTGATACCCTTGTATTTCTTTGGCTGCGTCTGCTCCAGATAGACGGGGTTATCCAGTGTGTCCAGAAAGACGCCGTCGAAACCACGGCGCAGCAGCATCGGCACCAGTTCCTCGACCACCAGCGCGGTCCAGCGCGGATCGCGCAGATCAACGTAGAAGCTGCCTTTCCAGTTGGGATTCTCCTCGCCGAGGATGCCCCAACGTTTCACCTTGGCGTACCAAGGACGGTGGGATTCCACCTCGCCCACGCTGATATAGCCGAGCAGCACCTTGCCGCGCTCCGCCAAGGGGCGCAGCGGCGGATGGTTTTCGCTGTCGAGCACCAGGAGCGCGTACGGTTCGAACGCCTCCGGCGGCTCCTTGTCCGCGTAGTAGACGACCCAGGGCTTGTCGCCCACGCGCTGACCCCAGCTTTCCGCCGCCGAGACCGTGTGGAGGGATGCCGAAAGGATCAAGAAGGCCAGGATCACGAAGCGGCGGATCATGCGGCTTTCTCCGCCAGCCCCTCGCCGGCCCACAGCCGCACCATCTCGACGACACGGATGGGGAACTGGTCGAGTTGCGCGACGTCGCCGAGTTGCGAATGGGCGAGGTGGCGGAGTTCAGGATAGCGGCGAAGGTGAAACAGACATTCCATGTACCAAGGCACCATGTTGGAGGTGAACAACCCGTCGCGCCGGCAACGTTCCAGCACGGCGGCGGCCACACCGTAACGCTTGCGGCGGATGAGAAGGCGCGCGACGGCCAAGCGGGCCGGCCCATCGCCGGGCACGAGTTTCAGATATTTGAGGTAGGTGTCGAGTGCCGTCCGGCGGCTGCGCCGTTCGCGTAAAGGGTCCAGCAGGCCGGTCGTGGCATAGTCGTCGTTGAACAACGCCATGGCCTTCAATGCCTCGGGCGAATCCGGTTCGGCCCGGGCCGCCTTATCCAGGGCTGCGGCGCGCTTCATGAAGTTGTTCTCGATCGTCGTCATCGACGTGGCCGCCTGGACGCGGATCGCGTTGTCCGTGTCGCGCAAGGCCATGCGCAGCGCCGGTGCGAAGACCGGATTGAAGCTGCGCGTCATCACGGCGATAGCGATCTGCTTCTGCGCGCGGGTGCCGTGGGAAAGAATGTCAAACAAGGGACCGATGCTGACCTCGCCCTCTTGCCCCGCGACGCGGTCAAGCAGCGACGCGAGGCGCCGCTCTTCCTCGACCTCGTCCTCGGGAAACAAGGCACGGTACCAGGCCTCGAAGCTTTGCGCGTCGGCGGGAAAGACCAGTCGCAGAAGGCAAACCAGCAGGCTGCCGGCCGCGCCCAGCGGACCGAACACGGCCGTGGTGATGGCCAGCAGCACGAACAACGGCATCGACCGTCCGCCGACACGGCGGTGCGCAAAGGCCACGCCAACCAGCAAGGCAACGACGATCAGATGGCCCGCGAACACCAGGGCGACGGACGCCATGCGCTCCAGCACCAGGACCGCGAGCGTGCCTTCGGCGGCAAGCGCGAGGAACGCCGCCGTGCCCGCGGCCGGTTCGATCCGAGGCTGCTGCGTGATCTCAGGCGGTGTCGCGTTCACGCTTCGCCTCCCGCCGCTCTCTTTGATAGAGGGACTGGGTCGTGCTTTCAAAGCGCGCCTCGGGCGCCGCCTCGTGCAGTTGCGTACGCAGGGAGGTACCCAACCGCTCCGCCGCCGCCGTCGCCGCGGCGGCTGCCATGCCGGGCAACAGAACCACGTAGGCACCGGCCGTTTCCTGGGCGAACGGCATGGCCGAGGCGCCAAGGGCCAAGCGCACCGCCGCGCTGACCGCGCCGTGAATGGCACCGCGCTCATCGTCGGACAATTCGGCCAGGTTGGTGAACTGCAAGCGAACGGCCGACAGGTCGAACCCCGCCCGCCGGGCCAAGGAGACAAGGAAATACTGCTGCGGTTCGAAATACTGCCATGGCATCACGTCACGGCCCGCGCTGAGCGCGGCATCCGACGCCTGCGCCGCCTGGGCCACGGCCTTGGCGTAGGCCGTGCCGATCCAAACCGAAAGCGCGCGGAAATTCTCGATCGTGCTGACGTTGAGGTCGAGCACCTCCAGCTTCTCGATCTTGAGCATACCGATGACGCCGCCGGTCTCGCCGTTGAGCAGCGGTCCGGCCAGAACGCCCTCGCGGGCCAGCGCGCCTTCGTCAGCCTCATTCGTGATGCAGACGACGCGCTTCTGCTCGACGACTTCACGATAGAGCGGCGAGCGGGCATCGAAGGTCCGCGCGAAGCGGTCCTCCGGCTGCCAGCCGTCCTGGATGGCAGCCTCCAGTACCTTGTCGTTGAGCAGGAAAAGCGAGAATTTTTCCGGCGTTACGATGGACCGGACCACGTCGACGATGGCCAACAGAACCTCGCCAGGGTCGCTGCGCTCGATCAAGCGCGCCGTTTCGTAAGTGGTCAGGAAGGTGCGCAATTGGCCGACGACGCGCACTTCCAGGTTTTCCTTCACGCGCGCCAGCCGCCGGTAAGCGTTGGAGAGTTGGGACGAGCGCCCCCTCAGCTCCTCGTAGCGCACGGACAACTCTTCATAGGCGCGGCGGTGGCGGGCGCGGATTTCGCCCAGCGTCACCGCAGCCGCGAACCACAGGACTGGCAGCTTCACCACGTCGAAAAGATGATCGTAGAAGTCTTCGCCGATGCCCTGCGGTGGGATTGCCCCCACAAGGAACGCAAGGGTGCAGCCGACCGCAGCCACCATGCCCTCGGCTGTGCCGTATTGCACGGCAATCAGGAGGATCAAAAGCCAGAACGGATGGGGATGGGCATCGCGGAAGCGATTGCCATCCAGCGCGAAGATGTCGAGGGCCAGCGCGACGGCCAGGAACAGCACGATCTCGATAATCGCCGAACGGCGAAAGCCGAAGAGTGTCGGTTTCGCGAGTCCCCCGGCGGCCGAACGTTCGGAAGGCGCGTCCGTCGCGGTGCCCTGATCGCCGATGGTCATCGCTGGAGCCTGCTCTCCCCTTTCCCTTGCGCGAGCATATAGACACGCGGGAGGGGCGAGAAGCCGCCGCTTTCGCCGCATTGAAGGGACGGAACCGAGGGTTTATGTATGAGAACCCTCGCGTCCGCCGGCGCGATCCAAGCATGGATTTACATGACCCCGACGACCCCTGAAGATCTGGCCAAGACAAAAGGCGCGCGGATTCTGCTGGCCGAGGACAGCACGACCAACCGCATGCTGGCCACGGCCATCCTGAAAGGCGCCGGTTATCACGTCACGGCGGCGGCGAACGGGCGTGAGCTTCTCAACGCCCTGCGCGCCGAACCCTTCGACCTCGTGCTGATGGACATCTTCATGCCCGAGATGGACGGGCTGCAGGCCACGGCCGCGGTGCGCGCCATGACCGACGAGCGCGGCAAGATCCCGATCATCGCCATGACCGCCTATGCGGTCGAAAGCGACCGGGAAAGCTGCCTGGCCGCCGGCATGAACGACTATGTTTCCAAGCCGATCCACAAGCAGGAGCTCCTGCAGACCGTGGGACACTGGCTGCTCGAGACCGGGCAAGCCAGCCGCGGCGAACGCCACGAGCCCCAGGATGAGATCCTAAATCCAGCCGTGCTCGACACGCTGGAAGAAGACGCTGGCCGCGACACCGTGGTCCAGATCTCCCGTGCCTTCGTGGTGGAGACGGCAGAGCGGCTGGACCAATTGAACCAAGCCGTCGAGAAGCAGGATTTCTCGGCCTTGGAGCGCGAGGCACTCGCGCTCAAGACCGGCGCCGGCACATTCGGTGCTACGCGTCTGCAGCGCGGCGCGGAGCAGCTCGAATTGGCCTGCCTCGCGGGCGACCATGGGCGCGCCCTGGAAGTCGTGCGCGCATTGCCGAAGATCGCCCTGGCGGCCTGCAAGGCCCTATCGGCGCGCTATCCCGGCTGACGCCACTCAAGCACCCGGAACGAAGACCACCTCGACCCGGACATTCTCGATCGCATGGGCGCCCAGATGGGCGCGCAGCACACGCTCAACCGGCGTCACCATGGCTTCGACCGCTTCCACCTGGCGGTCGCCCTGCCAGAGCGCGACGCGGTAGCGGCCGGGCTTCGGCATCTTCCATGCCATCTCGCCGTCACCGAAGCCCTGCGCCGCGAACTCGAACCGGTCGGCGCCAAGCTTGAGGCCCCAGACGCGCCAACGCGCCTGGATCAGGTACGGCCGCGACGCGTCGGAAAACGCATCGGGCCGCTCGGCCGCCTTCAAGGCGATGATGGGCGCGGGATGCGCCGCATCCAACGCCACATAAAGGCTTCCCTGATAGACGCGCTCGCCGATAACGCCCTCCGAGCGCGCGTAATCGACCGCCTTCACGGTGGCATGGTCGAAGCGGATCGTCTGTAATTCTCCGCGGTTCTCAACACGCCAGCGTCCACCATCCAGCGCGACCAAGCGGGTGTCATAGAAGCTATCGGCGATGGCGGCGAAGCGACTGGCGTGAACGGGCGCGATTTCCTGCTCGCGCACGTAGTTCAGGACGTGCTTCAGCGCCTCGAGGCTGGCCGTCCGGTCCGCCGTGTAAGCGTGATAGTAGACGTTGATCGGCTTCACGCGGATCGGAATTTCGGTGTTCCGCAGCGTCTTCTCCAGGTGGCGAAAGCCGAAGAACCGGTTGGACCACAATTCGGTGTAGGTATTTTCGTTGCTGGTGGACGCATAAATCTGGCGTTGCTTCCCCACCGGCACGCCGATGGCCGCGACCCAAGCGTAGGACGGGAACTCGGGATCGAACCGCGTGTCGCCGCCGTTGATGTTGCGCATGCCGGCCGCGCGCGTTGCGGCAATGACATCTTCCGCGGGCGAGGTGTTGCCCGACCACTGGTAGAGCGTGACCCGTTTGCCGCCTTCCGAGAAGCGGTCGATGTAGTCCTTGGCCCCCTTGGTCTCGAGCGAATTGTCATATGGCTTCACCGCATAGGCGCGCGGCACGCGATAGCCTTTCAAGGATTCGCTCTTGAGCGTCGGGTCGTCATCGTCGTCGCTGGCGCCTTCGCCCGCGCTCCAGCTCGACATCTGACGCCTGTCGCGCCCTCGCAACGACCCAAGCAATCCACCCGACGACTGGGATGGGCGCGGCGGATAGTATTTGAGGAATGGCTTTTCCTTCTCCGCCGTCCAATCGACGAAGAAGCCCCAATCGAAGGGATGGCTATAGGTGTGGTTCGCCATCTCGACGTTCGGCGGGGCGAAGGCGCGGCGCGCAACGTTCTGCATAGTCTCGTCGCCGTACCAATCGGGGTCCAGGTCCGCCGCGATGGGCGCAACCGAAACCGGCAGATCCGGATACCCCTCGATGATTTCCTTGATCAGAACGTCCATCGACAGGGTCGGAGGATCCTGGGGGTAGCGCTCGATCAGCGTATAGTTCCGCCAGCCGTCGCCATCGATATGACTGTAGTACATGCGGCGCCCGGACAGAGTGGTGGTGTCAGGCTTGGGCAGATCGTCGGTCGCGAAGGTGATGCGGAAGAACTCGAACGGGTTGATAAACCAGGACCGCTTCTGACGGTCGTTGTCGAGATAACGCGCGTATTCCGACGCCGCGTAGCCGCCGGTCGGTGAGGTGACGATCAAATCGGCCTCCGTCGCCGGATCGTCGTTGCGGCGAACCGAGAGGTGGATCTTGGCGCCGTTACCCACGATCTGAAAACGGTCGAACTCGGGCAAGATACCGGGCAAGGGATATTCGAAACCGCATAACTCCCGGTCATAGACGGAAACCCGGTAATCGTAGGTCAGATAAACGAATTCGCCCGTCGAGCGCAGGCCCATGAGGCTGAGAAAACGGTTGAAGCGTTCGCGCGAAAAGGGCTGACCGTAGCGGTTCACCTCGATGCCGAACGAACCGATGACCACGAATTTCTTGCCCGCGCGGATCAAGCTCTCGGCCCAATCGACGTAACCCTCCGGATTCGGCACCTGCAGACCGCGGAAGGACGTGAGCACACCGCGCACGTCACCCATCTCGGACAACGGCGGCAAAGGCTTGTGAATGTCGTGATAGCGCACGTAGAGGCCGAGATGGTTGAGCGGCATCTCGGCAAACTGATGGATAGAGCTGAAACGGACCTTGGTGGCGGCGCCATCGTAAAGCGCGAGAATCACCCGCGGGACCGGCGCTTCAGCGGCGCGTGCCGGCGCGAAGACGAGCGCCGCCCACGCGAGAATCGCGGAAGCCAGAAGGGCGCGCATGATCGGGCGCGGCGTCACCCGGCCGGCGCCAAGGAGTCGAGAGTGACCTTGAGCCCGTCGCGCAGCGCGGTTTGGGCACGAATGCCCAGTTCCGCAGCCGCCCTGGCGCCATCGCCGACGGAGACCCGGATATCGCCCAAGCGTACCTCGGCAAACTTGATCCGCGGTTTCTTGCCGCGCAAATCGAACACCAGTTCCGCCAGTTCGCGCACCGAGGTTTGCTTGCCGGTGCAGACGTTATAGACCTGCGCCGGATGCTGACCCGCTTTCGCCATGGCGGCCAAAAGCGTCCGCACGACGTCACCCACGTAGATGAAATCGCGCGTCTGGCCGCCGTCGCCGAAAATGGTCAACTCCTGATCACGGATAACGCGGTCGGCGAAGATCGAGATCACGCCGGAATAGGGCGAGCGGGGATCCTGCCGCGGTCCATAGACGTTGAAGAAACGCAGGCCGACGGCGGGTACCTTGTGCACCAACCACGCGACCCGCGCGTGCTGCTCGCAACCCAGCTTGTCCGCACCATAGGCCGAGATCGGCCGCACGGAAGAGGATTCAGTCAGGGGCATCTCGGGATTATCGCCGAACACCGCGGCGGAGGAGGCATAAACCACCGGCACGGGCACGCCGGACGGGCCTTTGCGGGCGGCATCGAGGACATGGATCGCGCCACCTAAGTTCACACGATGCGTCCCCGCCCAATCCTGGTTGCCGCGTTCGACCGATGCGATGGCGGCCAGGTGAAAACAGCCGTCCATCCCCGCCATGGCCGCGCGCACGACGGCCGCATCCGCTACGTCGTCGACCACGATCTCGGCCGCCTTCGGCGCGTTCTCGCGATGTCCGGTGGACAGATCGTCGAGAATACGCACCCGGTCGCCCCGCGCGACCAGCGCGTCCGCCAGGTGCGAACCGATGAACCCGCAGCCGCCCGTGACGAGGTAGGTCGCCATCTGCCCCTCCGTTTCAACCGACTGTCCGGAAGCACGGCGAATCTGTCAACCGAAGGCGTTGTACCGGACGGCCCTTTCCGATAAAGCCCGGGTGAGGTCTCGTGCCCACCATGGAGCATTCTTCAATGACGCGATTTGCCACCGCCTTTCTGTCCTTCGCCGTGCTCGCCATTTGGACCGCGCCGCCCGCCCTCGCCGCGGGCGACGTAGCCGCCGGCGAGAAGTCCTTCAAGAAGTGCGAGGTCTGCCACACCGTGGCCGCGGGCAAGACCAAGCCCACCGGTCCGAATCTTCTGGGTGTGGTCGGCCGCAAGGCGGGCAGCGCAGACTACAAGTATTCCGATGCGATCCAGAAGGCCGCGGCCAAGGGCCTGGTCTGGGACGAGAAGAACATCAGCGCTTACATTGAGGATCCGAAAAAGTTTCTGGCCGAGTACACGGGCGACGCCAAGGCGATGAACAAGATGCAGTTCAGTCTGAAGAACCCCAAAGAACGCGAAGACATCATCGCCTACTTAAAATCGCTCAAGTAGAGCCGTCACACCCATGAAAACGATACGGCGCCGGGATCGCTCCCGGCGCCGCTTTCGTTTCGGGGGCCCCGTCAGGCCGGCAGGCGCGCGATCGCCGCGTCGACCGACTGGCCCAGCTTGTCGACGATCTCGTCTAGCAGCTCGTCCTTCAGATTGTAGGGCGGCGCCAGGATGATGTGGTCGCCGTGCTTACCGTCGATCGTGCCGCCCATGGGGTAGAGGATCAGACCGCGCGCCATCATCTCGCGATTGATCTCCTGGTTCAGCTTGTACTTGGGATCGAACGTCTCCTTCGTCGCCCGATCCTTCACGAGCTCGAT
>JBFXED010000010.1:0-102540 GCA_050180485.1 Alphaproteobacteria bacterium | reverse complement strand
AGTATGCCGTCATGCCTATCCGCCCGCTGGTCCGTTAATACCCATGGAATATGGTGGATTTGGCGACAAATTCTAGCGGCGCCTGTCACAACGGATATCCTCCCCCTCACCTCCCCCTCCCGCGTTGTGGAGGGGTAGAAAGAATCCATAGCCCGCTCGCTTCTCCCGCTCCCCTACGACGGGCTTGAGCCGCGAAGCGGATCAAGGTCGGGGTGAGGAGGAATCTCATCGAACCACCCGCCTTGACCCAAGGGGCGCTTTCGGGCGTCTTTAGCGCCGTTCAACCAACGCCGCGATCCGCCATGGCCTACCGTTCGCTCCGCGACTTCCTGCGCCTGCTCGAGGAAAAGGGCCGGCTTTCCCGCGTGAAGACGCCGGTTTCGCCGTTCCTGGAGATCACCGAGATCCACACCCGCCTGATGGCGGAGGGCGGGCCGGCTGTCCTGTTCGAGAATGTCGTGAAGCCGGACGGCGGGCGCTACGACATGCCAGTTCTGGCCAACCTGTTCGGCACGGTCGAACGCGTGGCCTGGGGCATGGGCCGCGAACCGCACCAGCTGCGTGAGGTCGGCGAGACCCTGGCCTTCCTGCGCCAGCCCGAGCCGCCGGGCGGCTGGCGCGAGGCGCTGGAGATGTTCCCTCTGCTCAAGACCGTGATGGCGATGAAGCCGCGCACGGTCGGCTCGGCGCCCTGCCAGGAAGTCGTGCTGCAAGGCTCGGACATCGATCTCGCGCGCCTGCCCATCCAAACCTGCTGGCCCGGCGAGCCCGCGCCGCTCATCACCTGGCCCTTGATCGTCACGCGCGGACCGGGCAAGCGGCGCGAGGACGATTACAATCTCGGCATCTACCGCATGCAGGTGACGGGCGAGAACACCACGCTGATGCGCTGGCTGAAGCATCGCGGCGGCGCCCAACATCATGCGCGTTGGAAGGGCGAGAAACGCGAGCCCTTCCCCGCCGCCGCCGTGATCGGCGCCGACCCCGGCACGATTCTGGCCGCCGTGACGCCGGTGCCCGACACAGTTTCGGAGTACCAGTTCGCCGGGCTTTTGCGCGGCGCCAAGGTGGAGCTGGTCGACTGCAAGACCATTCCGCTCAAGGTGCCGGCCGAGGCCGAGATCGTGCTGGAAGGTCATGTCTCGCTCGACACCTACCAGGACGAGGGTCCCTACGGCGATCACACGGGCTATTACAACTCGGTCGAGCAGTTCCCCGTGTTCGAGATCAGCGCCATCACCATGCGGCGCGATCCGATTTATCTCTCGACTTACACGGGGCGGCCGCCGGACGAGCCGTCGATCCTGGGCATGGCGCTGAACGAGGTGTTCATCCCCCTTCTGCGCCAGCAGTTTCCGGAGATCGTCGATTTCTGGCTGCCGCCCGAGGGCTGCTCCTACCGCATCGCCGTCGTCTCGATGAAGAAGGCATATCCCGGCCACGCCAAGCGCGTGATGATGGCCGTGTGGTCGTACTTGCGCCAGTTCATGTACACGAAATGGGTCATCGTGGTGGACGACGACATCGACGCGCGCGACTGGAAGGACGTGATGTGGGCGATGTCCACCCGCATGGACCCGGCGCGCGACATCACATTGGTCGAGAACACGCCGATCGACTATCTGGACTTCGCTTCGCCCGAATCGGGCCTGGGCTCCAAGATCGGCCTGGACGCCACCAACAAGTGGCCGCCCGAAACCAAGCGCGAATGGGGCCGCAAGATGCGCATGGACCAGGACGTGATCGACAAGGTCACGCGCGAATGGGTCAATTACGGCCTGCCGGGTTCGGGCAAGAGCATCTGGAAGTAGACGGATGGCGCCGCTCGCCCCCAGCCGCGACTACGTTGCCACCATGGCGCGTTACAATGCCTGGATGAACGAGAGTCTCTACCGCGTGTGCGCGGGGATGACCGACGCGGAGCGCAAGAAGGACCGCGGCGGCTTCTTCAAATCCATCCACGGCGTGTTGAACCATCTGGTGCTGGTGGACATCTATTGGCTCGGCTGGTTCACGGGCAATCCGCCGAATTTCCCGTCGCTGGATGCGGAGCTTTATGCCGACTTCGGGGAACTGCGCGCCGAGCGTGTGCGGCTCGATGCCGCGATCGAGCGCTGGGCCGCGGGCCTGACCGAGGAACAATTGGCGGGCGACGTGGTTTTCCGCAGCATGACGCTCAAGGTCGACCGCAAATTATCGCTGTGGCACGCCGTCATCCACTACTTCAATCACCAGACGCACCATCGCGGCCAGGCCACCACGCTGTTGACCCAGGCGGGCAAGGATATCGGCGTCACCGACCTGCACCGCATGCCGGAGATTTCCGTCACGCTTTGATCATGGCTCGCGCATTGACGCGTCCGCGCGGCACGCGGCTATAGTGCCTCTCCCCGAACGTTGGATTCCGTGATGCCCGCCCAAGATGCTTCGCTCGACCTTCTGACCGACCTGATCGCGCGCGCCAAGCGCGCGGGCGCCGACGCCGCCGACGCGCTCTATGCCGAAGGCGTGTCGGTCTCCCACAGCCAGCGGCTGGGCAAGACGGAGAAGCTGGAGCGTGCCGAAGGGCGCGATCTGGGCTTGCGCGTCTTCATCGGCAAGCGCCAGGCCATCGTGGCGTCGAGCGACCAGTCGCCCAAGGCACTGGCCGACCTGGTCGAGCGCGCCGTGGCCATGGCGAAGGCCGTGCCGGAGGATCCGTTCTGCGGCCTGGCCGATCCGGCGCTACTCGCGCGCGATTTTCCGGCGCTCGATCTGGCCGATCCGAACGAACCCGCGCCGGAGACGCTGATCGCCCATGCCAAGGCGGCCGAGGAAGCTGCGCTGGCGGTCAAGGGCGTGACCAACTCCGAAGGCGCCGAGGCGAGCTGGAGCCGCGGCCGCGTCGCGCTGGCCGCCTCCAACGGTTTCGCGGGCTCATACGAGAACACGCGGCACAGCGTGGGCGTGGCCGTCGTGGCCGGCGAAGGGCTGGGCATGGAGCGCGATTACGACTACTGCACCGTGATCCACGCCGCCGACCTGGAATCCCCCGAGAAGGTCGGCCGCCACGCGGGCGAGCGCGCCGTGCGGCGCCTGGGCGCGCGCAAGGCCAAGAGCGCGTCCGTGCCGGTCGTCTATGACCCGCGCGTGTCGAACGGCCTGGTGCGCCACCTGGCCGGGGCCATCAACGGCGCGGCCATCGCACGCGGCACCAGCTTCCTCAAGGACAAGATGGGCCAAGCGGTGACGTCGCCGCATGTGACCATTGTCGACGATCCGCACAGGAAGCGCGGCCTGGGATCCAAGCCGTTCGACGGCGAGGGCGTCGCCAACAAGCGCCGTGCGCTCGTCGAGAAGGGCGTGCTGCAGACATGGCTGCTCGATTCGCGCTCGGCCCGGCAACTGGGCCTGACCAGCACGGGCCACGCCGCGCGCGGCACGTCGGGTCCGCCGGGCCCCTCGACCACCAACCTCTATCTCGAAGCAGGCCAAGCAACGCCCGAGGCGTTGATGGCCGACATCAAGAGCGGCCTCTATGTCAACGAGATGATCGGCATGGGCGTCAATATGATCACGGGCGATTACAGCCGTGGTGCTGCCGGATTCTGGATCGAGGATGGCAAGCTGGCCTATCCCGTCAACGAGATCACGGTGGCCGGCAACCTGAAGGACATGTTCCTCCACCTGACGGCGGCCAACGACCTTGTCTTCCGCTACGGCACCGACGCACCCACCCTGCGCGTGGATGGCATGACGGTAGCCGGCGCCTGAAGCGCGCCCGCGACCCGCAGCAACCGATCCGCGATCGCGACGCGCAGCGGCAATGACGCGACGATGTCGCCATCGCCCTGAACCGGTTCGCCGGGTGGCCCTTCGATCTCGACGCTCCGTCCCTCGACGATCTCCACGTCCGGCAGACGCGGAATGACGTTAAGAAGCAGAGCGATTCCATAACGCATCACCGCCAGCCGCCCACCTTTTCGGAACAGCACCACTTGGAACGATGGCAACGACAGATGGGCGGACGGCGCGACCACATAGCGCCCGGCATAATACCGGCCCTTGGCGACAATGATCGACGCGGCCTCGTGGCGACTGCCGTCCACCGTCACGACATAGGGCCGCGACCGCCATGCCGCCATGCGGAACAGCGACTCGGTGACATAGGCGCATTTGCCGCAGAGCCGCTTCAGCCTTCCGTCCACCCCCGCCACGACCAGCGCGTCGAACCCGGCTCCGGCCATGAGTGAGAAGCAACGGCCGTTGGCTCTGCCCACATGGACGGGGACGATGGGCGCGCGTGCCGCGAAGGAAGCGGCGGCCTGGATATCGCTGGGAAGGCCGATCTCCGAGGCGAAGACGTTAGCGGTGCCAAGCGGAATGACGCCGAGCGGCAATCCCGACTGGACCAGGCCGTTGACCACTTCGTTGATGGTGCCATCGCCGCCCGCGGCGACGACCAGATCGAATTCCTCTGTTCGCGCCGCACGGGCCAGGCGCTCGGCATCACCGCGCGCATCGGTGCGGCGTACCTCGACGTGGCAGCCCAGCCGTTCCAGCTCCGCGAGTGCACGGGCGAATCGCCGCTTGCGGCGCCAGCCGCCCGCGGCCGGGTTGTGGATCACCAGGAGGCGGCGGGCGGGAGCCGCCCCCATTCTCAAATCATCCATGCCCGCAGCGGCTCCCGGTTCGGCCCGCTGCATTCTTATGTCGCTTTCATGACAGGCGTGCGACGGGAGCAGGAACCTGTCCGCATTTCGCGGGTTTTCTGAATATGCCCCTCTGTATGAGACCAGCCATGACCGTGCCGCCCGCGATTTTTCCGAAACTCGTCTGGAATCGGGACGCCCAGGCCGGCCGCTATACCCCGCCCGAAGGCGACGGGCACGGGCATGCGCCCAACAAACCCGCCGAGCATCGGGATTACGAGGACGAAAAGAAGGGCCGACCCCATCGTTCCGGCGACGGTCCTCGCCGAGACGAAGGAATCATTCCCGGCGACGGCAAGGGCGGCGGCAAACCGGTACCCGACGTCGATCCGTCCACGGATCCGCCACGTTCGAACCCCGGCTCCTAAACCGGCCCTTTTCGCGCCGGACCAGCCCGCGGCATTCCCGCGGGTTTTTCGTCGCGACAAACAATCGAAAAAATATTTTCGAGCTTTATTGGATTGTAACAATAACTTGCGAAATAGGGTGCGCGTTTCACTTTAAAGAAGCCTCGCAAACCGCAGCGGAGCGGACTGCGATGACCAAAATGACAAGGCCGAGGTCCCACCGAGCAATCTGGATCTCGGACGTGCACCTGGCGACACGCGGCTGCAAGGCCGAACTGTTGCTCGAATTCCTAGACCAGTGCGATCCCGAGCAGCTCTTCCTGGTCGGCGACATCTTCGACGGCTGGCGCCTGATCCGGTCCTGGTACTGGAAGCCCACCCACTCGGCCATCATTCAGCGCGTGCTGGCCATGGCGCGGGCCGGCACCAAAGTCATCTACGTCCCCGGCAATCACGACGAGATGGCGCGCGATTATGAGGGCGTGCATCTGGCCGGCGTTCTGGTCGTCAACGAATACATGTACGACTCGGCCGACGGGCGCCGCTTCCTCGTCATCCACGGCGACCAGTTCGACGCCATCGTGCGCTACGCCAAATGGCTGGCCTTGGTGGGCGACTGGGCCTATCAGATCGCGATCTGGGCCAATAATTGGGTCAACCGCATCCGCGGACGGTTGGGCTATCCCTACTGGTCGCTGTCGAAATACCTGAAGCACAAGGTCAAGAACGCGGTCGAGTACATCTCCAGCTTCGAGACGGCGCTGGCCACCGAAGCGCGCCGACGCGGCGCCGATGGCGTCATCTGCGGACATATCCACCACGCCGAGATGCGCATGATCGACGGCATCCTCTACTGCAATGACGGCGACTGGGTGGAAAGCTGCACCGCCCTGGTCGAACACCACGACGGGCGCTTCGAGATCATCGATTGGCCGCGCGAACGCCAGCGCCGGGCCGCGGCGCCGACGCCAGCTTCCGCACCTTCACGCGGAACCTGGCCGGTGGCCGCGGAATAGTGCGTATCCTCCTGGTCACCGACGCCTGGGCGCCCCAGGTTAATGGGGTGGTCCGCACTCTGCAGACCGTCGCGCAGGAATTGGAACGGCTGGGCCACACGGTGCGCGCGGTGACGCCGTCCGAGTTCCGTACTATCCCATGCCCGACCTATCCAGAAATCCGCCTCGCGCTGTTTCCCCGCCGGCATCTGAAAAAAGTGCTCGACAGCTTCGATCCCGATGCGATTCACATCGCGACCGAAGGGCCCTTGGGCCAGGTGGCGCGCAGCCTGTGCCTGAAGCGCGGGTTGCCCTTTACCACCTCCTACCACACGCGTTTCCCGGATTATGTCCACGCGCGGTTCCGCATCCCGCGCGGCTGGACCTTTGCCCTGATGCGCCGTTTCCATACCGCGGCGAAGGGGGTGATGGTTGCCGCGCCGAGTCTGCGTAAAGAACTGACCGACCATGGCTTCTCGAACGTGGTGCCCTGGTCGCGCGGTGTTGATACTGAGACGTTCCGTCCCGGGCCTAAGGATGCGCTCGACGGCGCGCGCCCCATACATCTGTATGTCGGACGCGTCGCGGTCGAAAAGAACATCGAAGCGTTCCTCTCCCTGCCCTTGCCCGGCACCAAGCACGTCGTCGGCGACGGACCGCTTCTGGAAACGCTCAAGCGCAAATACCCCGACGTCCGCTTCGCGGGCGCCCGCTTCGGCGCGGAACTGGCGCGCCTCTATGCCGCGGCCGACGTCTTCGTCTTCCCAAGCCGCACCGACACATTCGGGCTCGTCATGCTGGAGGCCCTCGCCTGCGGCGTGCCCGTCGCCGCCTATCCGGTTTCAGGTCCGCTCGATGTCGTCGACGGCATGGGCGTCGGCGTGCTGGACGAGGATCTAGGCCGTGCCGTCGAAAGCGCGCGCCGCATCTCGCCGGACGCCTGCCGCGCCCATGCGCTCGCCCATTCGTGGGAAGCCTGCGCGCGGCAATTCCTCGCCAATCTCCATCCCCGGCCAAGGGGCGCACGCGGGTGACGCCGCTCGCTCCACCGGGGAGTTTTTCCGTCTCCAACCCCGGATCAGGAGCTTCGAGCGCCCCTTCATGACGTCGCAAACCCCGCTTTCCCGCCTTTGCCGCCCCTTGCCCCGTCTCCGTCCCCGTACCACGCCCGGCCGCGCCCGCGCCGAGCGCGCCTGGCGGGAGCGGCGCCACATCCGCCGCCGTCGGCAGGTGGCAACCCCGCCCACGTCTGTCCTCGAAGAGGCCGAGTCCGACCCGCCGATAGGCGGCTAGACGCCTGATTCGACTGGCTTTTGCGCCAGCCACGGCGGGGCTTCCGTTTGGTCCGGGAAGCCCCCCGTGATATGGTCCCGCCGAATCGTCACATTAGGACCAAGCCTTTGGCCAAAGCCGCGAAACTGCCCCTGAACGCGAACAGCTATGCGCTAGCCAAGCGCATGCTGCGCGACCATATCAGCCGCCATCTCGGCCGGTTGTTCGCAGCCTTCGCCTGCATGGCCATCGCAGCGGCGGCAACCGCGGGCCTGGCCAAGGTGATGGAGGCCGTGCTCGACGACATCTTCATCCGCCAGGACCGTACCATGCTGCTGCTGGTGGGTGCCGCGATCCTGATCTCGTTCCTGGCCAAGGGCCTCGGCACGTTCGGTCAGGGCGTGCTGATGAATTGGATCGGCTTCCGTATCATCGCGGATTTCCAGATCCAGATGTTCGCGCACCTGATGCGCGCGGATCTGCAATTCTTCCACGACAACCACGCGGGCACGCTGATCACGCGCTTCATCAACGACGTGCAGGTGCTGCGCCTGGCCGTGGCCGACACCTTCACCGGTATCGGCAAGGACGCGCTGACACTCATCTTCCTGCTGGGCGTCATGTTCTACCAAGACTACGTCCTGGCCTGCATCGCGTTCTTCGTCTTTCCGATCGCCATCCTGCCGATCGTTAAGATCGGCCGCCGCATGCGCAAAGTATCGACCAACACCCAGGTCGAGATCGGCCAGTTCGGCGCGCTATTGGACGAAGCGTTCCAGGGTGCGCGCCATGTCAAAGCCTACGGCATGGAAAACTATGAGACGGGCCGCGCGACAAACGCGATCAATCGCATCTTCAAGCTGATCTACAAGGCGACGCGCACCCGCGCCCTGTCCCACCCGATCATGGAGTTCCTAGGCGGCGTCGCCGTCGTCTCCGTCGTGCTCTATGGCGGCTATCAGGTCATCGCAGGCGGACGCACGCCGGGCCAGTTCTTCTCGTTCATCACGGCGCTCATCCTGGCCTACGAGCCGATGAAGCGTCTGGCCAACCTGAACTCCCATTTGCAGGAAGGCCTGGCCGCCGCCGCGCGTATCTTCACCATGCTCGATTCCGAGCCGCAGATCGTCGACAAACCGGGTGCCGCCACGCTGAAGGTCACGGCGGGTGCGATCGCCTTCCAGGACGTGACCTTCGCCTATGTACCGGGCAAGCGCGCGCTGCGGAACCTCACCCTCGAGGTGCCCGCCGGCAAGACGGTGGCGCTTGTGGGTCCGTCGGGGGCCGGCAAGTCGAGCGTGCTGAACCTGATCCCACGCTTTTACGACGTCCAGGCCGGCAAGGTGCTGGTGGACGGCGCGGACGTGCGCGACGTCACCATGGCCTCCCTGCGCGCCAATATCGGTCTGGTCAGCCAGGAGACGAGCCTCTTCGCCGACACGGTGCGGGCCAACATCGCCTACGGCAAAGCCAGCGCGACGGAGGACGAGATCATCGCGGCCGCGACGCGCGCGGGCGCGCACGACTTCATCGTCGGTCTGCCCGAAGGCTACGAAACCCCCGTGGGCGGCCAGGGCGTGAAATTGTCCGGCGGTCAACGCCAGCGCATCGCCATCGCGCGCGCCATGTTGAAGAACGCGCCGATCCTCCTGCTCGACGAAGCCACCTCGGCCTTGGACACCAACACGGAGGCACTGGTGCAGGCCGCGCTGCGCGAACTGATGCGCGGACGCACCACACTGGTCGTGGCGCATCGCCTGTCCACCGTCGTCGACGCCGATATCATCTACGTGATGGACGAAGGCCAGATCGCCGAATCGGGCACACATGCGGACCTTATCGCGCGCGGCGGCGTCTATGCGCGCCTCTATGCCCGCCAGGTGTCCGAGGACGCGACCGTGGCGGAGCTTCCAACCGCCCGCGCACGCGCCTGATCCGGTGAGCTTCGGGAAGTCACTCCTCGCCAAGAAATGGGTGCAGGCAGCGCTGGCCGGTTGCGTCGCCTTCTATATCCGCCTGGTCGATTGGACTAGCCGCTGGACGGTGGTGAACGGCGACCATGTCGCGAAGCTAAAGGCCGCGAACAAACCCTGCATCATCTGCTTCTGGCATGGGCGCATGCTGCTACTGACCTGTAGCTGGCGCAGCAAGATGCCGTTCGACATGCTGATCTCGAATCACCGCGACGGCCGCATGATCGCGCAGGTGATCGCCCATTTCGGCCAAGGCACCGTGGTCGGCTCCACCTCGAAGGGCGGAACGGCCGCTTTGCGCACGATTGTGCGCGCCTTGTCCGGCGGCACGGTGATCGGCTTCACGCCGGACGGGCCGCGCGGGCCGCGCATGCGCGCCTCGCCCGGCATCGTGGTAGCGGCAAAGCTGGCGAAAGTGCCGATCCTGCCGGTCACCTACGGCGCCAAGCGCCGCCGCATGCTGGGAAGCTGGGATCGCTTCATCCTGCCGCGCCCCTTCAACCGCTGCGCGCTCGTGTGGGGCGATCCCATCCATGTGCCGGCAGACGCCGATGCCGATGCGCTGGAGCGCGCGCGGCTTGAGGTCGAGCGCTCGCTCAACGCCATCACGCAGCAGGCCGACGCCATGTTCGGTTTGGAGACCCCGCCGCCGGCTGAGGTCGAAGCAGAACCGGCCGGAGCGCGGTCATGATCCGCTTGCTCTATCGCCAGTTCATGGTGGCCGCCTCGCCGTTGGTCTATCTCTACCTTCTGCAGCGTCAGCGGCGCGGCAAGGAAGACCGCGAGCGTTTCCACGAGCGGCTCGGCCACGCCAAGCTGCCGCGGCCCGACGGGAAGCTGATCTGGCTGCATGCGGCTAGCGTGGGCGAGGCCCAGTCGGTTTTGACGCTGATCACGCGCTTGCGCGGCGAACGGCCCCATGTGCGCATTCTGGTCACGACGGGCACCGTCACCTCTGCGCGCCTTCTGCGCGATCGGCTGCCGCCGGGCGCCTTCCACCAGTATGTGCCGGTCGATCGGCCTTTGTGGGTGTCGCGCTTCCTCGACCATTGGCGGCCGGACTTGGCACTCTGGGTCGAATCGGAATTGTGGCCGAACATGATCGCGGAAACACAGCGCCGGGGCATTCCCATGGTGCTGCTCAACGGCCGCATGTCGGCCAAATCCTTCGCGGGATGGCAGCGCGCGCGTTCGCTTGTGCAGCCACTCTTGGCTGGCTTCGCCCTCTGCTTCGCGCAATCCTCGGTCGAGGCCACGCGCTTCGCGCGACTCGGCGCGCGGCAGGTCCGCACGCCCGGCAACCTGAAATACGCGGCCGACCCGCTGCCGGCGTCAGCCGACGAGCTGGCCGCGCTGCGCGGCGCCATCGGCACGCGTCCAGTCTGGCTGGCCGCCAGCACCCATGCCGGCGAGGAAACCGTCATCGCGGCGGCCCACCAAATTCTGGCGCGGAAGCGGCCCGATCTTCTGACCATCATCGTGCCGCGCCATGCCGCCCGCGGTACAACGCTGGCGCGTGAACTGTCCACGCCCGGCATCGGCATCGCCCGCCGGTCCGCCAAGGAACCGGTGACCGACGAGACCGCGATCTATCTGGCCGACACGATGGGCGAGTTGGGCTTGTTCTATCGCTTGGCGCCCGTTGTCTTCGTCGGCGGTTCGCTGATTGCCCATGGCGGGCAGAACGTCCTGGAACCCGCGCGGCAGGACTGCGCCATCGTGCACGGGCCGCATATGTGGAACTTCCAGGAGATCGCCTCCGAGATGTACCGCGTCGAAGCCACGCGCGAAGTGTCGGACGCCGAGAGCCTCGCGCGCGAGGTTGACGCGCTTTTGGCCGACCAAAACTTGCGTGTGCGCCGCGCCGCCGCCGCTCGCGGCGTCGCCGACGCCCATCGCGGCGTGCTCGACCGCGTGCTGGGCGACATGGCGCCACTGCTCGATTCGCTCGGCGCGCCGGGTGGCCAGCGTGCGCGCGCCTGAGTTCTGGTCGCGACCGGGCGTCTTGCCGGCACTGCTCGCGCCGGCCGCAGCGATCTGGGGTTTCGGCGCAAAGCTGCGGCAGAGCGGCGCGAAGCCCGTACATGTCGGTATCCCCGTCATCTGCGTCGGCAACCTGGTGGCAGGCGGCGCGGGCAAGACACCGACCGCATTGGCGTTGGGCGCACTGCTCAAGGCGCAAGGCGGCACACCCCATTTCCTGACGCGCGGCTATGGCGGCGAACTGAAAGGCCCAGCCCAGGTCGATCCGTCGCAGCATGCATCCACCGACGTGGGCGATGAGGCTTTGTTGCTGGCCGCCCAAGGCCCCACCTGGGTCTCGCATGACCGCGTGGCCGGAGCCCGCGCCGCCGAAGCCGCGGGCGCGACGGTCATTGTGATGGATGACGGATTCCAGAACCCGAACCTGGCGAAGGATCTGTCCGTCATCGTCATCGATGGCGGATATGGCTTCGGCAACGGACGCCTGATGCCGGCGGGGCCGTTACGCGAGCAACCCTCCGACGGCCTCGCGCGCGCCCAGGCCGCGATCCTCATCGGCGAGGACCGGCACGGCGTCGTGGTGGCGCTGGAAGGCAAGCTTCCCGTCCTGCGCGCGCGGCTGGAGCCGGACGAGAACGCGCGCCGCTTGGCGGGCCGCACGGTCCTGGCCTTCGCCGGCATCGCGCGGCCGGCCAAGTTCTACGACACGCTGCGCCACCTGGGCTGCAACATCGCGCTCAGCCAGGATTTTCCGGACCACCATCCCTACACGCCGGACGAGATCATGGCGCTGTGCGAGTCTGCCAGCGCGTTCGGCGCATTGCCTGTCACGACGGAGAAGGACTTGGTGCGCTTTCCCGCCGAGGCGCGCGGCATGGTCGAGACGGTGCGCGTGCGCCTGGTGTGGGACGACCCCGCCGCCATCGCGGCGATCCTGGATCGCCTAAGGGGATGACGGCATCGGCCCGACCAGGAGGGCCGGATCGATCGCCGTCTGATGCAACGTGGCGCCCCAATGGAGGTGCGGCCCGCTGACGCGGCCGGTCGAGCCGATACGCCCGATCATCTGTCCCTTGGCCACGCGTTCGCCCGGCTTCACGTCCAGCTCGCTCATGTGCAGATAGTTCGTCGTGAGGCCCAAACCGTGGTCGATCAGCACGGTCTTGCCGGTCAGGATCATGTCCGGCTCGGCCAACACCACCACGCCGTCGGAAGCGGCCACGATCGGCGTGCCGACGGGCGCGGCCACGTCCACGCCGTTGTGCGGCGCGCGCGGCTGGCCGTTCAGGATGCGCTGGCTGCCGAACACACCCGAAATCGGCCCGATGGCCGGCCACTGAAAGCCCGAGAGAAAAAACGGCACCAGAGTTTCCTGATTGCGCACGGCGACGATCTGCTCGCGGTCGGCCGCGATTCGCTTCAGCCCTTCCGGGTCAGGCGTCACCATCTGTTCGGGCAAGCCATTGACCCGCTGCACGTCATAGCGGCGCGGTTTGATATTGAACGTGCGGTGCCAGATCGTGCCCGTTTTCTCGATCACGGCGACATCGACGCGCGGCGGCGCATCGCGCCCGAAGCCCAGCAGGAACAATCCGTCTTCGCTGATGGGCACGCGCTCGCCGTCCAAGGTCACTCTGCTGCCGGGCGCCGCGCGTCCCTGCACCAATCCGCCTTGGGTGAACGGGCCTTGAAAAGTCGGCTCGGCCGCCCGCGCAGTACCAAACGCCAGCAACAGCACAAGCGCAACCCAAGTGAACCGGATCAAAGCAAGCTACCCTGCGGCGGTTCCTTCTTACCGGACGGCTTCGGCGGCTTGGCGGTCTTGGGTGCGGGCGCGCCCGCGATCACGGCGCCGACTTGGCCGTCACGGAAGCGGATGCCCACCTCCATGCCGGGCTTGGCCTTGCCAGCGGACGTGACCGGATGGCCAGCGCCGTCATGGACGAGGGCGAAGCCGCGCTCGAGCACGCGTTCATAGGACAGGCTTTCCAGCAGCGCGCCGACCGACGTGAGGCGCGCGGCGGCGTCTTCTCGTGCCCGCCGGGCGCACGCGGCCAGGGAATCGGCGAAGGACTTCAAATCCTTCCGGTGCTGGCGGATCTCGTCGGCGAACAGCTTAGGCCGCAGACGGCCGATGACGCCCTCGAACGCATGGCGCTTCAGCGCCACGATATGACGCGGATGGGGCAGCGCGGCCCCCGCGTGGGCCACGCGCGCGCCCTGCCGCTCCATCATCGCGGCCATGCAGCGGCGCAGGCTTTCCGATGCGTGGTCGACGCGCTGGGCGGGACCTTCGATCACGCGGCGCGGATCGCCCAAGCCCCGGCGCAAACCGTCCAGCTCCGTCCGCCGCTCGGCGACCAGTCGCAGCATTCGGCTGGCCAGGCGGCGCTGCACGTCCAAAGTGCGCGCGACCAGTTCGCCGCGCACGGGTACGGCCAGTTCTGCCGCCGCGGTCGGCGTCGGCGCACGCAGGTCGGAGGCGAAGTCGATCAGGGTCGTATCGGTCTCATGGCCGACGGCGGAGATCAGCGGGATCGCGCTGGCCGCCGCCGCCCGCACCACAACCTCTTCATTGAAGGCCCAGAGGTCTTCCAGGCTGCCCCCGCCCCGCGCGACGATCAGCACATCGGGGCGCGGCACCGCGCCGCCCGGCTCCAATGCGTTAAAGCCCGCGATGGCCTTGGCCACCTGCTCGGCAGCCGTTTCGCCCTGCACGGCCACCGGCCAGATCAGGACCCGGCGCGGGAACCGTTCGTTCAGCCGGTGCAGAATGTCGCGGATGACAGCGCCGGTCGGCGAGGTGATGACGCCGACCACCTCGGGCAGGAACGGCAGCTTCTTCTTCCGCTCGGCCGCGAATAATCCCTCGGCCAAGAGTTTCTGGCGCCGCTCCTCCAGGAGCTTCAAGAGCGCGCCCTGCCCGGCCAGCTCCATGGCGTCGGCCACGATCTGATATTGCGAACGGCCGACATAGGCCGTGATACGGCCGGTGACGACCACCTCCATGCCGTCAGCGGGCTTGAGCCCAAGGCGCGCGACCGTGCCGCGCCAGCAGACGCCGCCGAGCACGGCCGCTTCGTCCTTCAGCGAGAAATAGAGATGGCCGGAGCTGTGCAGCTTCACGCCCGACAATTCGCCGCGCACACGCACGCGGCCGAAGCCTTCCTCCAGCGCGCGCTTCAACGCGCCGCTCAGTTCGCTGACCGTGACCTCGGGCAGGTTGTGGCTGGGGGAACGCGCGGCGGCGCGCTGGGAGATGGTCGAATTGTCACTCATGGGGCGCGTGCCTATGATACCGCCGCGCCGCAACAAGACCAACTGCGGCGCGCGGATTCAAAGCGGGACATTCTGACAATGCGGATACTCGTCGTGGGCTCGGGCGGACGCGAGCATGCGCTTGTTTGGGCCATCGGCGCGTCGACCCTGTGCGACGCGCTTTACTGCGCGCCCGGCAACGCCGGCATCGCGCGCGAGGCCACCTGCGTTCCGATCAAGGCCGACGACATCGACGGCCTGATCCGCTTCGCCCAGGACAAGAAGATCGATTTCGTCGTGGTCGGCCCGGAAGCACCCTTGGTCGCGGGCCTGGTCGACCGGCTGGAGGAAGCCGGCATCAAGGCCTTCGGCCCCAGCGCGGGCGCGGCGGAGCTGGAAGGTTCCAAGGGCTTCATGAAGGACATTTGCCGCAAGTACGGGGTTCCCACGGCGGAGTATCGCCGCTTCACCGACGCGGCAGCGGCGAAAGCCTATATCCGGGACCGCGGCGCGCCCATCGTGGTCAAGGCCGACGGGCTGGCCGCGGGCAAGGGCGTGGTGGTGGCGCAATCCGTGGCCGAGGCGTTGGAAGCGGTCGACGACATGATGGTGGCGCGGCGCTTCGGCGGCGCGGGCGCGGAACTGGTGGTCGAGGATTGCCTGATCGGCGAAGAGGCCAGTTTCCTGGCACTCGTAGACGGCGAGACCGCCCTGCCCTTGGCCTCGGCCCAGGACCACAAGGCCGTGGGCGAGGGCGACACGGGGCCGAATACCGGCGGCATGGGCGCCTATTCGCCCGCGCCGGTTGTCACCCAAGCCCTGGTCGACGAAGTGATGGAGCGCGTCATCCGCCCAACCGTGCGCGGCATGGCCGCCGAGGGCCGTCCCTTCAAGGGCATTCTGTATGCGGGCCTGATGGTGACGAAGAAAGGCCCGCTGGTCCTGGAATTCAACGTGCGCTTCGGCGATCCCGAATGTCAGGCGCTCTTGATACGGCTCAAATCGGACCTCTTGCCCGCGCTGATCGCCTCGCGTGACGGTGTGCTCAAGACCTTCGATCTGCGCTGGCACGACGAGAAGTCGATCTGCGTCGTCATGGCAGCCAAGGGCTATCCCGGCGACTATAAGACCGGCACCGAGATCAGAGGTCTAGAGAAGGCCGACGCCATGCCCGGCGTGAAGGTGTTCCATGCCGGTACGGTCGAGAAGGACGGCAAGATTTTGGCCCAGGGCGGGCGGGTGCTGGGCGTGACCGCGCGCGGCACTACCGTGGCCGAGGCGCAGAAGCGCGCCTATGCAGCGGTGGACGCGATAGAATGGCCGGAAGGGTTTTGCCGGCGCGACATTGCCTGGCGGGCTCTCGCCCGCCGCAACTAGGAGGACGTGATTCCGTTATGACCCATCCGACGCTCAAGGGAATCGAAACCGCGCTCTTCAACATCCGGCCCCATATGCCCGAGACGCCTCTTGTCCGTTCGGAGATTTTCTCGCGCGCGTTCGACGCCGACATCTGGCTCAAGAACGAGACCACGACGCCCATCGCCTCCTTCAAGCTGCGCGGCGCTCTCAACGCCCTGATCCAGGCAAAAGAGAAAGGCGGCATCAAGGGTGCGACCACTTCGTCCACCGGCAACCACGGCCAGGGCGTGGCCTATGCCGCGCGCCTTCTGGGCATGCCGTCTGATATCTTTCTGCCCGCGAAGGCCAACCCCGTGAAGGCGGCCATGATCGAGGCGTTCGGTGGCACGCTGCACAAGATCGGCCGCGACATCGACGAAGCCAAGGACGCCTCGCGCGCATTCGCCCAGAAGAACGGTGTCTTCTTCGTCGACGACGGCGACGATCTGGAGGTGATGGAGGGCGCGGGCACGGTCGGGCTTGAGATCGCGCGCGGTCTCGACAAGCTCGATGCGGTCTACGTTCCCGTCGGCGCGGCCAACCTGCTGGGCGGCGTCGCATCGGCGGTGAAGGCGGTTCACCCCAAGGCCAAGATGATCGGCGTCCAGGCCAAGGGCGCCACCACCATGCATGACAGTTTCCACGCCAAGAAGATGGTCGAGCGTCCCGTCGACACCATCGCCGACGGGTTGACTCAGCGCGTGGCGCCGCAGTTGGCCTTCGAGGTCATGATGAAGACGGCGGACGATATGCTGCTGGCGCCCGACGCCGACCTTCTGCGCGGCGTCCGCGCCATGGCCGAATGCGCCCATGTGCTGGTCGAGCCTGCGGGCTCCGCGGCGCTGTGCGGAGCGTGGTCCCAGCGCGCCGCCCTCAAGGGCAAGACCGTGGCCCTGATCCTGTCGGGTGCCAATCTGACCACGGAGCTTCTGCAGAAAGCGCTGTCGATGGAGCCGTTGATCGCCCTGGACGGGGTCAAGTAGTGACCGGGGGCGAGACGCTGCCGACTCTACGCGGCGTCGAGGCCGCGTCCGCGCGCATTCGCCCCTTCGTGACCGAAACACCGCTCGTGCGGGCCGAGATCCTGTCGCGGCTTTTGGGCTGCGATCTGTGGCTCAAGAACGAAGGCGCCACGGCGACCTTCTCGTTCAAGCTGCGCGGCGCGGCCAACGACCTTTTGCAGGCTCGGGCACGCAATTCGCTCAAAGGCATCGTGGCGTCCTCCAGCGGCAATCATGGGCTGGCGGTGGCCTGGATCGCGCGGACGCTGGGCAGGCCCGCCCATATCTTCGTTTCCGTTCATGTCGGCGCGCGCAAGCGCGCGCTGATCGAGATGATGGGCGCACGGGTCCACGTTGTGGGCGAAGACGTGGATTACGCGCGCGCCGCCGCCATGGACTATGCCGCGTCCAATGGCCTCTACTTCGTAAATGACGGCGTCAGCCTGGACCTGATGGAAGGCGCGGGCACGGTGGCGCTGGAGATTGCGCAGCGCCTGGCGGACATCGACGCCGTGATCGTGAATGTCGGTGGCGGCAACCTGGCCGCAGCGACCGCCGCCACGATGAAAGCCTTGCAACCAGGGACTCGCGTGATCGGCGTCGCGCCCGCGAACTCGCCCGTGATCGTGGACAGCTTCCACGCGCGGCAGGAGCTCGTCATTCCGCCGCTCGAGACCGTGGCCGACGCCTTGGCCCAGCACGAGACGATAGATTTCACCATGACGGTGCTGTGGCGGTATCTGGCCGATGCCTGGACGGTCGATGACCCGACCATCGTCTCCGCCCTGCGCATGCTGCTCGAATGGGCACATATGCTGGCCGAACCGTCGGGCGTGGCCTGCCTGGCCGGCGCCTGGACTCATCGCGAGGCCCTGCGCGGCCAGCGGGTCGTGCTGGTCGTTACGGGCGCGAACGCGACGGTTGCCCAGCTTCAACAGGCGCTGGCGGCTCCGCCGCTGGCTTGACCTTCAGCGGCGCGCGCGGAAGAAGCTCTTCAGCAGTTCGCTGGCGCGCCGCTCCTGGAAACCCGCATAGATTTCCGGCTTGTGATGACAGGTCGCCTGCTCGAACACGCGCGCGCCGTGCTCGACCCCGCCTCCCTTGGGATCGGACGCGCCATAATAGATGCGCCGGATGCGCGCGAAGGATGCGGCCGACGCGCACATGGGACATGGCTCCAGCGTGACGTAGAGATCGCAATCGATTAGCCGCGGCGCGGCGAGCGCATCCCCCGCGCGGCGCAGGGCCAGAAGCTCGGCATGGGCGGTGGGGTCGTTCGCAGCCTCAACCTCGTTGCCCGCGCGGGCCAGGACGCGGCCCGTCGCGGCCTCGACCACGACGGCGCCGATCGGCACCTCGCCCCGCGCGCCCGCGGCCTCGGCCTCCTCGAAGGCCAGCGCCATGTAATCGGTCTTCGCCATCGGCGGACCGTGCCGCCTGGGCCATCGCGCGGTCAAGCGCGCCGTTGCCGCCGGGACTCGGCGCGCCTAGATTGAGGCCATGACCCAAGCCCTTATCGGCGTGACGCTCGATTCCGAACAGCCCGGCGGCTACTCCAAGTTTCCGTGGTACGCGTTGCGCCAGAACTACTGCGAGGCCGTAGTGAACGCGGGCGGCCTGCCCGTGCCCCTGCCCCACGAGCCCGAACAGGCCGAGGCCTACCTGGAGCGGCTGGACGGGGTGATCGTCACGGGCGGCGCCTTCGACATCGATCCGGCCATGTTCGGCGCGGACTCCCGCCACGCCACAGTCAAGACCAAGGAGCGGCGGACGGCGTTTGAACTGGCTTTGACCAAGGGCGCACTCAAGCGCGACATGCCGGTGCTCGGCATCTGCGGCGGCCAGCAACTTCTGCACGTCATCCTGGGCGGCAAGCTGCACCAGCATATTCCCGACGCCGTCGCCGATGCCCTGGCTCACGAGCAGCCCAACCCGCGCAACGAGCCGGGCCACAGCGTACGCATCGTGCCGGACACGCTTCTGCACCGCCTGACCAAGGTGGACACGATGCAGGTCAACAGCGCGCACCATCAGGCCGCCAGCGACGAACCCAAGGGCGTCGTCGTCAATGCAACCGCCGAGGACGGTGTGATCGAAGGCATCGAGGCGCCGGCCTATCGCTTCTGCCTGGGTGTGCAGTGGCATCCCGAGTTCGAGATCAGCGCGGGCGACACCCGCATCTTCGCCGGCTTCCTGGCCGCCTGCCGCAGCGATCGCTAGGCGGGCCCCCATGAAGAAGGCCCCATCTCACGACGCCGTTCGCGGCGAGCGCATCGCCAAGGTCATGGCGCGCGCGGGCTTGTGTTCGCGGCGCGACGCCGAGCGCTGGATCGCCGACGGTCGCGTCACCGTCGATGGCCACGTGCTGGACACACCGGCCTTCCTGGTCACGCCGGAAACCAAGGTGCTGGTCGACGGCATGCCGTTGCCGCGCAGCGAGGAGCCGCGTCTGTGGCGCTACTACAAACCGGGCGGCCTGGTGACCACGGCGCGCGATCCGCGCGGACGGCCGACCGTGTTCGATTCGCTCCCACCCGGCCTGCCGCGCGTGATTTCGGTCGGCCGCCTCGACATCACATCGGAGGGTCTGCTTCTTCTCACCAACCACGGCGCGCTGAAGCGTTATCTGGAACTGCCCAGCACCGGCTGGGTACGGCGCTACCGCGTGCGCGCCCACGGCACGCCGACGCCGCAACAGCTTGCCTCGCTGGCCGACGGCGTGACGGTGGAGGGCGTGCATTACGGCCCCATCCAAACCTCGATTGAGCGCCAGCAGGGCGGCAATTGCTGGCTCGCCATGGCGCTGACCGAGGGCAAGAACCGCGAGGTGCGCCGTGTGTGCGAGCATTTCGGCCTCAAGGTGAATCGTCTGATCCGCGTGGCCTACGGCCCGTTCCAGCTGGGCGAGCTGGAACCCGGCGAGGCACGCGAGATGCCCGCGCGCGTGCTGCGCGAGCAGTTGGGCAGCCAAGTCTGGAACGACATTCTCTCCGACCGGCATGCGGATCGTCGCGGGAAAGCATAGGGGCCGCCGCTTGACTGGCCCCGAAGGCGCGGGCGTGCGCCCGACCTCGGACCGCGCGCGCGAGGCACTGTTCAATGTCCTGGCGCACCGGCCTTTACGCGCCGACAGCAAGCCGGTTCTGGCTGGCGCGCGCGTGCTCGACGTCTTCGCGGGCACCGGCGCCATGGGGCTGGAAGCGCTGTCGCGCGGCGCCGCTCACGCGACTTTCGTCGAGCGCGACCGCGCGGCGCTCGCTTCCCTGGAGAAGAACATCGCCGATCTGGGTGAAGCGGCGCGCGCTACTGTTCTGCGTGCCGACGCCCTGGCCCTGCCCCGCGCGAAGGAAACGGCCAGCCTGGCCTTCCTCGATCCGCCCTATGGCGAGGGCCTGGCGGAGCCTGCGCTGGACGCGCTGACGAATGGCGGCTGGCTGGAGGACGGGGCGGTCGTCATCGTGGAACTGGGCAAGCGCGACGCGCTGTCGCCGCCCGCACCTTTCACGTCGCTCGACGAACGCCGCTACGGTGCGGCACGCTTCGTCTTGTTACGCCACGGCGCATGACATTCATTTGACGGAGGAGTTCATGCCATCCCTGCTCGACGAAGCCATGGTGGGCGTAACAGACATCGCCCGTTCGACGACGTTCTATGACGCGGTGCTAGGGGCTCTGGGCCTGGAGCGGCTGCGCGCGAGCGAACGCTATGTCGGCTATGTCACGAAGGGCAATCCGGCCGGCCATCCGCAGTTCTGGATCTGCCTGCCCTTCAACAAGCAGTCCGCCACGGCGGGCAATGGAACCCAGATCGGTTTCCGCGCCGCGGACCGCGCATCGGTCGACCGTTTCCATGAAGCGGCCATGGCCCATGGCGGCACGGATGAAGGCAGGCCCGGCCTGCGCCCGCATTATCACGAGAACTTCTACGGCGCCTATGTGCGCGATCCGGACGGCAACAAGCTCTTGGCCGTCTGCCACGATCCGGCCTGACCGATCAGGTATAGCCGTAGGCCGTCCAGCCGCCGTCCACGGCCATGATCTGGCCGGTGATGTACTTGGCCTGGGGCGAGGCCAGGAACAGCGCCATGTCCGCCATCTCTTGCGGCTCGGCCAAACGTCCCATGGGCGTGCGGCGCAGGATGGCCGCTTCGCTCACCCGGCCGGAATTGAAGACGCTGCGCAGCATCGGCGATTCCGTATAGCCGGGCGCGATCGCGTTAACCCGCACGCCGTCCGCCGCCCATTCCACCGCCAGCGCCTTGGTCATCTGGGAAACACCGGCCTTGGAGACGCAATAGCCGAGGCGCGCCGGACCCGCGACGATGCCCCAAACGGATGAAAGGTTGACGATCAGACCGGACTTCTGCGGAACCATGCGCTTTCCCGCTTCCAGTGCGCAGAGGAACACGCCGCGCAGGTTCACATTCATGATGCGGTCCCAGTCATCGGCGCTCACTTCCAAGGTGGGTTTGTTTTGGGAGATGCCCGCGTTGTTGACCAGGATGTCGATGCCGCCCCACAGCTCGTCCATCTTCCGGAACATCGCCTCGATGTCCGTCACGGACGTCACCGAACCGCCGATGGATTGCGCATCCAGGTTGGCGCGGCGCAGTTTCGCCGCCGCCTCGTCCGCGCCCTTACCGTCCAGATCCTGAATCATCACCTTCGCGCCGGCCTTGGCATAGGTCTCCGCGATGGCCCAACCCAGCCCGCGCTGAGCACCCGTGATCAGGGCGCGCTGTCCTTGCAGAGACGTCATGGATTTCCCCTTGTTGTCTAGCGGCGACCGAACAGCCGCTCGATGTCCGAAAGCTTGAGCTCCACATAGGTCGGGCGGCCATGGCTGCACTGGCCCGACAGCGGCGTGGCCTCCATCTGGCGCAACAGCGCATCCATCTCGGCCCCGCTGAGCCGCCGCCCGGCCCGCACACTGCCGTGACACGCCATAGTGCCACAGACATCGTCGAGCCGGTCGGCAAGCGTCAGCGCTTCGCCCAACTCGGCCAATTCATCGGCCAGATCGCGCACCAGGCCCTGCACGTTCGTCTCGCCGAGCAGCGACGGCACCTCGCGCACGACGACGGCGCCAGGGCCGAATTTCTCCAGCACCAAACCCAGCTTCGCCAACTCCTCCGCCCGGCCCGCCAGCCGCTCCACCGCCGGTTCGTTCAGTTCGACAACCTCGGGAATCAAAAGCCCTTGCCGCTCGACACCGCCCGCACCGAGGGCGTTCTTCAGCCGCTCGTGGGTCAGACGCTCATGCGCGGCATGCTGATCGACAATGACGATGCCGTCCGCCGTCTGGGCCACGATATAGGTCTCGTGCACCTGCGCACGCGCAACGCCCAGCGGAAGAGACGCGCCATCGGTTTGCTCGACCTCGACCACGCGGACGGTGGCCGGGCCCACGCCGGGCAACGTGGCCGGCGCCTGGAACTCGGCGGCCGCCTCGGCCAGGCCGCGCGGAGGATTCGCACCATAGCCGCGCGGCAGGCCATAGCCGCCATGCGGGTTCATGGGCGTTCCACCGGCCCGGATCGAATCGAGGGTGGCCGCGCCGACGGTGGCGGAGGCGCGGTGACCCGCACCTGCCAGCGCATGTTTCAACGCGCCGACGATGAGACCGCGCGCGAGCGCGGAATCGCGGAAGCGCACCTCAGCCTTGGCCGGATGGACATTCACGTCTACTTCCTCCGGCGGCACTTCGAGGAACAGCGCCACCATGGGATGCCGGTCGCGCGCCAGCACGTCCTGATAGGCCGCGCGCACGGCGCCGGTCAGAAGCCGGTCGCGCACCGGGCGTCCGTTGACGAACAGAAACTGCATGCGCGCGGTCGCGCGATTGAGCGTGGGCAGGCCGGCGTAGCCGGTCAGACGCAGCCCTTCGCGCTCGGCGTCGATGGACAGTGAATTGTCGGCGAAGTCGCGCCCCATCACGGCGGACAGACGGCCGCGCCGCGCCTCGAACAGATCGCCGAGCGAGGCCGCCAGCATCAGCGATTGCCGCCCATCGTCCGACAGGGAGAAAGCGATCCGCGGATGGGCCATGGCCAGCCGCTCGATCGTGTCGAGCGCATGCATCGATTCGGTGCGCTCGGCCTTGAGGAATTTGAGACGCGCGGGCGTGGCATAGAACAAGTCGCGCACCTCGACGCGCGTGCCCTGCGGCAGAGAGGCCGGCGCAGGCACTGTCTTGTCACCACCCTCGACCGTGATCTCCCACGCTGCGTCCGCACCGCGCGCGCGGCTGGTGATGCGCAGGCGGCTGACCGCACCGATGGAGGGCAGCGCCTCGCCGCGGAAGCCCAGACTGCGGATATGCATCAGATCGTCGTCAGGCAATTTCGACGTCGCGTGGCGTTCGACCGCGAGCGAAAGCTCCTCCGCCGACATGCCGATACCGTCGTCGGTGACGGCGATCAGGTTGCGCCCGCCACCTTTCAGCGCGATCTCGATGCGTTGGGCGCCCGCGTCGATGGCGTTCTCGACCAACTCCTTCACCGCCGCGGCCGGGCGCTCGATCACTTCGCCGGCGGCGATGCGATTGACGATGGCGTCGGGCAAACGGCGGATGCTCAAGAAAACCCTCGTCGGCGGGCGCCGGCGAGGCCAAACCTCACCGGGGCGGAATACGCTGGAGATAGCGGCGGGCCAACACCTTGCCCCGTTCGACGGCGGGCTGGTCGAAGGGATCGACACCGAACAGATGGGCGGCAATCGCCGTCTCGAGCATGTAATGCATCATCATCGCACCGACCGCCCTTGCGTCAAGCACGGGCAGGCGGAACTGGCGCACGGGCCGGCCACGCTGGACTAGCGTCTTCCAGGTGGAACGCTGCAGCGTGTACATGACGTCGCCCATGGTCCGGCCGACCAGCCAATCCAACTCGGCATCCAAGCCGCGATCGGGCTCGATCACCTGGCCAGTGCCGGCGCAATCGGTAGTGATGAAGGTGTAGAACTTGTCCGCGGGCCCGGCCAAATAGAGCTGGAGCTGGCTGTGCTGGTCGACCGAACCCAGCGCGCGGATGGGCGTGGTGCCCTTGCCATCCTTGCCCAGGCTTTCCGCCCACAACTGCCGGAACCACAGGCCGAAAGGCGCCAACTGATCGCTATAGGGCATGACCACCGTATTGCCCATCTTTCGGTGGCGGTGAAACGCCATGTTGAGCGCCGCACCCACGGCCGGATGGCTATCGGCGGGAGTCTTCGCGGCCAGCGTTTGATCCAGCACGGCAAGCGCGCCTTCGCGCGCGGCCGCGGCGTCCAGCTCGGCGATCATGGCGGGCAGAAGCCCCGTTACCGACAGGGCCGAGAAGCGGCCGCCCAGTTTGGGATCGTGGTCGAGCACCGGAATCTTGCGATGCTCGGCCAGGCGGCGCAGTGGATTGTTGCCCGGCTCGACGACGACCAGAAAGTGGCGGTTCAGGCGGTCCAGGTCGACGGCCTCGCGCATGGCGGTCAGGCAGATCAGAAACTGCGACAGGGTCTCGGTCGTGCGGCCCGACTTGGAGATGACGACGAAGCCGGTGCGGCGCAAATCGAGGCCACGGAACAACCCGTCGAAGCTGGTGCCGTCCACGTTCTCCATGAAATGGACGCGGGCATTCTCGCCCCGCGTACCAAAGGTCGGCTGAACCAGCGCGGTAAGGGTGATGCCTCCGAGGCTGGAGCCACCCGTACCCAGGATGACTACCGAGTCGAACGCCTCGCGGAAACGCGCGGCAGCGGCCTCGATCACCGGAAGGTCATCGCGCCGCGCGGGCAGGTTGAGAAACGGATGGTTGCCGTCGCCATGCCAGGCGCGCAATTGATCCAGGGCTGGAGCCGTCTCGGCCAGCACCGGGCGGAATTCCGCCTCGGTCAGGCCCATGGGGCCAATCGCGGGCGCGAAACAGTGATCGGTCACGTGGCGGTAAGGAAAGACGGGCATTTTTCAAGGCCTCCGAAGGGCTGGAAGGCTAACGCATCCGGCGCCGAAAAGTGTCATTCGATGCCGGGGATTTTAACGGCCGTCGACGGCAATCCGGCGGGCTGGCCGACCACGGAAAAGGACAGGGCTTTCGCATCCAACAGACGCTTGGCCACGCGAGCGATGTCGCCGCGCGTCACGGCCTGGAGATAGGAATTGCGTTTGTCGATGTAGTCGATGCCCAGCTCGTCGAGCTGGATCGAGACCAAGAGGCGCGCGATCTTGTCGGTATTGTCGAACTGCAAGACATAGGAGCCGGTGAGGTAGTCCTTGGCCGCGGACAGCTCCTCGTCCGTGACGCCGCCCGATGCCATCCGGCTCCATTCCTGACGGATCAAGGCAATCGATTCGCCCACCCGCGCGTTTTGCGTGGCCACGTTGCCCAGGATCAAGGGCGACCAATCGAGCGGATACAGATAGGTCCCGATCGAATAGGCCAGCCCCTTCTTCTCGCGCACTTCCTGATAGAGACGCGAGCTGAACGAGCCGCCACCCAGGATGTGGTTCATCACGAACGCCGTATAGAAGTCCGGATCGTTGCGCTTGATGCCGCTTTCGCCGAACAGGACGACGCTTTGCGGCACTGGCCGTTCGATGACCGCGATGGTGCCTCCGGCGCGCGGCTCGGCCGCGGGCAGCGCATAGGGCGCGGCCTGGGCCGGCAATGCGCCGAAGACGCGATCCAGCATCGGCGCCAACTCGGCGGGCGTGATGTCGCCGACCACGCCGATATACATCGTGTCGCGTGCGAGGCGGCGGGCGACGAACCCCTTCAAATCAGCCTGATCGATGCGCGAGACGGTTTCGAGCGTGCCGGTCGTCGGCCGGCCATAGGGATGCTCGGGGAACGCACGGCTCCACCACAACCGCCCCGCCAGATAATCGGGATCGGCCGCGCTGCGCCGGATTCGCGCCAGGATGCCGCTGCGGATGCGTTCGACGGCCTCGGCGTCGAAACGCGGCTCGGTCATGGCCAGCCGGAACAGGTCGAAGGCCGTGTCCTTGTTGACACTCAGCGTCTTGAGCGAGCCGCCGAAGGTGTCCAGCGCGTCCTCGAAAGACAGGCTGATCGACAGATCCTCCATCTGGCGCTGAAACGCCTGCGCATCGAGCGGACCGGCGCCTTCGTCCAGCAGGGAAGCCGCCATGTTGGCCAATCCCAGCCTGTCCGCCGGGTCGAGCGCCGCGCCGCCGCGGAAGATCACGCGGAGCGCGATGACCGGAACGCTGTGGTCTTCGACCAGCCAAGCCTCAATCCCGCCTGGGCTACGCACGCGGTCGATGCGCGTGCCGGCCTCGGCAGGCGCGATGAATCCGATCACGGTGAAAACGACCAGCGACAAAAGGATGCGAAGGGTCATCGCCTCACCTCTTCGCCGGCAACAGGGTGCCGGTGACGGAGCGCTCGGGCCGCAGCACCAGCTTGGCCGCCGCCAACACCTGCTGGGGCGTGACCGCGCCGATGCGCTCGGGCCAGGTTTCCACGTCTTCGATCGTGCGGCCGAGCGACAGCGCCGCGCCGACGGCACGCGCGCCCGTCTCCAAACTGTCGCGCGCATAGATGGCTTGCGATTGCAGACGCCCCTTGGCGCGCTCAACCTCTTCCGGCGTGACGCCGTCGGTCAGGACCTTGGCGATCTCGGCGTCGAGCCCGGCTTCGAGTTTCACGAGGTCGACGTTTTCCTGCGGCGAGAGCGAGAAGGCGAAGCGCGTCCAATCGATGCCGTTCGCGCTGTAATAGGCGCCTGCACCGACCGCGAGCTTCTGTTCGACCACGAGCGAGCGGTAAAGCCGGCTGGTGGCGCCGCCGCCCAGCACTTCGCTCAGCACCTCCAGCGCATAGACCTCGGGCCGCAGCGCGGCGCCGTGGCTCGGCGCCAGGTAGGTGCGCAACAACGAGGGACGGCGGACTTGCTCGCTTTCCAGCGTTACGCGACGGGGCGCGATGGGCGTGGGCTCCAAGACGCTCAAGCGGGGCGCCAGAACGCGGCGCGAAACCGCGCCGTAATATTTCTCGGCCAGCGGCTTTAGCTCGTCGACCGTGATGTCGCCGGCCACCACCAGGATGGCGTTATTGGGTGCATAGTGGGTCTTATAGAACTGCGTCGCTTCCGCCGCCGTTAGACGCTTGATCTCCGGCTCCCAGCCGATCACGGGAATGCCGTAAGGGTGATGGAGGAATAGGACGGCGCGCATCTGCTCGTCGAGCTGGGCGCTGGGATCGTTGTCGACCCGCGAGCGCCGCTCTTCCAACACGACCTGCAGCTCTGGTTTGGCCTGTTCGGGATCGATGACGAGATTGGCCATGCGATCCGCCTCTAGCCGCATGACCAGTTCCAGCCGGTCGCGCGCCACGGTCTGGTAGTAGGCCGTATAGTCCTGGGTTGTGAAGGCGTTCTCGCGCCCGCCGTTGATGGCGACCAGGCGGGAGAATTCGCCCGGCGGCGTGTCATGCGTGCCTTTGAACATGAGATGTTCGAGATAGTGCGCGACGCCGGACTGGCCCCATGGCTCGTCCGCTGCGCCGGCCTTGTACCAGACCATGTGGGTGACGGCGGGGATGCGGCGGTTCTCGATCACCACCACCTGCATGCCGTTGGCGAGCATGAAGGTCTTGGGATTGAAGACGGCTGCGAACGCGCTCGGCGCGGTGCCCGCGAGGATCAGCGCGAGGAGAGCCAGGACGATGCGGGCGCGTCGGATCACGGCGGCTCCAGCGGACCGAAAGAAGTCGCGGGTTCGGCGGATGCCGTGGCTTAGAACAGCACGTCGAGCAGGCCGCGGCGTTGCTGGATCACCACGGGTGAGGCGTCGGTGACGGCCTTCTGCGTGACCGTGTCGCTATCGGCAGGCGCCGTGGCCTGCGAACCGTCCTGCCAGGTGAGAAGCTTCTCGACCAGGACGCGTTCGCGGTCGCCGGTGGACGCGGTTTCCGCCTCAACCGTCTGGCGCACGTTGGCCGCGGGCGCCCCCCCGGCGCTCGCGTGCACCTTGCTGGTAAAGGCCTGCTCGCCCGCGCTTTGCGAATTTTGGGTGGGCGCGCCAGCCGCACCGGCGGGCGCGGCTCCAGGGGTTTGGAAGGTGCGCTGGCGCGCGGTCTGCGCGGCGGCGCGGGGGTCCGAGTTGCCAGCGCCGGCAACCGGCGGGCGGAGATTGTAATCGGGCGGCAGGCTGAGGGTCGGCCCTTTGGCGGGCTGGGCGCCCAGCATCTCGTTCTCGTCCGTCTTGCCCTCAACGGCCTCCTGGACGTCCTTGATCGACTGGCACGCGGCCAGGAACGCCACGAACGAGAGCGCGAGGAAAATCGATCCGACCTTACGCGTCATGGGCACCGTGTCTTCCGTTGGGAATCATATAGAT
Source organism: Alphaproteobacteria bacterium (assembly GCA_050180485.1). Taxonomy (GTDB): domain Bacteria; phylum Pseudomonadota; class Alphaproteobacteria; order CADEGL01; family CADEGL01; genus CADEGL01. The sequence goes on along the minus strand of JBFXED010000010.1, from coordinate 74,290 downwards.
AATAATGGGTTAGCGACGGCGTGCCAACAAGGACTCGACCAGGATCATGATCACGCCGATGCAGATGGCGCTGTCGGCCACGTTGAAGGCGGGCCAATGGCGGCCAAAGGCATGGAAATCCAGGAAATCGACTACCCCCCCGAAGCGGACCCGATCGATGGCGTTGCCGACCGCACCGCCGATGATCATGCCGAGCGCCGTGGCCGTCCAACGCTGGCCGGCCTTGGCCAGCCACAGAAGAAGCGCCACGGTGATCGCCCCGGCCAGAAGCAGGAACGGCCAAGGCCCCGCCTCGGCCGAATCGAACATGCCGAAGCTGACGCCCCGGTTGAGGCCCAGCACCAGATTGAAGAAAGGCGTGACCTCGATCACGCGCGGATCGCGGCCCATGAGCTCAAGCAGCCACCATTTCGACGCCTGGTCCAACGCCACGACCAGCGCGGCGATCACAAGCCCGAACCGCACCAGGACGATGGAGCCGAGCTTCACTCGGCGGCCGCCTGCGAAGGCCCAACCGCGTCGGCGCAGCGGCCGCAGATATCCTCGTGCCCGGCGACCGAGCCCACGTCGGGCAGAACGCGCCAGCAGCGCTGGCACTTGGCGCCGTCGGCCAATGCCGACACCACGCCGACGCCCGCCACGTCTTCCAGCGTAAAGGCGCCTTCGGGCGCAGCACCCGCGACCAGCGTGGCGCCCGAGGTGATGGCGATCTCGGCCAGATCGAGGCCGCGCATGGCCTCGACATAGTCGTCTGTCGCATAGACGGTGGGCGCGGCCTGCAGCGAGGCACCGATGCGCTTGTTCTCGCGCTCCAGCTCCAAGGCGCCGGTGACCACGCGGCGCAGCGCGCGCACTTTCCGCCACTTCGCGGCAAGGGCATCGTCGCGCCATGCGACCGGGATCTCCGGGAACAGGCGCAGATGGACGCTGGCCGCGTCCTGCCCGTGGCGCGCCAGCCATGCTTCCTCCGCGGTGAAGCACATGACGGGCGCGAGCCATGCGGTCAGGCACGAGAACAGTTCGTCCAGCACGGTGCGCGCGGCGCGGCGGGCGACCGCGTCGGGCCGATCGCAATAGAGCGAGTCCTTCCGCACGTCGAAATAGAAGGCCGACAGGTCGACCGCACAGAACGTGTGTAGCGCGGTGAACAGCGCGTTGAAGTCGAAATCATGGATGGCCTGGCGCACGACGCCGTCCAGCTCCGCCAAACGGTGCAGAATCCAGCGCTCCAATTCCGGCATCTCGGCGTGCGGCAACCGCTCGTCTTCCGAGAAGCCGGCCAGATTGCCGAGCAAATAGCGCAGCGTGTTGCGCAGGCGGCGGTACAGGTCGATCTGGTGCTTGAGGATGCCCGGCCCGATGCGCAGATCGTCGCCATAGTCGCTGGCCACCACCCATAGGCGCAGAATCTCGGCGCCGTTCTTGTCGGTCACTTCCTGCGGCGCGACCACGTTGCCGAGCGACTTCGACATCTTGCGGCCTTGCTCGTCCAGCACGAAGCCGTGGGTCAAGACAGAATCGAACGGTGCGCGACCGCGCGTGCCGCAGGCTTCCAGAAGCGAAGCCTGGAACCAGCCGCGATGCTGGTCCGAACCTTCGAGATAGAGCGAGGCCGGCCACTTCAGGTCGGCGCGCTTTTCCAGCACGAAGCTGTGGGTCGAGCCGGCCTCGAACCAGACTTCGACGATGTCCTTTACTTGCTCGAAATTGGCCGGGTCATGGTCGGGTTCGAGGAAGCGTTTGGGATCCGAGGAGAACCAGCAATCCCCGCCCTCTTTCTCGAACGCCGCGGCGATGCGGTCGAACACGGCCTGATCGCATAGAAGCTTGCCCGTGCGCCGGTCGACGAAGACCGCGATGGGCACGCCCCAGGCACGCTGGCGCGAGATGCACCAGTCGGGACGCGTCTCGACCATGGCATGCAGACGGTTGCGCCCCGAAGCCGGCACGAAGCGGGTGCCCTCGATGGCCTTGAGCGCCATGGCGCGCAAGCCGTTCGTCTCCATCGAGATGAACCACTGCGCGGTGTTACGGAAGATGAGCGGTGCCTTGGAGCGCCAGGAATGGGGATAGGAGTGGTTCAGCTTGCCGTGCGCGACCAGCGCGTCCGCGTCCTTCAGCAGCTCGACCACGGCCTTGTCGGCGTCGCCCTTCTTGCCGTCAGCGGTCAGCACGCGGCGCCCTTTCATCAGCGGAACGTGCGGCAGGAAAAAGCCGTCTTCATCCACCGTGTCGGGTGTTTCCAGCCGGTATGCCTGGCCGACCTCGAAATCCTCGGCGCCGTGGCCGGGTGCCGTGTGCACCAGGCCCGTGCCCGCCTCGAGCGTGACATGCGCGCCGGGCAAGAGCGGCACCGGGAAGTCGTAACCCTGACCGTGCCAAGGATGGCGCGCGACCGCGCCCGCCAACTCAGTCCCCTTGCCGGACCACACGCGCGTGGCGCGCGTGATGCCAACCGCGCTCTCGAAAGCGGTGTTGAGATCGGCGGCGACCAGGAAGGTTTCACCGACTTTGGCCATGCTCTCGGCCGCGACCTCTTCCACCCGATAGACGCCGTATTCGAACGCCTCGCCATAGGCGATGGCGCGATTGCCGGGAATGGTCCAGGGCGTGGTCGTCCAGATGACCGCGCTGGCGCCGTCGAGGGCAGGCACCTTCGATTCGACGATCGGGAAGCGCACGAAGATCGTGGTCGAGACATGGTCGTGATACTCGACCTCGGCGTCGGCCAGCGCCGTCTTCTCGACGACCGACCACAGCACCGGCCGCGCGCCGCGATAGAGGCCGCCGTTCATGGCGAACTTGGCGATCTCGCGCGCGATCTGCGCCTCGGCATCGAACGACATCGTCGTGTAAGGGTTCGCCCAGTCGCCCATCACGCCCAGGCGCTGGAACTCCTCGGACTGCACGTCGATCCAATGCTGGGCGAACTCGCGGCACTCGCGCCGGAATTCCAGGATGGGCACGGCATCCTTGTCCTTGCCGGCGGCGCGATACCGTTCCTCGATCTTCCATTCGATCGGCAGGCCGTGGCAGTCCCAGCCCGGCACATAGACGCTGTCCTTGCCCAGCATCTGCTGGGAGCGGCTGACCACGTCCTTGAGAATCTTGTTCAGCGCATGGCCGATATGGAGGTTGCCGTTGGCATAGGGCGGGCCGTCATGCAGAACGAATTTCGGCCGGCCTTTCGAGGCGCGGCGGATCTGCCCGGTCAAATCCTGCTGCTTCCAGCGCGCCAGCATGGCCGGCTCGCGCTTGGGCAGCTCCGCCTTCATGGGGAAGTCGGTTTTCGGCAGGAAAACGGTGGATTTATAGTCTTTCGTCATGCTCAAGCCCGATCCGTAACGGCCCCGCGAGGCCGCTCGGCCAAAAGGGCGCGGGCCGCACGGCAATCTTCGGCAATTTGTGCCTTCAAGGCGTCGAGTCCGTCAAACTTCTTCTCGGCCCGCAGACGCTCGACGAACGCCACGCGCAACGCCCGGCCATAAAGATCGCCGGTGAAATCGAACAGATGGGCCTCCAGAAGCTCGGTGTGGCCGTCCACCGTCGGACGCTTGCCGAAATTCGCCGCGCCGTCGAACCAACGCGTCACGCCGCCCTCCTCCACCCCGCAGCGCACGGCATAGACGCCGTAGGCCGGGCGCAGATACGCGTCCAAGGCCAGGTTCGCGGTCGGAAAACCGATCGTGTTGCCCAGCCTTCGGCCCGTCTCGACGCGCCCCTCGATCTCCCACTCGCGGCCGAGAAGCGCCGCCGCCTGGCGCGGCTCGCCGCGCACCAGCAAGTCGCGAATGCGGCTCGAGGAATAGACCACGCCATCCTTGCCCGTGATCGGTCCGACGCTTTCGGTGCCGAAACCCAATTGCTTGCCGACCTTGCCCAGCAATTCGACGTCCCCGCGCCGCTTGTGACCGAACGCGAAATCGTAGCCAACCACGGCATGCCGGATGTCCAAGCCCTCGACCAGGACTCGGGCGATGAAATCCTCCGCCGACAAGGCCGCCAGCGTCTCGTCGAACGCCAGCACGAAAAGCTGTTCCACGCCCAGCTCCTCCAACAGCCGCGCCTTGGCGCGGAACGGCGTCAGCCGAAAGGGAGGCTGGTCGGGCCGGAAATAAGCGCGCGGGTGCGGCTCCAGGGTCAAGACGGCCAACGGACGGCCCATCTCGGCCGCGCGGCGCGCGGCGGTCTCGATCACCGCGCGATGACCCAGATGGACGCCGTCGAAATTGCCGAACGCCGCCACGGTGGCGCGCGCATCGGCCGGCAGGTCAGTGTAATGACGGAAAATGCGCATCGCCGTGGCCCTGGGCCAAGGTTAGCGACCGCGCGGCGGCGCGCAAGCCGTGATTGGAGAAATTAAGAGAGAGGTCAGTCCGCCGCGTCAGCCTGGGCGCGCGTGCCGACGAGGACATGGGCCTCGCCTTCGAGCACCACCGTGTCGCCGACCGAGCACACCGTCTCCAGAATGACGCGCCCCTTGGCGGCAATGATTTCCTTTACCGTGGCGCGCACCTGAACCGTGTCGCCGACGCGCACAGGCGCGCGGAATTTGAGCGACTGGCTGACATAGACGCAGCCCGGACCGGGCAGGCGCGTGCCCACCACCGTCGAGATCAGGCTGGCCGTGAGCATGCCGTGGACGATCGGGCCGCCGAAGCGCGTGCTGGCCGCGAAGTCCTTGTTGAGGTGAAGGGGGTTGGTGTCGCCGGACACGCCGGAGAACAGGACGATGTCGGCATCGGTCACGGTCTTGCCGAAAAAGGCACTTTGGCCGACCGCCAGATCCTCGATGAAATAACCGTGGTAACGCTCCATGGGGGGCGTCTGGCGGTGTCCCGAGGCGTCTGGCGACATTCGTTCGTCCTTCGATGTTGTTGCGCCGCAAAAGATTTTTGCGCGGTGCAATGTAACCCATGCGGAATGTGGGGACAAGCAAGCTTTAAACCCCTTCAAGCCTCGCAGGGTCCATGGGTAAGCGTGACTTTCTGTGGGCGCTGCGGCAATCCTCTCGCCCCCTCCAGCCGCCGTCGGTAACATGCCCCAAACGGGGGAGACATGGCCGACAAGAAGGCAACGCTCGACGGAATCCAGCTTCTCAAGGGGCTGGCGCCAGCAGAGATCCGCGCGGTCGAGAAGGCCTGCGCCTGGCGCGACTATCCCGCCGACGAACAGATCTTCGACCGTCAAACAGAATCCCGCGACATCTACTTCGTCGTCAGCGGGCGCGTCCGGATCGTGAATTTCTCGGCCTCCGGCCGCGAGGTCAGCTTCGACGACATCGACGCGGGGGGCTATTTCGGCGAACTGGGCGCCATCGACGGCGAACCGCGCTCGGCCAGCGTGGTCGCGGTCGAAGGCACGACGGTCGCCTCGCTGGCCTCCGGCCCGTTCATGGACCTGGTGGTCAAGCATCCACGCGTCGCCACGGCCCTCTTGAAGCGTTTGGCCCACATTGTCCGCGCCTCGACCGAGCGGATCATGGATCTCAGCACGCTCGGCGCCCACAACCGCGTTTACGCCGAGCTTCTTCGCCTGGCGCGCGAAGCCAGTGGCGCCGAATCCCAGCGCGCGGCGATCAAACCGATCCCCACCCATTCCGACATCGCCAGCCGCGTCAGCACCACGCGCGAGACCGTGGCGCGCGTGCTGGGCGAACTGCAGCATTCGGGCCTGGTGCGGCGCGAGCGCAGCGCCCTCGTGGTCAGTGACATGGAGCGCCTGGCGGACATGGTGGAAGATTTCCGCGGCGGATAATTATCCATTATTTTCAGCTAGTTAAATCAGTGACGTGCGTCACTGCGCAGGATATCCCCTGCCCTTATCGTATTTTTATCGAACATGCCTTCTGACACGGGCTGTTCGCGGCGACCGGCGGGCCTGAACCTCCCCCGAGAGCCTCCTCTCCAAGACGCATTCCCCCGCTAGAGGCCGGACTTTGTCCGGCCTCTTTTTTTGCCGTGCGCGTGAACACGGAATCAAAATCCGTCCGCGCGAAGGCAGGCGGACAGAGTGGCCCGTGTGTGGAAGGCTTACGGACGGTTCAGGGCGACCTTGCCGCCGCGCGTCTGGATGACGTTGGCGTTATTCGCGTCGGAGACCGTCACCGTATGTTCAACCACATCGGCGATTCGGCCTGTCGTGATGTTGTTCTTCGCAGCCAGCGCCAGCTCGATCTTGAAGCCCTGGGGAGAAAGATACGGGTTGATGATCCCATCTGCGGGACCGCTCTTGTTCGCATAGCTCTCAAGCGTTGGTGACGTCAGCGTGCCCGGGACGCCGCCAAGGTTGTAGTTGCCGTTCATTGTCACGTCCAACGTCCGCGCGCTGAAATTGAAGGCTAGAGAAATGTTGTACGAGCCGCCGCCCGTTCCCTTGATCGGGTCGAGCTGGAGACCGGCCGCGCTCATCGTCGCGGTCCCGGTCAGGGTGCGAAGCTGGGCGAAGGTCGTGATTCTATTGATCTGAATCTCGGAGTCCTGGGCGGCCTGGATAGAGGCGTCCGTCAGAGTTTGAGCGGTCTGCGTGGCCACAACTGCGGTCGCCAAAGGCCGCAAGGCGCTCGCACGCGCTTGACCGGACTGGTCAACGACCGACCCGCTCTTCCCACCATCCATAGAAGCGCCTTCATCGGCGGAACGCGAGGTGGTCGCGGTCAGTGCCGAGGAAACCCGGGCGCTTTGTTCGGCGGAGAGGCGCGTGGGTTCCGTCGGTGGCGCACCCGCAGTCATCACCGTCGCGAAACCCGGCCGAGTGATCAAGACCTCGCCCGCTTCGTTGGATACCACAATTCGGCCCGGCCGTTCTGCGGCGTTGTTGTCCGCGCCCGGACCGCGCAACACCACGAGAGCATAATCACCATCGACCACGCCCTCGACACTCGTGCCACGAATCCCGATCACACCCGCAGGTAGCTTGACCGTCATATCGCTGGGATTGTTCCGCGCGACGCGACCGGACACGAAGCGAAAAGCGCCCGCCACAACGCGCGCCGTGACCTTGCCGTCCTTTGTCTTTGGATCGTAGACGAATTCATCGATTACCAGGGCAGAGTCGGGCCCAATGGTGAAGATGGTTTCGTCCATCAAGATGATCTGCAGTCCAGCGCCTGGGCCTGTCGAGATGCGGTCGCCGAGCAGGATGGAGTCGCCGCTGCTCACCTCCACGCCCACGGGAGCGCCGGTGGATAGCGCTGCGCGTTCGACCTTGCCCCGAACGGCGGCGGCCACGCCTGCCTTGGCGCTTTGGGCCTGGGCATGGGAAGCGGCGAAAACGACCGCCGTCATAATCGCGACGAAACTCGAAATCCGCACGAAACGCCTCCGTCCCCAAAAGGAGTACGAATGCAGTATTCGCCGGCGCCGCGGCACGCGCTGTGATGAAAGTCACAAGCCTCCTGTGACCTGGATCACAGGCTCAGGCCACTGGTCTAAGGCCGCTTCAAGCCCACGACACCGCCATGGGTCTGGATGACATTGGTGTTGGTAGCATCCGAAACCGTGACCGTATGATTGATGACATCAGCGATCCGGCCGGTCGTGGTGTTGTTGCGTGCTTGTAGAGCCAGTTCGATCTTGAAGCCTTGTGGAGAAAGGTAGGGATTGATGATTCCATCCGCGGGGCCGTTCTTGTTCGCGTAGCTCTCAAGCGTCGGGGACGTCAGCGTGCCGGGCACTCCGCCGAGGTTGTAGTTGCCGTTCAGGGTCACATCCAAGGTGCGTGCGCTGAAGTTGAACATCATGGAGATGTTGTACGTCCCGCCGCCGACCCCTTTAATTGCGTCCAGCGCGATGTTGCTCGCGCTCATCGTCGCCGTGCCCGTGAGTGTGCGCAATTGCGCGAAAGTCGTGATCTGGTTGACCGCGATATCGGAATCCTGCGCCGCCTGGACAACGGCTTGATTGGCGTTCTGGATGATCGGTTGGATGCTGTTGAAGCTGGCCAAGGGCCCCAGCGCTCCGGCGGCACCCTGGCCTGCTTGCTGGACGGGGGATGGGCCCTGACCGATGGGTTGCGCGACCCCATCCGGGCCTGACGGCAATCCATCGCCTTTCGAGCTCCCCTGACCTGACCCGGTCGACTGTCCTTCGCCACGCGGCGTTTGGGAATCCTGTTGGGCCGGGCCGCCTCCGGTGCCAGACGCGCCGCCTGTGCCGACAGAAGGGCCTATGCTTGGCGTGAAGGCGCCGCGGATTCGAGATTGCTGTTCCGCCGTGAGGCGCTGGGGTTCGCTCGGCGGCGTTGATGCAGTGAAGGTGGTCGCGAATCCGGGCCGGGTGATCAGCACCTCGCCCGCCGCGTTGCCGACGACGATACGTCCCTCTCTTTCCCCGGCATTGTTGGCCGGCCCCGGCCCGCGCAGCACGACCAACGTGCTGTCGCCATCCGTCACGCCTTCCACGCTCGTGCCGCGGATGCCGATAGTGCCGCTGGGAAGGCCGATCGTCATGTCGCGGGGATCGTTGCGCGCGACCCGCCCCGAAACGAATCGGAAACCGCCGGTCACGATGCGGGCCGCGATCTTGCCCTTACTGTTCGACGGATCGTAGACGAACTGGTCGACGGCCAAGGATGCGTTGGGACCGATGGTGAAGATGGTTTCGTCCATGAGAACGACCTGCAGCCCTGCGGAGGGTCCGGTCTTGATCTCATCGCCCAGGAAGATTGCGTCGCCGCTCTGCACGGCGCGCCCAACGGGTTCGCCGCGGCTGATCTGCTGGACCGACCCGCGCACGGCGGCCGCGATGCCCGCCTTGACCATTGTCGGCGCCTGGGTCTGCGCGAGATCCATGGCGGCGGTTTGAGAAACGCCGATATAGAAAGCGGCAAGCGTCAATGCCGCTCGCAAGGTCCAGAGCCCGCCTTCCCGCCTCGGAACGCCCGATCGTCGACCGCGCATCTCAGAACTCCCATCGTTTGCTGAAGGCTAGGGCATACTTCTTGTTCGTGTAGGTGTAGTTCGTGATGTTCGAGCCCGACCGGAAATACTCGAATGTACCAGTCAGGTTGACGCCTGCTAGGGCGGCACCGATTGCGGTTGACTCGCCTCCCATCACCGCGTTCACCGGAACACCGTATGTAAGCCGGAAGCGATACAGCTGATCGCGCTCGGTGGTCGGGCTGACGAGGGGATCGGGATCATCGTACACGTCATGCTGATAGGAGAACGTGCTGAGGAGGAACTGCCCTCCGCCGAGAAGCCATGTGTGAGCGATCGAGTATCCGTTCTCGATATAGGCGTCGTACTTCTCGCGTGCCTGCTTGAGCAGGTAGCGGTACTCGATGCTCAGGCGCATTTCAGGATTTAGGACGAACTCGCTGCCGACCGCGAACTCCCACTGCGGTCCCGACCGATCCCGTGCGAATTGGTCGGTCGAAATATTGCGGTACTTCTGGTCTTCGCCGACGCCTTCCACATAGCCCGCCACTCCGGACTTGATCTGCTCGGTTGCGCGCAGGCGCATCCCCATGACGTGCAGATAGTTTTGACGCGCAAGGGATAGACGACGGTCATAGACCACTGGCGTAATGGTGGTCGGAGTCAGATCGTAGTTTCCGCCAAACTCCGCCGAGCCCGAGCGGATATCGTACTGACCAAGCTGCATCTGTTGCTGGGCATAGCCAGTCAGCGATCCAAAGAGCTCATGGCGCGCCTGAAACCCGAGATCGTATACGGCATCGAATCGCGTCAAACCCTGCACGTTCCAATCATCGCCTTGGGCGGCCGAACCGCTGACGTCGAACGGCGTGTCGAGGATGAGGACTTGCCCAGAACTGGGTGACGCGTTGCGGTTCGTGTCGTAGCCTCCGCCCACGCTCACATACGCGCTCATCCGAAGCCGTTTGCGCTTCTGTTGGATCTGATAAAGATATTGGTCGATCGTCAGCCGCAGGGAATCGGGCATCTCCAGCTCCCGCACGGATTCCAGCTCCTTCTCGGCCTCCGCCAGATTTTCGAGCCGATACTGAACGATCGCGTAAAGGAGCCGTACCCGTGGAAGGTTGGGATCGATCAGCAGAATGCGCTCGAGGGTCGCGCTCGCCCCGCGCACATCGCCTTTCCGTATCTGCGTTTCCGCGTAGCGATAGTTCAACTCTATGTTATCGGGGTCGGCGAGGACCTGTTCGAAGGTCACATCCTTGCCTTCGATCTGTTCGCGATCGATCGCTTGCTCAGCTGTTTTTTCCGCTTCCATTTTGGTCTTGGTATCGAAATCCACGCGCGCGGGCTCGTTTTGCGGTCCCGACGTTTGCGCGCGCGCGGATGCCGGCCATTGCCATTGGGCGATGACGAAGAAGAACAACAGCGCGCACCCTCGCCCAATACGGCGAAGGCTCGACGTCCCCCCCATATCCGCACACCCCCGGCCGTGCGTCTCCTATCCGCCCGCCGCCGATTCGCCAACGAGCGCGCGCTTTTTTCACGCTTCCACAAACGATAGGGGGGATCAAGCCCGCGCCGAAATGCCAGCCGCTATTTCTTGATCGCGTCGTGGACGCCGTCCCACTCGGGAGCTGGCGGCTGGGCGCGGAACGCGGCGATGCGCCGGGCATAGAGCGCGTAGAGCGGCGCCAGCGACAGGGGGGCCAGATCGCGGCAGCGCGCGAGCGCAGCCTCAGCGCCATCCCAGTCTCGCGTGCGGTAGGTGCGGAGCATGTCGCCGTGGGCGGCGGACAGGCGTTTGAACGCTTCGGATTTCACGAGAGCTTCATCGCCCGCCAGATGGAAGATGCGCACCGGGCGTGTCTTGCCCTTGACCCGGATCAGGTCGATTTCGAGCAACGCGAATCCATCCACGCCGGCCAGCGCGGCTTCGCTGGCGATGATATCGACGCCATAGACCTTGGACTGCCCCTCCAGCCGCGAGGCCAGGTTCACGTCGTCGCCCAGCACTGAATAGTCGAAGCGCTGGTCTGAACCCATGTTGCCGACGCAACAGAGACCCGTGTTGAGGCCGATGCCGATGCGCATGGGCTCGAAAGTTTCGCCAGCCGCCCGTGCCTCTTCCGCCCATGCTTCATTCAGGCCAGCCAAGCGTTCACGCATGGCCAGTGCCGTGCGGCAGGCATGTCGCCGGTGATCGGCATCGTCCAACGGCGCGTTCCAGAATGCCATCACGCAGTCGCCGATATACTTGTCGACCGTGCCCTGGTTCATCAGCACGCATTCGGTCATGGGCGTGAGATAACGGTTGATGAAGCGCGTGAGGCCTTGCGCGTCGAGCCGTTCGGAGCGCGCGGTGAAGTCGCGAATGTCGCTGAACATCACGGTCATCTCGCGCATCTCGCCGCCCAGCGCCAGGCGCTCCGGATGCTCGGCCAGACGGCTGACCACGGCTGGAGAGATGTAGCGGCCGAAGGCGTTGCGGACCCAGCGCCGCTCGGTCTCGGTGCGCAGGAAGATGATGCCGGTTTGCACGATGTAGACCGCCAGGACGGCCACCGAGGGGAAGACCGGGTCCAATAGCCAATGCCACCGCGTATAGGCATGCCAGGAGCCGAAGACGGCGCCCGCGATCGCGGCCGCGCCCACATACGCGCACCAGCGCGCGCCCACGCGCGGTACCAGCACGATGATGAGGAGCCCGAGCGTCACGAGATAGCTCAGTTCAAGCCCGAGCGCGAAGTCCGGCCGCTCGAGAAAATCCCCGGCGAAGACTTGTTCCAGAAGCTCGGCATAGATCTCAACCCCGGCCGCCGTGGGGTTCAAGGGCGTCGTGCGCAGATCCTTGAGGCCCGCAGCGGACGTGCCGATGAAGACGATGCGCCCATCGATCTGACTGGCGTCGAAGTCGGGCCGCATCACGCGCCAGGCCGGCACGAAGCGCGCGGCTTGCGTGCCCGCGTAGTGGATCCAGACGCGGCCGTAGGCGTCGGTCGGGATCGGAAACTGGCCGACCTTGATCTGGCTGATGCCGGTGCGCTCGCCAAAGCTGTAGACGCCCGAGGCTCCCGACGACTTGATGATATAGGTGCCGGCGCCTTGGGCGACGCGCAGCGCCTCGGCCCCCAGCGACGGATAGATTTTCTCACCCAGCCTGAGCACCAACGGCGTGCGGCGGATGACCCCGTCGCGGTCGGGCAGGCCGGTGATGCTGCCGTTCCCGGCGGCGGCCGTTTCGATCACGGGCAAATTGACGACCGCGCCCGTATAAGCCGGCACGAACGGCTCGGGATCGTCGCCCGCGAAGGCAAAACCGGCCTTCAGCTCCGGCGCGCGGCCGCGCACCGAATCCGTCAGCACGAACCCGGTCACCGAATTCACGCGCCCCAGCGCGTCAGCGAAAAGCTGGTCGTTGTCAGGCAATTTCGCGATGCGCGCGCGCACCGCGTCGGCTGCGCCCGCATCGGGCCATAGCTCCAGCAGGCGCCGGGGCGATGTGCGGTCGGCCTCGGCGAAGACGGCATCGAACGCGATCGTGGCAGCGCCCGCCGCACCCAACCGATCCACCAGCCCGGCCAGAAGCGTGCGCGGCCACGGCCATTGACCGAGACGCGCCAGGGACTCGTCGTCGATATCGACGATGCGCACCGGTGCGGCAGGATCGTAGACGCGCGGCTTCAGCCGTTGATAGGTGTCGAAGACCGACAGCCGTGCCTGCTCGACCAGCCATGGCTCGTCCGCGCGCAAGAACACGGCGGCGGCCAAAACCGCCAGCGGCAGGATGAAATGGAGATTGCGGTGTAGGAAACGCACGGGCGAGAACCCGCGACCCCCTCAACCCTTCATCTCGATTTCGACGAAGGCGAAGGGAAAATCGTTGATGTTCTTCACGTCGTGTTCGACGCCGCACTGCCGGAAATAGGACTTACCCGCGACCAACTCGGCCCGCGTCTCTCCCTGCGGCCCCGTGATGCCCAATGGACCGGTCGTGACCGGCACGATGACATAGTCGTATTCGTGCTTGTGATAGCCCGTGGCGGCGCCCGGCACGAAATCCCAACGCGTGACGCGCACGCGTTCGTTGTCGACCTGCAGATCGGCAACCGCCAACGTCCCCTTATCCTTCGCCATCTCGAACCCTCCCAAGGCAAAATCACGGTACCCGACGCATCGAAACCGCACAACGGCGGACGGTTGCGCGCGCCCGCCCGCCCGGCTAGCTGTTGCGAAACGAAACAAGGGAGCGAGCCATGGCAGGGGACAAGCCGAACAGCGTGGTGGTGACGGGAGCCGCCGGCGATCTGGGCACAGCCGTCGTGGACAGTTTCCTCGGCGACGGCTACCGGGTCTATGGCGGCGATGTCGCGCCGATCCGCGCGCGGCCGGGCCTGGTGGCCTCCAAGCTGGATGTGACCGACCGCGAGCAGGTTTTCGCGCTGGCGCAGCGGGCGGCGGCCGAATCGGCCCTGAAAATCTGGGTCAACGTGGCCGGTCTGTTCGAGGCCGCGCGGGTGATCGACGCTGATCCGGACGTCTGGCATAAGGTCATCGCGATCAACTTGACCGGCACGTTCCATGGCTGCGCCGCGGCCCTATCCGTCATGGCCGGTACAGGCGGTCGCATCGTCAATGTCGGTTCGCTATCGGGTCAGTTGGGCGGGCTGAGCGTCCATCCGGCCTATGGCGCGTCCAAGGCCGGCGTCCACGCCCTGACCAAGGCCTACGCGCTGGAAGGCGCCAAGCACGACGTTTATTGCAACGCGGTGGCGCCGGGTCCGATCGACGGGCGCATGACGGCCAAGTTCTCGCCCGGCACGCTGGCCAAGATCCGCGCCGGCATTCCGGGCAAGCGCCTGGCCACCATGGACGAGGTGGTCCATGCCATCCGTTATCTGGCGGACGACCGCGCCGGCCATACGACCGGCGCGATCTTGCAGGTGAACGGCGGCGTTCTGATGACCGGCTAGCCGCTTAAGCGATCTTGTCGGCCTCGATATAGGCGCGCTTCAGCTCTTCGACCGTCACGCCCTTCTTCTTCGCGGCCTCGATGATGACGGCCTCGCGCTTGATCAGCTTTTCCGACGCCTTCGGAATGTCGCGCGCCACTTCGTGCGGAATGACGACCGCGCCGTGGCGGTCGGCGTGGATCAGATCGCCCGAGTTCACGACCATGCCGTGCACGTTCACCTCGCAATCGAAGTTCACCAAATGGATGAAGGCGTGCGACGGCGCGATCACGCCCGCGATGAGCTGAAAATTCTCGGCGATCATGTCGAGGTCGCGCACGCTGCCGTTGGTGACGACGCCCAGGCACCCCAGCGCCTTGTGGACGTTCGAGTTCACCTCGCCCCAGAACGAGCCGTAGCCGGGCTGGCCGTCGTCCAGATCCTGGATCACGCTGACGCGCGGGCCCGGGCCATTACCGACATAGTCGAAATAGGAGAAGCGCAGATTGCGATAAGCCTCGCCCTTTACAACGCTGGGTTCTTTCGCGCGCACGGTCGCGGTGCGCGCATAACCCACGATCGGCGGCAGGCTGGGGAACACGCAGTGAAGATAGCGCGTGGTATAGCCGATACCGCGACGGGCGGGCGCCACCAATTCGAGGATGTTGCAGATCGTGGGCGTGTCGAACTTGCGCAGCGCGGCCAGTTCTCCTTCGTTCAGCGGTTTGGTCGTCATCGTGGATCCCTTCCCTCTCCGGTTTGCGATGCAAGCTTAGTGGCGGCGCGGCGGGCTGTCATGCCGGCGCGTGCCTCGCGCCAGGCCAAGGACAATCCCGAGACGATCAGGATGATCGTGCCGGCGATGGCCCACTGATCCGGAAAGTTTCCGAACCAGACATAACCGATGGCCGTGCCGACCACGATCGTGCCGTAGTTGAACGGCGCCAGGACCGACGCGGGCGCATAGGCGAAGGCGCGGATCAGGAAATAATGCGATAGGCCACCGATGAGGCCCATCATCACCATCAGCAGCCACGCGGCCAGTGTCGGGTCGCGCCATTCGAACGGCGCCCAGACGCTGAACACCAGGAAACCGCCGATACCGGAATAGAACAGGGTCGTGAACGGGTGATCGACGGTCGAAAGCCGTCGCGTCACGAGCTGGTAGAGCGCGTAGCAGGAAGCCGAGCAGACGACCAAGAGCGAGGCCCATTGGAACCCTTCCACGCCCGGCCGGATGATCAGCAGCACCGCGCCGAAACCGACTGCGACCGCGAGCCAGCGAATGGGCTCGACCTTCTCCTTCAGAAGCGGCGCGGAAAACGTGACCACCAGCAGGGGCGCCAGGAAATTGATCGCGATCGCGTTGGCCAGCGGGATGAAGCGGAGCGCGGTGAAGAACAGGAACGTCGCGCCGATCATCAGGACCGTGCGCAAACCCTGAAGCCGCAGATTCCGGCTGCGCATGTATTTGATCAGGCTGCCGCGCAGCAGGGCCGCGACCACGATCAGGTGGAAAGTGTAGCGCGCCCAAACGATCTGGGTGACGTGGTACTCGGCGCTCAGGTACTTGGCCGTGGCATCCATGAACGGGAACAGGCAGACCGCCGCGACGAACAGCGCGATGCCGGGCAGCGTCGAAGTCTTGGCGGTTTCGCTCATGTCATGGAATCTGCGGCGGAGACGGCGGTTCTAGCAGGCGCGTCGCAGCCGCGACAGGTGTTTCGCAATTGCGAGAACATTGCGCCCCCGCGATCCATGGGCTTACGGTTCGTGGACGATCGCCGAACGGCACACCCATCGAGACCACCGGCGGCGACGTCAACGAGTATGAGGAGGAAGTCATGAAACGGATGACCTTGCGGTCGACGGCCGCGGCGTTCGCCGTGTTGGCCGCATCCGCCGCAACGGCGCTGGCAGCCGAGACCAAGGGGCCGGTCACCGACGAACTCGGCGTCATCAAGCTGGCCAAGAACGAGCCGCTGCAGCTTGGCTTCATGGGCGTCATTTCCGGCGCCGACGCCTCGCTCGGCATCGATGAGCAGCGCGGCGCGGAAATTCTGATCCAGGACGCGGGCGGCAAGATCGGCAGCCATCCGCTCAAGCTGGTGCCCGAGGACAGCCAGTGCAACGCGGAAGGTGGTCAGACCGCGGCCACCAAGCTCGCGGCCAACCAGAAGATCGTCGTCGTCGTGGGCCCGACCTGCTCCAGCGAAGCCAAGCCGGCGGCGCCCATCCTGTGGAAGGCCGGCATCTCGATGGTCGGCATTTCGCCGACCGCGCCGAACCTGACCGATGCCAAGCGCGACGCCAGCTACAAAGGTTTCGTCCGCGTGGTGTGGAACGACAACTGGGCGGGCTCGACCGCCGCCGACTGGGCTTACAAAGTGCTGGGCGCCAAGAAGGCGGTCGGCATCCATGACGGCAGCCCCTATGCCCAGGGCTACGTCCAGGTCTTCCTCGACCGCTTCAAACAGTTGGGCGGCCAGGTGTCGGCGGCGGAAGCGATCTCGCCCAACGACACCGACATGAAGCCGATGTTGACCAAGGTGGCGACGGAAAAGCCGGACGTCATCTTCTACCCGATCTTCGTGGCCGCCGCGGCGCATGTGACGCGCCAGGCCGGCTCGGTGACGGGCCTTGAGAAGGCGACGCTGGTCTCAGCCGAGGGAGCCTTGGTGCCCGACTTCCTGAAACTCGCGGGTGACGCTTCCACCAAGGTCAACCTGACGATCGGCGACACCTCGCCCGACGTGCTGGGCAAGGGCTACCCGGACTTCCTGAAGAAGTACAAGGCCAAGTACGGCGAGGACCCGGTCGGCGGCTTCCACCATTTCGGTTATGACGCCGCGCTGTTGGCCGTGGAGGCGATCAAGAAAGTCATCAAGACGGACAAAGACGGCAACAGCTACATCGGCAAGAAGGCGTTGCGCGACGCCATCTTCGCGACCAAGGGCCTGCAAGGCCTGACGGGCCCGAAGAACTGCGACGCCAATGGCGACTGCGGTGTCTATAACTTCACGGTGTTCAAGTTCGTGAACGCCAACGAACCGTTCAAGCTGGGCGTCAATCCGGTGAAGATCTATCCGAAGAAGTCGTAAAGCCGCTCCGGTTCCAACTCTACGGGCCCGCCGGTGAAAGCCGGCGGGTCTTTCGTTTGCGCCTTCGCTATAACGGGCGGGCGAAAGACGGAGGGCAACCATGGGTTTCGCGGGAAAGAGCGCCTTGGTAACCGGCGCGGGGGGCGGCATGGGCTTGGCCATCGCCGAGGCGCTGCTGGCGGAGGGCGCGCATGTCGCGCTGGTCGACCTGAAGCCGTCGACCAAGACTCTGGGCGGCAAGGCCCTATACCTGCAGGGTGACGTCAGCGACGAGGCCTTCGTGGCCGACGCCTTCGCGCGCGCCCATGCCGCGGCGGGCCACCTCGACTACCTGGTCAACGCCGCCGCGGTCCTGTGGTTCGACCGTGACAAGTCGGCCGTCGAGATGACCGTCGCGGACTGGAACCGGATCATGGCGATCAATCTGACCGCCGCGGTGCTGACCGTCCGCCACGCCGTACCGCTGATGAAGGCTGCTGGCGGCGGGGCCATGGTGCACGTCTCCTCCATCCAATGTCTGCGCGGTGACCCCATGCCCCAGGACGCTTACCAGGCGTCGAAGGCCGGGCTGATCGCGCTCTCGAAATCCATGGCCATCCAGTATGCCCGTGACGGCATCCGCTCGAACGCGCTGTTGCCCGGCCCGACCCTGTCGCCCATGCAGGCGCGCTGGGAGGGCAAGCCGGAAGCTCAGGCCCGCGTGGCCGGCCGCATTCCGCTCGGCCGCCTGGGCACGGTCGAGGACCAAGCCAATGCCTGCCTGTTCCTCCTCTCCGACCGGGCGGCCTACATCACGGGCATCGAGCTGATCGTGGATGGCGGCGTCACGGCCATGCCCTGATGCGCGTTTGCCGGGCGAGAAAGCGGCCGATAAGGTGACGCCGACGGATCGGATCGAAGGAAATCGGCGCCGTGCCACACTCGCTCCTCCCCCGCATCGCCGCGATCCTGGTGCTCGCGGCCACGTTCGCGCTGTCATGGACGGCCGCGGCGGAGGACGGGAATTCTCTGGCCGGGCAATTGCTGGTGGCGGCGCCAGGCATGCCCGACCCGCGCTTCGCGGAAACGGTTATTTTTATGGTGCGGCACGATCGCACGGGCGCCATGGGCATCGTCATCAACCGGCCCGTCGGGATCATGAGCCTGGAGGACGTTTTGAGTTCCACCGGGCAGGATTCGCAAGGCGTGAAGGGCGAAATCATCGTCCACACCGGCGGACCGGTCGGGCAGGAATTGGGTTTCCTGCTCCATTCGATCGACTATAAGACCGAAGGCACCATCCAAATCACCGACCGCATCGCCATGTCGGGGCGGCCCGAAGTGATAGCCGACGTGGCAAGGGGCAAAGGGCCGCGCCTGCTGTTGTTGGCCTTCGGCTATGCCGGTTGGTCGGCCGGGCAGCTCGAGGGCGAAATGACGCATGCGGACTGGTTCAGCGTACCCGCCGACGAGGCCATCATCTTCGACGACAATGACGCGACCAAATGGCAACGCGCCTCCGCCCGGCGCGGAATCGATCTCTGAACGCTCCCTCATCAACAAGAATTTCACCGAAGCGATTTCACGGACAGCATGAAACCCGAAGGCCTCGCGGCGCTGGAACGGCGTCTCGCTCACGATCTCGTTTGCCTCAATTATCCGCCCGCCAATTGGGTGAAGCCCCGCGTCCACCCGAAGGCGCGCCACGTGTATGACGTGGCCTTCGTCGGCGCCGGCACTTGCGGCATGGCGGCCTCCTTTGCGCTGATGCGCGAGGGTATCGGCAACATCGTGCTGTTCGACCGAAACCAAGAAGGCCAGGAAGGCCCTTGGGTCACCTATGCGCGCATGGCGACCTTGCGTTCGCCCAAGCATCTAACCGGCCCGGTGATGGGCCTGCCCAGCCTGACGTTCCGCGCCTGGTACGAAGCTCAGCATGGCGATGAAGGCTGGGAGACTCTAGGCAAAATTCCGCGGCCGATGTGGATGGAGTATCTGCGCTGGTACCGGAAGGTCTTGAAGCTGCCCGTGGAAAACGGAGTCTCTGTCGACCGTTTGGCGCCCGACGACGGTCTGATCCGTTTGGATCTCATGCGCGGCGGACAAAAGGACACGGCTTACGCGCGCAAAGTGATCTTCGCCACCGGACGCGAAGGGCTGGGCGGCCCCGCGATCCTGCCCGCTTTCGCCGGCCTGCCCCGCACGCACCTGGCGCACACGGCGGACGACATCGGCTTCGCCGCGTTGAAGGGCAAGCGCGTGGCCGTGATCGGCGCGGGCGCTTCGGCATTCGACAACGCGGTCACGGCGATGGATGCGGGCGCCGCTTCGATCGACATGTTCGTGCGGCGCGACGACCTGCCGCGCTACAACCGCTTCAAGCAAATCGTCTATGGCGGCTTCATGAACGGCTTCGCCCAGTCCGACGACGCGTGGCGCTGGCACAGCCTTTACCAAGTGATGAGCGACCGCGTAGCGGCGCCGCGCGAATCCGTGCTTAAGGTCACCACGCGGCCGAATTACAAGCTGCATCTCGGCAGCCCGGTGACGGCGTCGCGCATGGTGGGCAATGAGGTGGAACTGACCACGCCCAAGGGCGCGCACCAGTTCGACTTCGTGATCCTGGGCACGGGCTTCGCGGTCGATCCGCGCCTGCGGCCGGAGCTGGCGGAGTTCTCGGACGAGATCGCGCTGTGGCGCGACCGCTTCGCCCCTCCAGCCAACGAACCCTTGGCGGAGTTGAGCAGCTTCCCCTATCTCGGCCCCGCCTTCGAGTTCACCGAGAGACATCCAGGCAGGGCCCCGTTCCTGGCCGACATCCACTGCTTCAATTACGCGGCAACCATGAGTCACGGGCCGGTGGCGGGCGACATTCCCGGCGTCGAAGTGGGTGCGGAACGGATGGCGCGCGCGATTGCGCGCATCTTCTATCTCCAGGATCGCGCGCTCCACAGCCGCGACCTCGACAATTATGCTGAGCTAGAGCTTCTGGGTGACGAGTGGCCGGGCCTGTTGCACTCGCCGCCACGTTCCTAACGCGCAATCAGGGGGATAACCGCATGGCCGCCGACACCGCACGTTCGCTGCAAGGGCGCGTCGCGCTCATAACCGGTTCCGGCCGCGGCATGGGGCGTTGCCATGCGGAGCTTCTGGCCGAGCGCGGCGCGGCCGTGATCGTCCATGACGTCATGCCCGAAGGTGCCGAGGAAACCGGCACGTTGATCCGCGATAAAGGCGGCAGGGCACATGTCATCGTGGCCGACGTGGCCGACACAACGGCCATGGCAGAGGCCATCCGCGCGGGCGAGAAGGCCCTTGGGCCGGTTGACATCCTGGTCAACAACGCCGGCATCGGCGCGGAGCGGACGGGCATTGAGGAGGTGACACCCGACTGGTTCCAGCGGATGTTCGACGTGCACGTGAAGGGCGCCTTCTTCGCGACCCAAGCCGTGGTGCCCGGCATGAAGTCGCGCAAGCGCGGCAAGATCGTCAACGTCTCGTCGATCTGGGGTCAGACCGGCCACGAATATGGCGCGACCTATTGCGCGGCCAAGGCCGCGTTGATCGGCTTGACCAAGGCCTGGGCCAAGGAACTGGCGCCTTGGAACATCAACGTGAACTCGCTGGCGCCGGGCGCGGTCATCACGGAGCTGACCTTGCGCAAGGGCGGCATGGACTATATCCGCGAGAAGTCCAAGGCCGTGCCCGCCGGCCGCTTCGCCGAGGCCGTCGAGATGGCCTATACGGTCGGCTTCCTGTGCTCGGGCGAATCCGACTTCATGACCGGCCAGGTCATCAGCGTGAACGGCGGCCAGGTGATCGTCGGGATTTAAGGAACCTGCGCGGGCGTCAAGCGCCCGCGCAGGTTCCGGCTTACTTGAGCGAAGCGAAGGCCTCGGGCGGCACCACGACCATGGTCTGACCCCCCGGCGGCTTCCAACTCAGGCGCAGGGCCGAGGTGCCCTTGCGCTGGAAATAATCCATCGAGAACGCGTACCAGCCGGGCTCAGTCACGGCCACTTCGATGGGCGGCGATGGCGTATCGCCATGGATGCCCGGATCCTCATGCAGAACCACGCCGCCGACCGACCACTTCACGCCATCGTTCGACAGAAGCTCGAACGTATAAGTGCCCGGCTTGTCGAGCTTGATGAAGCCGTTGATCTGCGCGCCGACGCCCATGGAATTGGTGGCGGTCAGCACGTTGCCGAACTCGGTGCGATGATCGAGGTTGGTCAGCACGGGGCCCGGCTTACCCTTGCCCGCCTTGGGCACTTCGCTGACGTGGCTGAACATCATGTAGGTGTAGTTGACCGAGAGGCCGGGCTGCAGCTTGTCGGCCGCCGGTTGCGGCTGGGCTGGCTTCACGCCCGGAACCGGTGCAGCCAGGGCCATGGAGGTAGCCACGCACGCGGCGGCGGCCACGGATGCGAGGCGGACGGCATACGCACGAAACATCGAGAACCTCCCTGCCGACTTTATCATTCCGATCTAATCTGGTGACCGCCGGGCGGCGCCACAAGAGGACCTGTTAGACCGGATTTGTTAAGTAAATGTTATGACCGCACTGGTGTCGATGCCAGCCTCCAACTCGCGGAAGGCGTCGTCGATACCCTGAAGCGGGATCATTTTCCCAACCAGCGTCGCATGCGGCCCCCTCGATCGCCATGTCCGCGCGCGGGCCCGACAAACCGATGTTATGATCCGGACAAAGGCCGAGTCGGCCGCCGCGCACGGAGGATGCGATGCCGAAGGATCTGGGTTCCGTCGAACAGGTCTACAGCGCCGTCGCCGCCTTCCTGGTCGCCTACAGTTTCCAGATCCTGGCTTCGCTGGCCATCCTCGTCATCGGCTGGAAGCTGTCCGGCTGGATGGGGCGGCGGGTCGCGGCCTTCGCGCGCCGCAAGGGCGTGGAAACCACGCTGGCCGGGCTCATGGGCGACGCCTCGCGCGTTGTGGCGCTGGGCTTCGTCATCATCATTACGCTGGGCAATTTCGGCATCGCCATCACGCCCTTGATCGCCGCCGCGGGCGCCGCCGTCTTGGGTCTGACGGTCGCGATCCAAGGGCCGCTCTCCAACTTCGCGGCCGGCCTGGTCATCATTCTGACGCGCCCCTTCGTGATCGGAAACACCATCACCGTGCGCGGCGTGTCGGGCGTGGTGCAGGATATCAAGCTGGGCGCGACCATGCTCAAGAACGCCGACGGCGCCGACGTGATCGTGCCCAACCGCCAGATCGTCGGCGAGATCCTGATCAACTCGCGCGAGAACCAAATCGCCGAGACGCGCGCGCGGCTGGCCTACGACGCGCCCGTGGCGAAGGCGCTAGAGATCGTCGGCCGCGCGGTCGCGGGTGTGCCCGGCGTGGCCACGGCTCCGCCCCCCGAGATCGGCGTGTTCGACCTGGGCGATCATGGCCCGATCGTGATCGCGCGCTATTGGATTCCGAGCCGCGACTATTTCCCGACGCGCTTCGCGGTCAACCGAGCCGTGCTCGATTCCCTGGCCGCAGAAGGGATCGCGCTGCAGGCGATTCCCATTCCCGCCATGCGCTGAAACCAAAAGCGCCCCGGCTTTCACCGGGGCGCTTCGCCGTTGGGCCAAGAAAACCCGTTACGGCTTCATCACTTCGGCCGCCATAGCCTCGGTGTAGGTGATGTCGATCAAGTCGCCCTTCTTGAGCTTCTTGAGCGCGGCCTGGGTCTCGGGCTTCTTCGCCGCGACCGTGTGCAAACCACCATTCGGCCCCTTCAATGTGACCGTGTTCTTCTTCAGGTCGATGGCGGTCACTTCCGTCGTGACCGTCACCTGACGCGCGACAAGGCCGGCGGGAAGCTGGCTAGCCGGAGCACGCTCGGTCACCTGCTCGGCGACAGCGCCGGGCTTGGCTTTCGAGTTGCGGCGCAGATCGATCGCGACCGACTCGTAGTAACGCAGCTTGATCTTGTCGCCAGGCTTAATCTCGTCCAGCCGCTGCACGGCGTCGCTGACCTTCACCTTGGCCTGCTTGCCCTCGTCGTTCTGAAGGACAACCGTGCGGGCCGCCGTATCGACCGAGACGACGGTCGCCACCAAATCGATCTCTTCGGCCTCGGCGGCCAAGGGGGTCATGGTCGGATTGGCCGCCTGCGCAGACAGGGTCGAAACCGCGAGCAACGCGGTCACGGCGATGGCACCGGCCATCGATGCCAAGCCTCGTGCACGATTCTTCTGGGACATATTCCCCTCCATTGTTTCCAGATTTGCGTTCAACGCGTGGCGTTGCATTTTCCCCTCGTCCCGTCCGCCGCGCGGCGCGTGGCCGCGAAGATCGCCGGATCATGTTGCCGCCCTGTGACGGCGGCCGGCGCGGCGGGCGGCTTCTGGCGCCACCCGGGGCCATGTCTATAGGGCCGGTGCCCCAGACGCAATGCGAAGCCCCCGCGGCCAGGCCGCCGTTTCGAAGCCCGTGCGGCGATGCTATCTTGATCCACGGTTTCGACGGCTATGGAGCACGCGATGGTTCTGCCGCAACCCGTGCGCGATGCCAACGACTGGACGGCCGCGAATTTTCCGAAGCCGCGTGGCTGGGCTCGGGCGTTGACGCCCGCCATGCTGGCCGAGATCGAGGGCGCCGCGCGGCGCATGATCGCGGCCGGCACGCCGTTCTGGCAGATTCGGCCAGAGGACGTGCCGCTTCCCCTGACCGAGCCGTTCCTGAACCGGGTTTTCGACGACTTGGAGAGTGGCACTGGCTTCAGCGTTTTGTCCGGCTTGCCGGCCGAGCGCTTCGACCGCGACGGCAACGCGGTCCTCTTCGCCGTCGTCGGCTGTCATTTGGGTCGTGTCGTCGACCAGACCAACGCGCGCAAGAAAATCGAAGACATCGTCGATCGCGGCCTGCCCATGAATCACAAGCACCGCGGCTACATGGGCACGCACGCGCTTGCCTTCCACACCGACGGCTCCGACTTTGCGGTCCTCTATTGCCTGGGCGAGGCAGCCGAGGGCGGACACAGCGTGATCGTCAGCGTGACCGCCGTCTTCAACGCGATCCTGCGCGAGCGGCCGGACGTGATGGAGACGCTGTTGCGCGGTTTCCACCATCACCGTCGTGGCGAGCAGGCGCCCGGCGAGGCGCCATATACCGAACGAATCCCCGTCTTCGCCATCCATGACGGCTTGGTGCACTGTTGCTACAACCGCAACCCCGTCTCGTGGATGGACAGCATCGGCTTGTCCTATGCGCCCCATGAGACCGAGGCGCTCGACTATCTGGACGCCGTGATCGCGCGGCCCGAGATGCAGCTCCACATGGGACTGCAGACCGGCGACATGCAGTTCATCAACAACTACAACATCCTGCACGGCCGCACGGCCTATCGCGACGGACCGGGGAAGAAGCGCCATCTTCTGCGGCTGTGGCTGGCCAACCCGCGCTGCCGCCGCGCGGGCGATAACATTATCGACCTCTACGCACCCTGGGAGAGCCGTCCACGCCGCGCGGCGTGAATTCGCAAGGCGCACCATCCGACTGTTTCGTCATCGACAACAATGGGGGCTGTCATGCCGTGCGTGTCGAAGGTGATCCGTCGCACCAACAGGCTGGGCCGCCTGGTCGGCCTGTCTATCCGCTGCGAAGGAACCTGCGTTAACGGTCAAGCCTGTCGCCCGAAGGATCGGCCCGATCCGGCAGGTGGGCCCAACCACATCCTTCGCTTCTGCGCGTGCGATGAGGATATGACGATCCCGCCACCCGACCCCATCACCCGCGAAAACATGGTACGGGGCTGTCGCATCGCGCTTCGCATGCTGCGCCCACCGCAAGGGCCGCCGAAGCCCGTGGAACCCATCTGCATCGGCACCTGCGAGAACGGCGACCAGACGGAATGCGCGGCCGTGATACGCGACACAATCCAACTGCTCGACGGCGGCAAGCAGGAGATCATCGTCTGCCAGTGCATTGACAAGGTGGATCCTATCGCCTCCGCAGGAACGTCCAAACCCGCCGCGGTCGCATCCGCCAAGGGCGCGGCAGCGAAGAAGCGGCGACGCCGACGCTGATCGTCAGCCGCGCTGCTTCAACAAGTCGCGGATCTCGGCCAGCAAGACCTCTTGGTTGGTCGGCGGCGTGGGCGCGGGCGATTCCTCGGGCTTGCGATAGAAGCGGTTGACCTGCTTGACCAGGATGAACACCGCCCACGCCACGATCAGGAACTTGATGATCGCGTTGATGAAGATACCGTAGGCTACCACCGGCGCACCCGCCGTGCGGGCCGCATCCAGACTTTCATAGCCCTTGCCGCTCAGGTCGACATAGAAGCTCGAAAAATCGATGCCGCCCAAGATGAGTCCGACCGGCGGCATGATGATATCGGCCACCAGCGAATTCACGATCGCGGTGAAGGCCGCGCCAATGATGATGCCGACGGCCAAGTCGACGACGCTGCCGCGTGCGATGAACGCCTTGAATTCCTGAAACATGTCCGTGTCTCCGGGCTTGGATGTCCCCCGCGCCACCCGCTTTGCGGCGCATGTACCCGGACATTATAGAAAAGGATGCGCGGTGCGTCCGCGCTCACCAAAACCGTTGTTGCGCGTCGGTCAGAAGTTCGGTGCCGTCCTCGGTCAGGAGAATGGTCTCCTCGAAATCGCCCACGTAACCGTCACGGCTAACCGTGCGCTCGTAGTTGAGCACCATGTTGGGCTTGAGCTCCGTCTTGTCGCCCATGACGAGCCACGGCTTGTCCCAACCGAGGCCGAGCCCATGGCCCAAGCCCGAGAAGACCCCGCCCAGCGGATAGCCCATGGCCTCCTGGCGCCGAAGTCCCGTCTCGGCCACCACTCCCGCCGTGGTGCCCACGCGCGTCGCCTTGATGCCTTCCTGCACCGTGGCGATCGCGGTCTCGAAGGCGTCGATCTGCTGATTGGTCGCGGGCCCGATGGCCTTGGAACGCGAGACGTCGAAGACGTAACCGTCCAGCACGCCCGACAGACCGACGCGCAGCCACATGCCCTTCTTAAGCGGTGTTTCGGAGCGCCAGGTGGGAAACGTCGAGCGGATCAAGGTCGGGTTGTCACCGCCCGTGCCCGACGCCATGAAGGAGTTGTAGAGCGCGCCGCCGGCCGGCACGACGACCTGAAGCCCAGCCGCCATGACGTCGCCGTGACTGGCGCCGGGCTTGGCTGCCTTCATCATGGCCTCGATCATGCGCGAACCGATCTTGGCGGCCGCGCGCAGCCGTTGGATCTCCGCCGGCGACTTGATCATGCGCATGGTGCCGACCACGTCGTCGGCCGGCTCCAGCCGCATCTCCGGCAGCGCGGCCTGGATCATGCGTGCCATGCCGACGGGCAGCACGTCGTCGCCGACCAGGCCCACTCGCGCGCGCGATAGGCCGAAACGGCCGAGCGCGGCGATGACGCTTTCGATCACGTTGTCCGTGACCTCGATCCGCTCGCGCGGCATGGCGACACCGTCGAGATAGGGGATGTCGGCGACCAGAAGCCCCGGATCGCCCACCGGCAGAATGAGGAAACTATGGGCGCGGCCGGTCCAATGCGGCGCCAGGTCCAGCGTGTAGGGGAACGAGGTATAGAAGTTTGCCAGGTACATGATGTCGGCGTAACGGTCGACCGGCCCACCGCCGCGCGAACACACCAGCAGCGCATCCAGTCCGCGCGCCTTGGCGGCCTCTTGCGCCCGCGCGCGCCGGCCGGCGAATTCGGCCTCCTCGACGACGACCTTGGGAAGCGGCGTGCTCACGGCTGGGACCTCCTCAACAGGGCATAGACGGTGAAGACGAATGCGGACAGGCCAACCAGCATGACCGACACGGCGGCCACCACCGGATTGATCTCGAAGCGGATACCGGCCCACATCTGGACGGGCAAGGTAACCGTGTCGACGCCGGTCATGAACAGGGCCACGACCACCTCGTCGAACGAGGTCAGGAAGGCAAACAGGGCGCCCGCCATCACGCCGGGCTTGATGATCGGTAGGGTCACGCGCAGGAACGCCTGCAGGTGCGAGGCGCCCAGGCTGAGCGCGGCCTGCTCCATGCGCCAGTCCATGCGGTTCAATACGGCCGAGACATTGATGACGACGAAGGGCAGGGCCACGATCGTATGCGCCAGCACCAGGCCCGGAATGGTGCCCGCCAGACCCCAGACGGCATAGGAGCGGTAGAGCGCCACGCCGGTCACGATAGCCGGCACCATCATGGGCAAAAGGAAGACGACCGCGACGGCGCCCTTGAGGCGAAAGCGGCTGCGCGCCAGCGCCATGGAAGCCGCGGTGCCGATGATGGTCGCGCAGATCGTGGTCAACACGGCCACGATCAGACTGTTGGTGGCGGCGCCATACCACTCCCGGCGTTGGAAGAATGTCTCGAACCAACGCGTCGAATAGCCGGGCGGCGGAAAGACCAATAGTTCTGCCGAGTTGAACGACATGGGGATGACGGCCAAGGTCGGCAGCGCTAAGAACACCAGCACCAATCCGACGAAGACGTTGAGCACGCCCTCGCTCCAATCGCGCTCGCGCTTCACCGAATATCTCCCCACAGGGCGCTGACCCGGAAGTAACGGTGTGCGATCGCGTAGAGGAGCAGCGTGGTGACGACCAGCAGCGTCGAGAGCGCTGCCGCCAAACCCCAATTGAGCGTCGAGTTGATGTTCACCTCGACGAGTTGGGCCAAAAGGATGTCCTTTGTGCCGCCGAGCAGCGCGGGAATCACGAAAAAGCCCAGGCTGATGGTGAAGACCAGCAGCACCCCGGCCATGATCCCGGGCAAGGTCAGCGGCAGATAGATCCGCAGGAAGGCGCGCACGGGTCCCGCCCCCAGAATACGTGCCGCGCGCATCAGCGCGGGATCCAGCCGCACCATCACGGCCACGATGGGCAGGACCATGTAAGGCAGCATGATCTGGGTCATTCCGATCAGGACGCCCGTGGTGTTGTTGATAAGGATCAGCGGGCTGTCCAGCACGCCTGTGGAGATCAGCGCTTTGTTCAGGATGCCCTGCGGGTTGAGCATCACCATCCAGCCATAGGTGCGGACCAGAAGACTGGTCCAAAACGGCACCAGGATGCCGGCGATGAGGGCCGCCCGCACCCGTCCGCTGGTGGTCGCGATGCGGTAGGCCAAGGGATAGCCGAGTAGGAGGCAGAAGAAGGCGGTCGCGGCCCCCATGACCAGCGTCCGCTGCAGAACGCGGACATAGGCGGGCACGTCGATCAGCCGCTGATAGTGGCGCAGCGTCCAATCGCCCTTCTCGTAGACGCTGATCCCGACCAGAGAGACCAGCGGATAGAGAAAAAGCGTGACGATGATCAGAAGCCCGGGAAGGACGAGCAGCTCCACGCGCGGGCGCGCGAAGCAGGCGGCGCGCGTTGCGGCCATCGTCCCGTCCCGGGCTTTCCGGTCAGCCGATCCTTAGCCCAACCGCCACTGGTTGAACTTCTCTGTCACCTGGTCCTTGTTCTCGCCCCACCATTGCTCGTCGGTCATGACGTACTTGCCCTGCTGCTGGGGCCCGCCCGACAGGATCGCGGCGCGGTCCTTGGGGATCTTCTCGTAAGCCTTCTGGACGATGGGCCCGTAGGTATAGGCCATGCCCATGTTGTACTGGCCCTCGGGCGAGACGCAGTAGGCCAGAAGCTGCATGGCGCCTTCGCGGTTCGGCGCGCCGCGCGGGATCACCATGCTGGCCCAGCTCATCAGGCTCTGGTTGTACTCGATGTCGATCGGCGCGCCGTTCTTCTTGGCCGACAGCGCGCGGCCGTCCGGCACAAGGCCCAGCACGGCCTGGCCGTCGGTCATGTACTGCTCGCCCTGAGCGTTGGTGTCGTACCAAAGAATATGATCGCGAATCTTGGCCAGACTCTTGAGCGCCCGATCGACGTCGAGCGGGAACAGCTTGTCCATCGGCACGCCGTCGGCCAACACCGCGGCCTCCAGCGCCGCGCTGCTGGTGCGCTGGCCGAAGGTCCGCTTGCCCGGATACTTCTTCACGTCCCACACCTCGGCCCACGTCCTTGGGTGGTTGTCCGCCGAGAAGGCTTTGGTGTTGTAGAACATCACCTTCGACCAGATGACCTGCGGCACCGACACGTCGGTCACCAGGCCCGGCATCTTCATGATGTCGCTGGTGTTGATGATCTTGAAGTCGAGCGGCTCGACCAGGTTGTCCTTCTTGCCGATCCACTGGAAGTCCGGGTTGACCTCGACCACGTCCCATTCGGTCTTGCCGGCTTCGACCATGGCGCGGACCTTGGCGTAGCTATTGCCGCCCACGGTCACGACCTCGATTCCCGTCTTCTTGGTGAACGGGTCGAACCACGCCTCGCGCATCGCCTTTTCCCAGGAACCGCCCCAGGTCGCGAACACCACCCGCTTCGACGCTTGCGCACGGGCGCCACGGACGAATGGGCCCATGGCGGCCAAGGCGCCACCCAGCGCCGCGCCCTTTAGAACCGTGCGGCGCGTGGCGCCGGACGTTTTCGATCGGTCGATCTTCGTCATTCGCACCCTCCCCTATACGGCTCGCGCGACGACGCCTCGAAGGAAGCGCGGCGCGCTTTGGCCCTCAGGAGCCAAGGATACGCAGTGGCAAGGGGTGCGGGAAAGGCCCGTCCGGACCTAGGAGGATGATCCGCTGGCGTCCGGCGCAGCCTCGCCATGCGGGAGGGCGAGATAGGCTTCGGACTGCATTTCGATCAGGCGCGAGACCGTGCGTTCGAACTCGAACAACGCGCCGCCACCATCGGGGCGGGTTCGGTAAAGCCCGGTCGGCTGCGCGGCGGCCGAGACGATCAGCTTCACCCGCCGGTCATAGAATGTGTCGATCAGCGCGACGAGGCGCAGCGCTTCGTCACGCCGCTCGCGATTCATAATCGGAACATCCTCGATGATGACCGTGTGATATCGGTGCGCGATGGCCATGTAGTCCGACGGACCTAGCGGCTTCGAACAAAGATCGGCGAATGTGAAACGCGCCACGCCGCCGGCCGCCTGGGGTACTTCGAGAGGATGGCCGGTCACCATGAGCTTGGCCGGCGCGCCGCGCGCGGCACCGGACAGGCTGGTGAAGATGCGGTCGAGCGCCGCGCGCGAGACCGCCCCGGCGGGCACCAGATAGACCGGCTCGCCGGCAAGCTTCTCCAAGCGGAAATCCGTGCGTGCCTCGAGCCGCACCACCTCCAGCCTTTCCTTGAACAAATCGATGAATGGCAGGAACAGCTCACGGTTGATGCCGCCCGCGTAAAGACGATCCGGCTCGACGTTCGAGGTCGCCACCACGACCACGCCATCTTTGAACAAGGCGGCGAAAAGCCGGCCCAGGATCATGGCGTCCGCGATGTTGTTCACCATGAACTCGTCGAAACACAGGAGCGAAGCGCCCGCCCCCAGCTCGCGCGCGACTGGCCCGATCGGATCGCCGTCACCCTTTTGTTTGAATTCATGAATGCGCGCATGCACGTCGGCCATGAATTCGTTGAAATGCGCACGCCGCTTGCGCTCGACGGCGACGCTTTCGAAGAACAGGTCCATCAGCATCGTCTTGCCGCGCCCCACCGGACCCCAGATGTAAAGCCCACGGGGTGCCGTTTCGCGCGCGCCGAACAGACGCGCCAGGCTTCCCGGCTTCTTGCCCGCGAGGGATACCGCCAGCATATCGAGGCGGGACGCGACCTGTTCCTGCGCGGGATCGGCACCGATGGCGCCCGCCTCGGCCAACGCGCGGTAGCGGCCCGAAACCGTGGACGTGTCCGCGCCACGCCCGTCGGCAGGCGCGCGAAGAAAGAGAGAGGCGGACCGGGGCCGCGGCGGAAAGCTCATGGCGGTCGGAAGGTTGGATGGATGCGGAACGCTGTGTGCCCCGCCCCCGTGCAAGCGTCAATAGCGAGACGTCATTTTGCCGAAAGGTATTCGATGGCGTAGCTGATCGGCTCCGGAGAAATGCTGGTTTCGCCTCGGAACGGGCCGTCCATGACCGCAAGGAAAGACACCATCAGTCCGACGGCGGTCAGTTTGATCCCAAGAAAAATGAAGCCATAAGGACGTACAATCAGAAGCCCAGCCAGAATGCAGATCGCCCCGGTCAGGGCGCCGATCAGCCACCAGAAGATCGAAGGCAACCGCGCTTCCGACGCCGCGATGATGCGATCGTCGTGCTGCTGCTCCAGGTCGTTCACATCGTCCAGCATTCGGTCCACGAGCCCATTGTGGCTTTCCTGCAATGCATCGATCGCGATGCGAAGCCGCGCCATCAGGTCATAGACGTGGACGGAGCCGTCGGGCGCGCCCGCGCGCATCAGAGGCCAATCCTCATCGACTACGGCCTTGGCATAGTCGACTAAGACACGCCGCGCGTCGGCCGTGCGCTCCGCGCCGTAGTGAACGAGCATTCGGTCCAGATGGACGAGATTGAAGGCCTCTTCTTTCACCTTGGCGCCCATCTTGCTGGTGGTCGAACGCGCTTCCAGCGTGGAGAGCGTCATCATCAAGGCCGTTAGGGCGAAAATGCCGAGATAGACGATTTGCGCGTAATCGCGGGTCCTTTGGTCGATTTCCAATCCCGTGGACCGCAAGACGCGGTTGATCGTGAGACCGATGAGCAAGCCTGCGGAAACGATGACCGCGATGAAGACCGCGAAAACCTGCCAGTTCCGCGTCACGGATAGAAAATGCTCAAGCCACATGCGATTTGCCCCGCGTTCCGGCGCCCGCCCTCGATCCGCATTGACCCATATTTCCATGCGATTTCAAAGCACGGGGTGCTGTCGCCAGGGCCTGCGACGTGGATTAGACTTTTCCATGGTTCGGCACCGGCCACACAAGGAGAGGCATCCATGCTTGCCAACGTGATCTTCGGCGTGCGCGATATGAAGCGCGCCACGTCTTTCTACGACGCCGCGTTCGGCGCGCTCGGCTACAAGCGGGTCAGCACCGGCGACAAGTTCACAGGGTACGGCCCAGCGGACAAAGCGAACTTCTTTATCTGTATCCCCCGCAACGGCCAACCCGCCACAGCGGGCAACGGCACACAGGTGACGGTCTCGGCACCCGACATGGCCTCGGTCGACAAATTCCACAAGGCGGCCCTGGCCGCGGGCGGCACCTGCGAAGGCCCGCCGGGCTATCGTCCGCCGGACAAGAAGACATCCTATGCCGCCTATGTGCGCGACCCGGACGGCAACAAAGTGATGGCCGTCTGCAAAGATCCGAAGTGACGCCCAGGCCAGGCGGCCACGCCGGTGACCGCCTGGCACGGTGCCGCGAAGGAGAAATCGCCATGAGCCTGCCCAAGGAACTGATCGGCTATTGGGACCGCTATAAAACCGAAACCGACATTTATTGGGCACGCGTATGCAAGGAGAAGGGTATTTCCGGCGTGACGCCGCACGTCTATCCCTGGACGCAAGTGCCGGTCTTCGCCGATCTCATGCTGTTTCTGATCCTCCACGGCGGCAAAACCTCGACCGCGCATCTTCTTCTAGAGCACGAAGTCAGCGGCAAGCCGCCGCACAAGGTGGGTGACTACAGCGTGGTGCTGGACGGGTTCGGTCGCCCGGCCTGCGTCATCCGCACTACCTCGGTCGAGATCAAGCCGTTCCGCGCCGTAGACAAAAAATTCGCCATGGCCGAATCGGAAGGTGCGGGCGACGTGCTCTATTGGAAGCAGGGCCATTGGTCCTTCTTCCAGCATTACTGCAGGGCGCACGGCAAGGAGATGACCGAGGACACGCCGATGGTGTTCGAGTATTTCGAACTGATCCACCCCGGCTGAGCGGCAACTAACCCGGCAGGCGTTTGACCGCGTCGATCCGATCGTCGGTGGCAGGGTGCGAGGCAAAAAATCCGCCGCCGCGGCCGCCTTCCGTCTGGTCGAGCCACGTGAGCGTGTTTGCCATCAGTGTCCTACCCTCGTAACCCGCGCGGTTGAGAATTTCGACGCCGTGCGCGTCGGCCTCGGTTTCCTCGGAACGGCTGTAGGCGCTGGTCACCAGTGCGCCGGCCAACGGCGTCAATTGGCTGGAACCAGGGACCACCTGTTCCAATAGGACGAAACCGATATCCATGCCGGTCGCGAGAGTCTGGATCTTGGCCACGTGGCCCAGATCCTCATGCGCGATCTCGTGCGCCATGATCGCATGCAGTTGATCGTCGCTGGCCTTCTGGAGCAGGCCCGTGGTGACGTAAAAATCGCCGCCGCCGCCATTAGCCGCATTGACGTGCGGATCGTCCCACACAGTGATCTTCACCCGATTCGCGGGGATGGGCCGATTCATCTTTGCGATCAAGGGCGTCATGATCGTCTGCAGGCGTTTGGCCTGATCCGGCGTGATCGCGATAGTCTTGGGCTCTTCGCTTTGTGCCTGGGGCGCGGGCTGGGACGAATCACCGCCCTGGCTGCCGCCCTGCGAGGCGACGCAACCGCCGAGAACCAACATCAAGACAGCCGCGGACAGGAATAGCTTCAACGATGCCTCCGTCGGAAACGGCGACGGAATCGCCGTGACGACGGATCAACGCATCGCGATCAGAACGGTTCCGACCGGGCATTGAAGACCAACCGGCCGGCGAGGCGTCAGACGGAGATTTCGGCGCGCGCCTTTTTCGATTCCTCGAAGCCGTGCATGCCCATGTGCCATTGCAAGGCGACGATGACACCCTTCACCGGCTGCAACAGGCCGAGAGTCATCGCGAGCGTGAGCGGCAGCCAGATGGCCAGATGCAGCCATAGCGGCGGCTCCAAGAGCTGCTCGGTCAGAAGTTGCGAGGGCACGATGATGTGGCCGACGATCAGGATCACCAGATAGGCGGGAAAATCGTCGGCCCGGTGATGGTGCATTTCCTCGCCGCAAGCCGGGCAAGCCGGGGCGATCTTGAGGAAGCGGGCGAACAGGCGACCCTTGCCGCAGGCCGGACACTTGCACCGGAAACCACGCCCGAGAGCCGTGAGAAGGGAACCGTTGGAAGCCGCCATTGTCTCGATCCTGAACGCCCGGCCCATCCGGCGGGCCAACCCATATTTAAAAACGAAGGACCGCAAGAACAAGGCCCACGGTTCGAAATTCGCAACTGTCAACCGCAGAAGAGCCGCATATGGTTACGCGATTTGGTGCCCCTGGCCGGACTCGAACCAGCACGATGTCCAATCCCCTGTCGTTTCGGACGAAACTACCCGATCCTTTCCTCCGGCTCGGGACGCCGCCAATCGGGAGGCCGGTCAACAATCTCCAGCACCGTGCCGATCGCGTCCTCCGTCGCGTAGTACGCGAAGGCCAGGCGATCGAGCCACCTGCCGGACTGGATGCACGCATAGCCGGCGGCTTCGAGCGCGGCTGTTTTCTCTAGCCAGCTCAGGTCATTGCAATCGAACAGGAGATGCTGAACGCCTTCGCCCTTCGACGCCAGGAAATCAGAATAGATATTGTTCCCCGACATTGGCTGGATGACCTCCCAGACAAGGCCGGACATGTCAGCCAGGCAAACCTTGAACGAGAAATCGGCCGGCCGGCCGCGATAGGTTAGATTGGTACACGTCCGAGGATTGAACGAATAGATGCTCCACGGCCCCAATCCCGCAGCCCGCATGCGATCGATCGTTCGGCGGTAGTCGTCGGTGACGACGCATACTTGCCGAAGAGTTCCCAGGAATCCGATGGGAAGCGATTCGGGGAGCATGAGGCCGGGCGCATTCGATTCTTCCGACATTGCTCAGACTCTATGATTTCCGGCACGAATTTTTCAATCTCGTGCGAATCTAGTTCGCCCCGAACAAGACGTCGATATCGTCCGGTAATTCAGTTGTTTATGTGAGCGTTAAAACTATCCAATTGTATAAAACTATCTCCTGCCGCAACCTCATGACCGCGAGACCGAGGCGCCCGCGCTTCCGATTGTCATGATGAGGAGCGATCCGATGCAGTTGGGTTTCGATGTGCCTGCACATTGGCCGGACAACGGACATCCGATCGAGAACCTGTTTCCCGAACTTATCGAGCAGGCGAAGTTTGCCGAGAAGATCGGGTTCGATGCCTTCTTTCTCGCTGAGCATCATTTTAACGACTACTTCGTCCAGCCCTCGCCTTTCGCGCTGGCGAGCCATCTGGCAGCCGTGACCGAAAAGCCGCGGATCATCATCGCGGTGATCGTTCTGCCGCTGCACGACGTGCGTCGCCTGGCGGGCGAAATCACGATGACCGATCATCTGACCAGGGGGCGTCTCGAGGTCGGCTTCGGGCGCGGCGGCGCGCAGTTCGAATCCGATTGCTTCGGACTGCCGTTCGAGAAGGCGCGCGAATCGATGGAGGACAAGCTCAAGGCCCTGCTCGTTCTCTTGAAGGGCCAGGACGTATCCTACGACGGGCCTTACGCCAAATATCCCGAAATCACGGTCATGCCGCCGCCGCTCCAGAAGCCGCATCCGCCGCTCTGGCTGTCGGCCATTCGCACGGAAGCTGCCTACCACTGCGGACTGCAGGGCTACAGCGTCCAGACCGGCGCCCTGCGCAGGCCCATCGCCGTGCAGAAGGAGTTGATCGCCGCGTTCAGGAAAGGGGCCGCGGAAAGCGGATCGAAGCCGGGCGCCCAGAAGATTTCGCTGTCCCAGATCATCTACGTTGCGAAGAACGACTCCGACGTGAAGGAAAAGCTGGAGATGGTCTATGCCAATCAGCAGCGCTTCTTGAGCCAGTTCATCACGGCCGGGATCGTAAAGGGCGGCAAGGTCGTACCGATCGAGATCGACGACACGATCGAAAGCCTGAGCGAGTCGGTCATCGTCGGCAGCCCCGAATACTGTGTCGACAGGCTGGTGGCGCTGAAGGAGCTGGGATACGACGCCCTCAGCCTGCGGACGAATTTCGGACCCGTCCACGAAGACATCATGGGCTCCCTCGATCGGTTCGGGGAGCGCGTCATGCCGTATCTCGGCCTTGGATCCGGCGCCGCCGAGTCGAACGTCACCGAGAGACGCAAGGCGTCCTCCGCCGGCTAGGGGGCCCCGGGACCTAGTTTAGAGATATGATATAATTCATTGATTTTTTGGTGCCCCTGGCCGGACTCGAACCAGCACGATGTCGCCACCAACAGATTTTGAGGCGACTTTCAGCATCACCTCCCCTTTCCTATTAATTTCTAAATTTTACTATTTATCCCTATAAATCAAAGGCTTGCTGGATTATTTCTCTTACAGATTTTACCCTGTGTTACTGCCGTTTTCGATTCCTATTGCTACCTATTTGCTACCTGAAATCGCCGTGCAAAAAAGCAAGCTAACCAAGCGCACGATCGACCAGCTCGCAGTTCGCGATGAAGAGTACGTCCTCTGGGACTCAGAGCTGCGTGGGCTGGGCCTTAAGGTTCTTCCCTCCGGGAAGAAGGTATTTGTTCTCTTCTATCGCACCCAAACCGGGCGCCAGCGCCGGCCGGTCATCGGCCAATTTGGCGCATTGACGGTGGATCAAGCGCGCGACCTTGCTCGTGAGTGGCTGGTTGAGGTTTCTCGCGGTGGCGACCCTAGCGGAGCTCGGCAGCTCAGGAGAAAGGCACTAACCGTCAAAGATCTGGGGGCGAGATATCTAGCCGAACATGCGGCAATTCACAAAAAGGCATCGAGCGCTAAAGAAGACCGCCGAATGCTGTTACGAGAAATCTACCCGAAGCTTGGGCAGTTGAAGGTCGAAGCAGTTCATCGCGCCGACGTAATGCGGTTTCACCAGAGCTTTATCGACTCTCCTTATACGGGAAATCGTTGCCGGTCTCTTCTTTCGAAGATGTTCAATTTAGCAGAGTTATGGGAGCTTCGCCCCGATGGCTCAAATCCATGCCGCCACGTAAAGAAATTTCCGGAACGCACTCGAGATCGGTATTTATCCGCAGACGAGCTAGCCCGCATTGGGGACGCGCTGAGCCAAATGACGAACGACCACCCAGAACTCGCGATTGCCGCGGCTACTATCAAGTTTCTGGCATTGACTGGCTGCAGACTAAGCGAAGTTGCGACGCTCAAATGGGCCTGGGTCAATTTCGACGCTGGCACAATCGACTTCCCGGATAGCAAAACGGGAGCAAAGCGGATCCCGCTCGGCGACGCTGCTGTTGCGACGCTAAATCAGCTCGAGACGAAAAGTGGGGTTTGGGTCTTTCCGGGTTCTATTCGCAGCGAGCACATAAAACGAGCACGCTTAGAGGACGTTTGGAAGCGTGTTCGGAAAGCGGCTGCATTAGAAGATGCTCGCCTTCACGACTTTCGCCACACGGTTGGCACATACAGCGGACAGGCAGGCCACAACGCGTTTATCGTCCGCGATATACTTGGCCACAAGACCCTTTCCATGACTAATCGTTATGTCGGAAAAGATATGGTGTCGCTGAGAAAAGCCGCCACGACTGTGGCCGCCCAGATTTTCGACTTTCTGAATCCAGGGAAATAATAATGGCGTTCGCGATTTCAAAACTCGACGCAGTACATTTGCACCACGCGATCAAAGAAATTTCACCATCCCGAGATAATAAACTCCTAATCCGAGCCTTTAAGGAAGGGAAAGCCTCGGCTTTTATCGAGGTCATTATCCCTGTAACACCGCCCTTCGATGTCGCCGTTCCGATTCCGGACTGGAAATGGCGAGGAATACCCGACGAAGAATTCAAGGTGTACCGCAAAGTGCGCGGCAGGCTAAAGAGATTCATTTACTGGATGGTTCCTGATTTTTGCAGTCAGGAAGTCGCGATCGACCAACTGCGGCGTAGCGAGCGTCATCGTATTTATTTCGCCGAAAATGCCAGTGAGGAAGTCAAATCAGAACTCAAAGTGGCGCTGGACGCCGCTTGGAGCAAAAAGCATCCCGTTTTGATACCGGTCGGTGAAATCAAAAAAATGACGGCTGTGGACAGTCGACCAAAAAGTCAGAGAGGTGCACGAGGTTGGTTACACAACCAAGAATTTGACACTTGGATTTCCAGGCTACTCGCAAAAATCGACCCAAGCGTCAAGAGACCAACTGCCAAGGAGCTAATGGCCGATGCTACGATGGCGACTTGGCTTGAAGAAAAAGGGGTCGATATTCGGCAACGAAACACATTAACTAAACGGGCATCCGCCAAGATTACGGCATGGGAGCGCGAGTATCATAGAAAGAAGGATCATTAGGCCTGACGGAATTGACGGAATGCAAATTCGTCAATTCAAGCGATCATCAGGTTAGCATTTTTACGTTAAATATCCCCTACTGCTCGGCCTCGCGAACGAAGGAGAGCCGGGCTCGTGGACGGGCACAATTTCTATAAGACCAGTCTGAACACGACTCGCACCCTGTTGAGGCTCGCGAGCGCGGAGGATTATCTCGCGCTCCTTCGCGCCCAACTCGATGTCGGCCAACTAGGTGCGAATGAGTTCGCGATGTTCATCGCACTTTTTCCTCTCCTCCGCGAAAAGGAGGCCGCTCAGTTCTTGGGGTTTTCGGTAAAAGCCCTCCAGGCGTGGCGGCTTCGCGGAAGTGGCCCCCCATTCGTCCGGTTCGAAGGGGGTATCCGATATCGACTTGGCGATCTCATTCAAGCGCGAAATCGCGTGCTCGTGAATAGCACCAGCGCATAGGAAACAGACGATTTCTTCAATGAAGAAGGGAAATGGCTTCGCTTTACTCAAGAGCCAGTCTTGTCTGAGATGGAGCTAGAAATTCACAGGTTGCTCGCCGCGGAATCGACCGCCTTCCGCTCGATATCGGAAGAGGATCGCTGGCAGCCATGAAGTCCAAAACCCTTAATGTGATCCGCGGGACGCTGGTCGTCGATTTGAAGCCAGATGAACCGGTCGTCATCGATGGGACAGCGACGGAGTTGCATGAGGACGCGAACGGCTCTAGCGACACTCCGGAAGCAGAGCCCCCAAGCCCTCACGGTGCCAACGCGGTTCCTGTCAAAGTGAATACGCAGCCCCCGCATGGCGAGATAGCTCGTCCGCCGGCCACGTGGGCTGAGGTCATTCCTCTCAATTCGCCACTAGCACGCGTCGGCATCCCCGCGCACATGGACGTCCGTGAACAGGTCCCCGACTTCACCACCGAGGCCAAGGAGGGAAAGGAACGCGAGAAGCGTCTACG
Organism: Alphaproteobacteria bacterium; assembly: GCA_050180485.1. Classification (GTDB taxonomy): domain Bacteria; phylum Pseudomonadota; class Alphaproteobacteria; order CADEGL01; family CADEGL01; genus CADEGL01. The sequence continues at coordinate 35,282 of JBFXED010000010.1, read as the reverse complement.
GCGCCTTAAGCGCGGTCCGAAGCAAGAAGGCCTAAAGCGGCGCCTGCGGCGGTGCTCTTCAGAGAAACCGTGTCTTCTCCCGGCATGCCCGGTTTGCCACAGGGCCTGGCAGGTTGTAGTGGCCTCACAGGCGGCGTGGCTGCTGGCTAAGGTTGAGAAGTGCGCCTTCGTAACCTTGGTTGCCGAAGACGATTTGGTCCGCCGCCGTCGACTGCACACAGTCGATTTGCGAGAGATCAAACAACGCCTGTCAAAGCGGCTCGATGCGGTCGGACTCGGCGATAGACTGGTGTTTGGCGGCACGGAAGTAACTTACGCCAGCCATTTCGACCGCTACATCGTTCATATCCATCTTCTTATTGCAGATTGCTCCGCTCGGCGGGCTCGACGGCTCAGACAGTTTTACCGGTCTTTCCGATGCAAGGTGCGCGATCCCGCGCTGGCCAAAAGCAAGCGTAAGAAACTACGCGTCAAAGGCGTGGTTACAAAAAAGGTCGGAGAGGCTAGGGAACTTTGGAAAGTCTCAGCTTACGTGACGAAGGGACGAATCTGGTCCCAGGGAATGTATTGCGATCGACACGGCGACCTTAAACCGAAAAAAAAACGCCGGCCGCGAGCGTCTATTCACACGGAGATGATGAAGTTTCTCGCGTCTCAGCGCGAGCAGGACTTCTTAATCTTGCAGCGCATTCGGTGCGCTCCTTCTGGCAGGTTAACCGTTCATCGGTCAATCGCGGAACGATTCCCATAGTCGATCAAGCCGCCCTTCCGGATGCAGTAAGAGGGCTCGTTGGACCCTGAACGGAACGTTTACACGTTTCGGCAGATGCTAATTAATTACGTGACAATGAGTACACGAGAAAGCGGTATGTGGTCGGTCGAGGTAGTTGTGTGCGGTGAGAGCGGTTTCGTCGAGAGAGCCCTTGTCGTTCCTTCACCAGATTGCAGGGAAAATGACCCAGTATGCGGTGAACCAGTTATCTACCCATGGTCCACTACTCCCGCTTCAAAAATACCTCTTCAACCTCATATCAACCATCCAAATGGAGCTAACTGGTTAATGACACAAGGTCGGCAGCTATCCTCTCGACGAATTCCATTTCTTCGAGACACCCCTCCTCAATCCGATCCATCTAAGCGTGTACCTGTAGGGGCACAGAACCGGGCATACGGTCGACCAAGTGCAAGATCCCAATCCAAGCCAGATGGGAGTGGCCTGCGGTCTATCTGACACCGACGCGATGCTGCGAGATTTGCTAATTCTGCGATGAGCGAGTTCAGACTGATAGCGGAGAAAATCGTATGACGCTTGCAAGAAGCCGATGGAGCAATATGTCCGACGACGAACTGCTACTGCGCTGCGACTATTCGGCTCGGCAAGTCGTGGCCAGGACCTATCTTCCGCTGAACTTTGACGTTGCGAAGGCTTTCGACCGGGGCAAGTCGCTCGTGGTGACGCTCGCATCGTGTGCACGAAGGGATAGGCGCTCCCTGGCGGACGCGATGTCAAACGCCTATTCGCTGTATGCCGCCATCGCACGGAGCAGTCGAACGTCCCATCAAGCCGCAACCAGAATACGGGGGGAAAGCCTAGGGCAAGGGCCGGCGCCGGACATCATCAGCGCTTTGGTTACGTCGGACCCGGATAAAATCGACGTGTTGGTTGAGGTAATGCAGCTCGCGGCGCTCCACAAGCTGTCGCCCGAAGAACTGCGGTCCGGGATAATCAAGGGCACTTTTGCTCGATCACGACTGAATGAAGTTGCTTTGCCGGCCGGTACGTGAGCTTGGGCAAAAAGCCGAACTCAGTGTGATTTGCGTATTTCACACTGAGTTCCCTCACCCTAGCTGGCTTGGCACTGAACTCCATTTCTTCGAAAAAGCCCTTCTCATTTCAAGCCATCTTCATGGAGCTTTACGGAAGTGATTGGAGATACCTTACCGTTCGGCCAGGGCTTACAGCCTGAGCTGCATGCACTATCGCATTCGCATCGATACCGTGATGTCGATACAGGTCTGTGATTGTGCCCGTTTGCCCAAAGTGCTCTACGCCGAGTGCCTTCACACGGTGTCCCTGCACGCCGCCAAGCCAAGCGAGTGTGGCGGGATGGCCATCGATGACGGTTACGACGCCACAATCCCGCGATAATGGCGCAAACAGCCTTTCGATATGGCTCATCGCTCCGTGTAATCCGCGCTGACGCGCTCTCTCCGCCGCCTGCCAGCCAGCATTGAGCCGGTCCGCGGATGTTATTGCCAAAAGCCCAATATCCCGCCGGTCCTCAGCCAAAAGACCCGTTGCAGCTATAGCCTCTGGAGCAACGGCACCTTGGTAGGCAATGACAACGCTCGCGTTATGACCGGGGGGACGAACCCAATAAGCGCCATTGACGACGTCGCGGCGAAAATCTGGGGCTGTTTCCCGAAGTGGCTGTTCCAAAGGCCGAGTGGATAACCGTAGATAGACTGACCCTCCCGTCTGATCACGAAGCCAAGTGGTCTCATCGGGGTCGCCTTCGCCATCGCGCTGCATGTAATCAAAGGCAAAGCGCATGATTATGGAGAGCTCATCGAGGTACGCCGGCTCGAAAGAGCAGAGACCATCTTGCGCCATACCAACTAAAGGCGTTCCGATTGACTGATGCGCACCCCCCTCTGGCGCTAGAGTCACACCAGATGGCGTAGCAACAAGCATGAACCGAGCGTCCTGATAACAGGCATAGTTAAGTTGATCAGCCGCGCGCAAAATGAATGGGTCGTACACGGTCCCGATCGGTAGTAGGCGAACGCCGTTAATCGAATGCGAGAGCCCCAAAGCCGACAACATAATCATCAAATTGGACTCAGCTATTCCAAGCTCGAAATGCTGGCCGTTGGGGCCGAACTCCCATGTATATGTCGACGGGATTCGCTCCGCTCGAAAGGTGTCAACCATCGCCTCACGAGCGAATAGCCCTCGGCGATTCACCCAAGCTCCGAGATTGGTGGAAACCGTAACGTCCGGCGCTGTTGTGACTATCCGCTCCGCCAATTCGGAAGTTTCGCGACCGATCTCGTTGAGGATCTGACCAAAGCCCATTTGCGTCGATACAGACTTGCCGGCCGACGCGGACAACTTCAAAGAATCTGGAACCTTTACCGCAGGAGCTGACAGGCGACGAGTTCCCTCGCTGAAGAACGGGGCATCCGCGACAAACTGTTCAAGATCAATTTCGGAAACGCTTGCGGCCTCCCATTTGTCCCACTCATGACCCGATCGAACGCCCATCGAAGTCCGAAACGTTTCCATCTGTGCGAGCGTCATCAAGCCGGCGTGATTATCCTTATGGCCTGCTAGCGGCAGCCCAAAGCCTTTGATCGTGTAGCAAATAAAGCAGACCGGCCGATCATGGTGAGACGCCTTCTCGAAAGCCTGGAGAAGGCTTTGCATATCGTGGCCGCCCAGGTTAACCATCAATGCCTGTAATTCATCGTCCGACCGACGTTCGATAAGCTCGGTAACGGGTCCCTGATCACCGATCTCGTCCAGTAGCCGCTTACGCCAGGCGGCTCCACCTTGAAAGGTCAATGCGGAATAAAGCTGATTGGGACATCTTTCGATCCACTCTCGCAGTTTTTCACCTCCCACTTCGGAGAATGCCGCCTGCTGGAGAGAGCCATGCCGCAAGATGACGACGTCCCAACCGAAGTTCTCAAAAATCTGCTGGAACTTGCTCCAGAGACCTTCGCAAATGACCGAATCTAGCGATTGCCGATTGTAATCAACTACCCACCAGCAGTTTCGAAGGCCATGTTTCCAGCCCTCGATGAGGGCCTCATAGATATTGCCTTCATCCATCTCGGCGTCGCCGATCAGGCTGATCATGCGGCCTTCCGGGCGCCCCTCCATCCAGCCATGGGCAGATACATAGTCTTGAACCAGCGAGGAGAAGAGTGTCTGCGCTACACCTAACCCTACGGACCCCGTCGAGAAGTCGACATCATCTACGTCCTTTGTACGCGAAGGATAGCTTTGCGCACCCTTGAAACTTCGAAACGCCTCCAGCTTTTCACGGCTCTGATTACCAGCGAGGTATTGAATGGCATGAAAGATCGGGGACGCATGCGGTTTCACCGCGACGCGATCTTGCGGTCGCAGGACAGCGAAATATAGCGCCGTCAGTATTGTACAAAGAGATGCCGAGGAAGCCTGATGGCCTCCAACTTTGATTTCGTCGCCGGGCCTGACGTGGTTGGCATGGTGAATAGTCCACGCCGCAAGCCAAGAAACGCACCTTTCGATCTGCTGAAGGTAGGTTTGGTTTTTCGCCATCTTACTTCTCGAAGTTATGGTTTAGCTTATCAGGCCGTAATGAATGGATTGAGGGCCTGATTGAGGTCGGACCAGATATCCATCTCATCCTCAAGGCCGACAGACAGTCTAATGAGGTCCTCCCCGACTCCGGCGACGAGGCCACCTTCTTCAGGACGTACGGCCTGGCTAGCTCTATTGATACTCGCGGGATGTGTGATCAAGGATTCGGCATCACTTAGGCTCACCGCGCGTCTTATGAGCTGTAGTCGGCCCAAAAGCATTCGAGCGCCAGCGAACCCGGAATGCAGTCCAAACGAAAGCATTCCAGACCAGTTTGACATCTGGTTCTTCGCGATTAGCAATTCTGGACTCGAGTCGAGAAATGGATAACTTACCAATGCGACGGCAGGGTGCGACGACAATCGGCGTGCAATAGCGAGAGCGGTATCGCTGTGTCGTGGAACCTCTTTGGCGTCTTCGAACCAAAGGCTAAGTGCTTCGGCTGCATTAGCGCTCGCCTGTTCAGCTGTGTCGCCGCCCGAGGTGCAGCCATCTATGTCGGGGAACCAGACACCAAAGCCGTCTGCCCCCCTCTCTCGATTATCGCCGGAAAACAGAGATTTTCCGTTTGTTCACTTCCGCTGTTTGAGTTTTAACTCTCGTAGGTTCGACAGCGATTCGAACCCCAGAAACCAATACTATTGCAACGATTGATTAATTCACTCTCTACTAACTGATGGCACTCAAGAGGTTCGGAGAAGGTGGGCCGAACGGGCAGCGATGGCCCGAAACATCACCCGAACCGGAATGCCGATTCGACTGCTCCCATGACGACATCCGTTAGCGTCTTGCGTCCCGGATCAGTACCAGCCGCGCCGACTGCGACGTGAAGTGGCAGAAAGTGTTCCTCGCGTGGATGAGCGTCACGGGCGGCGGGCGCCTTGTCCCAGGCAACAAGCGCATTGATGCGACTCTCGGGCGTGGCCTTGGTGAGAGCCTCCTCTAGCCACGCATCGAAGCGCTCCGACCCAGGGTTTGGAGAAACGGGCGGGCCGCCACTGCGCATGCTGGCCACCATGGTCCGCATGTTGTGATAGGTCATGCCACTGCCGATGATCAGAACGCCTTCGTCGCGCAATGGGGCCAGCGCCTGCCCCAGCCAGATATGATCTTTGGCATCAAGACTCGCCAGCAGAGAGACCTGCACGATCGGGACATCGGCATCGGGGAATGCAACCTTCAAGGGGATGAACACGCCATGATCAAAGCCCCGGCTGTAATCGTATTTCCATTCAATGCCCGCCTCGCCCAGCAACGCGGCGATCCGAGAGGACAGCCCTTGGGCGCCAGGGGCCGGAAACTTGATCTCGTATGTGTGCGGTGGGAAGCCGTAGTAATCATAAAGGAGCGGCGGCGACGCGTTGTTCTGGATTGTAACGACCTCTTCCTCCCAATGACCTGATATCAACACGATAGCATTCGGGCGCACGCCGACGTCCTCCGGAATTTGGCGTAAATACGCCGCCATCCGATCCCACGTGTTGGGCGGATTCCACTCCATGAAAAAACAGGGGCCGCCGCCATGGGGCACGAAGAGCGTGGGTAGCCTGCTCAAAGCGCACCTACGTTCCAAGCCCCGACCTGCTGCAGCCGGGCTTCCCTGAACATTCGAATCGCAGACTTCATCCCTTGAAGGAGGTAGCGTGATCTTCGGCGAACTGACGGAAGGTGCGCGGGCGGCGACCTGTCACCGCTTCGACCGTATCGGCGACATAGGCCAGATGACCGGCCGGACCCAGAGCATAGAGCTCGTTCATCATGTCTGCCAGTTTCTCCGGCATCCCGGCCGACATCATCCCTTCCTTTGCTGCGGCGAGCGGGACGTCAACATAGTTGACGCCTTTGCCAAGAACATCGGACAAAATCGCGGCCATCTCGGCGCAGCTAACCGCTTCGCCACCGGTGATCGGATATTCCTTGTTCTCATGTCCGGCCTCGGTCAGGGCCACGACGCCGACCTGGGCAATGTCGCGGGCATCGACCCAACTGACCTTGCTATCTCCCAGCGGCATAAAGAAAGCGCCCTGCTCACGGATCGTGCCGGCGAACATGAGCATGTTTTGCATGAAGAAGGTCGGCTGGAGAAAAGTGTACGCCACGCCCGTTGCCTTCACCTCTTCTTGGTTCTTTCCATGCCAGCGTCCGATTTCGACACCGGCGTCCGGCCCCGCGCCAATGCCCGTCGACATGACGATATGCTTCACGCCGGCCAGCTTCGCCGCCTGGATCGCTACCGATTTCATGGCGATCTGATCGAGATGAAGCGGTGTGACCAGGAATAGCTTGTCCGCGCCATCCATAGCGGCGGCCACCGTTTCAGGGCGGGAAAGATCGCCAGCGACCAGCTGAACCTTTGTTCCCAGCACGGCCTCGGCCTTGGCCTTGTCACGGACCAGCGCCCGGACCCCCGCGCCTTTCGCCCCGAGTTGCCGCGTCACTTCGGACCCGATATTGCCGGTCGCGCCGATCACTAAAATCATCTCTTCGCCTCCTGAACACTTGTCTTGGGATCGCGGAGCCGCCAGTCGATTGCCAAGACTCCGTATCCCGCTTAGTATCCTAAAGGAAACGATTCTTCGTTTGAAAGTAGGCACCCGGCAGTAACTACCCATGACGCGTTTCGCCCATGAGCCATCTTGTCCCGTCGAAGCGATGTTCCGTGTCCTTATGGGCCCGTGGACAATGTATATCCTGTGGACCTTGAGGCGGGATGGGCCACTCAGATTCGGTGTTTTGAAAAGGCAACTGACTGGTGTTTCGTCCAAGGTGCTGACCGACCGTTTGCGCTTGCTCGAAGGCGAAGGGCTCGTTTATCGCCAACACAACCCGACGATCCCGCCGGAAGTCACTTATGGGTTGACGGAGCACGGGAAGGAACTGGGCGATGCGCTGGACGCTCTTGAAGTGATCGCCCGCCGCTGGGATAGTCGCAGCGAGATTGCGTCGGAGCCGAAGATTCCTCTGAGGAACTCCGCACGCACAGGGCGATCCTGAAATTTGCGCACGTCTGTCAATGTATGAGACCTGCGTCCGTGTTGGGTAGACGGCTCACAGTTTCTGCTTTCCAGTTGCGGCGACCAAGACACTTGCGAAGGTCGCCAACCGTTTCGCCAAGAAGGACCCGCGACACGGCGGCGTGTTCGTAATGGTAGACCCCGCGCTGGTACAGGACGCGCTGGGCCGACTCTCGCTTCGGGGCCTATGGGGAATTTCTGGGCGCATCGAGAGCAGGCTACGGGAGATCGACATTACCACCCCGTTTCAGCTTCGAGACGCTGACCCGGAGGAAGTGGTTGGGTTGGGACAGTACGGGCGAACTTTAACCGTCCTCACTTGCGGAGCATTAAGCCTCCGCGCCGAAGCCGAAGAGCCAGATGACGATGAAGACGCGCTGATCGAGAGTTGGACACCCAAATTCAGACGTTAGTCCGTCTGCTTCACGGTAGGGCCTAAGATTCGAACGGAATGCGCTTAACGTGCCCTATGGAGCGCGAACGGTGTGAGAATTATGGATTTCCGCTCGCGCCACCAATGTCCACTACCTCACGCGTAATAATGATGGGTAGATGTCCATCGGGCAGGAAATTGGCTTCGTCCGCGCGCGTGATTTCATACTCGGGCGTCGCGGCTCCCTTGCGCATTTCGGCCGTGGAGGCGAACCATGTGATCGCCAAGCCATCGAACCGGGGAACACTGAGTCCTTCGTAGGACGAAGCATGCACGTGGTTTTGCTCGTAGCGGAGAATGCCCGGAATGCGGGCGCCAATAGGGCCGTGGACTTCCCGCCAATAGCGGCGAAACCGATCCAAGGGCATGCCCGGACGGCGATTGACGAACTCGATGTTCTTCACGGCATCCGCGACCACGGCTCCCGCCTTGGCGACATGCACGTCGACGAGCATTCGAACGGTCAAGGCCGGCTCGGCGAAGCCAGCCTCCCCGCCCCATATTCCTCCCTCGAGGTCCGATAGGGCCTTCCTGGCGCTGGAAAGCGAATCGAAGCTGCATTCGCCCATGCCGTCGAACAAGAGTTCGCCCTTGCGGTACCCCTGGATCAGGGTGTGCGACTGCACATAGCGATTTAAACCGGCGCAAGCCTCGATTGTTTCGGTTTGTCCGCGCATGCGGCCGTGGAACTCGGACACATCGAGTCCAGGGCGACGTTTATAAAGCAATATGAGCTTGGACATCGGCGCCTTTCAGAGTTTTTCAGACTGCCCCACGGCCCGCACGGGCGCGAGACGGCCATATTTTTCGCCCTGCTGACGCGCCCTTCGCTGCAGCCACCACCCGAACTGCTCGGGCCACTGTGCCCAGCCGGCTTCCCCGCCGAAGCGCAAGGTGGCGCGCGCGGCCCAGTTGGGGTCGAAGAGCGCCTCGCGCCCTATGGCGATCAGGTCAGCCTGACCGGCCTGAAGAATGTCCTCGGCATGGTCGGGGTCGCGGATCAGCCCCACCGCGATGCTCATGATACCGGCCTCGCGACGGACACGCGCCGCATAGGGCACCTGGAAGCCCGGCGTACGCGAGACCAACTGCTGCTGCCGCGAAAGCTTCATTCCGCCCGACGAGCAGTCGACGGCATCGACGCCCAGCGCCCGCAGAGCCTTCGCGAACACCACCGTATCCTCGGCCGACCATCCGACGTCGACACCGTCCACGCTGGACACGCGGACGAAAAGCGGCTTGGCCTGCGGCCAGATATCTCGAACCTCCTTGATGACGCGCAGCGGGAACCGCATACGCCCCTGTATATCGCCGCCGAACCCGTCGGTCCGCGTGTTGGTCAAAGGCGATAGGAAGGAGTGCAACAGATAACCATGCGCGCAATGGAGCTCGATGACGTCGAACCCGGCCTTCTCGGCCCTTCTGGCCGCCCCCACGAAGTCCGCGGCGATGGCATCCAGATCCCCCGCGCTCAACATCGCCGGAGAGGGCCAGCTCGCGTCGAACGGCGTATCCGTGACGCTCACCGTATTCCAGGGCGCTTCCTTGCGCGCCTCGACGTCCGCCGCGCCAAGCGCACCACCGCCATGCCATGGTCTTTGCGCCGAACCTTTATGCCCGCTATGGCAGAACTGAATGCCGGCCGCCGCTCCGAACCGGTGAAGAAAGTCGGTGATGCGGCGCAGGGCGGCAATCTGCCGGTCGTCCCAAAGCCCCGCGCACCCGTGCGTGATGCGCCCATCCTTTTTGATTGCGATTGCCTCCGTGAAGACGAGCGAAGCTCCGCCAAGCGCGAAGCGGCCGAGATGGACGAGATGGAAATCGTCCACCAGGCCGTCATGAGCGCTGTACATCGCCATGGGAGAAATGACGATGCGGTTCTTCAGCGTCAATCCGCGCACCGAGACCGGTTCCCACAACAGGGCCGGGCGCCCCTCCGGCAAGGACGACTCGGAACTCATCCGCAACATCTCCGGCGTTCAAATCGGTTGAGGCGATCCGCACGAAGTTCGGTACAGCGTCCGACTAAACGTGCGCAGGCCGGCCGGAAACGCAAGGTTACTGGCTTCATCCGGCTGGTTGCCTTATCCTACCAAACGGTAGTTTTAATTGGTTTTGCGCGGAGCGACAATCCGCAATGCGATGCTGGGCCGCCCAGATCGACTGCTATTGGAGCGATGCATGAGGAATCCGACTCGAAAAAGGCAGACGCCTCGTTCTAACCCACATAGAGGCCGGTCTTTGTCGAAAAGCTCTGCGCGGACCTCCATCCCATCCGGCCCACTGAGTGGCATCCGGATTCTCGATCTAACCCGGCTTCTGCCTGGCGGTTACTGCACTCAGATGCTAGCCGACCTTGGTGCAGAGGTGATCAAGATCGAACAGCCCGGAGCCGGTGACTATTGGCGGCATGTCGGCCTTCGTGTGCGTGAGCAAAGCTGTCAGTTTCTTGCCCTGAACCGGGGGAAGAAGAGCATAACGCTCGACCTCAAGCATCCCGACGGCCGCGAGGCGTTCCTTCGCCTTTGCGAAACCGCGGACGTCGTCGTGGAGGGGTTTCGTCCCGGCGTGATGACGCGCTTGAAGCTGGACGCGTCCGCCTTGCACGCGCGGAACCCGCGCCTGGTCATCTGCGCCATCACCGGGTTCGGCCAGGATGGCCCCTGGGCCCAGTTGGCGGCCCACGATCTCAACTATCTGGGCCTTACGGGTGTCCTCCACTACGCCAACGGAACCGCCACGCGTCCGCGCGCGACCGCGCTTCCCATCGGCGATGTCGGCGCGGGCGGGCTGATGGCGGTCAACGGCATCTTGGCGGGCCTGCTGGAGTGTTCCCGAACGGGCAAGGGAAGAAGCATCGACGTTTCCGTCGCCGATGGGCTTTTCTCGTGGGTCTCCTTCATGACCGCGCGCTGGAATGTGCCGGGGCACGCGGATGTGGACGTCCCCTTCGACGCGCCGTTCGATAAGCCTTTCTATTCCGTTTACGAGACGAAAGATGGGCGTCACCTAGTGACCGGCGCCTATGAACCGAAATTCTGGAAAACCCTGTGCGAGGTCCTTCAGATCGAGGAGTGGGTGGACCGGCAATGGGCCGACGGCGCGGAAGAGGACGAATTGCGGCGCCTGCTGGCGAGCAAATTCGCCGCCAAGCCGCTGGCGGAATGGATGGAGATCTTCGCCATCCATGAGGCATGCGTCACGCCGGTCCTGACGATCAAGGAAGCCCTGGAAACGACCCACGCGGTCGCCCGCGGTACGGTTGTCACCGTCGAGGATCCCGCCGAAGGAAAGCTGCGGGAAATAGCCTGCCCCCTGCGGTTCGACGGAGTCACCTTCGGCTCGCGGACACCCGCGCCGTCCCTGGGTCAGGACAGCGACAGCCTGCTCCGTGAAGTCGGGTACGGAGCGCGGGATATCCAGAAAATGAAATCATCGGGCGCCGTGTGATGCAGGCGCCGGCTAAAGGGCGGCGCTATCCCTTCTGGACCGTCGGCACGAAGCGTTCCCGCAGGCTCGGATGATGGATCTTTCCACTTCCCGTCAAGGGCCACTCATCAATGAACCGGACATACCGGGGTACCCGAAAATTCGCCAACTGTGTGGAACAATAGTCCATCACGTCTTGGGCAGAGAGATTCTGACCGGGGTGTATCTGTATGATCGCCATGACAACCTCCAGAAGCCGATCGTCGGGCACGCCGATGACCGCGGCCATCTTGATCTTCGGATGCTTAAGAAGAAAGGCCTCCACCTCCTCGGCCGAGACGTTTTCGCCTCCGACGCGGATCATGTTCTTCACGCGTCCGACAAAATGCAGGAAGCCTTCTTCGTCCAAATAGCCGAGGTCGCCCATCCGAAGCCATCCGTCAGGCCTTAGGACCTTGGCGGTTTCATCGGGCTGTTTGTAATAGCCGTTCATCTGCATCCAGCCGCGCGTAACGATTTCGCCCGTCACGCCGGGCGGCTCGAACGCTCCGGTTTCGAGATTGATGATCCCGACCTCCGTGCCCCGATAGGGTCGCCCGCAATTTCGAGCGCGCACTTCGGGCAGATCTTCCAACCGGCCATTCGTGCCGCCACCTTCGGTCGCGCCGTAGATTTGAATGAAGTCGCGAATCCCCGTCGCCTTCTGAACCGGCGCGAGAAGTTCAATCGGTCCATTGTACCAAGCCGCCCGAAGGCTCGATATGTCGCGCTTCTTGAAGGTCGGCGCGGCGATTTCCATGAGGTACATGGATGCGAAGCCGGATCGCGCGACGCAACGTTCCCGCTCGATAAGCGCGAGAACACGCTCGGGTTCGTAATAGAGGGGAATCACCATACGGCATTTGAGGCTGAGCGGAAGCGGCAGCGCCGCGCATGTTCCGCCGACATGGTAGAACGGCTGCGTATTGAGAACTGCGTCTCCTGCCCAGACGCCCATGCCCCTCGCGATGCCGATGCCGTAGTTCAACACCATACAATGATTGAGTAGGGCGCCTTTTGGATGCGCGGTCGTGCCCGAGGTGTACTGGAGGAGAACGGGATCATGCCAGTTTTGTTTGGCGGGCGGATGGGGAGGTTTCCGGCCGCCCGCCGCCCCGAGCGATAGGAACTCTTCATAGGGAAGCGCTCCTGGTCCCAAGAAACCCGGAAAACCGACGATCCGACGCAACAATGGCGCGACTTTGCTTTGGACAACTCCATCGTGCGAGATCGCTTCGGGTCCCAGGAGCTCGAAGAGCATCGCGCGATAGTCCTGCTTTAGAAAGAGGTCCGTGGTCACGAGAAGTTTCGCGTCGCCATGGACTAGGCAATGGGTGATCTCGACCAACTTCGACCGTGTGTTGATCGGCGTGATCATTGCACCGATTAAAGATGCGCCGAAGAGGAGATAAGCGAACTCGGGGATGTTGGGGGCAAGGGCTGCCACCGTATCGCCGGGGCCTATACCGAGCGCAAGAAGACCGTGCGCGGTTCGGATCGATCGTTCATGCATCTCGGCGAACGAAACGGGCAGGTCTTCGAAGACCCACCCGATCTCGTCCGGCCAATGCGAAGCGGCTTGATCAAGCGCCTCGCCTAGAACTATGTGCCGAATCTCTTCCGTCGGTATCGGCACATGCGCCTGCTCGCTCAAGCGAGAGACTCCGCTTCAGTTTCGCGGGATAGGAATCCAGTCGCTCAATGGCCTGGGTTTGCCTCCCTCCCATTGATAAAGCTTCAGCGCATCCGCGCCGATTTGCTTGCCGTCCTTGTAGCTCAGCTTCATGACACCGACGTCATAATCCCTGCTTCGCAGGGCGCTCAAGAACTTCTCCCGCGTCAGATCCTTGCCCGCGACATCGAGCGCCATTCCGAACAGCTTGGCTTGCGCATACCCCTGCAAGGTCAGAACCTCGATCGCGGTGTCGGGAGGAGAGGCCTTCTGGATCAGCGCTTTGACACGTTCGGCTTCGGGACTCGACGAATACAAGCTTTCCGTATCGGTCGCGTAGACGAGCCCGTTAATCCCATCGCCAAGCAGCTTAGTCATGATGGCCGATTCACCAATCAGATAAGTGCTCCAAACCGGCTTGAATCCGATCTCGTTGGCCTTCTTGATCGCGGCGCCGATCGCGGGCGCCGTTCCCATGGCGATAACGGCGTCCGGGTTGGCGTCGCGAAGTGCCAAGATGTGGGTGGTGAAGTCACCCGTCGTGCGGTCATAGCCGACATCCGCACCCAGTGGCAGTCCCACCTCGTCCAATCCGCGCTTAAGCCCCTTGCGGGCATTTTCACCCAAATCGTCGTTCTGATAGAGGAAGCCGATTTTCTTGAAACCGCGCTGCTTCGCGAAATATTTGACGAGCTGATACGACACATCACCGTAACTCGCGGTCAGACCGAACGTGGTCGGACCGCTGCCAGCCAACGCCGAATACGTCAACAGGGGCACGCCCTTCTGCTCGGTCTCGCGCATCACCGTGATGCAGTTGGGAGTACCGAAACAACCGAAGATGGCGAAGACATTGTCACGGTCCATGAGCTTCTTCGCGATCGCGAGGCTGCGGGCCGGTTGGTAGGCGTCGTCCTCGACGGAAAAACTGATCTTCCTGCCCTGAACGCCGCCTTTGTCGTTGATCTCCTTCAATCCAGTCCGCAAGCCTATGTCGTACGGCTGACTCACCAAACGCACCGGCCCGGTCAGCGGCATGGGGGTGCCGACGACGATCTCGGACGCCGTCACGCCCGGCGCGTCCTGGGCAGCGGCTCCGGAAACGACTATCAGGCCCAGCGTCGCCACGCCAACGCCAATACCGCCCATCCAACGTAAGAAACGAGTAGAAGGCAACCGACTTTGGCTTTCCATGTAAACCTCCCAAGATCAAACCGTTTTTTTTGTCACGACACCACACGTCGCATGCGCGACGACCGCAATATATATACCAATCGGTCGTTTGTTTCTATCATCCATTTGTTTTCTCGGGAACTCGAAGGGCGTGAGGCATAAATCTAATCGGCCTTTCAGCGCGGACGATCAGCTCTTGCGCTATATGCACATACGCCCCGGAAATTCGAAACTTCTTGACTGCACCCTAACTACAAAACTAACGTTCAATTACAAAACAGACTATATGGGTGCTTCATGGCTGAGCCGGTCGATGACGCCGCATTGCGCTTCGTCATGCGTGAGCGAACTTCGAAGGGAACGATCTATCCGACATGGTCGGTCGATACCGCGCCCTATTGGATGGGGTGCGCGAAGGGCGCCTTGCTCTACCAAGTTTGCTCGGATTGCAGCACGAACGTCTTCCATCCCCGGGCGGTTTGTCACGAGTGCCTGAGCAGCAAGTTAAAATGGGTTCAATCGAAAGGACTGGGCACGATCTACTCGTTCTCCATCCAGCACGTTCCTCTTGACAGGTCTCGCCCCCAGAAACCCCGAGCGTTGGGCATCATCCAACTCGACGAGGGTTGGCACATGTTCTCGGAGATCGTTTGCGAGGCGCTCGAAGCGATAAAGATCGGTCAGCGCGTGCGCGTGTTTTTTCACAAAACCGCCGACGACCTGGTCTTGCCGAAATTCAGACCTGAAGACGCCACTCAGGGGTCGTCACATGCGGTATAACGAGCTAGAAGGAACAGCGGCGATCGTCGGATTCGGCGATGCCTATTGCGGCCGCGGCGAGGCGAAGACCGCTCTGCGCCTGGCTGGAGAGGCCACGCGAATGGCCTTGGAGGACGCCGGCATCGAGAAAAGCCAGATCGACGGCGTTCTCGTCGGGCGGCCACCGCTCGGGGATCAACGCCCGCAGTGGAACAACATCTTCTGCTCCTACCTGAAGATCACCCCTAAGCATGCGACCGAAATCACGATTCACGCGGCCGGCATGAACGCCATGCTCAAGCACGCGACGATCGCTATCGCGACCGGAGCGGCGAAGTATGTGCTCTGCTTGGGCGTCGATTCTCTCGCGTTCGTGGATCCGATCTCGCTCGTCGCCGGCCTCGACACCGATCCTGAGTTTGAGCTTCCCTACGAGCCGATCATCCCGACGATCTACGCCCAGCTTGCCTCCCGCCTCATGTACGAAAGCGGGATGACTGAGCAGCATATGGCGGCCGTATCCGTCCAGTGCCAGGAGTGGGCCGTTCACCACCCCTACGCGGCGAAAGCCCATCTGGGCCGGATCACGGTGGACGACGTCTTGACTTCTCGGATGATCTCGTCTCCGCTTCGCTTGTGGAACTGCGCGACTTGGGGACCGCCGGGACAGGCGGGTGTCTTCATCGTCGCATCCGCCGACGATGCGCGGTCCATGTCCAAGACTCCGATCTACATCCGCGGATTCGGCGAGTGCTCCACGCACGAATACCTGACGGACCGTCTGGCTCTGCGCAGTAGCCCAGTGCTCTTAGGCCAGTTGCCCAACATCACCTCGACGGGATGCCGCGCAGCCGCGGCGGCGGCATACGAAATGGCCGGGATCGGCCCCCAGGATGTCGACATCCTTCAAACGCCTTCCAATTTCGCCCACAGCGAACTGCTCTCCATCGTCGAGCTTGGCTTCGCTAGCTCAATTCCCGAGGCGGGCGATCTGGTCGCGGCGGGCGAGACGGGCTTCACGGGCCGCTTACCGACCAACACCAACGGCGGCTGGCTTTCGTTTGGCCAGTGCGGCGTGGCCTGCGTATTGGACAGCGTGCTCGAAAACGTTCGACAACTCCGAGGGCAGGCCCTCGGCAAGCAAGTGAAGACGCCCGAGATTGGACTTGTGCATGCTCTCGGCGGCATGGAAGCATGCCAGAGCGTCACCATCTTGGCGAAGGAACGTGGCGCCTCGCACAGGGCTTAGAGCCGGGGCATCCGAGTGTTCGAGTATTTCGTCGCGGGCATGTCGCATGGAAGCCTCTACGCGCTGCTTGCGCTAGGGCTCGTCCTGACCCTCAAGAGCACCAACACATTGAATTTCGCCCAGGGCGAAATATCGATGGTGATGGCGTTCGTCTGCTTCGCAATCTGGGGGGCCTTAGGCCAAAATTTATGGATCTCCATTCTTCCGACCGTCCTTATAGCGGCGGCTTTCGGTGCAGCGATCTACAATCTCGCGATCTATCCGTTCCGTAATCGCGATCAGGAGGGGCTTGCGATCATTTCCCTCGCCCTCAAACTCGTGATTACCGGCGGCGCGGCACTCTATTGGGGACCTGATGCCAAGGTGTTCCCCCACTTCTTCCAGGCCGATCAAGTTTCCATACTCGGCTTGCATGTCGCGCCGAACCAGTTGGCCATCATAGCCGCCGGCATCATCGGCGTGTCGATCATCGGCGCGTTTCTCCGCTACACCACCCTAGGCCTTTCGATGCGCGTCGCGGCCGAGAATCCGAATTTGGCCCAGCTTCTGGGCATAAACCTGCGTTTGGTCGGCTCTACGGCGTGGGCCATGGCGGCCGCGCTCGGCGCAATTACTGGAATGCTGGTGGCTTCGACCCTCTTTCTCAGCCCCTACATGATGGGCCTTGTCATCATGAAAGGCTTCGCGGCCCTGGTCCTGGGCGGAATGATGAGCCCGTTCGGAGCCGTTGCCGGCGGACTGCTGCTCGGCCTCTTGGAAAGCGGCGTGGCCTACTCGCTGACGCCGCTCTATCAGGACTCCGTCGGCCTGGTCTTGATGATCGTCGTGCTGCTGATACGGCCATCGGGCCTGTTTCAGACGCGGGGGGCGTGGCGTGCCTGACTTGACGCGCCTGAAGACGGCCGGCCGCAAGGTGCCCATCTGGGCCTATACAACCGTCCTCCTGCTCGCCGCGACGCGCATGCCCGACTACTACCTCTATCTCGCCAATCTCACGATCATCAATGCGATCGTCGCGATCGGCTTGGTCGTCCTAACGGGCGTGGCGGGGCAGCTCTCGCTCGGCACGGCCGCCCTGGTCGCGATCGGTTCCTATGGCTGTGGCATGGCTCTGGTCCACCTGGGGTGGCCCTTTCCGCTGGCGGCCATCGCGTCGATGGCCGCGACGACGCTGATCGGAACCGCCCTGGCCGGTCCGGCCCTCCGGCTTTCCGGGCTGCACTTGGCCATTGTCACGCTGGCCTTCGGCATGGTCGTCGTTCAGATCATCGGCCTGGGGGGCAACGTCACGGGCGGGATGGCCGGCCTCACCATCCCAGCGGCGGACATCTTTGGATTTTCCCTATCGACCGAATGGCACCGGTATATTGTCAGCCTGATCGTGTTCACCGGCGTCATCTATTCCACACACCGCCTTATCTCGCTCAAGCCCGGCCGGGCGCTTCTGGCGATACGGGAGCGCGAGTTGGCGGCGCGGGCCCTGGGCGTCGATCCGACGCGCTACAAGATCCTTGCCTTCGCCTATTCGTCGTTTCTCTGTGCATTGGCCGGAGTGCTCTACGCGCCGCTGAAAGGCTATATCTCGGTCGACGACTTCACCATTTGGAATTCGATCTATTACTTCGTCATGATCGCGTTGGGCGGCATGACATCCGTGGCCGGCGCGATCATCGGCGCAATCGTGGTTACGATCGCGCCCGAACTCCTGGGCGGACTGCTGGAATCCTCACAACTCGGCTTTGGCATCCTCGTGCTCGTGATCATCCTGTTCGCGCCCGGCGGCATCATCGCGGTCGCGAAAAGAGCCTGGCGGCGGCTCGTGCCCCAGGCCGAAGCGGAATCGAAGGCAGGCGCATCATGAGCGCCGCTCCCGTTCTCGACCTCGAAAGCGTCACGGTGCGGTTCGGCGGCGTGGTTGCCGTGAACGACGTCACGATTTCCGTGCCGGAAGGAATCGTGTTCGGTCTGATCGGACCAAACGGGGCCGGCAAGACCACATTGTTCAACACCATTTCGGGTTTCGCGCGGTCGAGCGGAGACGGGCGCATCCTGTTCAATGGACAGAATATCCGCGGTCTGTCGGTCGATAAGGTGGCCAAGCTGGGCATCGGAAGGACGTTCCAGAACATTGCGCTGCTGCGAGAACGCACGGTCCGCGACAACCTTCTGCTCGGTCTGCACCTCGCCTTGACGTACCACCCGCTAGCCACCCTGCTTCCGTCGCGGCGGATCGCCCGGGCCGAGGCCGAGGCCATGCGCCAAATCGAGGAGGTCGCTGATATGCTCCATATCGCGCGCACCGTGCTGGATGCGACCGTCGACACTCTGTCGGTCGGGCAACAGAAAAGGGTCGAAGTTGCCCGCGCCGTTTTGCGCAAGCCGACTCTCCTGCTTCTCGACGAGCCAGCCGGAGGGCTGAACGACCGTGAGACTGTCGACCTGAAAGTCAGTTTGGAGACGCTCCGCAAGCGTTCACCCTTCAGCGTCGTTCTCGTCGATCACGACATGAACCTGGTCATGGACTTGTGCGAACGCATTGCCGTTCTCGACCGGGGCTCGCTCGTCGCCGAAGGCGCGCCCGACGATATCCGAAGAAACGACGCCGTCATCAAGGCTTATCTCGGCCATGGATAACCTGCTCGAAGTCCGGGAGATCGAGGTTCGCTACGGCCGGACTCGCGCCGTATCGAACGTCAGCTTTGACGTGGCATCCGGAACGTTATGTGCCCTCCTGGGCGCGAACGGCGCCGGGAAGACCACGACCTTGCGGTCCATCTCCGGCCTGCTGCCGCCTTCCCGGGGCTCTATCCATTTCCACGGACAGGTGATCTCCGGCCTGGCGCCTCACTTGATCGCCCGGCGCGGTGTCGCGCACGTCCCGGAAGGACGGGGCCTTCTGCCGACGATCAGCGTCGCGGAGAACCTGAAGATCGGCCTCCTTGGCTCGAAGCAATCGGAGACCGAAGCGATCGAGAGGGTGCTGGGCTACTTCCCCCAGCTGCGCGAAAGACAGCGCCAGGAGGCCGGCCTCCTCTCGGGCGGCGAGCAGCAGATGCTCTCCATCGCCCGTGCGCTGTTGAAAAAACCCAAACTCCTGATGGTCGACGAAATGTCGCTCGGCTTGGCGCCCAAGGTGGTCGAGCAGTTGATGGAAGTGCTTCTTGAGTTAACCCGTTCCGGCCTGGCCGTACTGTGCGTGGAGCAGAATACCAAACTTATCCTGCGCTATGCGTCGTATGGGTATGTCCTGGAAACGGGGCGAACGGTCACAGAAGGCCCCGCGTCCACGCTGGCAGCCGACCCAAAGATCGTTGAGGCGTATTTGGGGCGGCGGGGCAACGCAGTATCCGGCTAGCCAGAAATCTTCCGCAACCCATCCCGGGTGATTCGGAAGCCGGCCTTCTCGCAATCCCATGTGTTCGCCGTGATGCCCTGCTCTCTCAACTCGACTTTGCGCACCTTGAGAGTGGGAGTGCGGGGAAGCTCGGCACGAAACTCCACGAAACGGGGGATCATGAAATGCGGCATGACTTCCGCGGCATAACGGAGGAGTTTTTCCGGATCCACGGTTGCGCCCTCGCGGCATACGACGACCGCCCTGATCTCCTCTTCGCCGAGCTCCGAGGGTACCGGCACGACGGCACATTCCGCGACGTCCGGGTGACCGTTCAGCAAACGCTCGACCTCGAAGGACGAGATGTTTTCCCCACGGCGACGAATGGCATCCTTGAGCCGGTCCATGAAGAAAAAGTACCCATTGCCGTCGACCCATCCCCGATCGCCGGTATGAAACCAGTAATCCTTCATGATCTCGAGGCTCTTCTCCGGCAGGCCGAGATACCCGGTCATGGTCGTATCCGCGTGACGCGGCCGGACGCAAAACTCGCCAGGTTGCCCCGGCTCGCACTCATCCCCCCGTTCGTCGCGAATGGTCATTTCAAAATGCGGGCTGACCCGTCCGCAAGAGTTGCGCGGGGTGTCTTCGTCCAGCCTGCTATATGCCACCAGATTGCTCTCGGTGCCTCCGAACCCTTCGACGAACTTGAGTCCGAATCGGTTCTCGAAGCTCTCCTTGAATTCCCACGGTACCGGCACCGCGTATATCAAGCGGAGCGAATTGTCCGCATCCGCTGGTGTTTCAGGTGCGCTGTTCAGAAGATGGCACAGGCCGCCGACCGCCACGCATAGGGTCGCCTTATACTCGCGAACATCGTCCCAGAACCGCGACCGGCTGAAGACCGGCAGCAGCACCATCTGGCCACCGCTCAGCATAGCGCCAAGCGTCAGAAACTTCGCTGCGATGTGGAAGAAGGGTAGAAAATTGTACGCGATATCGTCTTCGCGGAAGCCGACGATTTCTGCGAAAAACAGCCCGAACGACATCTGATGGCGGTGGCTCATGACCACCCCCTTTGACAGCCCGGTCGTGCCGGACGTGAAGATCACGCAAGCTGGATCGCTTCGCCGAGGTTGAGCCGGTACTGACAGATTCGTATCCGAAAGCTTCTCGATCTGATCGGCGCCATACACCACATGCGACGCGTCGACGACCTCCGCGAACACCGGCAGCCCCTGGTTAACCGCATCGAAGTCCCTCCGGAAGGCGGAATCGACGATCGCAAGCTTCATCCCCGCGGTGAGCAAAAGATGTCGCAGTAACTCTCCGCGATAAGCTGGATTGATTGGAACTTCCACTGCACCAACTTTCGAAATCGCAAACCACAGCGCGAGATACGCTTCGGAGGCTGGCATCACCACCACCACACGATCGCCTGGCCGCACATCCCTTTCCCGGAGAAAGCGCGCAACTTGGTTCGCGTGACGATTGAGCGCGCCAAAGGTCCAACGCCTTTCCCTCCCGAGCAGGAAGTCGCGTTCGGGCCATGACACGGCCCTGGCCTCTAGGAGGCGGTGCAGAGTTTCGGGAAGAGACGAAATGCCAGGGCGGTTTGACAACGGAAATCCTGAGTAAACTTGTCAAACGATTGTTCTAATGATAACTGTTCCTGCTTGAAAGGCAAGCTAGACAAAGTACGTGCTAGCCGGACTTCGCACGGCTCTTACCAAGCTTCGGACCGAGCCACTCTAGAACGTAAGGAGAATGGAATTGAACTTCGAACCCTCCGCGGACCAAGTCGGTCTTATCGACATGGTTCGACATTTCGCTCACTCGGAGATCGCTCCGGCTCAGGAGCAAATGGATCGCGATCACGAGTTTCCATATGACCTATGGAAAAAGTGGAGCGATCTGGGGATGGCTGGAATCCTGATCCCCAGTGAGTACGGCGGCAGCGGGCTGGATTCCCTTAGCTACATCATGGCGATGGAAGAGGTTGGCACAGTCAGCCAGACATTCGCCCTGATCTGGCAAGTGCACGTGCTCGTCGCGAACATGTATGTCCAGCTCGGCACGGCGAAGCAGAAGGACGAATGGCTCCCCCCCTTCGCCCGGGGAGAAAAGCTCGGCGCGATCGGGTTGACGGAGCCGGGCGCGGGTTCAGATGCAGGTGGATTGAGGACACGGGCCGCGCGGGACGGCAATCAAGATTGGATCCTGAACGGCAACAAGATCTTCATCAGTAACGCTGGGACGGCGATCAGCGACGGCCTCGTCGTCATGGCCAGCACTGGGCAAGGCAAAAACGGCCGCAATAGTATTTCGTCGTTCGTCGTGCCTGCTGGAACGCCCGGATTCAAACTTGGGCAATCGTTTGCCAAGATGGCCTGGCACGGCATGGATAACCGTGAACTCATATTCGAGGATTGCCGAATTCCCGGACAAAATCTTCTGGGAGAGGAAGGCGCGGGGCTCCGCCAGGCACTAGGCGGGCTCAATCTAGGGCGAATCGTCTTTGGCATCCTCGGTTGTGCCCTAATCCGTGCAAGCCTTGAGGAAACTTTGAGCTACGCCAAAAATCGCACCCAATTCGGCCAACCATTGAGCTCCTTTCAGCTTACGCAGGCGAAGCTGTCGAACATGGCGACCCACGCGGAAGCCACGCGTCGTTTCGCTCATTATGTCGCATGGCTGCACGCACAAGGGCGCGAATGCCAAGCGGAAGCCGCAATGGTCAAGCTGATGGGCACGCGGCTGGCCGTGCAGGCCGCGACGGATGCATATCAAATTCACGGCGGTTACGGCTTCATGCAGGAATTTCGCGTGAACCGTCTCTATCGTGAGGCACAAATATTGGAAATCGGCGAAGGCACCACGGAAATTCAGCAACTTCTCATCGCGCGTTCGCTGGGTTGCTAAATGACGGCTTTAACGGGCGGAAGAGGAACTGCACATGAACAAGCTCCAAATCGGTGTCCTCTTGCCCAACACTGGCCATGTCGCCAGTCCTAAGGCGATTAGCGAGGTAATCGATGCTGCGGAGAAGCTTGGGGTCGCCGCCCTGTGGGTCGGAGATCACATCGCCCTGACCTCGCAACAAGGCACCGAATACCCCTACAAGGAAGGTTCGAACAACAGCTATGAAGTGCCGTTCGACCGCCCCTATCTGGAGGCCTTCGTCTCGCTCGGATTCGCTGCGGCGCTAACACGGGAATGTTACCTGGGTATTGGGGTGGGCATCCTTCCGTATCGCCATCCTTTGCTCTGGGCAAAGCTGATCGGCACGGTGCAGACATTGTCTAATGGCCGACTGCATTTCGGTATCGGCGCCGGCTGGCTGAAGGAGGAATTCGACGCGCTCAGCATAGAATATCACGCGCGCGGCCGCATCACGGACGAGATTCTGGAATGCCTGACCAGTCTTCCAGCCGCGACGGTGTCGGCGAGCTTTCAGGGTCAAAAGTTTTCTTTCAAGAACATGGCCATCAATCCGACGTTCGCGTCACCAAGACGACCGTTGGTTTGGATCGGTGGAAACACCGGCGCTGCGATGCGGCGAGTCGCCCAGTTCGGCGACATCTGGCACCCGCATATTTTTGGCACATCCCCCGAAATTCTGCGCACCAAGTTCGCCGAAGTCCAGGAAATGGCCCACGGCAAAGGTCGAACCATCGCCGGCGCGGGGCTTCACGCGCCGATGGAAATCGCGGAAAAAATCGGCCCGGATCCATGGGCCGCGTCGCTCATCAGCGGCCCGCCGAATTACATCGCCGATACATTGTTCAAATATGCCGAGGCGGGGGTTAAGCATGTCGTTCTGACATTCGGCGGCAATCCCCAAAAGCGCGCCGCCACCATTGAAAAAATAATGGAAGCCGCCAGGTCGTTCACGACCCGG
Organism: Alphaproteobacteria bacterium; assembly: GCA_050180485.1. Taxonomy (GTDB): domain Bacteria; phylum Pseudomonadota; class Alphaproteobacteria; order CADEGL01; family CADEGL01; genus CADEGL01. The sequence goes on along the minus strand of JBFXED010000010.1, from coordinate 11,925 downwards.
TAAATGCGAGCTACGTCGTTTCCTCCTGAAACCTCGGCTCATGCGCTGACGAAACGATCTCATGCCACGCAGGCTCCATGCGCGGGGCGACAGGGTCGTAGAGTGTGGTCCTCTGCTGCGGAAAACGGCCCGCGGCTCGAATGAGATCGGCCAAATCTTCCACCGTCATTTCCTGTCCGTGACTGGCGCCCGCTGAGCGAGAAATGGATTCGTTCATCAGCGTTCCGCCCACGTCATTGGCGCCTGCGCACAGACATGCTTGCGTGCCGCTCGCGCCCATCTTCACCCACGAGGCCTGTATATTCGTGACGTGAGGATGGAGCACCAGCCGTGCGACCGCATGCATGAGGACCGCCTCCCGGAACGTCGGCCCCGGACGCGCCCCGCCTTTTAGATAGAGTGGAGTCTGCATGGGAACGAAGGGAAGCGGCACGAACTCCGTAAATCCCCCCGTCTCTTTCTGCAAGTCCCGCACCCGCAGAAGATGCCGCGCCCAATGCTGGTATCCGTCGACATGCCCGAACATGATTGTGGCTGTGCTGCGGAGACCGATCGCGTGAGCCGTCCGCACGACCTCCAGCCAGGCCGACGTATCGAGCTTGTCCGGGCAAATAACCCTGCGAACCTCGTCATCCAGGATCTCTGCCGCCGTCCCCGGCAGGGTCCCCAGCCCGATGTCTTTGAGCTGAAGCAGGAAATCCCGCACGCCGATACCCAGTGTCTCGGCTCCTTGGTGGATCTCCAGCGGCGAAAACGCGTGAATGTGGATATCGGGAACTGCATTCTTCACCGCGCGGCAAAGTTCGAGATAGGTATGACCGCCATAGGCAGGATGGATTCCACCCTGCATGCAGACTTCCGTGGCTCCTCGCCCTCTCGCGACACGCGCACGCTCCACCACCTGGTCAAGAGACAGGTCATACGCCCGGCCTCGCAAGCTCTCGTTCTGCTTGCCTTTGGAGAAGGCGCAAAAATGGCATTTGAAGGAACAGATATTCGTATAGTTGATATTTCTGTTCACGACGTAGGTGACGCAGTCGCCGTTTATCGCTCGCCGCAACCCGTCGGCGGCATCGCAGACCGCCTCGAACGTCGCGCCGCGGGCGTGAAACAACCGAATGATGTCGGCTTCCACGAGTTCCACCCCACGCGCGGGTTTTTCCAGAATCGCATCAAGCTCGCGGCTCGCGGCACCGGGTCTTCCAAGAGCCGCGCGCGAAAACTGAGGTGGCGGCAGCTGAGCGCCGGGACACCAGGAATCCGTGCGTGCCAAGCCGCCGGCATCGCATTTATCCAGCGTGGGCTTTACGAGGTTCCGGTCCAACCATCGATCCGGGCGCTGCGCATAGGCGGGATAGATCGCAAGCCGCTCGGCAAGCTGTTTGCCGGCGGCCTCAGTCACGGCCCGAAGCCTTTCAATCTCCGGCCAGGGCGCCTCCGGATTGACATGATCGGGCGTGACCGGCGAGACGCCACCCCAGTCATTGATCCCCGCCTCTATCAAGCGCGTCAACGCCTCCGGATTGAGATTCGGCGGCGCCTGGACGTTCATGCCCGGCTCGAAAAGCAGCCTCGCCACCGCGATTGTCCAGAGATGCTCCTCGAGAGCCGCGCCAGGCCAGTTCGCCATCCGTGTCCCGGGCTTGGGGCGAAAATTCTGGATGATGATTTCCTGGATATGGCCGTGTGCGTCGTTGAGATCCCGCAAGGCCAAAAGGGCCTCGATCCGCTCCGATCGGGTCTCGCCGATGCCGATAAGAATGCCCGAGGTGAATGGCACATTCTGCGCGCCGGCGAGACGGATTGTCTCCAAGCGCGCGAAAGGCTGCTTATCCGGAGAACCGAAATGCGGTCCCCCGCGACGGCATAGCCGCTCCGAAGCGCTTTCCAGCATAATGCCCTGGGACACCGACACGCGCCGCAGGGCCGCCACGTCTCCCGCCGCGAGCAGGCCGGGATTGACGTGCGGCAGAAGTCCGGTCTTTTCCAGAACGAGGCCGGCCATGTCGGCCAGATAGCCGAGCGTCGAAGCGTAGCCGGCGCGATCGAGTTCCTCCTTCGCGGACGCGTATCTCAGCTCGGGCTTATCCCCCAAGGTGAACAAGGCCTCCTTGCAGCCCGATTCGAGGCCAGCGCACGCGATGGCCAGGACCTGATCCGGCTTCAGGTAGGCCGCTTCGCCATGGCGCGGGGGCCGGGCAAACGTGCAGTAATGACATATGTCGCGGCAGAGCTGCGTCAGCGGAATGAAGACTTTTTTCGAATAGGAAATCAGCGAACCATGCGCGGCATCCCGCTTTCCGGCCGCCGCCCGCAGCAGACAATCCGCATCGCTGTCGACGAAGGCAAAGGCTTGCTCGCGCGCGAGACGATGGGCTACGGCCGACGAAAGAACCTCGTCTTGAGTCGCGTAAGCGGTCATCGGGGCATGGCGGTAGGAAAACCGGCCTCCCGGCACGACGCAAGAGGCCTCAGTCGCGCACCCGCGCCCATCTCCATGAGGGTCCTATGCGCGAATGTCGCCGATAGCACGGCCAGGAATCTCGCCACGTCTTCGGGCGTATCCACATCGAGCGCCCATCCTTCGCCGCGCACCGCCACCGGATCTATTCCAGCTTGCCGGGCGAGGGATCGATGCCGCTCGAAACTATCGGGCCCAAAGCCGGGCTTGATCAGCCCACTAGGAGAACAGGCCAAAAGATTGGTGCCTCCGTCGCGGGACGCGCGCGCGATGGCAATCACGTTTTCAGCCTCGCACAGGCCTCCCACCTCGTCGAGCGCGTTGGGCGTAATCAGCGGGAGATCCGACGGAAGGGCGACCACGGCGGAAGCAACCTGCCTCAGCGCCGCGATCCCATCGTGAAGGGCCGCATTGATGCCTCGCTCTCGCTCCTCTCTCAGAATGCGCCCCCCCGCGCGCTCCGCCCTATGCAAGACTTCGTCGTCGCTCGTAACGACGAGGATTCCCGACAGAGAACGCGAAGCAGTGCAGGCAGCCATAACGTCGTCGAACATCGCCATCGCGAAAGCCTTGCGCTCCCCCGGACCGAGCAGGGGCTTCAACCGCTTCTTCGCGTTCACGAAGCCTTTGACCGGCAACACGGCCCATACGGCCGACCCCGTCATGACCGCCTCGCATGGCGCGGTATGGGGCGCGAAGGGGAAATCGCCCGAGCATGCTCCAAGACTTCGCGAGCAAGATTTTCACGATCCTCCATGGTCCGCATCAACGCACTCGTCAGCGCCACCTTCACGGGCAGGCCCGCGGCTTCGTCCGCGTCCGCCCGGTCGGCCACCAAACCGTCGATTAAGCCGTCATAATGGTCCGCGATCGCGGGCAGCCCGGCCGTCACGCCAAGCTCGTCCATGATCTTTCTTGTCGGCCCCTTGACCGCCCGGCCGCCGATGATCGGCGAAACACAAACGACGGGCGCCGAGGTCCGGACGACGGCCGCTCGTAAGGCTGGAACAGCCAAGATCGGATCGACACTGAGATAGGGGTTCGATGGGCAAATAATGACCGCTTCCAAGGTCGGCGCTGATAGCGCGGCCTCAATGCCTTCGGTCGGTCTTGCGGTTGCCGCGCCCCCAAATCTTATGCCGCAGATGCGCGGTTCGCAGCGGCGTTCCACGAAGTAACGCTGAAACGTCAGAGCGCCTTCGGCGGTATCGACGACCGTGCGCACGGCATCGTCGCTCATGGGCAAGAGCGCAGCTCGGATCCCGAGCCTTCGCGACATGTCCGCGAAGAAGCCGGATAGCGGCTTTCCGGAACGTAGCCATTTTGTGCGCAAGACATGGATCGCCAGATCCCGGTCGCCGAGATTGAACCAGCTTTCGCCCCCCATCTCGGTTAACGCGGCCATGAATTGCCACGTCTCTCCGGCCCTGCCCCACCCCCTCTCCATATCCGACAGGCCGGCCAACGTATAAAGCACCGTATCCAGATCGGGGGAAACGTGAAGCCCCAGGTGTTCGAAGTCGTCGCCCGTATTGACCACGATCATCAGTTCATCGGGGGGCAGAACCCGATAGAGACCGAGAGCCAGCTTCGCGCCTCCCACCCCGCCACAAAGGGCGACGACACGGATATTCTTGGCCGGCATTGTCGTCACCGGAACAGGTCCCGGCCCTTGGGCCGAATCAGGTCCGACGCGCGCCCTTTGTCACCCGTCCACTTTAAACCACGGATATGAACCACCGGACGGCCCTCACCCGATTGCCCCATGATCATGGACGCGGCCGAAGCAATCTCGTCGCCGAGCGCGACCTCCGTGACTCGCAGCGCGCGGCCGAACAGATCGGGTTTGCCGGCAAGATCGCATAGGCACGGAATGCCCGCTGCGCCAATGGCCACGCCGACGACGCCATTGCGCAGCGGGCGCCCAAAACTGTCATTAATCACCACGGCAACCCGAGCGCCGAACGCCTCGTCGAAGGCGGCCTTCAGCTTTTCCGCCGCACTGTCAGGATCCTTGGGAAGAAGTAACACGCATCCATCGCTCTCCGGATGTTCGATATTGGACTGGTCTATGCCGGCATTGGCCATGACATAGCCGAGCCGGTGCTCGGCGATCAGCAAACCTTCCCGGGAACGGACGATTTCCCTCGATTCCCTTAAGACGACCTCGACATATCTCGGGTCCTTGTTCAACCTGCCCGCGAGTTCCCGAGCGCGCGGCGACGGCATGACGGTCTTAAGCTCCACGTATCGCCCTTCGGATTTCGAAACGATCTTCTGGGCGATCACCAGGATATCGCCGTCGATGGGTGTGATCGAGGCATTCTTCACCGCAGCAATTAGGATCTCGGCAAGGTTGTCGCCCGGCGCAATAAGCGGGATGCCGGGGATGGCCGCGAGAGAAACGACGTCGGCTGGCATCTCCATTTACAACGTCAGATCGAAGGCGGGATGCCCGTTATGCGAATCCCAGCGCCACCGATCTTATAGCGGCGGTTGATGCCGATCAGAACGGAGGTCAGAGCCTCCGCCGCCAGCGAATTCTCGAGCGCTCCGCCGTCCACTCCGCGCGCGCCCGTCGCATCGGCCAACCCAATGACCAGGTCCCGTGCTTCCTTGTCGTCGCCGAAAACCAAGACGTCGCAATCGACGCCATCGTTCCCACGAAGCTTCTTGGCACTCACGTTATGAAACGCCGAGGTGACCCGCACTCCCGGCCCCAGGCGGCTTCGCGCGATCTTCGCGGCAGAACCCTCCTCGGGCGGTTGAACCACAGAAACCTTCGGCGGCACCAGCGGAACCACGGTATCGACGACGATTTTACCCTGAACTGCCTGCCTAATCTCATTCAGAATCGCGCCGTGGCTCGAGTACGGCACGGTGATCACGATGACGCTGCCGGACGCTGCGGCGGCGACGTTGCCCTCCCCACCCACCCGGGCGCCGGGTATAGCGGTGGCCAGTTCCGCGGCGGCGGCGGCGGCCTTCGCGCGATCGCGCGATCCCAAGATCACGGGATATCCCGCTTTGGCCCATCGCAACGCGAGGCCTGAGCCCAGATCGCCCGAGCCCCCGATGATCGCGATGGAGGGCTTATCCATTGCCCTGCGCTCAGATCACGCTTTTACCGGCGGCCTTGAGCTCATCGAGAAGGACGGGCACGCCCAACGTGCACGTATGCATCCCGAGCACCGAGGTGAGTTGGTATACTTCCATGATTTCCTCCTTGGTGGCACCGTACTTGAGCGCGTTCTGGATGTGGATGCGCAGGCCCGGCTCATAGAGATGCGTGGTCGCGGCGTCGATCGCGATATAGATGAACTCCTTGACCTTCGGCTCCAACACGCCCGGCGTCCAGGGAATCGACGAGAACCTGAGATAGGCTTCGAAGAAGTCCGGTGACAAGGTCAGCAAGCCATTCCAAAAATCGTTCCAGTAGCCCCGATTCTTGGTGAACGTCTCCTTGAGCTCTCGGCGACGAGCATCGAGCGGAATATCCAACTCCTTCCCCTTGCCGGCAGCGCGCATTTCCTCGAGCAAAACCGGCATTCCCATGGTGAAGGTATGCATGCCAAGGACGGAGGTAAGCTGATAGACCTCCATGATCTCTTCCTTGGTCGCACCATATCTCAGGGCATTCTGGATATGGATGCGAAGGCCAGGCTCATACAGGTGGGTCGTCGACGCGTCGATGGCGATGTACATGAATTCCTTGATCTTAGGCTCCAGAACGCCATGCTTCCATGGAATCGAGGAGAAGTTGAGATAAGCTTCGAAGAAATCAGGACTAAGCTGGAGCAGGCCGTCCCAGAAGCCGTTCCAGTAGCCTCGGTTTTTCACGAAATCCGCCTTGAGCTTCGCCTGCCTGTCAGTCGTCTTATCCATCGCCCTCTCCCAAGTACACGCCTTGCCGAGCTAACAACAATTTAGGCGGTCCGAGACCGCTTCTTCGCAGGTCCTCGATCGTACATGACGCCGCCTTCCATACCCTCGCGGAGAAGGTATTTCTGAACCTTCTGATTCGCGGTCTTTGGAAGCGCCTTGCGGATCTCGATATAGCGAGGCACCCAGAAGCTGGGCATGTTTCGCTCGCAGAAGTCCCAGAACTCGTTTGGGTCGAACGGCTTGCCTTCCTGCAAAACGACGGCGATCTTCACCTCATCCTCGCCCATCTCGGAAGGCACGGCCAGCGCGGCACATTCAAATACCGCGGGATGCTGGGTGGCCACCACCTCGACATCGAACGACGAGATGTTCTCGCCACGCCGGCGAATCGCGTCCTTCTTTCTATCGACGAAATAGTAGAAGCCGTCCTTGTCCTGCCGCCCGTTATCCCCGGTATGGAACCAAAGGTTCCTGAAAGCCCGGAGCGTTTCATTCGGCATGTTGTAGTATTCTTGAATCATCCCGAACGGAGATTTCGGCCGGACGACGATTTCACCCGTCTTCCCGGCTTCGACAGGCTCATCGTCGTCGTTCACCAGGGCAACCTCAAAAGTGCGCGAATTGACCCGTCCGCAGGATCCGGGCCGACGCTCGCCGTCGATGTCGCACGCCGTCACGATGCCGGTCTCGGTCGCGCCGTAAACCTCCACGATCTTGCAGTTAAAGCGAGCCTCGAACTCGGCATTGTGCTGACCGATATAGAACGCACGCGCGGGCTGGTTGGCATCGTCCTTGTGCGCCGGTTGTTTGAGCAGGATGGGAATCATCGAGAATACGCCATGCGCGATGTCCGCCTTGTAGCGGCGTACATCATCCCAGTATGTGGACGCCGAGAAGCGCTCGATGAACGCGAAGCGTCCGCCGCTCATGATCACCGGAAGGATGCCCAGCCACGCGGCGATCGCGTGAAACTGCGGAAGGGGCGAAAAGACCGTCTCCCCAGGCCGAAATCCCGTACACGTGATCCAGTCGAAGGCGAACGTGACGACGTGGCAATTCACGGCCAGAACGCCCTTTGAAGGCCCCGTGGTTCCGGACGTGAACGAAATCGCGTGAGGGTCCGTATGGCGCAAAGGCACGCTTACCGGCGTCGCAGGAGATGCTGTCAAATCGCCGAATTTGTGCACGCTCGCCGGGGATTTGAAGGAAACCCGCGCATCCGCTTTCCCAACAATGACTACATGCTTGAGCTTCGGCAGATCACCAATGATGGCGTCCAGACGCTCGAGAAACACGGCGTCAATGACGATATGGGATACATCGGCCTTGTCGAGTTGGTACCGAAGGATATCTCCCTTGTACTCCGTGTTGATCGGCACATAAACGGCGCCCATACGGGCAGCCGCGAACCAGCATGCAACGAACTCTAGGCTGTTGCGCAGCATGAGGGCGACCTTGTCGCCCCTTCCCAACCGCCGGTCGATAAGCCCATTCGCCACCGTGTTCGCGATGCCGTCGAATTCGGCATAGGTAATACAGGTTTCCCCGGTCTGCAGAAAAACACGGTCGGGAAACCGCTCCACGGAACGACGCAGCTGAAGCGAGACGATACGATCTTCGATCGGAATGTGAATCATTGCCACCCGCTTCCGGGTCCCTAGACCAAAGGACATTATCCAGCGGCACAAGAATAATCAAACAGTTGATTTATACTATACGCTGGCGGCGGCATAGGCGCATTGATATGATTTTCCCATGATTCCGCGCCATTTAACCGTTTCGAAACTGCTTGCGTCATGGAACCTCGTGGCCCGTGACAGCGCGCCAATGGTTAACGTCGGCGACGGGCGGATCGGCATGAACGTTGGGACGAAGGTGCCCTTTCGGGACGGCCAACTTCTCGGTCCAAATGGCATGGGAATTGACAAGGAATATAATGGCCAAGCGCTCTAAACCCAAAAGCAAGCGACTTGGCGAGGCCGACAATAAAGCGGGGCGCATCGCGATTATCGAGGCGGCCGCCGAACAGTTCGCGCTCGCGGGCTACGACGCCACCACGATGCGTGACATCGCCTCGTCGACCGGGCTGTTGCCTGGCTCTTTGTATTACTACTTCCCCTCGAAGGAAGAGCTGTTCTGCGCCGTTCATGAAACGGCGATCGAACGCATATGTGAAAATGTCCGGCGCTCGATCGGCGAGACCGCGGACCCTTGGACCCAGCTGGAACAAGCCTGCACCGGCTATCTCGAAAGCATGCTGCTCAAGCCCGACGCCATGTATGCCGGGCTCATCGTCGCAGAGTTCCCACGGAGAAGGTCCCGTGAGCTGCGTAAACGCCTAATCGAGCATCGCAACCGTTTCGAAAACCTCTTTACCAAAATCGTCACGGAGTTGCCGCTCAAGCCGGGAACGAATCGTAGCTACTGGCGCCTTGCCCTCCTAGGAATGATGGCCTGGACCTATGTTTGGTATTCGCCGGAGGGGGATTCCCCCGCCGTCATCGCACGCAAGCTTATAGACTTGTTGCGCGGCCCGACCGAAGACGGGAAGTCCGTGGATGGCCCGAGCCGGAAACGCTGATCGTAGCCGAATTCTCAGGCGCTATCTGAGGTGGATGCTTTGGATATTCTGACCCGTGAACTTCGCGAATCGGTTTTGTGGCTGACGCTCAATCGGCCGAAGGTTCACAATGCCATGAATCGTGCGCTTATTTGCGCGACTCGCGAGGCCGTCCTGGCGGCTTCCCGCGATCCATCGGTCAGAGTCATCGTGTTCGTTGGTGCCGGAGACAAGGCATTTTCGGCTGGCGCGGATATCAGAGAGATCGCCGAGTACGATTCGGTCCAGATGGCGGCGTATAACCGCGATTGGCTGGATTTGTTCAGGGCCATCGAACGTTCTCCGAAGCCGGTCATCGCCGGAGTCAAGGGATGGGCGACGGGTGGAGGCACGGAACTTTCCCTGGCGTGCGATTTCGTGATTTGCAGCGACACGGCCCGCTTCGGGCTGGCCGAAATCAACATCGGCGTTATCCCCGGCGCTGGCGCAGCGGTTCGTTTGACCCGGTGGGTCGGACGCCTAAAAGCCAAGGAACTCCTTATCTTAGGGAAGCTCGTTTCCGGGCAGGAAGCCGTCGAGCTGCATCTCGCCAATAAATGCGTTGCACAGGTGGATTTGCTGACAACGGTTTCATCGCTCGCCGAAGAACTCGCCAGCAAAGCTCCACTTGCCGTGGCCGCCGCAAAAGCAAGCGTCAATGTCGGAGCAGAGGCAGAACTTGATACCGCCGTAGAATACGAGCTTAAGGAGTTCCTCTTGCTCTTCGAATCGAAGGATCAGCGTGAGGGAATGAAAGCATTCCTGGAGAAGCGATTACCGAAATTCCAAGGTCGATAGTTTGCCCCCTCACGGTACCGTGATTAGGTTCCTGATTTTGGAGTTTAAATTCCTTGATATTTGGCAAGAAGATCTCCTTATAAACGTCGCGATACGATGCCAAAAAGGCCCGCAATTGAAAGGTAATCCCTTTTATAAATACGTAGCCTAATTGCTAAATCGCGGCAGAACCTGCTTACCCAAAAGCTCGATGGAACGCATGGCTTGATCGTGGGTCGTGTAGCCCGCCCTTACCACTAGAATGAGTTCGTCGACACCGAGCTTCTGCCAAGTTTCGATCGTTCGCGAACAGGCGTCGGGGTTGCCAGCGACCAACGTGGCGTTGTCCCTCAGAGTTTCATCAGTGTATTTCGAGGCCTGCGCGAACTTATCCTTGTCGAAATAATCGGCAAGGCGGGCTTGGTTGAGCGGCGAATCATTGTCACCAAAATACCAGCGTGCGGCAGCCCCGCCGATTGCCTTGGCTTTGTGATCGTCCATGTCGCAACAAGCGTGGACGGTCACAGCTACTTTGAAATTGGGATATGCGCCAAAGAACCGGGACGGGTCTGCATCCGTTTGCACCTCCCGGTATTTCATGATTGCGGGCGCCATGGCCGCGGCGGACGTGGTGGCGAATCCCAGGATGCCAATTCCGCGCCGGGCTGCCATTTCGAAAGTTGTCGGACTCACCCCCGAAGTCCACAAAGGCGGATGTGGATCTTGAAGGGGTTTCGGTACCAAAGCTCGTGCGGGATATTGATAGTATTTGCCGGTGTGTCCGGGAAATTTCTCATTCTTGAATAAAGCACAAAGAACTTCCATCGCTTCGGCCCAGGAGTCGCGTGAGCGTTCCATATCTATGCCGAAGCCTTCCGTGTGATAGGCGGAAGCGCCCTTTCCTGTGCCGAGCTCCAGCCTGCCGTTGGAAAAAATGTCGAGTGTCGCTGCACGCTCAGCCGTGCGAATCGGATTGTTACACGCCAGAACGACGACGGCATGGCCGAGACGGATGCGCGTTGTCCGCATGGCCAAAGCCGTCAACGTAATTTCCGGAGCTGAGGAATGGCCAATTTCTTCGTAGAAGTGGTGCTCGGTCATCCAGAAGCAGTGAAAGCCACACTGCTCAGCGAGAACGCCCTCCTCAATAGCTTCCCAATGAAGCTTGTGATCGTGATGGATATCGGTCGGCCAGGGCCGGGGCGATTGTAGTTGCGCCAAGATGCCAAACTTCATTGGGACGATCCCCTTATCTGACACTCCTAGACCACTCCATATTGAAACCTGGCATATCAATACTGCATTTTCAATTGAAAATGCATCCCGAGCATGGTTCAATAGAAGCGTGGCGTTTTTGTTTCCAACGCTTTGATATATTTACGAATTTTATTTTCTGAACCCTCCGCAGTGCAGAAACCTGCGTAGGTCATTGGGTAGCGAACCAGCCGCGATGCCGGGGTGAGGAATTCGTCATGGGCAAATCGATGTGGAAAATAGTGGAAGAGCACGGGCCCCTCGTGGAGGCTCTTCCGTTTTCTGAAAACGAGTATGAACGGCGTTTGAGGAGCCTTCGAAACGCGATGCGGCTCCGGGGATTGGATGCATTCATCACGTTCACACCAGAGAATATTTATTATATTACCGGACACGACTCACCCGGATACTATTTCTACGAGGCGAGTATCGTCACAACTGATGAACGGCCCGTTAACATACTCCGAACAATTGAAGCGACGGTTACGCATTGGCGATCATGGTCGCGCCGCGCATTTGCTTACCAAGACCGTGATGATCCAGTCGAGGTGACAATCGCACTCTTCGATCAGCTTGGCGTTCTATCGAAAAATATAGGTATGGAATCTGAAAGCTTTTTCGTGACTCCGAAGACGCACGCCGCGTTGAAATCTGCTATCGGACAGTACGGGGGCAAGGTTCACGATGCACAGCTCATCGAGCCGCTTCGTGTCGTGAAATCGGGGGAAGAACTCGAATACGTCAGACGCGGTGCGCGTGTCGCGGAATGTGCCATGCGCGCGGCCATCGATGCTTCGGCGGCGGGTGTCAGTGAAAATTATATTGCTGGAGCGATGTGGCAGGCCATGGCATCTGCCGGAGGTCAATATGCTGGACTCCCGCCGTTTATAACGAGTGGCAAGAGAACGAGTCTTTGCCACGCGACTTGGGCCGGGAGAAGCGTGGAACC
>JBFXED010000009.1:0-113921 GCA_050180485.1 Alphaproteobacteria bacterium | reverse complement strand
TGCGCCCGGCGCCCCTCTGCGCGCACGAGCGAAGCCGTCTCGTTCGCTCCATCCGCTTTCACGTCGTGGACCACCACGTCCGCGCCGCGTTCGGCGAACAGCACGGCCTCGGCGCGGCCGATGCCGCCGCCCGATCCCGTGATGAAGGCAACCTTGCCGTCGAACATGAAACGCGCGGCGGCGCGGTCAGATACCAACGATACCGTCACCGCCGTTGGGACAGATGACCTGGCCGGTGATGAAATCGGATTCTGACGAAGCCAGGAAAGCCACCGCATAAGCCGGCTCGATGGGCTGACCCATCCGCTTCAAGGGAATCAGCGGCAGCGACTTTTTCTTCTCTTCCTCGGTGCCCATGCCGGTGTCGACCCAGCCGGGCGCCACCGCGTTGACGTTGATGTTGTAGGGGGCCAGTTCCTTGGCCCAGGCCTTGGTCAAACCCAGGATCGCTGCTTTAGCGCCACAATAGTGCGACGAGAAGATCGCGCCGATCATCGCCCAGTTGGACGAGATGTTGATGATCTTGCCCTTCTTCCGTTCCTTCATGCCCGGCACCACGGCCTTGGCGCAGAAGAATGACGCCTTCACGTGGGTATTGAACATCTTGTCGAAGGCGGCTTCGTCCAGCTGGTCGAGTAAGCGGTAATCGCCGCCGATACCGGCGTTGTTGACCAGGATGTCGATCTTGCCCATGGCCTTGTCGGCCTTGGCGATCTCCGCCGTCATGGTCTTGATGTCCGTCACGTCGGCGACGATGACATGCGCCTTGCGGCCTTTGGCGCGCACCTGCTCAGCGGTCTCATTGGCGCCCTTCTCCTTCACGTCGTGGACGATGATGTCCGCGCCGCGTTCGGCCATGAGCACGGCCTCGGCGCGGCCCATGCCGCCGCCGGAACCGGTGATGAAAGCGACCTTGCCGTCGAGACGATGCGCGGACATGTGAAATCCCCCATTTGCGTTCGCGGACAAGAGTTTACGCGAAAGTTCGCCCTGCGCCATGCCCGTCTTGACCCTATCCGGCGGCGGGGCCTATGGTCCGCCTCTTCATGAAAATTCGGAGATTATTCCCATGGCCTTGAGCTTCGGCACCTTCAACCTGATGCAGCGCCGCGACCCCGCCCGGACGGGTGAAACGATTTACGGGGAGCTGGTCGAGCAGGTGCGGCTGGCCGAGAGCTTGGGCTTCTCCAAGGCTTGGATCGCCGAGCACCATTTCAACAATTACAGCCTGTGCCCTTCGCCGCTCATCATGTGCTCGCATCTGGCGGCGGCGACCAAGACCATCCGCATCGGCACGGCCGTCTTGGTTCTACCGCTCTATGAGCCCGCACGCGTGCTGCAGGAAATCGCCATGGTCGATTCGCTGTCCCATGGGCGGCTGGAGTTGGGCGTCGGCAGCGGTTATCAGCCCTACGAGTTCGACCGTTTTCACGCGAAGCTCGAAGGCGCGATGGAGATGACGGCCGAAATCCTGGACATCATCGAAAAGGGCCTGACGCAGGAATCCTTCTCCCACCACGGCAAGCACTACGACATCCCAGAAACGCGTATCGCCGTGAAGCCGGTGCAGAAGCCCATGCCGCCCATGTGGGTCGCGGGCATGATGAATAATAAGGACATCAAGCGCCGCGTCGCGACCAAGGGCTACATCCCCTTCCTGGCCGCGGCTCTGAGTCCCACCTCCAAGCTGCTGCCCATCCGTCAGGCCTATGACGAAGCCTATCGCGAGGCCGGCACCGATCCCATGACGCAGCCCATGGGCCTGATGCGCTATTTCCATTTGACCGACGACAAGAAGGAAGCCCTGGAGGCCGCCGAGCGTTGCCGTTACTCGACGCGCATCTCCCTCGCCCTACGCCTTAACTACGCCAAGATGAATGGGCTTGTGGTCGAAGACACGCCTTTCAAGGACGAGCCGCCGGTCGAGGAGATGATGCCGAACATGATCATCGGCGACGCCCATGCCTGCGCCCAGCGCATCATCGAGGACGTGGAGGCCATGCGCGCGACCCATATCGCGCTCTACAGCCAGCCTGGCGACCTGCCGCACAATCGGGTGATGAAGTCGCTGGAGAAGTTTGCCGCCGAATGCGTGCCACTGGTGTCCAAGGAGCTGGGCAAGCGCGGCGTGAAGGTCTCCTTCGGCCCGCAATCGCAACGTGCCGCCGCGGCCGAGTGATCAGCGGACGCCCATAAAGCCGAGCAGCACGGCGACGGTCACGGCGGAAACAACGGTCGAAACCAGAACCGCCGTGGCCGAGCGCGCGACATATCGTTCGTAGCGCTGGGCCAGGATGAAGACGTTGATGCCCGTGGGCAACGCGGCGGTCAGGACGGCGACCGAAACCGACAGCGGGTCGAGCGCGAAGACCTGGCTGGCCAGAACCCAGGCCACGGTAGGGTGCACGCCCAGCTTCAGCACGAGCAGCGCCGCGCTCTGGCGCGGGCCGCCACCCAGATGGAACGTGGTCAGGGATGCTCCGAGCGCGAACAGCGAGCACGGCACCCCGCCCCCACCCAGAAGTTCGAGGAAGCGGTCAACCGGTCCCGGGATGCGCCAGCCGGTATAGGCCCAGGCCAGGCCCGCTACCATCGATGCGATAACGGGGTTTTTGGCCAAGGACCGCAGCGTCGAACCAACGACATGAATGGGCACGCCGGCCTTCGACCCGCGCCCGATCTCGATCACCACCGTGGCTAACGGAATCAGAATCATCGAGTGGAAGGTCACGATGAACATGATCCGCGTCAGCCCTTCGTCGCCGAAGACGGTGTAGACCAGCGGGATCGCCAGCATGACCGTGTTCGAGAACACGGCGCCCATGCCGAAGACGCCCAGATCCTGCAATGGAAGCTGGAACAGCATGCGACCGACCGCCAAGGCCAGACCAAAGACGATCAAGCAGCCCAGGAAATAGGAATAGACCAGGCTGAAATCGACCATGTCGGCACCCGTGCCGCGCGCGATGGTGCGGAACAGCAGCGCCGGAATGGCGACGCAGAACACAAAGTTCGCAAAACCCCTTAGCCCCTCGGGGCCGAGCAGCGGCGTCTTGCCGACGACGTAGCCGCACAGAATGACGCCGAAGACCGGCAGGACGATCTCGATGATCGCGGACATGGGCCGACGCTAGCAGGCGGGTTTGCCTCAGCCTAGGTTTCCTCATCGTTTGTCCGAGATAAACTCGTGAAAGAATTCGTGCGCCGCCGGTATAGGCTCCCGCCGCCATCCACACCGAGGGGAAAGCATATGGGCAACAAGGTCGCCATCATCACCGGCTCCGGCCAGGGCATCGGCGCGGGCGTCGCGCGCAGCTTCGCGAACGCCGGCTATAAGGTTTCGCTGATGTCGCCGTCCGACCGCAGCGTCAAACTCGCCAAGGAACTGGGCGGTATCGGCCGTTCAGGCTCTATCTTGGAGCCCAAGGACCTGGCCGCGCTCGTGGCAGAAACCAAAAAGACGTTCGGGCGCATCGATGCCGTGGTGAACAACATGGGACATGGCAGCGGCAGCCCGCCCTCGGTCACCGAGCGTACCACCTATAACCCCGATAATTTCCACGACCCTCTCGACTTCCCCGATGAAGGCTGGCACCAGGCTTTGGACATGTATGTGTTAAGCGTGGTGCGCATGGCGCGTGCCGTCGTGCCTGTGATGAAGGAACAGGGCCACGGCGCGATCGTGAACATATCGTCCTTCACGGTGATCGAGCCGCGGCCGGGCTATCCGCAGATGAGCGTGCTGCGCGGCGCGCTGCACGGCTTCACCAAGCTGTTTGCCGACAAATACGGACAGAACAACATCCGCATGAACAATGTTCTGCCCGGCTTCTGCGAGAACGTGGCGATGACCGACGCCGCCCGGCGCTCAATTCCGCTGAACCGCCAGGCGACCTTCGATGAGATCGGCCAGACTTGCGTGTTCCTGGCGTCCGACGCCTCGAGCTACATCACGGGTCAGAACCTGATGGTGGACGGCGGCCTGACCCGCAACGTGCGTTAGCGCTTCCGCTTCGCCGCTTTCTTCTTGGCGGCGGGTTTCTTTTTCGAAATGGCGACGCGGGCGCCCTTGAGAGGCGCTTCCGTCAGCACGCGCGGGAAATCAGTCAGCACCTCGCGGCCGTTCTCGGTCACCCGCACCGTCTCGCTGTAGCCCATGCTGTATTTGCCCGGGACCTTGAAGTACGGGATCACATGCATGGTCATGTTCGGCTCCAGGATTTGGGTCGAGCCCTGGTCCATGCTGAGGCCGCCGCGCTCGATCCAGGTCAGGAACTCGATGCCGATGCCGTAGCCGATGCGGTGGTCGAAATATTTGCCAAATCCGTGGCGCTCCAGCTCCTTATGCGCGGCCACATGGACATCGCGGGCCTGGATACCGGGCTTGATGGCCTTGATCGCCGTTTCCAGCGCCGCCTTGGACGCGTCCGAGGCACGTCGGACGGAATCCGACGCCTTGCCGACCACGGCGCAGCGGATCAGCGCTGCGTCATAGTGGCGGTAGTTGGCGCCTAGTTCGAAGAACGTCACATCGCCCTTCTCCAGTTTGCGTCCGATCCAGGTCGCATGCGCCAGGGCCGACCGCGGGCCGGAGACGATGTAGCTCGGGTTGCGGATGAAATGGCTCTCGGCCTTGATGCGCGCGTGGTGTACCTCGGCGGCCACGTCATATTCCGTCGCACCTTCGCGAACGGCTTCCAGGCCCGCTTTCATGGCTGCGCCGACAGCCTTCGCGGCTTTGCGGACATAGGCGATCTCGGCCGGCGTCTTCACCGAGCGCAAAAGCTCGGCCATGCCCGAGGTGTCGACCAATTTGGCGCCGGGCGCGCCGCGCGTGATGCTTTCGTACACGTCGACCAGGAACCACGGCACTTTTTTCTCGACGCCGACGGTCTTCGCGCCCAGGCCCAGATCGATCAGGCCCTTGGCGATGGCGGCGCCCGGGCTCTCGTCATCCTGATAGCCGCGGGCGGGCAGCTTGTAGGCATTGTCTGTCGCGTTCTCGACTTCGAGCTGGCGCGTGACCAAAAGGCGCGTGCCGTCGCGCTTCACGATCATAGCCTGCGGGAACGAGTGGAAGCCCGTCGTCTCGTAGCCGGTCAGCCAGTACTGATTTTCCGGCCCGCACAGGATTGTGGCGTCGAGGTCGCGCTCGTCCATCTTCGCCTTAAGGCGATCGAAACGGCGGTCGTATTCGGCGGCATTGAAGGGCAGCGACAAGGCTTTCTTGGACATCGTGTTATCCCCGGCTAAGGCTGTGGAAGACGTTGGCGCTCATTTTGATCGACTGGATGAACAGGTCGATCACCATGTTCTCGTTGGGCGCGTGGTTCTGCTCGTCCCAATTGGCGTAGGCGCTCCAGATACAGGGCACGCCCAGACCTTCGACGAAGGCATATTGCGGAATGCTGCCGCCGAGCGCGGGCAAGATCACGGGTTCCTGCCCCGAGGCTTGACGCGCCGCGTCTGCGATGGGGCCGATGAAATTGCTGGAGGACGGAGTGCGCGACGGCTTCATCACGTCATGCACGGTCATCTCGACATCGGTGAAGCCGTGCTTCTTCAGATGGCGGCGCACGCAGGCGACGATGCGATCCGGGTCCTGATCCACGACGAGTCGGATATCCATCTTGGCCATGGCGGTCGCGGGCACGATGTTGACGATGCCCTCACCGGTGAAGCCCGAGACCAAACCCGAGATATTCAAGGTCGGGCGGTACATGACGCGCTCATGGTATTCGCGCGCGGGCATACCCAACAGCTCCGCAACGGCGAGTTGTTCGCTCATCTTCTTGCCGTCGAGGGTCAACGCTTCGAGCATCCGTACGTCGTCCGGCACGATCTTGCGCACATCGTCGTAGAAGCCTTCGATCAGCACGCGCCCCTGCTCGTCGCGCATGGATTGCAGCGCCTGCAAGAGGCGCCAGCCCGGATTGGGCACCACGTTGCCCCGATTGCCGGAATGGACGTCGCGGCTGGAGGTGCGGACGGTCAGTTCGAACCCGATCACCCCGCGGCAGCCGAGATAGATCGTCGGCCGGTTCGATTCGTGGCGCGGCCCGTCGGCCGCATAGCAGACATCGCATGACAGAAGATCGCGATGTTCCTTCACGAAACCGGGCAGGCTGGTGCTGCCCGTTTCTTCCTCGCCTTCCAGGATGATCTTGAGCGGCACGGCGGGCAGCCCGCAGGCCTGCAGCGCCTCGACGGCCTTGATGTGGGCATAGTGCTGGGCCTTATTGTCGCCCACGCCGCGTGCGTAGATGCGCCCGTCGCGCTCGGTCGGCTCGAAAGGCGGGCTTTGCCAGACTTGGTTGTCGACCGGCATGACGTCGTAGTGGCCATAGACCAGGACGACCGGCCCCTGTCCCTTGCGTTCGCCATAGACCATCGGGTTGCCGGTGGAGGGCATCAGCTTGGCGTCGAAGCCGGCCTTGGCCAAAGCGCCTTCCAGCTTGCGCGAACAGGCGTCGACCGCCTTGGCGTCGGTCGCCACGCTCGGGATGCGCAAGAACTCCTTCAGCTCCTCAATGAAGCGCGCGCGGTTGGCGTCGATATACGTATAGGCTTGTTCGATCATTCGTGGCCCTCCCCGCCGCGCAGATTGAATAGTAAGCACAGCATCCCGGCCGCGCCAACTTGCCGCCTGTGCCTCCCTCTGCCATCCTCGCGCCCCGATGCCTGCCTCAGCCGCCGCACCGGATTTCAAGACAACGCCGTTCTGGCAGGACACCGCGCCGCCGCGCGAGCTTCCCGACATTCCGCTGCCCAAGGATGCCGACGTGGCCATCGTCGGTTCTGGCTATACCGGCCTGTCCGCCGCCCTCACCTTAGCCCGCGCAGGCAAGCGGGTGCATGTGTTGGAAGCCGACCGCTATCCGGGTGCCGGCGCCAGCACTCGCAACGCGGGCTTCGTGGGCTCCCAGCTCTGGTCCAAGTTCAAGCCGCTGGCTGAGAAGCTTGGCGTGGAAAAGGCCGCCGCCTACACGCTGGAAGCAATCAACGCCCACAAGTACGTGGTCTCGCTGATCGAGCGCGAACAGATCGCCTGCCACTTCATCTATAACGGCCGCTTCATCGCCGCTCATTCGCCCGAATCCTACGTCTCGCTGACCAAAGAATCGGAGATGCTGAAAAAGCATTTCGGCATCGCATGCGAGATGGTGCCCCGCGCCCGGCAACGGGAGGAGATCGGCACCGATTTCTTCCACGGCGGCATGATCCACCCGCTGACGGGATCGCTCCATCCCGGCCTCTATTATGCCGGGCTCTTGGACCGAGTACTGGCGGCGGGCGTCACGATCCATACGAACACCAAGGCGCTGTCCATTGGACGCGCGGGCAACGGCTCGTTCACGGTCGGCACCTCGCGCGGCACGCTGAATGCCGGCCGGGTGATCCTGGGCACCAACGGCTACACGGATTACACCTTCCCCTGGTTCAAGCGCCGCATCATCACGATCCATACCAATATCGCCGTGACCGAGCCGCTCGATCCCGCGCTGATCCGCGAAGTGCTGCCCCGCGGCCGCACCTTCATCGACACGCGGATGAATCCCGTCTCGATCCGCCCCATGCCAGATGGGCGGCGGCTGCAATTCACCGCCGCGCGCGGCCTGTTCGAAAGCGACAACACAGTCAAAGCCACGGAAATCCGCGACGCCGCCGCTTTCGCCGTGCCCGCCGTCAAGGGCGTCCGCATCAGCCATTGCTGGACCGGACAGATGGGCTTCACCTTCGACAAGCTGCCCCATATCGGTGAGCGCGACGGCGTGCATTACGCCATGGGGTATTGCGGCACGGGGCTGCCGATGTCGACGTGGCTCGGGCACAAGCTGGCGCTGCGCATCCTGGGCGACAAGAACGGCACCACCGGCCTCGATGAGCGCGCGTTTCCAACCCGCCCATTCTATACGGGAAACCCTTGGTTCTTGCCGCTGATCGTCCAGTGGTACGGCCACAAGGATCGGCGCGATCTGAGACGCGCGCGCAAAGCTACCTCGTAGCGCCCAGGAGGCGCAGCCATGCCGGATATGATGCTGACGCCCGATTTCAAGAACACGCCCTATTGGTGGGAAGCTGCACCGCGTCCCGAACTGGACGAGAAACCGCTGCCCCGGGAGACCGACGTGGCCGTGGTGGGCTCCGGCTTCACGGGCTTGTCGGCGGCGTTGACCCTCGCGCGCGGCGGCAAGGCCGTCACCGTGCTCGAGGCCGAGACCCCCGGCTATGGCGCCAGCACGCGCAACTCCGGCTTCGTCGGCTGCCAGCTTTGGTCGAAACTGACGCCCTTGGTGAAGAAGTTCGGCGAAGAACGCGCCTCCGTCCTCGCGCGTGAAGCGCTGGCGGCCCACGATTATGTCGTCTCGCTAATCGAGCGCGAGCAGATCGCCTGCCATTTCACCTATTGCGGTCGGTTGATCTCGGCTCACTCGCCGACGGCCTACGTGACGCTTTCGAAAGAACTCGACCTGATGAAGCGTCTCTTCGGCTTCGAGGGTCATATGGTTCCGCGTGAACAGCAGCGCACGGAAATCAACACCGATCTCTATTACGGCGGCATGATCGTCAAGAAAGGCGGCTCGCTGCATCCCGGGCTTTATCACGCCGGTTTGCTGGACCGGGCGATGGGTGCCGGCGCCGCTGTCCACGGCAAGACGCCGGTTCTGTCCATCGAACGCGAGCCTTCCGGTCGCTTCCGGGTGACGACGCCCCGCGGTGTCGTCTCCGCCGGCCGCGTCGTTCTGGGCACCAACGGCTATACCGGCAAAGGGCTGGACTGGTTCCGCCGACGCCTGATCCCCGTCCACGCCGGCGTGGTCGTATCCGAGGAAATCGGCGCCGAGCGGGTGAAGAGCGTTCTGCCCACCGGCCGCACGATGATCGACACGCGCATCAATCCATACTCGGCCCGACCCTCGCCCGACGGCACGCGCCTGCAGTTCGCCTCGGCGCGCGGCCTGTTCGTGCGCGACTATCCGGCCAAGGCCATGGAGATGCATCGCGCCATGGTCGAGACCTTCCCGACGTTGCGCGATGTTCGCATCGCCTATTGCTGGACCGGCCAGATGGGCTTCAGCTTCGACAAGCTGCCGCATGTCGGCGAACGCGACGGCGTGCTTTACGCCCTGGGCTATTGCGGCACCGGTATCCCGATGGCGACCTGGCTTGGCCACAAGCTGGGGCAGCGGGTTCTCGGCGCGCCGGACAGCGGTTCGGCTCTCGATGGCCGCGGCTTTCCCACGCGCCCCTTCTATACCGGCAATCCGTGGTTTTTGCCGCTCGTCATCAAATGGTACGGTCACAAGGACAAGCGCGGCGTGCCCGCGCGCAAGACCGCCTAGGGGGAACCATGTCCGCCGACATCTTCGCGCCCGGCTTCAAGACCGATCCTTATTGGTGGGAGGCCGCGCCGCGGCCCCAGACGCCGCCCAAGCCCTTGCCGGCCGAAGCGGATGTGGTGATCGTGGGCTCGGGTTATACCGGCACGTCGGCGGCGCTGACCTTGGCGCGCGCAGGCCGCGGCGTCCTGCTGCTGGACGCGGAAGATCCCGGCTACGGTGCCTCGTCGCGCAACGCCGGATATGTCGGGCGCACGCTCTGGCACAAGTTCGAGGCGCTGGGTAGCAAGTTCGGCAAGGACGTCAGCAAGGATTTGGCCGGTCAGGCCGTCGAAGCTCACAACTACGCCGTGAACCTGATCGAGAAAGAGCAGATCCGCTGCTACTTCAATTACTGTTCGCGTTTCATCGCCGCTCACACGCCGAGCCATTACAAAAAGTTGGCCAAGGACTACGCCAAGCTCCAAGAAGCCGGCCTTGAGATGAATATCGAGATGGTGCCGCGCGAGAAGCAGCACAGCCAGATCGGCTCAGACCGCTATCACGGCGGCATGCTGCTCCACGGCACGGGCACGGTGCATCCGGGCCTTTATCATCTTGGCTTGCTGGAGCGCGCGGTGGGCTCGGGCGCCGAGGTGCATGGCCGCACCAAGGTGACCAACATCGTGCGCGGCGCCGATAACCGCTTCACGGTGACCACCTCGCGCGGCACGGTGAATGCCAAGGACGTGATCGTGGCGACCTGCGGCTATTCGGGCCCAGAGGTGAAGTGGTTCCAGCGCCGCATCCTGCCCATCCGCTTGTTCCAGATCGCGACCGAGCCTCTGCCCGAGGCGACGCTCGACCGCCTGATCCCCAACAACCGCGCGCTGCTCGACAGCAAGACCAACATCTACTGGTTTCGCCGCTCGCCAGACGGCACGCGGATGATCATCGGCGGCAAGACGGGTGGCGCCGCCAACCTGACCGAAAAAGCGCATGCGCTGCACGGTGCCATGACCGAGGTTTTCCCCGAACTGAAGAACGTCAAAGTCACCCATTGCTGGGAAGGCCAGACGGGCTTCTCCTTCGACGAGCTGCCGCATATCGGCACGCATGACGGCGTGCATTACGCCATGGGCTATTGCGGCGTCGGCATGCCGATGGGCACCTACATGGGCCACAAGGTCGGGCTCAAGGTGCTGGGCAAGCCCGAGGGCAAGACGCCCTTCGACGGACGGCCCTTCCCCAGCCGTCCTTACTATTGGGGCTGGCCATGGTTCTTGCCGATCGTGATGGCGTACTACAACCTCATGGACCGGTGGGATCGAATGCGCGGCTGATGTCCGTATGAATTCCGACACCGGCCACCCGCCCTCGCTCTGGGCTGCGACCGCCCCGCCCGCCCCGTCCTCGCCGCCGCTGGAAGGCGTCCATCAGACGGACGTCGTCGTGATCGGCGCGGGCTATACGGGAAGCTCGACGGCTCTGCATCTGGCCGAGCGCAGCGTGAACGTGACGCTGCTCGAAGCCGTCGAGATCGGATCGGGCGCCGGCGGGCGCAGCATGGGGCTGGTGAATCCGCATTTCCGCGTCCTGCCCAGCCAGATCAAGAAACTGGTCGGAGAAGAACTCGGCGAGCGGATGAACCGCGCCTTCCACGCAGGCTCGGATATCGTGTTCGACACCATCGCGCGCCACCGCATCGAATGCGAAGCCGTGCGCCGGGGCACGATGGAGCTCGGCAACACCAAGCGCGGCTTCAAGGAACTGCGCGCCTTCTACGAGGAGTTCGCCGCCACGGGCGCGCCCCTCGAATGGCTCGACGGCGACCGCATTGCCTCCATCACCGGCACGAAGCGCTACACCGGCGGCTTCATCGACCGGCGCGCGGGTTCGATCCAGCCGTTAGGCTATGTCCGCGGCCTGGCGCGCACGGCGCAGGAGAAAGGTGCGGTGCTGCACACGCGGAGCCGCGTCCAGTCGATCACACCGGAAGGCGGGCGCTGGCGGGTGGACACGGCCAAGGGAACGATCCGGGCCGAGCGCGTGGTGGTCGCGACCGACGCCTATTCCGACGATCTGATGCCCGAGGTGCGCGATTGCATGGTGCCCATGTGGGCCAACATGGCGGCGACCGAACCCCTGTCGGCCAATCTGCGCGCCACGATCATGCCCGGCGGTGAGGCGTTCGGCGACACGCAGATCGTGCGCCAGTACTACCGCACCGACCGAGCGGGGCGGTTGATCGCCGTGACACTCGGCCATCTGATCCACACGCCCCTTTCGCCCGTGCACCGCTGGGCCGAGGCCGGCATCCGCAAGACCTACCCGCATCTGGGCGAACAGAAGATCGTCTACAAATGGGAGGGCATGCTGGGACTCAGCCACGATTTCCTGCCCTCCCTCCACGAACCGGCCCCGGGCTTCCATGTGCCCAACGGCTATAGTGGCCGAGGCATTACCTCGGCCACGACGGTCGGCAAATACCTGGCCGAGCGCATCCTGGGCGCACCTGATTCCGAATTTCCCCTGCCGCTGCGCGCCCCACGCAAGGCACGGTTCCGCGCATTGCGCGGCTTCCGCTACGAGGCGGCCTTGCACGCCGGGCGGCTGCTTGCGATGGTGCGCTAGAAAACAGCCCTATCCCTTTAAGGAATACCGATGTCCAGCCATCCCAGCATGCACGCTTCGCTCTGGCACGCGACCGCTTCGCCGGCGCCCAAGACCGCGCCGCTCGACGGCGATCGCAAGGTGGACGTGGCCATCGTGGGCGGCGGCTTCACCGGCTGCTCGGCCGCCCTGCATCTGGCGGAACAGGGCGTCAAGACGATCGTGCTGGAAGCGCAGGATATCGGCTGGGGCGGCTCGGGCCGCAACGCGGGGCTGGTGAACGCTGGCTTGTGGCTCGATCCCGACGATGTGGTGAAGACCATCGGCGCCGATTACGGCGAACGTCTGATGGCCGCGCTCAGCAAGGGGCCTGCCCTGGTTTCCGAGATGATCGCCAAGCACGGTATCCAATGCGACGACGTGCGCAAGGGCGTGATCAAGGCCGGCCATTCGCCGTCCGGCATGAAGCATCTGGAAGAGCATGCGCGCCAGTGGACGTCGCGCGGCGCGAATATCGAGACCATCGATCGCGCGCGCATCGCCGAGCTGACCGGGACCGACCATTACGTCGGCGGGATCATCGACCACCGCAGCTACTACATCCAGCCGCTGAGCTATGCGCGCGGCCTGGCCACGGCCGCCGTCAAGGCGGGCGCGGCGATCCACGACAACACCCGGGTCGCGGCGCTGGAAGGCGCGAATGGCGGCTGGAGGCTCAAGACGGCGAAAGGCACGGTCACGGCGGACAAAGTCATCGTCGCGACCAACGCCTATTCCGACGATCTGTGGCCGGGGATGAAGCAAGAGATCATCCCCGTCGGCTGCTATGCCTACGCGACCGAGCCGCTGAGCGAGAATGTGCGCAAGACGATTCTGCCCGGTCTGCATCCGATCTACGACACCCAGCCGGCCATGGTCTTCACCCGCTACGACCGCGACCACCGGCTGATCGTGGGCAGCTTGGGTTATCTGCCGCCGGACGATCCGGAGCGCATGCGCGCCTGGCCGCACCGCACCCTGCGCTATCTGTTCCCCCACCTCGGCGAACAGAAGATGAGCTTCAAATGGGCCGGCACGCTGGGTTTCACCAGCGATGCCATCCCGCGCTTCCACGAGCCCGCGCCCGGCATTTCCATGACGCTCGGCTATAACGGCCGCGGCATCGCGCCCGGCACCTATTGGGGCCAGATGCTGGCCAAGCGCGCCATGGGCATGCCGGCGAGCGAATTCCCCCTGCCGGTGACGCCGATCAAGCCCGCGCGCATGCGCGGCCTTTGGGCGTTCTTCTATGAAAGCGCGTTCAGCGCCTATCGCTTGAAGAGCCTTTTCAAATGAAATTGCCCGGCGACGGACATGACCATCAGGATCTCTCGCGCTCGCTCTGGCACGCCTCGGCGACGGAAGCCAACACGGCCGCGCCGCCGTTGACCGGCGCCCTGCGCACGGACGTGGCCATCGTCGGCGCGGGCTTCACGGGACTATCGGCGGCGCTGCATCTGGCCGAGCGCGGCGTGAACGTGCGCGTGCTGGAGGCCAAGGAGCCCGGCTGGGGCGCCTCGGGCCGCAACGGGGGGCAGGTTATCGCCGGTCTGAAATACGAGCCCGACTATCTGGAGCAGCATTTCGGCGACGCCGGTGCGCGCATGGCCGAGTTGTCCGGCGGTGCGCCGGATTTCCTGTTCTCCCTCGTGCGCCGCTTCGACATCAAATGCGATGCCGCCGATTCGGGTTGGATCCAGCCCGCCACGGATTCAAAGAACCTGGCCGCCGTCGCCGCCCGCGCCAAGGCATGGGAAAAGCGCGGTGTGAAGGTGACGTTGCTCGACAAGCGGCAAATTAGCGAGTTGATCGGCACCGATTTCTATGTCGGTGGCTGGATCGATTCGCGCGGCGGCAGCGTGCAGCCCTTGAGCCTGGCGCGTGGCCTGGCCCGCGCCGCGATCCAGAAGGGCGCGCAGGTTCACGGCCACTCTCCCGTTATTTCGCTGCTGCGTGACGGCAAGCAATGGCGCCTGACCACCCAGAACGGCGGCATCGTCGTCGCTGACACCGTGTTCCTGTGCACCAACGCCTATACCACCGATCTGTGGAAGGGCTTGGCACAGTCGGTCATTCCCGTGCGCGCCTTCCAGGTGGCGACGGCGCCCTTGAGCGACAATGTGCGCCGCACGATCTTCCCGCGCGGTTATCTGGCCTCGTCCGACGCCAAGCGGATGCTGACCTACACGCGGGTCGACCGGGACGGGCGAGTCGTCATGGGCGGGCGCGGCGCATTCGACCACAAGCCGCATCCCGAAATCTTTGGCTCGCTACGCGAGGATGTGCAGAAGCGATTCTTTCCCCAGGTCGGCGAACCGCGCTGGGATTACGCCTGGTCGGGCTGGATCGCCATGACGGCCGACCATCTGCCGCATCTGAACGAATTGGCGCCGGGCCTCTATGCGGGTCTCGGCTATAACGGGCGTGGCGTTGCCCTGGCCTGCGTCATGGGCAAGCAGCTTGCGGATCGCGTCACGGAAGCCGGCGCAGCCAAGACCGGTTGGCCCTCGGCGCGCATGAAACCCTTGCCCTTCCACGCTTTCCGCGGGCCGGCGCTGCGCACGATCCGCTCTTGGTGGCGCTTCCGCGACAACCTCGACAAGCGGCTTCACGGCTAGGCCATGGACGATATCCGCGCCCTCACCTTCGACGTTTTCGGCACGGTGGTGGATTGGCGCGGCTCGCTGATCCGCGAAGGCGAAATGCTCGGGCGGAAGAAAGATATCGAAGCCGACTGGGCGGCCTTCGCCGATGCCTGGCGCGGCCTCTACCAGCCGTTGATGGAGCGGGTGCGCGGCGGGCAACTGCCCTGGACCAAGCTGGACGAGCTTCACCGCATCGGCCTCGACAGCATTCTCTCGCGTTTCGGTCTCAGCGATCTGGGCGAACATGAGATCGACGAGTTGAACCGCGCGTGGCACCGGCTCGATCCGTGGCCGGACGCGGTCGAAGGGCTCAAGCGCCTCAAGCGCAAATACGTGCTGGCCACCCTGTCCAACGGCAACGTGGCGCTCTTGGTCAACATGGCCAAGCGCGCGGGCCTGCCGTGGGATGCGGTCCTGGGCGCCGAGGTCGCGCGTGCCTACAAACCGCAGCCCGAAGCCTACAAGCGCACCGCCGAATTCCTCGGCCTCAAGCCCGAGCAATGCATGATGGTGGCCGCCCATGGTGGCGATCTGAAAGCCGCATCCGAATGCGGCTTCCACACCGCGTTCGTGTCACGCCCGCTGGAGCATGGCCCGGACAAGAAAGGTGATGCCGGCGGCTCAGGCAATTGGAATGTGAAGGCCGCCGATTTCAACGATTTGGCGACACAGCTCGGCTGCTGACGCCTTGACCCGCTTCCCGCGGCAATCGTAGCGTTTTAGCCCAATCGGCCCGGAGAATTGCGATGGCTTACAACCGTATCGAAGTGCGTCCTATTTCAGGCGCGTTGGGCGCCGAAATTCACGGTGTCGACCTGTCCAAGCCGCTGAACAACGAGACCTTCTCGGAGGTCCACCAAGCGCTCTTGGATTACCTGGTCATCTTCTTTCCCGACCAGCACATCACGCAGGAGCATCAGAAGGAATTCGGCCGCCGCTTCGGGCCGCTGAACACCCATCCCTTCGTCCATCCCGACCGCAAGGGCCAGCAGGACCCCGAAGTGTTCGAAGTGCGCCACGAGCCAGGCGAGACCTACATTTTCGGCGAAGGCTGGCACATGGATCACACGTGGAAGGAGAAGCCGCTGATGGGCGGTATCCTCTATGCGCGCGAGGTGCCGCCCTATGGCGGCGACACGCTCTTCTCCAACCTGTATCTGGCCTACGAGACTCTCTCCGACGGGCTGAAGAAGACGCTCGAAAGCATGAAGGCCGTCCATGCCGCCAACCCCGATCTCTATGTTGGCGACCCCAACGTGAAGATGACGCGGCAGCAGATTGACGCGCTGACCGCCGTCCATCCCGTCGTGCGCACCCATCCGGATTCGGGGCGCAAGCTCCTGTTCCTCCACCCGCACATCGTGAAGCGCTTCGACGGCATGACGGTCGAGGAAAGCCAGCCGCTGCTGAAATACCTGTGCGACCACGCCGTACGGCCGGAGTTCACCTGCCGCTTCTCGTGGAAAGTCAACGATCTGGCCTTCTGGGACAACCGGGCCGTGATGCATAACCCGATCAACGACTATCAAGGCTTCCGCCGCGTCATGCACCGCGTGGCGGTGGAAGGCACCAAGCCGGTCTAACGTCTCAGCCCAGCTCGGCCACGGCACTCATCGACGGCTTGCCGTCGGGGCCGATCGCTTCCAGCTCCACCTTGTCGCCCGCGGGTACGCCCTGAACGCGGAACGGCGCCAGATCGAACAATGGCGCCCGTGCGCGGAAGGAAAAACCGGCTATCGGACGCTTGGCGTGCCGGCGCGCCAATTCGATCAGCAGCGTCGCCGTCAGCGGCCCGTGCACGACCAGGCCCGGATACCCCTCCACTTCGGTCGCATAGGTGCGGTCGTAATGAATGCGGTGGCCGTTGAAGGTCAGCGCGGAATAGCGAAACAACAGTACGGGATCGGGTTTCACCAGACGCGTCCACGCCTCTTGGGGCGCGGGTGGCAGCGGCGCCACGGTGGGAGCCGGCGTGCGTCCGCCTTCACCGCGATAGACGATGTCCTGCTCTTCCTCGATGCAGGTCTTGCCGTCCTGCTTGATCTCATAGCGGACGGTCACGAAGACCAGCGGACCCGTCTGCCCCTGCTTTTCGGCGACGGCGCCGATGGTGCCGATGCGCTCGGCGGGTTTTCCGATCAGGAGCGGATGGGGAAAGCGCAGGCGGGCGCCCGCGAACATGCGGCGCGGCAGCGTGACCGGCGGCATGAACTCGCCGCGGCTGGCGTGGCCGTCCGGCCCGATCTTGGACTGCGGCGCGCGCGGCAGAAAATAGAGCCAGTGCCACATGGGCGGCAGTGCGGAGCCGTTCTCGAGCCGGGTTTCGGTATCGTCCAACGTGGCCAGCATGGCCTGGGCGGGTGTCAGGCGAATCTCGTCCGCGACACGCTCGGTCTTGCCGGTCCAGGAATCGTAAGCGCCCATCGTCACAACTCCACGGGGCCCGCGACGACCTTATCGTCACGCAGCTTGCCGATCTGTCCGTCGCTCATGCCCAAGAGGCCCGAAAGAATTTCGTCCGTGTGCTGGCCCAAAGCGGGCGCCGGTTGCGGCTCCAGCCGCGGCGCGGCACTAAAATCCAACGGCGTGCCCGGCGCCAGATAGGAGCCGATGCCCGGCTGCCGCACCATGGCCAGCATGGGATTGGCCGCGGTCGCGCGCGGGTCCTCGGCCAGCATCTGTGTGACCGTCTGATACGGCCCCCAGCAGACGCCCGTGCCGGCGAAGGCCGCCTTCACCTCATCCAAGGTCCGCTCGGCGAACCACGGTTTCAGCGCGGCCGTGATTTCCTTGCGCGCCTCGAAGCGCGCGCCTTCCGACCTGTCCAAATTCACGCCGCGCGTCCTGGCGATGATGCCCATCGATTCGCCGGAGCCCGTTGCCTTCACCAACTCACTCCACATGCGCTCGGTGATGGCGACGACATAGGCATAGCGCCCGTCCTTGGTCAGGAACTCGCTGCCATATGCGCCGTACAGGTAATTGCCCGTGGCCGGCCGGTCGCGGCCTTTGACCGTGCTTTCGCCGATGTAGCCCAGGTTGCCGATCATGGCGAGCGCCACATCGGACAAGGCCAGCTTCACGAGTTGCCCTTCGCCCGTCCGGTTGCGATGCCGCTCGGCGGCCACCAGACCCAGCGCTGCCATCATGCCGGTGGTCAGGTCCCAGGCAGGCAACGCGTTGTTGATCGGATCGCGGCCACCTTCTCGCTCCGGGCCGGTGCTGAACGGCACGCCGACCGCGCAATTGACCGTGTAGTCGACGGCGGATGAGCCGTCCGGGTTGCCCAACAGGTTCAACATGATCAAATCGCCGCGCCGTTGCTTGAGCGTCTCGTAGGACAGCCAGCCGGTGACGGGAAAATTCGTGAGGAAGATACCGTTGCCAGGGCCGGGTGCGGTGATCAGCGCGCTGATGATCTCCTGCCCTTCGGGCCGGCGCGTGTCGACGGCGATCGAGCGTTTGCCCTTGTTGAGCCCCGCCCAATAGATGCTCTTGCCCTTCTCGGTCAGGGGCCAGCGACGCGCGTCGAGCCCGCCGCGCGGAGGGTCGAAACGGATCACGTCCGCGCCCAATTGGGCCATCGTCATGCCGGCTAACGGCGCGGCCACGAAGGCCGAGCCTTCCACCACCCGCAAGCCTTCCAGAAGTCCTTTCATCCCGCCTCCGTCAAACCGCGTCGCACAGTGCCGCAGGAGGATGCGGGCGGCAACCCTTCGCCTTGCGCCGCGCCGCGCCCATTGGCACTCTCGCCACCCCGTCCCCACGTAGGTGCCGCCATGGGTCAGCTCATTCTCAACTACGACGAGCTGCGCGCGCTCGACCGGCGCCATCATTTCCATCCCTTCACCGACAACAAGGCGCTGTGGGAGGAAGGCGGCACGCGCGTCATCACGCGCGGCGAAGGGGTCTACATCTACGATGCCCAAGGCACCCGCATTCTGGATGCCTTCGCCGGGCTCTGGTGCGTGGCGCTGGGGTATGGCCGCAAGGAGCTGGCCGAGGCCGCCTACCGGCAGATGAAAGAGCTGCCGTTCTACAATACGTTCTTCAAATGCACGACGCCGCGCGTCACGGAGTTGTCGGCCGCCATCGCCGAATTGACCCCGCCTGGACTGGACCGGGTTTTCTTCGCCACATCGGGTTCCGAGGCCAACGAGACCATCGTGAAGGCTGTGCGCCATTTCTGGAACCTGCACGGCAAGCCGAAAAAGAAAACCTTCATCGGCCGCACCTACGGCTATCACGGCTCGACCATGGTCACGACCAGCCTGGGCGGCATGGCCGAAATGCACGAGCATGGCGACCTGCCCTTGCCAGGCTTCACCCACATCAAGCCGCCCTATTGGTACCGCTTCGGCGGCGACACGGACCCGAACGACTATGGCGTCGCCGCCGCGCGCGAGCTGGAGAAGAAAATCCAGGAGCTGGGTCCAGACAACGTGGCCGCCTTCATTGGCGAACCCATCATGGGGGCCGGTGGCGTGATGCTGCCGCCCGAGACCTACTGGCCCGAGATCAACCGTATCTGCAAGCAGTACGACGTGCTGTTGATCGCCGACGAAGTCGTCTGTGGCTTCGGGCGCACCGGGGAATGGTTCGGCACCCAGCTTTACGGCATCGAACCGGACCTGATGACGCTCGGCAAGCAGATCACCTCGGCCTATCTACCGCTTTCGGCCGTGGTCATGGGGCCGCGCATGCGCGAGACCATGCACGAGAAGGGCGGCGAGTTCCGCCACGGCTTCACCTACTCCGGCCATCCGGTCTCCTGCGCCGTGGCGCTGGAAACGATCCGCATCCTCAAGGACGAGAAGATCGTCGAGCGCGTGAAGACCGACACCGGCCCCTATCTGCAGAAGCGGCTGCGTGAGTTCTCCGACCACCCGTTGGTCGGCGAGGTGCGCGGCGTGGGCTTGGTGGCCGGTGTGGAACTGGTGGCCGACAAGAAGACGCGCCAGCCGTTCCGGCCCGAGGGCCATGCGGGCATCACACTCCGCGACCACTGCCTCAGGAACGGCCTGATCCTGCGCGCGACACGGGATTCCATGCTGTTCTCCCCGCCCCTGACCATCACACGGGACGAGATCGACGAAGTGATCGCGATCACGAAAAAGGGCCTCGACCTCGCGGCCAAAGACCTCAAGAGCTGACAATCAGGAGACAATGATGACCGAACGGAAAGCCGCCAGCCTGAACGGCCGCGTGGCCTTGGTGACCGGCAGCGGCGCCGGTATGGGCAAGTCCCATGCCGTCCTCATGGCCGAACGCGGCGCCGATATCGTGGTGCAGGACGTGAACCTGGACACCGCCGAGGCGACAGCCGCCGAGGTGCGCAAGCTGGGCCGCAGGGCGCTGGCGTTCGGCTACGACATCTCCGACGTCGCGAAGACGCAAGATATGGTCAAGAAGGCCGAAGGCGAGTTCGGTCGCATCGACATCATCGTCAACAACGCCGGCATCGGCGGCGGCAAGAAGAAGATCGAGGAGATCGACGAGGCCCAGTTCCATCGGATGCTGAATATCCACCTGACCGGCCACTTCTTCCTAACCAAGGCCGTGGTACCGGGGATGAAATCGCGCAAGACGGGCAAGATCATCAACATCGCCTCGCGCTGGGCCATGACCGGAGCGGACAACTCATCCCACTACATCGCGGCCAAGGGCGCCTTGATCGGCGTCACCAAGGCCTGGGCGCATGAGTTCGCGCCATGGAACATCAACGTCAACGCGGTGGCGCCGGGCGGCGTATGGACCGACATGGTTCTGAAGGCGTCGGGCGAGGCCTTCATCCGGGCCGAGGAAAAGAAGGTGCCGCTCCAGCGCTGGGCCCAACCGATCGAATATGCCTATGCCGTGGCCTTTCTGGCCTCCGCCGAATCCGATTTCATCACGGGCCAGGTTTTGTCGCCGAACGGCGGCGCGAGTATCGTGGGTATCTAGACGTTCATATCCGGGGGATAAGCATGGCCGTCCGACATTCCGCGCATCACGCCGGTTGCGGCTGCCGGCCGCATGGCATCGGGCGCCGGGGCTTCTTGAAGCTGGCCGCGGCCGGTGGCGCCGTGGCGGCAGCGTCCAGCTTGACGCCGTTTCCGGCCGCGGCGGCGGGTAAGGCCGACGTCTTCCTACTGTCCTGTATGGACTACCGGCTGATCAGCGACGTGAACCGCTATATGGCGCGGCAAGGCTACGACGACAATTACGACCAGATGATCATGGCCGGCGCGTCCCTGGCCGCCGTGACAGACAAATTTCCCGACTGGAACCAGACGTTCTGGCAGCATCTGGAAATCGCGATCCAGCTTCACGGCATCACGAAATTCTTCGCCTTGGATCACCGCGATTGCGGCGCCTATCGGGTCATCTTCAACAAGGATTTCGCGCAAGACCCCGTTGCGGAAACCATGATCCACACCGAGGTCATGAAAAAGCTCGACCAGCAGGTCGCGCAAAAGTACCCGGCGCTGACGCGCGAATATTACCTGATGTCGCTCGACACGCGGGTGGAGAAGCTGCCGGTCTAGCGCGCGGTCGCGCCCGCATCCACGGGCACGATCGAGCCGGCCATGTAGCTGGCGTCCGGCGAAGCCAGGAACAGGATCACCTTGGCCACCTCTTCCGGCTCGGCCACGCGGCCGATCGGCAAGGTCTTGCCCAGGATCTCGAAGCCGGTTTTGGCGTCGTAGCCGCGCCGCTTCAACCCATTCTCCAGCATGGGCGTGCGCACCTCGCCGGGGCAGACCGCGTTCACGCGGATGCCGTCCTCGATATGGTCCAGCGCCATGGCGCGGGTCAGGTTGATGACCGCGCCCTTGGAGGTGCAATAGGCGACATGGCCCTTGCCCGCCGTCAGGCCCCATTCGGACGAGACGTTCACGATAGCGCCGCCCTTCCCGCCCGCCTTCATGGCGCGCACGGCCGCGCGGCTGCACCAGAACACGCCGTTCACGTTTATGGCCATGGCCTCGATCCAATCCTTGTCGGTGGTCTCGAGGGCGGCGGTGCGGTGGATCACTCCGGCATTGTTGACCAGCACGTCCAAGGCGCCGAAGCGGGTCATGGCTTCCTCCACGACCGCATCGCAGAAAGACGAATCCTGCACGTCGCCGGCCAGAAATGCCGCGGCGGTCTCGGCCTGGACCTGCTTCAGCACGGCCTGGCCGCGCTCTTCATTGCGGCCCGTCAGCATCAGCTTCGCGCCCGCCGCGGCGAAGACCCGGGCGCAGGCTGCGCCGATACCGGACGTGGCACCCGTGATCAGCGTCACCTTGCCGTTCATGCCCATGGTCATGGCTTGTCCCCGTTAAGCCTTCCTTCGTTCCGGATAGAGCGATAACAGCCCCTCTTCCGAGGCAGGGCAAGAGCCCCGTTCCGTCACCAGCGCGGTTACCAACCGCGCGGGCGTGACGTCGAAGCCGTAATTGGCCGCGTCGCTGGCTTCCGGCGTCAGGGAAACTGTCGTGATCGCGCCGTCCTTCATGCGGCCTTGGATGGCCGTCACCTCCGCCGGGTCGCGCTCCTCGATCGGGATGTCCTTGCCGCTGGCGAGCGTCCAGTCGATGGTCGAGTGCGGCAGCGCGACATAGAACGGCACGCCGTTATCGTGGGCGGCCAGCGCCTTCAGATAGGTGCCGATCTTGTTGCAGACATCGCCGTTGCGCGTCGTGCGGTCGGTGCCGACGATGCACAGATCGACCAGCCCGTGCTGCATCAGATGCCCGCCCGCGTTGTCCACGATCACCTTGTGGGTCACGCCGTGCCGACCCAGCTCCCACGCGGTCAGCGAGGCACCCTGATTGCGCGGCCGCGTTTCATCGACCCAGACATGAAGTTTGATTCCCTTGTCATGGGCCATGTAGATCGGCGCCAGGGCGGTGCCCCAGTCGACGCAAGCCAGCCAGCCCGCGTTGCAGTGAGTCAGGATGTTGACCGGGCCCTTCTTGCCGCTAGCCGCTTTCTCGATCAGCGCCAACCCATGCCGGCCGATGGCTTCGTTGGTGGCGACATCCTCGTCGCAGATCTCGGCCGCGCGGGCATAGGCGGCGGCAACCCGCTCCTCGCGCTTGCGGTTGCGCAGATGCGCGCGCATATCGTCCAGCGCCCAGCGCAGATTGATGGCCGTGGGGCGCGTCGCTAGCAGCATGGCATGCGCCCTTTCCAGCGCCTCATCGGACGCATCGGCACGCATGGCGAGCGCAATGCCGTAGGCCGCCGTCGCACCAATCAGGGGCGCGCCGCGCACCTGCATGGACTTGATGGCGTGGGCGGCCTGATCGGCCGTGGTCAGGCGCAAGGTCTCGAACCGGTGCGGCAACAGCGTCTGGTCGATGATCTCGACTGTCCAGCCGTCGTTCGCCACCCAGATCGTACGATAGGGTTTGCCGTCGATCTTCACGCGCCGTCTCCTCCGCGAAACGCTTGGACCTTAGGTGTTTTTAGATCAATTTCAATAGACCTCGCGTGCACCGAATCGCTGCGGAGCCGCGTCAAAGTGTCATGATGAAGGAATTATGAATCGGTCTGCCGAACCACATTCAAAAAGACCATGACAAGCGACCGGTCCCTAGTGCCGCGCCACACCGGCCACTGGTTCGAGGTCTTCCGGGTTTTTCTTCGCCTGGGACTCACCTCGTTCGGCGGGCCGATCGCTCATCTCGGGTATTTCCGCGAGGAGATTGTCACGCGCCGAAAATGGCTCGACGACCGCGCCTATGCCGATCTGGTGGCGCTCTGCCAGTTCCTGCCCGGCCCCGCGTCCAGCCAGGTCGGCATTGCGATCGGCCTGACGCGCGCGGGCTATGGCGGCGCGCTCGCCGCATGGATGGGCTTCACGCTTCCGTCCGCCGTCGCGATGATCGTGTTCGCCTACTGGGTCGGCTCTCTCGGCGACATTTCCAGCGTCGGTTGGATTCATGGTTTGAAGGTCGCGGCTGTCGCGGTCGTGGCCCAGGCCGTGCTGGGCATGGCACGCACGCTCGCGCCCGACCGCCCGCGCGCCACTTTGGCCGTGGCCGCCGCTGGCATCGCCCTGGCGTTTCCCACCGCGGCGGGACAGATCGGCGCAATCCTGCTCGGTGCCGCCTGCGGTTTCATCCTGCCGCGCCCCGCCATGCCGACGGATCACGCTTCCTTGCCGCTTCGTATTGGGCGCCGGGCAGGATTTGCATTCCTCATGCTGTTCTTCGTGTTGTTGGCGGGGACGCCTTTGCTTCTGGCCGCCGTTCCGTCCCACGGGCTCGCCGTGTTCGAAGCGTTCTATCGCGCAGGAGCACTGATTTTCGGCGGCGGTCACGTAATATTGCCTTTGCTGCAAGCATCGGTCGTATCCCCCGGTTGGGTGAGCAACGATTCGTTCTTGGCGGGCTACGGGGCGGCGCAGGCGATTCCGGGGCCGCTCTCCACTTTCGCAGCCTACCTGGGCGCGAACATGGGATCGCAACCGAACGGCTGGACGGGCGCTCTCCTGTGCCTGGTCGCCGTGTTCCTGCCGTCTTTCCTGCTGGTGTTGGGCGCGTTGCCCTTCTGGGAGGATGTACGCCGCCGGCCCGTCGCCCAGGCTGCGCTGCGCGGGGTCAACGCCGCGGTCGTCGGCTTGTTGCTGGCCGCGTTCTACAACCCGGTGTGGACGGCGGGTATTCGGAACGCAGGCGATTTCGTGCTGGCGGCCATTGCCTTCCTGCTGCTGTTCCTGTGGCGGACGCCGCCATGGGCCGTGGTCGCGATCAGCGCGGCGGGTGGCGCGCTGCTGGCCCTGCCGATCACTTAGTCAGGATTTCCAGGATGTGCCCGTCCAGGTCCTTGAAGTAAAGCGCGCGCCCGCCGTCCCGGTCGCCGACCCGCATATCTTCCAGTGAAAATGGGCCGCTGCCATAGCGCAGCCCCTCTACCTTGATCCGGCCGAAGATCGCATCGAAGGTGGCGTCATCCACCTTGAAGGCATAGTGCAGCACGGCGGGATCGTCGTGGCTGTCGAAGTCCAGCGTCAGGCTGCCGACGCGGACGGGCGCGAACGGTCCCATGGGCCCGTCATAGGACAAGCCGAAGATGCGGGCGAAGAACTTGGCCGCGGCTTCCTTGTCGCGGACGGGGACGATCATGTGGTCGAGTTGAATGACCATGGGAGTGAGATAGGCGCGGATCGTGCTGCCGGCAACCGGGCTTCCGGCTCAACGCGCGCGGGAGTCCTGGTACCGGTACCAGGCCACGCTGGCCGGCAGGAACCATGGGTCACCGTAATAGAGCGGACGGGTCTGGAACGGCAGATCGTCGTAGGCCGTGGCGGAATCGTTGGCCCGCAGAATGCGCAAGCCCACCTTGTGGCCGAGATAGGGCGCGACGCCGACACCGTAACCGCAATAGCCGGTGGCATAGTGCATACCGTCCACCATGCCGATATGGGGCATGGTCTGGAACGTGTAGCCGACCTTGCCCAGCCAGCTATGGGTGATGCGAACGCCCGCGAGTTGGGGAAACAGGCGCAGCATGTTGGCGTAGAGCCGGCGGCCGGAGGTGCGTGCGTCGCTGTCCACCATGGTGCGGCGGCCGCCGAAGACGATGCGCGTCAAATCGGGCGACGGGCGGATCGAATTGCTCAGCTTCCAGGTGTCGATACAGGCGCGCAGACCCGGAATCACGGCGCGGACGCGCTCCGGCGGCAAAGGCTCGGTCGCGATGCCGCCCGCGCTGACCGGAATCATCCGCCGCGCCAGATAGGGCACCAGCTTTCCAGTCAGAGCGTCGGTCGCCACGAACACGTCCTTGGTCGCGACGGAACCCCGCGCCGTATGGATGGTGAAGCCATCCTTGCCACGCTCGATGCGCGTGACGCGCGTCTCGGCGGCGATGCGCGCCCCTGCCCCCATAGCGCGCGCGAGCATGCCGTTGTGGAACAAGCCGCCATGCAGGCACGCCTCGCGGTGGCGGATTTCGCCGCCCGCATAGGCTTCGGACGCCATCTCCTTGTGCATCTCGGCCTTGGACACCATGTCGGCCTCGAAGCCGATTTCGCGCTTGAGCAGTTCCAGTTCGCGCGCCAGAGATTCATAGTGGCTGGGCCGGGGTGCGGCGATGAAGCGGCCGTTCTTGCGCAGATAGCACTCGATCTTCTCGCGCTCGATCAGGTCGATCACATGGTCGATGGCCGCCTGTCCCTCGCGCACCAGCGCGATGGCCTTGGGCTTGCCATAGGCTTTCTCGACATCGGCGAAGGCGCGTTTGATCAGGCCGATATGGCCCTGGTTGCGCGACGAGGCGCCCCAGCCGGCGGTTTCGGCGTCGAACACCAGTACGTCGCGCCCGGCGCGCGCGAGGGTGAGTGCCGCGCCCAACCCCGTGAAGCCCGCGCCGATCACGGCCACATCGACGCGCTTGGGCAGAGCCAGTTCCGGAAGCTTCGGCCGCGGCGCCTGATCCCACCAATAGGGATCGAGCTTCACGTCGCCGAGTGTGAACGGGTCGGTCATTCGAACCTCATGCCGCCATCGTCGCGGGGAAACGCCCGATCCAAGGCTGCGCCGTTTCCAGCTGAGACGCCAGCCGGAAAAGCGTGACGTCGGCGCCGAAATCGCCGCCGAACTGCACGCCCACGGGCATGCCGGACGCCGTCCAGTGGAGCGGCACCGTCATGGCCGGCCCGCCGGTCACGTTGTAGAGCGGCGTGAAGGGCAACCGGTCGAACAAATCGTCGAAGAACACCTCGGGGTCGTTCCGCATCATGTTCACCACGCCCAGCTTCACGGGCGGCGATGCCAGTGTCGGCGTCAGGGCCACATCGAACTTGCTGAAGAACGAGGCCAGCTTGCGGCCGGTCGTGTGCAGGACCTGGACAGCACGGGCATAATCCGCGCCCGTCATGCGTTTGCCGTCCTCGGCCCACTGCCACGTCACGCGTTCGACCTCGCCCGCATCGACCGCGCGCCCCCGCGCGCGCCCAATCGTGGCTAACAAGTTAGTCATATTGC
Source organism: Alphaproteobacteria bacterium (assembly GCA_050180485.1). Lineage (GTDB taxonomy): Bacteria > Pseudomonadota > Alphaproteobacteria > CADEGL01 > CADEGL01 > CADEGL01. The sequence continues at coordinate 87,341 of JBFXED010000009.1, read as the reverse complement.
TGGTGATGATGACCTTGAGCGCCCACCGGACGGCTTCGGCGTCGTAATCGGGTTCCGCCTCGACAACCTCATGCCCCAAGGATTCGCATAGGCGCGCCGCGTTCTTCGCCGCCTGGACGCATTCGGGATCGATGGCCTCACCCAGCTTGCCCTTGGTGGTGAGCGCGATGCGCAGCCGCCCCGGATCTACGCCCATCTCGGAAAGAAAGGGCCGGTCGTGCTGCGGTGCGCAGTACGGGTCGCCCGGCGCGAAACCTTGGGTCGCGTCTAGGATCGCCGCGCTGTCGCGTACGCTGCGAGCGACGGCATGCTCGAGAGATAGGCCGCTCCACCCCTCGCCCGCGTCCGGGCCCGCCGGCGTGCGGGCGCGCGTCGGCTTGTAGCCGAATAGCCCGCCGTTCGACGACGGCACGCGGAGCGAGCCGCCGCCGTCGGAACCGTGGGCGGCCGGCACCATGCAGGACGAGACGGCGGCGCCCGAACCACCCGAGGAGCCGCCGGCCGAGTAATCCGTGTTCCACGGGTTGCGGGTCGGACCGTACAGGACGGGCTCGGTCGTCATGCACAAGCCCATTTCCGGCGTGGCGGTCTTGCCCAGGATCACCAGCCCCGCGGCCAGAAGCCGTTCGGTGATCGTGCTGTTGTGATCCGCGGGCGGGTCGTTGGCGCAAAGACGGCTGCAATTCACTGTCGGCACCCCGGCATAGAGCGCGCCGAGATCCTTCATCGCGAAAGGTGCGCCGGCCAGAGGCCCCTTGGGCAGGCCGCGCGCCACTTGCTTGCGCGCCTGATCGAACATCGGCCGGATGATTGCGTTGATCTTGGGATTGAGGCGTTCGATCCGCGCGATCGCGGCCTCCAGCACCTCTTCGGCACTCACCTGCTTGCGGCGAATCAGGTCGGCTAGACCGACGGCGTCATAACGCGCGTATTCAGCGAATCCCGTCATACGCTGTCCCCCGGAAACCTTGGCTTGGAGCCTACCCGAAACCGCGCTGGTCGGCATATCATGGAGCACGGCCAAGTTGAGGGGAGGCAGCATGGCGGGCGTTCTGGTCGTGACGGGTGCGGGCCGAGGCATCGGCGCCGCCATCGCGGAGTTGGGCGGCGCGCGGGGCTGGAAGGTCTGCGTGAACTACAGCCGCGCCAAGGAAAAGGCCGAGGCGGTCGCGCGCAAGATCCGCGACGGCGGCGGTTCGGCCATCGCGGTTCAGGCCGATGTCGGCAAGGAAGCCGACATCGTGCGGATGTTCCAGGAAGTCGACAAGGCGTTCGGTCCCGTGACGGCCTTGGTCAATAACGCGGGCATCGACCTGCCCGCCCGAGATACGGCCGAGGTCGAACTCGAGGGCTTGCAAAAAATTTTCGCCGTTAATGTGTTCGGGCCGTTCCTGTGCGCCCGCGAGGCGATCCGGCGCATGTCGACCCGGCGCGGCGGCAAGGGTGGCGTCATCGTCAACATCTCCTCGCGCGCCTCCGGCCATTACAAGCTGGTTGGCGAGATGCCCTACACGGCCAGCAAGGGCGCGCTCGACGCATTCACCATGGGTCTCGCGAACGAGGTTGCGCCGGACGGGATCCGCGTCGCCTGCATCCGGCCCGGCCTGATCATGACCGAGATTTTCGACGATAAAGAAAAACTGATGGAGCGCGCCAAGACCGCTGTTCCGCTCGGACGCGTGGGCGATCCCATGGAGATCGCCACCGCCGCCATCTGGCTCTGCTCGGGTGAAGCCTCTTACGTCACAGGCATGATCATGGACGTGGGCGGCGGGCGCTGATGACCGAGCGTTGGAAGCGCCGCCCCGACGGTTCCAACTGGGGCGAATTCGGACCCGACGATCAAAAGGGACGCCTGAACTTCCTGACGCCCGAGCGCGTCAAGGCCGGCATCGCCGAGGTGAAGGAGGGCAAGGTGTTCTCGCTCAGCCTGCCGCTCGACCGGCCGGGCAAGAGCCCCCACCCTGCCCGCCACGCGCCGCGCATCGCGGCCACCATCCGCAACGGCCAAGCGGGCTACAACTTCCCGCTCTCCTCCGTCGATCCCGAGTTCTACGACATCGTCTCGGACGACGTGGCGCTGATCCACACCCAGTTCTCGACTCAATGGGACAGCTTCGCCCATTGGGGCGCGAAGTTCGACGCGGACGGCGACGGCAAGGCCGAGCCTGTCTACTACAACGGCTGGCGCGCGGGTTCGGATATCCGCGACCCGACGAAAGACGATCCCACCAAGGGCTGGGAGCGTTTCGCCGGCGTATCCGCCAAGGCGCTTGGCATCGAGCACATGGCGGAGTCGGGCGCGCAGGGACGCGGGGTGATGATCGACCTGCACGCCCGCTTCGGCCGCGCGCGCAAACTGGTCGGCTACGACGACATCATGCGCGTCTGCGACGCGGACAAGACCGGCGTCGAAAAGGGCGACATGGTCTGCCTCCATACGGGGTTCGACGATGTGATCCTGGAGATGGGGGCGAATACCGACACCGACGCGCTGCATCATGCCTGCACCGTGCTCGATGGGCGCGACCCGAACCTACTCAAGTGGATCACAGACAGCGGCATGGCGTGCCTGATCGCTGACAATTTCGCGGTCGAAGCCTATCCCGCCAAGCCCGCATCGGGCGCACGCGCCGCCCTGCCCCTGCATGAGCATTGCCTGTTCAAGCTCGGTGTCCATCTGGGCGAGCTGTGGCATCTCGGCCCCCTCGCCGCTTACTTGCGCGAGCGCGGACGCAACCGTTTCCTCCTGACCGCGCCGCCACTCAACCTTCCCGGCGCCGTCGGTTCGCCTGTCACCCCTGTCGCAACGGTCTAACCATGCCGATCACTCTCATCACCGGCGTATCCAAAGGCATTGGCCGCGCGCTGGCCGACCATCTGACGAAGCAAGGCCACCAGGTCATCGGCTTGGCGCGCACGAAGCCCGATGCGGGCTTCAACGGCGAGTTCCACGCGGTCGATCTGTCGGACGTCGACGCTACGAAGAAGGCCATGGATGCGATCGCCGCGCGCCATGCGATCGATCACCTGGTTCACAATGCCGGCATCATCAAGATCGCGCGGCTGGAAGACGCGACCCTGGCCGAACTGGACGCGATGCTGACGGTCAATCTGCGCGTCGGGCTGGTGCTGGCCCAGGCCGTCATCCCCGCCATGAAGAAAAAGAAACGCGGCCGCATCGTCATGGTCGGCAGCCGCGCGGCGCTCGGCAAGGTCGGACGCGGCGGCTATGCGGCAACCAAGGCCGCGCTGCTGGGCTTCGTGCGCACCTGGGCATTGGAGCTTGCCGAGCATGGCATCACCGTCAATTGTGTGGCGCCCGGGCCAACGGCGACGGAGATGTTCCGCGCGGGCAATCCGCCCGACGCGCCTTCGACCAAAGCCACGCTGGCCTCGATCCCGCTTGGGCGCATGGGCGAGCCGGAAGAGATTGCCGCGGCCTGCGGCTATTTTCTCCAAGATTTGGCCGGCTTCACCACGGGCCAAGTCCTCTATGTGGATGGCGGCATCACCATCGGCCTGTCGCCGACCTGAGCATGAGCATCATCTGGAAACCGCGCCTGGACCCCGATGCCGCCTATTGGCGCGATCTGGCGCGCGAACTGACCGAGCAATATTTCACGCCCCTGGCGCCGATCCTGGACCGCGACCAACGCTATCCGGTCGAAAGCGTCGAGCTTCTGCAGAGGCACAAGATCGCGGGCATGTTCGTGCCTAAACAGTTCGGCGGCGAAGGCGCCACCCTCACCTCCTTATGCGCCGTCGTGGACGAGGTCGCGCAAGGCTGCGCCTCGACCGCGGCCATCGTCGTAGCACTGCCCCTCGGCGGGTTCCCAATTCTTCTGGAAGGCAGCGACCTTCAGAAGCGCATCTATCTCGGCGGCCTCGCGCGCGAAGGTGTTGCGGTCAACTTCGCGCTCTCGGAACGCGGCGCTGGTTCGGACATCGCCGCGATCCAGACTGCGGCGGTGCGCGAGGGCGACGGCTGGCGCATCCGCGGCGAGAAATGCTGGCTCGGTAACGGCGGCGCGGCCCGCTATTACATCGTTTTCGCGCGCTCCGACGAGGAGCGCGGCGTGACCGCGTTCCTCGTGGACAAGGAGCAGTCCGGCGTCGTCATCGACTTCTACGAAGACAAGATGGGCCTACGCGGCACGCTCACCAGCAATCTCAAGCTCGACACGACCGTCACGGACAACGCCATCGTCGGCACGGAAGGGCGCGGACTCCGCCTGGCGCTCAAGACGCTGTCCGTCGGGCGCGTGACGGTCGCGGCACAATCGGTTGGCATCGGCATCGCGGCCTATGAAGCCGCCGTGCGCCACGCGGTGGAGCGCAAGACCTTCGGGCAGGCCATCATCGATCATCAGGGTATCGGCTTCCGCCTGGCCGACGTGGCGACGGAGTTGAGCGCCGCGCGGATGATGACCTACGAGGCCGCGCGCGCCTATGACGCGGGCGAGGATATCGGCGCGCTCGGCGCGATGGCCAAGCTCTATGCCAGCGAAGCCGCGCACCGGGCCGTGGATGCCGCCGTGCAGACCCTGGGCGGCTTCGGCTATGTGAAGCCCTCGCCCGTCGAACGCTATTACCGCGACCAGCGCATCACCGAGATCTATGAAGGTACCTCGGAGATCCAACGTTTGGTGATCGCCCGCGCCATCAAGGCCAGCAAGGACAAGGCGTGAGCGAAGCCCGTCCGCACTCGGACCGCTATTGGGACGCGCGCGAGACCTGGCCGCGCGAGAAGCTGGCCGCGCATCAGCTCGAACGGCTGAAGGCGCAACTCGCCTATGTCCATGACAACAGCCATTTCTATCGCCAGCGTCATGAGCGGTTGGGCTGGAATCCGGGCGACCTGAAAACGCTCGACGACCTGCGCGCCCTGCCCGTCACCCGCAAAGCGAACTATGTCGACGCGGTGAACGATGCACCGCCTTGGGGCACGCAGTTGGCCGCGCCGCTCGATTCCGTGGTGCGCGTCCATTTCTCGTCGGGCACCACGGCCAAACCCGCGCCCGATTGTTGGACCCAGAAGGACCTCCACCGCTGGAGCGATCTTTACGCCCGCATGGCCTATAGCCAGGGCGTGCGGAAGAGCGACGTGTTCCAATGCCTGTTTAGCCTCTCCTGGTTCGTGGGCGGCCTGGGCGGCATGGGCTCCTACACCAAGATCGGCGCCCTCTGCATTCCGGCCGGCAGCGTCGATTCGGAACGGCAGGTGCGCACCATCTTTGACTATGGCACCACCGCCGTCTGCGCGACGCCCTCCTTCGCCGTCCATTTGATCGAGGTGGCGCGCGGCATGGACCTGGATTTGCGCGACAGCAAGGTCGCGCGCATCGCGCTTGGCGGCGAACCCGGCGCCAGCATCCCGGCGACACGGGCCCTGATTGAGCACGGATGGAACGCAAAGGCCTACGATGCCTATGGCAGCCTGGAGTTCCAACCCATCGCCTGGGAGTGCGCGGAGAAAGCCGGTTCGCATCTGGCGGAAGACTTCGCCCTGGCAGAAATCCTCGATCCCGCGACGGAACAGCCCGTGCCTGACGGCACGCCGGGCGTCTTGGTCCTGACCCATCTCGACAAGGAAGCCTGCCCGCTAATCCGCTGGTGGACCGGCGATGTCGTGGTGCGCGACCCTTCGCCTTGCGCCTGCGGCCGTACCCATGCACGGCTGGCCGGCGGCGTGCGCGGGCGCGCGGACGACATGCTGATCGTGCGCGGCGTGAACGTATTCCCCAGCGCGGTCGAAGAAGTCGTGCGCGCGACACCCGGCACCACAGGCGAGTACCTGATCGTCCTCGACAAGGACGTTTCCGATCACGCCGGCTTCCTGACCGGCATCAAGCTACGCGTCGAACGCGCGCCCGATGCACCGCCGAACCTCACCGTCCGCCTGACCGACGCCTTGCGCGCCGCGCTGCAAGTGCGCGCCGTCGTCGAGGTGGTGGAGCCCGGTGTCCTGCCGCGCACCACGCACAAGGCCAAGCGAATTCTTCGAGAAATCTAGGGAGACCCACAATGGCGCGCGCGAAACCCGCGAAGAAGCCGTCCCTCATCGGTCAGCCGATCCGGCGCGTGGAGGACGAACGCCTTCTGACCGGGCGCGGCCATTACCTGGATGACATCAATCTTCCCGGTCAGGCCCACGCTCATATCGTCCGTTCGCCCCACGCCCACGCGCGCATCCGAAACATCGATGCCACGGTCGCGCGCAAGATGAAGGGCGTGCTGGGCGTCTTCACCTGCGCCGACATGGACAAGGACGGCGTCAAACCGCTGCCGCCCATGACGCGCGATCCGCGCTACGAGTTCAAGAACCGCGACGGCAGCCGTATGCCCGAGCCGGAGCATTGGGCGTTGTGCCGAAACAAGGTGCGTTATGCGGGCGACTGTGTCGCTCTGGTCGTAGCAGAGACGGCCAAGATCGCCGCTGAAGCCGGCGCCTTGGTCGAGGTCGATTACGAAATCCTGGGCGCCGTACCGAACGCCGCCTCTGCGCTGGCCAAGGGCGCTCCCCTCGTGTGGGACGAATTGCCGAACAATACCTGTTTCGAGTGGGAGGTCGGTGACAAGAACGCGGCGGATGACGTCTTCAAACGCGCCGCGCATATCACGAAACTCGAACTGGCCAACGAACGGCTGGTCGTGGCCTTCATGGAACCGCGCGCAGCGCTCGCTTCCTACGACGAAGCCAGCAAGCTCCTGACCCTCCATGCGAGCTGCCAGGGTGCGCACCGGTTTCGCGAGACTTTGGCCTACACGCTCGACGTGCCGCAGGACACCGTCCGGGTCATCGTCGGTGATGTCGGCGGCGGCTTCGGCCCGCGCGGCTATTTCTATCCGGAGAACCTGATCATCGCCTGGGCCGCGCGGCATCTGCGCCGTCCAGTGAAATGGCTGGGCGACCGGGGCGAGAGCTTCCTGACCGATGTGCAGGCGCGCGGCCACACGCTGCGCTGCGCCCTTGCGCTCGATAAGGACGGACGATTCACCGGCCTCAAAGTGTCGAGCGACTGGAACCTGGGCGCCTATGTCGCCGCGCGCGGCATCATGGCCACCATCGCCCATATGGGTCCGATCATCACCGGCGCCTACCGCTTCGGCGCCGTTCATTTCGAGCTACGCGGCGTCTTCACCAACACGGCCATCGCCTACGCCTATCGCGGCATCGGGCGGGCCGAGGCCAGTCACGCTCTGGAACGTCTGATCGACGAGGCCGCGCGCGAGACCGGGCGCGATCGCATCGCTCTACGCCGCCTCAACATGGTGCCGCCCTCGGCCATGCCCTACGCCACACAGGGCGGTGCGGTCTATGACAGCGGCGAGTTCGAGAAGAACATGGACCTCGCGCTGCAAGCCGCAGATTGGAAAGGGTTTTCCGCGCGCAAAGCGCAATCGGAGAAGCGCGGCCGCTTGCGCGGCATCGGCCTTTGCAATTTCGTCGAGAACGCGGGCGGCGCGCCGTCGGAGTTCGCCGAAGTCAAAGTACTGCCTGAAGGCCGCGTGATGCTATACGGCGGCAGCGGACCCAGCGGCCAAGGCCACGAAACCGCCTTCGCCCAGGTGCTGGCCGACGAGCTGGGCCTGCCGTTCGATGACGTGAAGGTCGTCATCGGCGACACAAGCCAGGTGCGCGCGGGTTACGGCTCGGCGGCATCCCGCTCCATGCGCAAGGCCGGCACGGCGACCGTGCTGAGCGCCCGCGCCATGGTCGAGAAAGGCCGCAGCCTGGCCGGCGAGATGCTGGAGGCCGCGACGCGCGACATCGAATATGCCGACGGCCGCTTCCGCGTCGCGGGCACGGACCGAGCAGTCGGACTCTATGAAGTGGCCGCCCATGCCGTTTCGCGCGGCGACGAGTTGTCCGCCCATGGCGACCACAAACAACCGGAGGAAACCTACCCCAACGGCTGTCAGGTCGCGGAGGTCGAGATCGACCCCGCTACCGGCCAGGTCGCGCTGCTGCGCCACACGCTGATCAATGACGTGGGCCGGGTCATCAACCCGCTGATCCTGGATGGCCAGCTCCATGGCGGCATCGCGCAAGGCATCGGCCAGGCCTTGATCGAGCAATGTACCTACGACCGCGCGAGCGGACAGCTTCTGTCCGGCAGTTTCATGGACTACGCCATCCCGCGTGCCGACGAGATGCCGTTCTTCACCACCGAGATCAACGAGGTGCCCTGCGCGAACAATCCCCTGGGCGTGAAGGGCGCCGGCGAAGGTGGCACCACGGGCGCGCCGCCGGCTGTGGTCAACGCCATCGTCGATGCGTTGGCGCCCTTTGGCGTGCGCGACATCGACATGCCGGCGACGCCCGAACGGGTGTGGCGGGCGATGCGCCGATAGAAAAACCGGCCGAGTGTGCGCCCGGCCGGCGTCATTGGAAGTCCGGTTCGAACTACGACTGATACTTGATCGTACAGCCATAGGCGCGCGTCACCGGCTCGCTGACCGGCTTGCCCGCCATCACCTCGCCCAGCGCAGCGCGCACATAGTTCTTCGAGTTCGGGATATCGGCCGGATTGTTCGTCGGCTTGTCGTCGATACCGCCCATGTAGACCAACTTGCCGGCCGGATCGACGATGTACATATGCGGCGTCGTCTTCGCGCCGTATTCCTGGCCGATCTTGCCCGACGGATCGAGCAGCACCGCGGACGGCGTGGCCGAACGGCTGGACGTCAGCTGATTCGCCGCCGCTGGCTCGACATAGCCCTGCTCGCCCTTGGCGGAGGAGATCACGGACAGCCAGACCACGCCCTGCGCGGTCGCGTCCTTTTGCAGCGTCTGCATGTTGTTGCTGCCGTAATGTTTCTTCACGTACGGGCATTCGTTGTTCGTCCACTCCAGGACGACCACCTTGCCCTTATAATCCGACAGCTTGACGGTCTTGCCATTGCTGTCGGTCGCCGTGAAATCGGGCGCCGGTTGCCCGATTGCGGGCGCGGCGCCCGCCTGCGTGAAGCCGATGGCGAGGAACATGGCACCCGCCGCCAGGCCGGCCTTGAAAAGGCTTCGCGTGTCCATCGTCATTCTCCTTCTTACGTTTCGTCAGATACGGTTCAACTCCGCGAGCACGCCGCTCGCGGTCAGGATCTGCGGCAAGACGATCGGCTCGCCGCCGGGCGGATAAAGCACGTAAAGGGGAACGCCGCTGCGCCCGAACGACGCCAAGGCCGCCGTGATGGCCGGGTCCTGGCGCGTCCAATCGCCCTTAAGATAGGCGACGCTTTTCGATTTCAGGGCGCCCTGCACGGCATCCGTACTCAGGGCCGCCTTCTCGTTCACGAGGCAGGTGATGCACCAAGCCGCCGTGAAGTTCACCAGCACCGGCCTTCCCTCGGCACGTAAAGCGTCCAGGCGTGCCGTACTCCACGGCTCGGCGTCCTTCATGGTTACCGCGCGTCCGGCGGACGCCGGAGCCGCCGCCGATGCTTCGACGAAATGCAAGGTCGACAGAGCGCCGCCCAGCGCAATAGCAGCCAGCGCGGCGTACGCCGTGCGCCATACCTGCCGGCTGCCATCCATCTGACGCACCAGCCACACCGCGAAGCCGATCAAGATGAAGCCGCCAAGCGCCAGCGCGATACCACTGACGGGGCTTTGCTGGCCCAGCACCCAGACCAACCATGCGGCGGTGGCGTACATGGGAAAGGCCAGAAGCTGACGGAACCGTTCCATCCAGGGGCCGGGTTTCGGCAGGCGGCGCAGCAGCGCGGGCGACAGGCTGAGCAGGACATAGGGCGCCGCCATGCCCGTGCCGAGCGCGAGGAACACGGCAAGCGCGGGCAAAGCCGGTTGCGCCAGGGCGAAGCCCAAGGCCGCGCCCATGAACGGCGCCGTGCAAGGTGTTGCCACCAGCACGGCTAGCATGCCGGTGAAGAACGCGCCGGCCTTGCCGGGCTTTGACGCCAGCGCCCCACCCGCACCCGCGAAGGCCCCACCGATGCGGAAGATGCCGGACAGATTGAGTCCCAAGGCGAACATCAGATAGGACAGAAACAAGACGAACCACGGGGTCTGAAGCTGGAAGCCCCAGCCGACCGCGGTGCCGCCCGCACGCAGCGCGATCAGGACTCCCGCCAGCACGGCGAAAGAGATCACGACGCCCACGCCAAAGACCAAGCCATGCCCGCGTGCGGCGCGCCGCTCTTGATCTGCCAGACGCACCAACCCGACTGCCTTCATGGACAAAATCGGGAACACGCACGGCATCAGGTTGAGGATCAGGCCGCCGGCGAAGGCCAAGAGAAGCGCGAGCGGCAGCCCCGGCCCGCGACTATCGCCTACACTCGATCCGATCACGGCGCCGGGAGGCGCGGGGCTGGCCGCGAAAGCGAAACGGTGCGCCTGGCCGCCGCCGCCCGCCCCCTCCGTCAGCTCGACCACGCCGGTCAGCCTTTCGCCGGGCTTCAGGCCCAGGACGCCGCGCTGAAGATCGATCGCGAGCCCGTCTGCCGTCGCGTGGCGTTTTTGCGCGGCGCCGTTCTCGATCGCGTCGAGCTGCTCGGGGAACACGAAGGAATCAGACACCGCCGCGGCCATTTCCTTCGGCATGGCCAACGCGAGGCGGAAGCCCTCTTTAGTGGCGGCATAGGATGCCGGCCACGGCGCCGGTTGCGGCAGGGCGGCGCGCGCCTTGGCGAAACCCGCCGCGGCGGCCGAATCGGCGCGAGTCTCCGTGGCGAGCGGAATGCTGAGCGAGAGCGACGCCTCTTCCGGCACGCAGATCTGCGCGCAAGCAAGCCAGTTAGCCTGGGCCGTCACGTCAAAATTTACGCCCGTCGCCGCGGCCGCTGGCACCTTGATCTCCGTCAGCAGCCACACTTCGCCGGCATAGCCGAAATTGACCAAGTGACCGAGCGGGAAGCGGATTGGCGCGGGCCAAACAATGGGGCCCGCCTCGGCGCCCGGCGGCAACGTCCAGGCGATGGTCGTGGGGACGCCCGAATCGCCGGGATTGATCCAATAGGTGTGCCAGTCCGGCTTGATTTCCTGGCGCAGGGCGACCCAAACGGTATCGCCCGGCCGCACCGACGATGCCTCGGAAATGAGCGTGACGCGCACATGATCGCGTTGAACGGGATTCGCCGAGGCGCCCGCGGACACGAGCACGCCAAAGATAGGCGCCAGAAGAATCAAGAAGAGACGCCGCACGCACGTCACCCTGTCAGTGGCCTGCCGCCCATATGTGCGGCCAAACGTGACGAAATCAAGGCAAACGGCAGCGAAAACAGCTTTCATCGTTCGGCAAAGATCGACCGCATACCGCTGAAAAATCTTCGCTTTTTGCCCCGACCCCGGCGTACCATCACGCATTGTTGAATGCGAATGAGGGATCGTTCCGTGCTGTTCTTGCGCCCGTGTCTTGCCGTGTTTTTTTCCGGCCTTGCCTTGGCGGCCTCGACGGACGCGCTCAGGGCTCAGGGCCTGATGGCGGACCCCATCGCTCCGTCTTACCTATTCATGCCGGTCGACGAGAACACGACCCAAACGAACGCCCAAGCGTTCGACAACCGCGATTCCGACGGCGATGGCGTGCTGACTCAGAACGAATATGACGGCGCGACGTCCCAGGCGTTCAAACAATTCGACAAGAACGGCGACGGCCAGATCACGCCGGACGAGATGCCCAACACCCCGCAAGCCCAGAAGACATTCCAAGCCGTGGATAAGAATAGTGATGGCGTGGTCACCCAACAGGAATTCCAGATCCACTCCGCCGAATGGTACCAACAGCACGATCTGAACAAGGATGGATCGCTGAGCAAAAGCGAAGCGCTCGGGCAATAGGCTCTAAACCACGGAGATCGCCATGCTGAACTCGAAATTTGCTGCGCTCGCGGCCTCTGCTCTGGCGGTCATGCTGATTGGGAGCACTGGCGCGAACGCGCAAATGGGCGGCGGCGGCCCTCCCGTGCTTCCGCCCAATATGGTCTTTAGCGGGCCGAACGCGGTCTTCGGCACGATGGACACGAACAAGGATAACGCCGTCTCGAAGCAAGAGTATCTCGACTACTACTCCAAGCGCTTCGATTCGATAGACAAGAACAAGGACGGCAAGATCACGGCCGACGAGATGCCCACGAAGAACAAGGGCAAGCCCAACACGCTATTCAACGAGATCGACACCAACAAGGACGGTGTGGTGACCAAGCAGGAATATCTCGACTACTACGCCAAGAAGTTCGACGCCGCCGACAAGAACAAGGACGGCAAGATCATGACGGACGAACTGCAGAAGCAGACGAACTGACGCTTAGGAAAAGCCGGCCGTCACGCATTCGGGTTCAGCGCGACGGCGGAGGCGCCAGGTAGTTTTCCGCGAGCGCGTGATAGACGCTCTTCGGACACACCATCCGCGAGCATACATAGGCAATCAGCGCGGCGCCCATCAGCGGCACCAGCATGCCATAGTTCTGTGTCATCTCGGTCACGATGACAAAGGCCGTGATGGGTGCCTGTACCACTCCCGTGAAGTAGGCCACCATGCCCACCAGCACCACGGCCTTGAACAGCTCGGGGCTGAACAGAGACGCGATGTTCATTCCAAAACCCGCGCCGACAGCGAGCGACGGCGAGAACAGGCCGCCGGGCAGACCGCTGACGGACGACAGCAGCGTGGCGCCGAACTTGAGCAGGCCGAAGCTCCAGCCCGCCCCCTCTTGGCCCTCGAGAAGCGCGCGCGCTTGGTCATAACCGGTACCATAGACGGAGCCTTGCGACAGGACGCCGATGACCGCGAAGGCAAGGCCGCACAGCACGGCGAAGCGGATCGGGTTGCGCTTGCACCAATGGCCGATCCGACCGTGGATGCCGCGCATAATGACGACCAGAAGGCGGCTGAATAGGCCGCCAGCCAAGCCGCCCAGCACGCCGCATACGGGAACGACAATCCAAGCGTCGATGCCGTGCAACGTGGCGTCGCTCTTTCCGAAATAACTGTAGTTGCCGAGAATCATGGCCGAGATCAGGCCCGCGACCAGCACGGCCGCGATCACCAAACGGCTGGTCTTGGGGTCGAACGAACGGCTCAGTTCCTCGATGGCGAAGATGATGCCGGCCAGAGGCGCGTTGAATGCCGCCGCGACCCCGGCACCCGCGCCAGCCACGATCAAGCCGCGCTGGCGCAACGGCGACATACGCCCAACGGTGAACATCACCGCGGCACCAACTTGTACGGTCGGGCCTTCGCGTCCGATCGACGCACCGCAAAGAAGACCGCCGAGCGTGAGGAAGATCTTGCCGATCGCCACACGCAAGCCAACCAGCTTTTGCCGCGCCGACGGATCGTCCAGATGCCGCGCGGCAATGGCTTGCGGAATGCCGCTGCCTTGCGAATTCGGGAAATAGCGGTTGGCCAGGAAGACGATGATCCCGAAACCGACCGGACACAGGATCAGGGGCACATAAGGCCACTGGGCGCGGATCAATCGATTCGCGTCATGGGCGTAGTCGGCCAGGACGGTGAAGGCGATCGCGACCAGGGCGGTGACCACGCCGCCGATCAGGAATACGAACTGCCGCCGCCAGCGATGACGCAGGAGACTCGCAAGACGTCGATAACGAATCGTCTTCGCCCCTAGCGACATGGCGTCTCCGGCTACATCGCGCACGAGACGGCCGCGGCCCGCATCGTGGCGGACCGCGGCCGCATGGCGGTGATTAGAACGTCTGCGCGCCCTTGATAGCGGCGAGCGCCGCGTTGGCGACTTCCACATCCTGGTCGCCGGTGCCCGAACCGACGCCGATGCCGCCGACGCACTTGCCGTCGACGATCACGGGCAGGCCGCCCTTCAGGTTGGTGAAGCGGCCGCCGGTGGCCAAGCCCATCAGGTTCTCGGCGTGGGGCGGCGTCTTGCCGGTCGGATTCTTCGACGAGGCGGCGGTGCGCGCCTTGGCGGTCGCCGTGTCGATGGACAGGACCTTGGCGCCGTCCATGCGCGAGAAGGCCAGGAGGTTGGCGCTCTCGTCGACAATGGCGATGCACTGGGGCACGCCCATGTCCTCGGACTTCTTCACGGCGGCGGCCAGCATCTTCAACGCGCCGGCATGGGTGAGCTTCAACGTCGAAACGGTATCGGACATGGATATCCCCTGTATGAATGTCGTGGCGGCGGACTTTAGGCGCTCGTCCCGCTCGCCGCAACGCCGCCAGGCCTAATGCGTGTGGCCTTCCGCGGCCGATTTTTGGATCACGGCCTGGATGTCGACCCGCCCCGCGCGCTCGAACACCAGGGTGAGCGGCAGCGTGTACTCGTGGCGCAGCGGTTCCTTCAGACCGATCAACAGAATTCGCATGCCGCCCGGCTGCATCGCGACCGCCTTCTTGGCGCCCAGCTCCACCGTGGAGACCGCCTCGTAGGACGTCGCGCCGCTCCCCTTCTTGGCTTTCTGGATTTCGGTGCGCTCCGCCGCCTTGGCTTCGACCGCGACCAGCTTGTCGGCCTCGGTCCCGGTATTGGTCAGTGTCATATAGACAGGGCTCGACTTGCCCTCCGCCGCCACGGTGGCCCAAGGATGCATGACCCGAATGTCGCCGTGGGTGAAGCCATGGGCCAGGACCGCGCCGGGAAGCACGAGCGCCAAAAACACGGCCAGAGCGAGCGGGTGGCGAACCATACATACGGCTCCGGTTTGATTTTTCTCGGCGCAAACTGATACGCGGCGCGGGATTGGTCAATTGTCAGCCGTCCATCCCAAGGTTAGATTGCGCCTCCTTCAGCCGGTGGACCAATGCGCCCACGAGTCTCGCGATCGACGTTCAGAAAGGCCGGGCGCATGTCGCTGTTCGGCGTCTGGCTCGCATCCTTCGCGTTGCTCCTGCAAACGGTTCTGCCGCTCGTAAACCGGCCGGCCTCGGCCGACGACACCGCCCTGCCCTTCGCGAGCGATCTCGTCCTCTGTACCGCGCACGGGTTGGCGAAAGTATCCGATACGGGCGTTCCGCACGGCGATTCGGGTGCAGTGCGAACTCTGAACTGCCCGCTCTGCCAAGTTTGGCAGAATCTTGGTAACGCCGTGCCGGCTTCGGCCGTCAACTTACTGGGGCCGGCTTTTGAGCCGAGTCCCGATACGCACGCGCCAGACCAGGCAGCGCTGCCCCGCCACCATCTCGACCCGCTCCAAGCCCGCGCACCTCCCCTGACGGCCTGAGACGGTTTCCACCGCGTGCCGCCAATACGGCGATGCGCGGTGTTTCAGCTTGATCGGTCCAGGAGTGTTGCCATGGGTACGCTATCGATGCGTGCGGTTCTCGCCGCCGCTTTTCTCGCCATCGCCTGTCCAGCCGCTTATGCAGCGGACGCGAACATCACGTTTCAAGACGCCCACGCGCGGATCATGCCCGGCGCGAAGGTCGGCGCGGCTTATCTTCGGATCACAAACGGCGGTAAGGAGTCCGACCGCTTGATAGCCGCTGCCACCCCTGTCGCGGGTAAGGCCGAACTCCACTCAGTCACCAACGACAATGGCGTGATGAAGATGCGGCCGGTGGACGGAATCGCGTTGAAGCCCGGCGACACCGTCGAACTGAAGCCCGGCGGCCTGCACATCATGCTGATGGACGTTCAGGGCAGCCTCAAGCCGGGCGACACGTTCCCCCTGACCCTCACCTTCGAGAAGGCCGGCGCGAAATCCATTTCGGTTTCGGTCGACAAGCCCACAGGACACGGGCACTGAACCACGCGCGATACGGGACGGATTTCCAAAGGATGACACGCGAATGAAAATCGGAACCGACGCGCATAAGGAGCTTTTTTGCCGAAGCTTCATGGAGGCGCACAATCCCTATGTCGTCGCCAAGCTGCCTTGGCCGGAACTGGACGAGGCCAGCCTGGGGCGCCTGCGCTCGGTGCCCTTCTGGGACGAGGTGTTCTTCGCCGAACGCCGGGCGGGCGCGATGGTCCGGGCCTATGCAGAAACCATCCAAGATCCGCTGGTGCGCGAAGCCATCGACCTGCAAGGCTTCGAGGAGGCGCGTCACGCCGACCTGATCCGGCACATGATCGATCTCTACGGCATTCCCGCCTCCGACCGGCCGGTCTCCAAGCTGCCGGCGGATATCGAGACGGGCTTCCTCGATTTCGGCTTCGGCGAATGCGTGGATTCCTTCCTGGGCTTCGGTGCCTACAGCTTCGGAAGACGGGCGCAGTTCCTGCCCGAACCCCTCTTCGCCATCCTCGCGACTTTGCTCGAGGAAGAGGTGCGCCACATCGTGTTCTTCGTGAACTGGGTGGCCTACCGCCAGGCCCAGCGCGGCCGGGGTGCCGCGCCGTTGCGCGCGCTCCATTCCCTATGGTTCCACGGCCGCGCGGTCGCACGCCATGTCCAGGACATCCGCGACGGGCAGCGGAGTAAGGCGGAAGTGCCGGTCGAGAAGCGGGACCGGGCCAAATTCTCGGCCACCCAAGCCGACATCTTTCCGGGCGGTTTCAACTCCCGCGCCTTCCTGGCCGAATGCCTCAGCGAGAACACGCGGCGGATGGAGGCATTCGACCCCCGCCTGCTGCGTCCCTCGTTGATGCCAAGTCTGGCCCGCGGCGCCTTGGCCGTCCTCAATTTATGGCCGGGAAACTGGGGCAAGCCCGTCACGGCCGGCAACCCGGCCTAGCGTCGTGGCACTCATGCCAAACGCAAACCATGTTATCGAGCTGCGCGGGTGGTCGTGAAAACGGATCGAGGGTGATTGGCGGCTTGTTTATTTCTTTTGATCAATAGGTTATGAAACTATTCTTAAAAATAGAATCAACAATATGCGACCTAGATAGGCGCACGCTGGGGGCAACGACAAGATGAGCGCTCAGAATCGCATGGACGCCGGTGCCATGGCGCGGCCGACGCGACTTCGCCTTGGCTCGGAGGAACACAAGCAGGCGTTCTGCCGGATGTTCCTCGACACGTTTGATCCCTATAAGCCGGCAATCATTGCTTGGCCCGAGCTTGAGCCGGACGCATTCAAGCGCCTGACCTCGCTGCCCATCTGGGACTTAGCAGTCCAGACCGAAGGCAAGGCCGCCCTGCGGATGAAGTACTACGCCGAAACCCTGGCCGATCCCCTGGTCAAGGAAGCCATCGCCCTTAACGGCTTCGAGGAACAGCGGCACAAGGACGTGCTGCATCACATGGTCACGTTCTATGGGATCAAGCTGGAGCCCGAGCCGCCGTACCCGCGCTGGCACGGCCCGGAACAGGGCTTCATGCGCACTGGCTTCGGCGAGTGCGTCGACAGCTTCTTTGCCTTCGGCCTGTTCGCGCTGGCCAAGCGCTCGGGCTTCTTCCCACCGGTACTCGTCGAAACCTTCGAGCCGGTCATCCAGGAAGAATGTCGCCACATCCTTTTCTTCAACAATTGGGTGAAGTGGCATCTCCGCAATCTTCCGCCGCTGCGCCGTTTGGTCTTCCTGGGCTGGTGCGTCCGGGTGTTCATCGACATCGCCCGGGACCGCCTGGGCACGGCGAAGGACGTGGGCGGCGGCGACAATTTCACGGCCAAGGGCCACGAAGAGCTGGGCGCGGATATCAACCCCCGCGAACTGCTGGAGGTTTGTCTGCTCGAGAACGACCGGCGCATGGCGCGCTACGATGCGCGCCTGCCGCGACCGAAGCTGGTGCCGCGCCTGGTGAAGATCGCCCTCTTTTTCATGCCGCGTTCGAAGCGGCCGGGCAAAACCGAGACGGCCGGGGAGCGCGCCTGACGTGCCGCGTCCATTCATTCGTGTCGCGATCATCGCGGCGGTCCTGGCCATCATTGCCGCCGGCGCCGCCCTGTGGACCTTCTTCAATGCGCCCACGCCACAGGTCACGTCATCCGGGACGGCTTCCGTCGGCGGTCCTTTCACGCTGGTCGATCAACAGGGCCGCACGGTCACCGACGAGGCGTTTCGCGGCCGGTGGATGCTGGTGTTCTTCGGCTTCACCCATTGCCCGGATGTCTGCCCCACGGCCTTGAACGACATGTCGGCGACGCTCACCGAGCTGGGGGCCGCGGCCGACAAGGTGCAGCCCATCTTCATCACGGTCGATCCCGCGCGCGACACGGTCGAGGCGATGTCCCAATACGTGGCCAATTTTGACCCGCGCATCGTCGCCCTGACCGGCACGCCGGAACAGATCGCCCAGGCCGCCAAGGCCTATCGCGTCTATTACAAGAAAGTCCCGCAAGGCGACGACTACACCATGGACCACACGGGAATCCTCTATCTGATGGACCCGCAAGGAAGGTTCATGACCCATTTCACGCCCAACACCCCGCCTGCCGACATGGCCGCGCGCATCCGTAAATTGCTCGGGTGACACGCCTGTCCAAGCGTTTCGCCGCCATACAACCGCCAGAGTCTGCTTGGCCGTCTGCGAAAGAACCGTGACCCCACCTTGGTCCGGTTCCGCCGCACGATTCGCGCGGAGCTGGCGCTCCTAATCCTCGGTGTGACCGGGGGCGACCGCTACCAATTCGCCTTCGTGCCCATGCCCTATTCCGGCAAATGGCAGGTCCGCGTCGATATGCTGGTGAGTGATTTCGAGAAAGCGATCTTCCGCTTTCAGGTCGACGTGCCAGAAGGCGGCCCCGAATGCGGTCCATGGAGCGCCCTCGACTCCGGCTTTTTCCGTCCCCTAGAGTTTAATCGACAAAAAATTGAAGTAATCAATTATTGATTACAGGGGGCGTCATGAAATCCCACGCGCGGGTCGTGATCATCGGCGGCGGCGTCATCGGATGCAGCGTCGCCTATCACATCACCAAGCTCGGCTGGCGCGACGTGGTTCTGGTCGAACGGGCCGAACTGACCTCCGGCTCGACCTGGCACGCGGCGGGGCTCAACCACCTCTATTCCGAGACCGCCTTCCTCTCCCGCATCTACAAGGAAAGCTTCGACCTGTACCGCAGCCTTGAGGCGGAAACGGGACAGGCCACCGGCGTCCATGTGACGGGCGGCCTGCGCCTCGCGCGCAGCGCGGACGGCATGGCGGAGTTCCGCCGCTACTTAGCACCCGCCCATGCGCTGGGCATCGAGGCCGACATCGTCGGCGTCAACCGCGCGCGCGAGCTATGGCCGCTGTTGGAAAGCGACAAGTTCATCGGCGCGCTGCACACCCCCGGCGAGGGCTATGTCGATCCGACCATGACGACGAACGCCCTGGCCAAGGGCGCGCGCAACCGGGGCGCGGAAATCTACCGCCACACGCGCGTGACCGGCCTGACCCAGCTTCCCTCCGGCGAATGGCGGGTGGAGACCGACAAGGGCGCGATCACGGCCGAATACGTCGTCAACGCCGCGGGCTGCTGGGGCGCGGAGATTTCCAAGCTCCTCGGCCACTATTTGCCAGTGCTGACCTGCGAGCATCAGTATCTGGTCACCGAACAGACGGACATCCTGAAGGATCTGAAAGTCGAACTGCCCGTCCTGCGCGACTACAACGTGCCGCTCTATTGCCGCCAGGAACGCCAGGGGCTGATGGTCTCCGGCTACGAGCACGGCGTGAAGCTCAACTGGCTCGACGGCGCGCCCAAGGATTTCGTCACCGAACTGTTCCCGCCCGATCTCGAACGCGCGACGCCGTGCCTCGAAGAAACCTTCGAGATGATCCCGGCGCTGAAGACGCTGGGCATCCGCACCGTGGTCAACGGCCCCATTCCAGGCACGCCGGATATGCAAGGGTTGCTGGGACCGGCCCATGGCTTGCGCAACTATTTCGTCTGTTGCGGCATCCATGGCGGCTTCGTACAAGGCGGCCTCACGCGCTATCTGGCCGAGTGGATCGTCGAGGGCGAGCCTTCGATCGATCTCTCCAGCGTCGATGTCCGTCGCTATGGCGGCTATGCGACCAAGGATTACGCCGTCTCGCGCATCGAGATCGGCCATATGTGGTCCCTGCCCGCCGCCTACCCGGAGAACGAGCCGCAGGGCGGCCGCCCCGCGCGCACCGATGCGCTTTATGAGCGGCTTGCGGCCAAGGGCGCCGTCTTCGGCGTCGCCAATGGCTGGGAGGTGCCCAACTGGTTCGCGCCCAAGGGCGTGAAGCCGGAAGACGAGTTGAGCTTCGGCCGCGCCAACTGGTTTCCGCATGTGGCCGCCGAATGCCGCGC
The DNA here is from genome assembly GCA_050180485.1 of Alphaproteobacteria bacterium. GTDB lineage: Bacteria > Pseudomonadota > Alphaproteobacteria > CADEGL01 > CADEGL01 > CADEGL01. Next base: position 67,245 of record JBFXED010000009.1, on the reverse strand, counting down.
GGTGCGCGCGCACGCAGGGGTCCTCGATCTCGCATCGCAAGCCAAATTCATGGTCGAAGGGCTGGAGGCCTCATCCTTCCTCGAACGGATTTCCGCCAGCCCCCTGCCCCAACCGGGTCAGCGCAAGCTCTCGCTGTTCCTAACGCCGAAGGGCGGCATCGAAATTCTGGCCGCGGTGGATCGGAATGCGCACGGCGGATTCTTCCTGAGTGCACCCGCCGCATCCGAGCAGCGGCTGGCCGATCTGCTGCGCCGTCACGGACCCGGCGTCCACGTTCAGAACGTGACCGGCGGCACAGGTATTTTCCTGCTGGCCGGACCTGCCGCGACGAAAATCTTGGAAGGCGTCACCGGTTCGGACCTCGGCGACATATCCGTAGGTCAATCTATCGAAGCCGCTATCGGCATGGCCTCCGTGCACCTGACACGCGTCGACGATATCGATGCCTCGGCTTGGGAAATCCGCCATCCGGCGGAAGCCCAGCTCGGCATCTACGACGCGCTGATGAAGAACGACTCGCGCTTGGTGGATTTCGGTATGCGAGCCTGGAATTCCCTGCGGCTGGAGCGCGGCGTCGCGCGCTGGGGCGTCGACCTTTCGACCGACCTAGGACCGCGCGCAGCGGGGCTCGGCCATCTCTTGTGCCGGAACAAGAAGACACCCGAACGGCAGGACAAAAGCACACTGGTTCTTCTGGACGTGAGCGACAAGGCACTGCCCACCGACCCCTGGGGCGGCGAATTGGTTCAGGTCGATGGCCGTACCGTCGGTATGGTCACATCGGGCGCCAAGGGCCACACTACTGGCCGCAGCTTGGCATTCGCCCAATTGGAACACGGCCATGCGAAAAGCGGACAACGGCTCGAGGTCGTTCTTTTGGGACAAAGTTACGGTGCGGTCGTCATGGACCGCCCGCCGGCATAGCGAAGGGAGCGTCGGATGAAATCGCACGCGCGCGTGGCCGTCATCGGCGGCGGCCTACTGGGGTGCAGCACCCTCTATCATCTGACCCGGATGGGCTGGGCCGACGTCGTCCTGATCGAGAAAGCCGAGCTGACCGCCGGCTCCACCTGGCACGCCGCCGGCATGGTTCCGGGCTTCGCCGAATGTTCGCTGATCGCGCGCATCCTGCACGAAAGCCAGGAGACCTATAAGAACCTGGAGAAGCTGACTGGGTCGCCCTCCGGCGTGCATGAGTGCGGCAGCATCCGCCTGGCCAACAACCGCGACGAGGAGGATGAGAACAAACGTTTCCTCGGCATCGCCCGGCAGGTGGGCCGGGAAGCCGAGATCATCGGATCGCAGCGCATCCGCGATCTCTTCCCGCTCCTCGAGTCGCGGAACGTCAAGAGCGCCCTGTGGCTGCCGGGCGACTGCTACACCGATCCGGCCCAGACGACGCAGGGCCTGGCGCGCAAGGCGCGCGAGTTGGGCGCGGAAATCTATCGCCACACCAAGGTGACCGGCATGACGCGCCAGCCGTCGGGCGAATGGCGCATCGAAACCGACAAGGGCGCGATCACCGCGGACCATGTCGTCAACTGCGGCGGCATGTGGGCCAAGGAAATCTCCGCCATGGTCGGCGGCATCCTGCCCGCCGTCTCGATCGAACACGAGTTCCTGGTCACCGAGACGATCGCCGACATCGAGCCGCTCGGCCACGAGCTGCCCATGCTGTGGGACATGTCCGTGCCGCTCTACACGCGGTCCGACCGCAAAGGTCTGTTCATTTCCTGCTATGAGGATCATCCGAAATTCTTCGGCGTCGAAGGCGTCCCTCCCGAATTCGGGCAGGAACTGCTGCCCCCCGACTTGGAACGCACCGAGCACCGGTTGCTGCAGATTCAGGAGATGATCCCGGCGCTCAAGACGGCGGGCATCCGCACGGTCGTGAACGGCCCGACGCCACGCAGCCCGGACATGCGCCCGTTGATCGGGCCCGCGCACGGCTACGACAATTTCTGGGTCATGAACGGCGTCTCGGGCGCCTTCATGTTCAGCAGCGTGACGCGGTATCTGGCCGAATGGATGATCGAAGGCCAACCCAGCATCAATCTGGCGCCGTTCGACGTGAACCGCTTCGGCCCCTATGCCGACAAGTATTACGCGGTGCAGCGCCTGTCCTCCGGCCACGCCTTCGCCTCCGCGGCTTACTACCCGTATGTCGAGGCGACGGAAGGCCGACCCTGCCGCACCTCGCCGGTCTATGACCGTCTGAAGGCGCAAGGTGCCGTGTTCGGCGCGGTCAACGGTTGGGAAGTGCCCAACTGGTTCGCGCCGAAAGGCCAGAAAGCCGAGGACGTCCACGCCTATGAGCGCACCAATTGGCATCCGCATGTGGGCGCCGAGGTGAAGGCGATCCGCGAAGGCGTCGGCATCCTGGATTGGTCGTGCACGGGCAAGTTCGAACTGTCGGGCCCGAAAGCCGCCGCGCTGATCGAGCACTTGTCCGCGGGACCGATGCCGAAGGTCGGCGAATTCCCGACAGCGCCTTTCCTCAACGCGCAAGGCCGGGTCGCAACGGTGATGCATCTCGCGCGGCTGACGAACGACCGCTTCTATCTGGTGGGATGGCCCATCGATGCGGCGCGCGACGCCCATTGGCTCGGCACCCACGCCAAGGACGTGAGTTTCACGGATGTCTCGAGCCGCTTGGGCATTCTTGCCCTGCTCGGACCAAAGGCCGAAGCGGTAGTCAAGGCGCTGGGCCTCGATACCAACATGAAGTCGGACACGATCGCGGAAACGCGACTCGGCAATATTCCGATCCGCCTCGTGCGCTTGAACGCCAGTGAAACGCCGATCTGGGGTTTCCACCACCCGATGGAAAATCAGATCGCGGTTTACGAAGCGCTGATGGCCGCCGGCAAGGATCACGGCATCCAGAATGTCGGCTTCCGCGCCTACGACGCGATCCGCCTCGAAGTGGGCGTGCCGATGTTCGGTCTGGATTACTGGATGGAAAGCGACCCGAACAACGTTCAGCTCGGCGGTCTTCTGCGCAAAAGCGGCGATTTTCTCGGCCGCGAGGCGCTGGCCAAGCGCAAGGCAAACGGCAAGACGCGCCACCTGGTGCGCCTCGAAATCGCGAAAGGCGCGCGGCCGATCGATCCTTGGGGCGATGAACCAGTCGCCATCAACGGAACGGATGTCGGCACGGTCACTTCGGGCGGCTATGCTCATGGGCGCGGTTCGAGCATGGCCTTCGCCATGGTCGATGCCGCCCACGCCAAGCCGGGCACGGCCGTAGAGGTCGAGATTCTGGGCGACCGTTACGCCGCCAAGGTGATCTGACCTAACGCGCCGCGCGGCGCGACTTCCGCGGTGATTTCGCGGTCGCGGGCTGCTCCCGCGTCAGCGCCGCGGTCTCGCGCTTGAGCCATTCGCGGAAAGCCGCGACCGTGGCGTCGCTTTGCTTGCGCTCCGGGACGGCCAGCCAATAGGCCTTGCTGCTTTCGAACGGCGCCGCAGGAATGACGGCCAGACGCCCCTGCTCGATCTCCGTTGTCGCCAGGAACTTCGGGATCAATGCTGCGCCCAGTCCGGCCATGGCAGCCTCCACGATCATGCCGAACTGCTCGATGCGCGGACCTTTGTCGGCCGTGGGATGGGTTGTCCGTTGAACCGACAGCCACTCGCGCCATGCATCCGGTCGCGTGATTTGGTGCAAAAGCGTGGTTTTTGACAGATCGGCCGGTGTACGAAGTCCAAACCGCCGAATCGTCTCGGGACTGGCCACGGCGACGATTTCCTCGCGGCAGAGATAGTGCGTCGCGGCGCCGGGCCAGACGCCATCGCCGAAATGAATGGCCGCGTCGAATGGCTGCTCTTCGAAGCTAAACGGCTCAAGCCGGACCAGGAAGTTGACGGTCACCTCGGGCTTGCCTTCCAAGAAACGGGGCATGCGGGGTATCAGCCACCGTGTCGCGAAGGTCGGCAGCACGGCCAGATTGAGCACATGATCGGCGCCGAACGCGGCGGCGCGCGCGGTGGCCTCTCCCAAATCCGCGAGCAGCTTGCGCACATCCGCCAGGAACAAAGCGCCCGCGTCGGTCAGCACGATGGTCCGCCGGACGCGCTCGAACAGAACGGCGCCGATCGTTTCCTCAAGACTGCGGATCTGACGGCTGATCGCGCCTTGCGTCAGATGCAGCTCCTCCGCGGCGCGGGTGAAACTTTTCAACCGCGCGGCGCTTTCGAACGCTGCCAGTTCGCCGACCGACGGCATCGTGCGGCGCGGAAAATCCATTCCATAACCTCATCAATCGATGAAAAATTATCGATTTTCTGAAGGTTTTTACAGTGAAAACATCCAAATAACGCATGGATTTACCGAGAGGTTTCCCCCATGGCCGCCCCGATCTTCGTGCCCACGGACGATATCCGCGCCCGTTTCTCCCGCGCCATGTCCCGCATGTACAGGCAAGAAGTGCCGGCCTATGGCGCGCTGTGCGACTTGGTGGCGGACGTGAATCTTCGTCATCTGCATGGCAAGGACGGTGCCCTGGCGCGCATCACGGAAGAGCGGCATGGCGCGATCCGCCTCGGCACGGCCCGCGAGCTTCGTTTCATGCGGCGTCTCTTCGCCGTGATGGGCATGCATCCCGTCGGCTATTACGATCTTTCCGTCGCGGGACTGCCGGTCCATTCGACGGCCTTCCGCCCGGTGGACGCCGCCGCGCTTGAAAAGAACCCATTCCGAGTGTTCACCTCGCTTCTGCGTGTCGATCTGCTCGACGAATCGATACGGAACGAAGCTACCGCCGTTCTCGACGCGCGCGAAATCTTCACGCCCGAGGTGCGTCTGCTCGTGGAAAAGGCCGAGGCAAGCGGCGGGTTGTCCGAAGCGGATACCGCCGGTTTCATCCGCGAAGCGCTCGAAACCTTCCGCTGGCACGACGAAGCTCTCGTTCCGCACGCGCTTTACCAGCGCTTGGCCGCCGCGCATCCCCTGATCGCCGATATCGTTTCTTTCAAGGGGCCGCACATCAATCACCTGACACCGCGCACGCTCGACATCGACGCGATCCAACGGCTGATGCCGGAACATGGCATGACGCCCAAGGAAGCGATCGAGGGGCCACCCCGTCGCGACGTGCCGATCCTTTTGCGCCAAACCTCGTTCAAAGCGTTGGTCGAGGCGATCTCGTTCCCCGCGGCCGGCGGCACGCGAGTCGCGGGCAAGCACACGGCCCGCTTTGGCGAAATCGAGCAGCGCGGCGCGGCCCTCACGCCAAAGGGCCGTGCGTTGTACGACGCTTTGTTGACGGAAGCGCGCGCGCTATCGCATGGAAAGCTAACCCATGAGGCCCAAAATATCTTGGCGGAACGCTTCGCGACATTTCCGGACGACCATACGGCCATGCGCGAGCAGGGCTTGGCTTATTTCGAATATGTTCCGACCGGGCGCCGCGGCCGCGCGGTGCGCGACGGCCAAATCCCCACGACGGCCGATGCGCTTGTGCGCACGGGGCTAGCGACGGCTCGGCCCATCGTCTACGAGGATTTTCTGCCCGTCAGCGCGGCCGGCATCTTCCGTTCGAACCTCGGACAGGGCGGCAACGGCGCCTTCCAGGCGAATCCGAACAAGGCCGCGTTCGAGGAGGCGTTGGGCGCACCCGTGCTCGACGAGTTCGCCCTTTACGCGCAAATGGAGCGTGCTTCGATCAAACGCTGCCTGGAAACGCTTCTGCCTCCAGTCCGCGCCGCCTGACGCCTATTCGGCCGCCTTGCGATATCGGCGCAGGCGGATATCGGCCTGCTCCTTGTGGCCTGCGAAGCCTTCGACGGCGCACAGGCGCGAGCAGTATTCGCCGATGGTCACGCTGGCCGCCTCGGTCAGGCGCTGATAGGTGCAAGTCTTGATGAACTTACCGACCCATAGCCCGCCCGTGTAACGCGCCGCGCGGCGCGTGGGCAGGATGTGATTCGTGCCCACCACCTTGTCGCCATAGCTGACATTGGTTTCCTTGCCCAGGAACAACGCGCCGTAGTTTGTCATGCGCTTCAGGAATAGGTTCGGGTCGCGCGTCATCACCTGGACATGCTCCGAGGCGATGCGGTCGCCCTCGGCCACCATCTCATCGACCGTGTCGCACAGGATGATCTCGCCATGGTCGCGCCACGCCGCGCCGGCGATCTTGGCGGTTTCCAACTTGGTGAGCTGACGCTCGATCTCGACCAGCGTGGCCTTGGCCAGCGCCTCGGAATTCGTCACCAAAATGGCCGGCGAATCCGGCCCGTGCTCCGCCTGGCCCAAAAGATCGGCCGCCACCAGTTCCGCGTCGCAGGAATCGTCGGCGATCACGAGTTGCTCGGTCGGTCCCGCGAACAGGTCGATGCCGACCGTGCCGAAGAGCTGGCGCTTGGCCTCGGCCACATAGGCGTTGCCGGGGCCCACGATCATGTCGACCGGCGCGATCGTCGCCGTGCCGTAGGCCATGGCGGCCACGGCCTGCACGCCGCCCATGCAATAGATCTCGTCCGCGCCGGCCAGGTGCATGGCCGTGACGGTCGCGGCATGCGGCTTGCCGCCCGTGGGCGGCGCGCAAGCGATCACGCGCGCGACTCCCGCGGCCTTGGCCGTCACGATGCCCATATGGGCGGAGGCCACCAGCGGATATTTTCCGCCCGGCACATAGCAGCCCACATTACCGACCGGCACGTTCTTGTGACCCAGGATGACGCCCGGGATCGTCTCGACCTCCACATCCTTCAGCGCCGCGCGCTGGTGCTCGGCAAAGCGGCGAATCTGCGCCTGAGCGAAAATGATGTCGTCCCGCACCCGCGCCGGCGTCTCCTCCACGCAGCGCCGGATTGCCGCGTCGTCCAAGCGGAAGGAAGGCGGCGTCCAGCGGTCGAATTTCTCCGAATATTCGCGCAAGGCCGCATCGCCGCGCCCGCGCACATCGGTCAAGATGCCGCGCACGGTCTCCTCGGTGCCGCGATCCTCGGTCTGGCGCACGTCCGCCGCTTTGGCGGGCTTCTTGATATGCCTGATCATCGCCGTCGTCCTCTTCCACCCGGCTAGCCGGGATAGTTTGGTCCTGTGGCCAGTATAGCGTTTTCCACCTGCCCGCGCATCGCGTCGGGCGCAGGGCTGCCATGTTCCCTTGACCGTCCCGCCGAAGGACAGGGAAAGTATCGCCAAGCGGTAACCATAAGCCGCCCTGGGAGGAACCATGCGCGGCACCATGATGGACGGCCCACTCACCTTGCCGCAGATTCTGGAGCGGGCGGGCCGCCTGTTCGGCAGCGTCGAGATCGTCAGCCGCAAGCCCGACAAAAGCCTTCACCGCTATACCTACGCTGACATGCGCCGGCGCGCCTTTGCCCTCGCCTCCGCGTTGCAGGAGGCGGGCCTGAAGAAGGGCGACCGCGTCGCCTCCCTGATGTGGAACAACTCCGCGCATCTCGAAGCCTATTTCGGCGTGCCCTGCGCGGGCGGCATCCTGCTGACATTGAATCTGCGCCTGCATCCGGACGACATCGCCTACATCGTCAACCACGCCAAGCCGCGCTTCCTGATCGTCGACGACATATTGTTGCCGACGCTGGAGAAATGCCGCGGCCAGATCAAACCGGAACGTATTTTCGCCGTCCGCTGGAACGGCGATGCGCTGTCGCCGGGGGTCGAGGACTATGACGCGTTTCTGGCTGCGGCGCCAAAGGGCTTCGCCTACCCCGCGCTGGAGGAAAACGACGGCGCGGGCATGTGCTATACCTCCGGCACCACGGGCAAGCCCAAGGGCGTCATCTATTCCCACCGCGCCATGGTGCTGCACTCGCTTTCCATCAGTCTGCCCGACTCGCTCAACTTCTCGAGCCGCGACTGCGTGATGCCGGTCGTGCCCATGTTCCACGCCAACGCCTGGGGCGAACCGCACGCCTGCGCCATGGTCGGCGCGAAACAGGTCCTGCCCGGACCGCATCTGGATGCAGAAAGCCTACTTGATCTTTGCGCGGGCGAAGGAGTCACGTTCGCCTCCGGCGTGCCGACCGTATGGCTGGCCGTTGCGCGCGCGCTCGAGGCCGAGCCGAAGCGGTGGAAGCTGCCGCGACACATGCGCACCATGGTCGGCGGCTCTGCCGCGCCGGAATCGCTCGTGCGCGACCTGGCGCGCCTCGGCTTCACCCCCATGCATGGCTGGGGCATGACCGAGATGACGCCGGTCGGTTCCGTCCATTCCTTCCGCCCCCAGCACAACAAGCTGACAGAACAGGAACGTCATACCCACATGACGCGCCAGGGCGTGCCCCTGCCCTTGGTCGAGATGCGGGTGATGGACGATTCCGGAGAAGTGCCTTGGGACGGCAAGAGCATGGGCGAATTGCAGGTGCGCGGCCCCTTCATCGCCGCCAGCTATCACGAGAACGCGCAAGCTTCCGACCGCTGGACCGCGGACGGCTGGTTCATGACCGGTGACGTGGTGACCATGGACCCCGAGGGATACCTGCAGATCGCCGATCGCACCAAGGATCTGATCAAGTCCGGCGGCGAATGGATCAGTTCGGTCGAGTTGGAGAACGCATTGATGGGGCATCCCGCCGTGGCCGAAGCGGCCGTCATCGCCGTGGCCCATCCGAAATGGCAGGAGCGTCCCCTGGCCGCTGTGGTGGTGAAACAAGGTCAGTCGGTCGAGCCGGCCGCGCTGCGCGCGCATCTGGCCCAGCGCTTCGCCAAATGGTGGTTGCCCGACGCCTTCGTCTTCATCGACCAGGTGCCACGCACGTCCACGGGTAAGTTCCAGAAATCGGCCCTGCGCGCACGGTTCAAGGATTGGGACTGGGATAACGCCAAGGGCTGACGTAAAATTTCCGCGGATTTCTGCGCTTTCTGGGAGGGTAGCTTATGCGCACGATCGTCTTGGTGGCAGCCGCGAGCCTCACGCTTTTGACCGCCTGCAATCGCGGACAGCCGAATCAGACGGTGGCGCAGCAGGTCGTGCCCGATGGCGCACAGCTGCAACAAGTCGGCGACGGCACCTATGTCTATCGCACGCCCAACATCGAGGTCGGTAAATACCACGGCATCTATGTGGCGCCGACCATCATCTATAATGGCCCCGATGCGGTCTTCGACGGTGTCACGCAGCAGGACGTGCAGGATCTGGCGCAGCTCGCCACGACCGACTTCCGCCGCGAACTGGCAACCAAGTACGTCGTTCTCGATCAGCCAACGGCCAACTCGATCACACTCCAGTTAACCCTCGCGGGCATCACGCGCAGCCGTCCCGGCATGGACGCCGCGTCCAAACTCAACCCCGTCGGCCTTTTCGCCTCGGTCGCGCGCGGTGCGGCAGGTAAACCCTCGGCTTTTGTTGGGTCGGCCACGCTTGCCGGCGAGATCACGGCATCGGCGACCGGCGAGGTCTTGGGCGGGTTCGTGGCCAAGCGCAGCCCGCAATCCTTTGATATCGACGCTGCGTTGAGCACCCAGGATGCCGCCGCGGCGGCCATCAACCGGGGGGCGGCCGACTTCCGGGCCGCGCTCGACCGCGTCACTGGCCGGTAACAAAGTCTTTTTGCATGCAAGGCTCGGCGAAATGGACCGGGCGCGCGATGTGACGTATCCTTAATTGATCCGATGTCGCCAGCTTGCGGGGGCAATGACATGAGCATCTGGCATACGATTTCCACGACCTTCCGGCGCTGTCGTCATTTCTGTGGTTTGGCCCTTTTGGCTGGAGCACTGGTGCTCGTTTCCCTGCCGGCATCCGACGCGGCGCCCGCGAAGGACGATAAAAAGAAGAGCGATCTGGTCAAGACGGCGACGTTAACCGTCGAGCAATACCAGGTGGCCTTCATTGGCAGCGGCAATCTGGGCGGTGGAAAGCTGACTTTCAACGGAAAGACATACAGCTTCACGATCGGCGGCCTGGGTATCGGCGGCTTCGGCGTGTCGCGCATCAAGGCCTCGGGCACCGTCTACAACCTGAAGAATCTGAAGGACTTTCCCGGCGCCTATGTCCAAGGACGATATGGCTTCGCCGCAGGCGATCAGAGCGCTGGTAAGTTGTGGCTTCAGAACGATAAGGACGTCGTGATCGAGATCAAGGGTGATCGCGAAGGCCTAGCCCTCTCCCTTGGCGGCGATGCCGTCTATATCGACTTCGATTGAGGAGGGCACACCGATGATCGCGTCCCCCATCAGGAACTTCCGCCCGCTTCTCCTCGGCGCGCTGCTCGCAGGCAGCTTGGCCGTCAGCGCCTCGGCAGGCGAGGAACAGTCGTTCAACGCCTTCTCGGCCTGGACCGGCAAGGGATTCAGCGTGCAGAGCGGGCCGAACGAAAAGACCTTCGTCGGTTCGATCGGCGGCCGGGTCTATGTCGAAACGGACAAAGGCCCCGTCGACGCGGGTGAGATGATCTGCCCCATCAGCCTCAAGGTGAACATGCAAACCGCCGCGCAAGAAGCCACGGGCAAATGCACCATCGCGGGTAACGATGGTGCCCTTCTTCATCTCGCGATGAAGTGCACGGGAATCCACCTCGTCGGCTGCAGCGGCGATTCGACCATTGAAAGCGGCACGGGCCGCTTCGCGGGCGTCACCGGTGGAGGGCATTTCACCGTGCGAACCGCGCAACGGGAAATCAGTCAGACAAGCACGGCCATCGTCGACGCATCCGCAGCCGGCATCATTTTCTGGAAGGGTTTCAAGTACAAGTCGCCGTGAGCGGCCCGTACGCAACGCCGTTCCGTCATGCCAGGCCCCGGGAAGGGGCATCACGACTTACGGGGAAACCGTCATGACCGCCTTCATTCGCCTTTTCGCGCTTGCACTGCTCGCAGCCGCCTTCGTGGCATTCGGCTCGGCCGGCGTCTATGCGGCCAAGGAAACGACCGTTCGCGCCACCGCCGTCTGGCAGGGCGAAGGCACGGCGGTTCGTGTCGGCGACAAGGAAGCCTTGATGAACGGCGTCTTCGAGGGCGCCATGTTCATCGAGGATAATAAGGGCGATTTGAATATGGCCAAGATGATCTGCCCGGTCAGCATGACGATCCAGCCCGACGGTACGCAGGCTGGCACGGGCGGCTGCCTTCTGTTGGGACAGGACGGCGATCAGGTCTTCGCCAAGTGGAACTGCAAGGGCGAATACCTGAAGGGTTGTGCCGGTCAGTTCACGCTCAACGGCGGCACGGGCAAGTTCAAGGGCATCACGGGCGGTGGCCAGTTCGGCTTGCGCGGCACGATGCAGGAAACCATGCCCGGCGGTCCCGGCGTCGTGACTCAAACCGTCATTGGACTGGCCGTATGGCCGGAGCTCAAATACAAGCTGCCGTGAGCGGAACGGCCGCCATGACTCGTCGCGCCAAAATCCTCCTGTTGGCGGCCGCCGTCGCCGTGGCCGTGACGGGCATGGAGGCCGCGCCGGCCAACGCGATCTATGTCTATCCGGCCAAGGGGCAGAGCGAAGACCAGATGCAGCGCGACAAGTTCGACTGCAGCCAATGGGCCACGCAGCAGACCGGGTTCGATCCAACCAATCCCCAGCGCGTTCAGACGGCGCAGACCCAGCAACGCGGCGGAGCCGTGCGCGGCGCCGCGGGCGGCGCGGCTTTGGGTGCCGTGGGTGGAGCCATCGGCGGCGATGCCGGTAAAGGCGCCGCGATCGGCGCGGGCGTGGGTGCGGGCGTCGGCATGATGCGGCGCAACCGCTCCATCCGCGAACAGCAACAGGAACAGGCGCAGATCAATCAGAACTACAACAATCAAATTAACAGCTACAACGAGGCTTACGGCACCTGTCTCAAAGGCAAGGGCTACAGCGTCGGCTGACCTCCCTTCCCTTTCACGTCGCAAAAAAACGGCCCAGGATCGCCTCCCGGGCCGTTTCGATTTCGGATGCGCCGAAGCGTCAGATCACAGGATCTTCCAGCTTCCGTCCGGCATCTTGCAATGGTTGATGGTCAATGTGTTCTGTGCCATTTCAGCTTCCTTGATCTTGAAGCCGTAAAGCGTCTCGATGCACTTCGCATCCTTGTAATCGAACAGCTTGGTGGCCTCGACCCACCCGCTGTTGCCGGTCTTCTTATAAGACCACTCGGCGCGGTCACCGGGCTTCACATCCGGGTTCCTATAGACGCTCTGCGCGGTCTTCTGAACGATCGAAGCTTCTTCCTTCGTCAGACCGGGCTGGGCCCACCGGCCGAACGGATTGATTTGCGCCTGGGCCAGCGAAGCGCCGCCGGCCAGAACGGCCAGGGCAATGAAGCCCGATACGATCTTTTTCATTGTCTCATCCTTGTCGCGTGGAGCGGGATGGCCCCCTGGAATTCCGCCGGATACTAGCCCAAAGCGGGCTGGCGCACAAAACCGGGCTTTTCCCGCTACCGCATCCCTAGCGCTTCTCGCGCCCGGTCACGGCCGCGACGACCAGGCAGATGGCCACCGAAAGCACGGTCAGCAGGGTCGAGATAGCCGCCAGGACGGGCGACACGCCGCTCCACTGGATGCTCGAATACATGGCCACCGGCAATGTCGGCGATGCGGTTTGGGCCACGAACCAAGCGATGACGACCTCATCGAAAGACAGCAAGAACGCGAACAGCGCGCCGGCCACGATCGCGGGCTTGAGCAAGGGCAAGGTTACGCGCGTGAGGGTGCGCCAGCGCCCTGCCCCCATCACGGTCGCCGCTTTCTCCAGGTTGGCGTCGATATGCCGCAAGCCCGCCGTGGCGGTCACGATCACGAACGGCGTCGTGATGACGCTGTGCGCCAGGATCAGGGACAGATCAGAACCGCGGATGTTGAGCGCGTTGAAGTAGAGATAGAGCCCCAACGCCACGGCGATGATGGGCACCAGGATGGGGCTGAGCAGGATCACGCCCACCAGTTTCTTGCCCGGAAACTCGCACCGCACCAGGGCATAGGCGGCGAAGACGCCGGCAATCACCGAGATGGCGGTAGCGCCCAATGCGACGCGGAGACTAAGCGCCGTCGCGGCCATCCATTGGTCCTCGAAGAAATACTGGTGATAGAGATCGAGCGAGAAGCGCGGCGGGGGAAATTCAAACGCGGTGCGTTCGCCGAACGAGATCGGAATGACGATCAGGCTGGGCATCAGCAGGAACAGATAGGAGAACCACGCCGCGCCGGATGCCGCCATGGACAAGAGCGAGCGGCCTTCGCCCGCCATGGGTTCGCGGCCGCGCATCAGTGCGCCCCACCCAAGATGCCCTTGCCGCCCCCGGTACGCGACAAGGCCGCGATCAGAACACCGGACAGCACCAAGAGAATCATCGCGATGGCCGACGCCATCGTCCAGTCCAGCGTCTCGCGCGTGTACATGTCGACCAGGTTGGCCATCATCATGTCCTTGCGCCCGCCGAGCAGCGCAGGCGTCACGAAGAATCCCAGCGACAGGATCATGGTCAGCAGGAAACCGGCCATCACGCCCGGCATGCTGAGCGGCAGGGTAATGCGCCAGAAAATGCGCGCCTTCCCCGCCCCCATCACCCGCGCGGCCTTGGCCAAATCCGGTGGTTGGGCCAAAAGACTGTTCAGGATCGGGAAGACCATGAATGGAATGAGGTAGTGCCCCATGCCGATGATCACGCCGATGCGGTTGAACAAGAGCTTCACGGTCGGCAGGCCAGCCCAGGCCAGGACCGAATTGACCGCACCGTGTTGGCCTAAGATCACGGTGAAGGCGTAGCTCTTGACCAGGATGCTGGTCCAGAACGGCACCATGACCAGGGTCATCAGGAGAGCCCGACGGCGCGGCGATTGTTTAGCCAGGTGATAGGCGATCGGATAGGCAAGGATCAGCGTCGCCAACGACGACGAAATGCTGATCTCGAACGTCGTCCAGAGGACGCGCAGGAACAGCTTGCTTGTCGTGAGTTGGACATAACCTTCCAGCGTCCACGCCGGATTGGTCACGCTTTGATGCGCGACGCCTCCAAGCGGCACCAAAAATATCCCGGTCATCAGCGCCATGGCGGGTAGAAGAAAGAGCGCCGCCACGCGTCCTTGGCCAGCCCCCATCATGGCGTCAGAAATCCTTGCATAGCCTCAGCGAATCATAGATCGCCGCATGGATGTTGCGCGAGGCCACCGCGTCGCCGACGCGGAAGAGTTGGAACTTGCCCTCCGGGTTCTTGTTCAGCGTCTGCGGCTTGTTCTCCGCGAGGTCGCGCAGGTCGGTCTCGCCCCGGTTGGTCGAATATGGCTTGAGCGCGAAATACAAGTCCGCCTTCGGCAAGGTGCCGTGCTCGGCCACGACCTGGTCGATCACCCGCTCCTCCTCCTCCAGCGTGTATTCGTTGCGCAGCACGGCCACGAGCTGATTGCCCTCGCGATAGGCGCGGGTCAGGCGCACATCCGGCGTCATCACCACGCCCATCTTATAGAGTTCGCGGAAGTGGATCGGAAAATTGGTGCCGCCGACCTCGATGCCCAGATAGCGTTCCGGTGTCGCGACCTCAACCTTGGCGCCGCGCGTGGCCAGGAATTCAGCCGTCGAAGGACCCGCATGGCCGCCCTGATCGTCGAAAATCAGGACATTCTCGCCCGGCTCAACCTTGCCGTTCAGGATATCCCAGGTGGAGACGGCCAGCTCGACGCCCTCGATGGCGCCCTTGTTGGGCAGGCCGCCAGTGGCCACGATCACCAGGTCCGGGTTCTCCGCCATCACATTCTCGGCGGTGGCCGGCGTGTTGAAGCGCAGATCGACGCCACGCTTGCGCACCTGGGATTCAAGCCAGCGCGGGATACCCGCCAGGCCCGATCGCCAGGTCGCCTTGACCGCCGTGTTGATCTGCCCGCCCGTCTCCGCCGCCGCCTCGAACAGCACGACGCGGTGCCCGCGCTCGGCCGAGACGCGCGCGGCTTCGAGGCCCGCGACACCCCCGCCCGCCACCACCACGGTCTTCTTCGTATCTCCCGGCTGGACGACCTGCGGCATGGTCTGCTCGCGCCCCATCGCCGGGTTCTGAATGCATAGCGCTTCCGCGCCGGTGTAGATGCGATCGATGCAGTAATTGGCGCCGACACACAGCCGGATGTCGTCCTCGCGCCCTTCCTGCAGCTTCTTCACGAAGTAGGGATCGGCCATATGGGCGCGCGTCATGGCGACCATGTCCAGATGCCCGTCGGCCACGGCACGTGCGGCCGTCGCCGCGTCGGCGATCTTGCCGGCGTGGAAGATCGGGATGTTCACGGCTTCTTTGATCGCGCTGGCCAAATGCAGATAGGGCGCGCCGGGAAACGCCATGGAGAGCGTACTCATGGAGCTGGAGCGCCAGTCGCGCGGCTGGCTGGTCATGATGTTCAGGTAGTCGATATAGCCCGATGCGGCGAGTTTCCGGGCAATCTCCAGGCATTCGGCGGGCGCCAAACCATCGGCGATCAGCTCGTCCGAGGTGATGCGCACGCCCAGCACGTAATCTTCGCCCACCTCCTTGCGGATCTCTTCCAGCACTTCGAAGCCGAAGCGCATGCGGTTGTCCAGGCTGCCGCCGTATTGGTCGGTGCGGGTGTTGGCAGACGGCGACCAGAATTGCAGCATCAGATGGCCGCCTGCATAGAGAAGCTCGAGGCCATCCAACCCGCCCGCCTTCACGCGGCGCGCGGCCCGGACGTAGTCGCCACGGATACGGTCGAAGTCCCAGTCTTCCATCTCTTTCGGGAACGGCCGGTGTTCGGGCTCGCGGATGGCCGAAGGCGCCACGGGCGCCAGCCAGTTGCCGCGGTCCCAGCGCGTGCGGCGGCCGGAATGCGAAATCTGGCAGAAGGTCTTGGCGCCGTGCTTGTGGATGCGCTCCGACATCTTCTGCAGATACGGGATCACCCGGTCATCGGCGACGGAAAGCTGGCCGAAGGTGGGTGGACATTCGATGGCGATGGTCGACGAGCCGCCGAACATGTCGAGGCCCAGCCCGCCCTTGGCCTTTTCTTCGTGATAGGCCTGATAGCGTTCGCCCGGCATGCCGTCCTCGCCATAGGCGGGCGCATGCGAGGTGCTCATGATCCGGTTGCGGATCGTGACGTTCTTGATCCGCAGCGGCTGGAAAAGCGCGTCGTATTGTCCCATGGTCGGTCCCTCAGAAATCTTTGCAGAGACGCAGCGAATCGAAGATCGCCGCGTGGATGTTGCGCGTGACGACCGCATCGCCGACCCGGAACAGGCGAAACGCGCCGTCCGGATTGGTCCTCACCGCTTGGGGCCGGTTGGCCACCAGCGCCGCCGGGTCCACCTCGCCCAGATTGGACGATTTGGGTCGCAGGGCGAAGTAGAGGTCGTCGCGCGGCAGGGTACCGTGCTCGACCACGACATGGTCGACCACCCGCTCCTCCTCCGCGCCCGTATAGTCGTTCTTCAGCACCACGACGACGCGGTTGCCCTCGCGGTTAATACCGCCCATGCGCACATCCGGCGTCATGATCGCCCCTGCCTTGTGCAGGTTGCGGACATGGATCGGACGGTTGGTCGGCCCCAGGTGGTAACCGACGTGCTTGTCGGGCGTCGCCACCTCCACCAGCACACCCCGGCCAGCCAGGTATTCCGCATAGGACAGGCCTTGGTGATCGCCCGAATCGTCATAGACCAGGACGCTTTGCCCTTCGGCGGGCACCAAACGTCCTTCTAGAACGTCCCAACCCGTGCGAACCAAATCCGACGACGCGAAACGGCCACGGTTGGGGACCCCGCCCGTCGCGATGATCACCTCGTCGGGCTTCTCCGCCAGGATCGATTCGACCGTGGCCGGCGTGTTCAGGCGCAGATCGATGTCCAGCTTGCGGACCTGCCCGTCGAGCCAGCGCGCGATGCCCGACATGGGTTCGCGCCAGCCGACGCGCGACGCCAGGTTGATCTGCCCGCCCGTCTTGTCCGACGCCTCGAACAGCACAACGCGATGGCCGCGCTCGGCCGACACGCGCGCGGCCTCCATGCCGCCGGGACCCGCGCCCGCGATCACGACCGTGCGCTTCTTGTCGGCCTTGGGCACGACATGGGGCATGGTCTTTTCGCGGCTGGTCGACGGGTTCTGGATGCACAAGGCGCCGCCGCCGGTATAGAGCCGGTCCAGGCAATAGCCTGCGCCCACGCATTGGCGGATATCGTCCTCGCGTCCCGCCATCATCTTGTTGACGATATGCGGATCGGCGATATGGGCGCGCGTCATGCCGACCATATCGACATGCCCCTCCTCCACCGCGCGCGCGGCCGTGGCCAGGTCGGGAATGCGCGAGGCGTGGAAAACCGGAATGTCCACCGCCGCCTTCACCGCGCTGGCGTAGTGGAGATAGACGCCGACAGGATAGGCCATGGTCGGCGTGATCGCCGCATGCGACATGTTGGTGTTGGTCTGCGAAGCGGTCAAATTCAGGAAGTCGATCAGGCCGCTTTTCGCGAAGGCCACGGCGACGTCCAGACACTCCTGCTGGTTCAGGCCGTTCTCGATCAGCTCGTCGGCCGACATGCGCATGCCGATCAGGAAGTCGTCACCCACGGCCTTACGCGCCGCGGCGGCGCATTCCAGCGGGAAGCGCAAGCGATTCTCGAAGCTGCCACCGTATTCGTCGGTGCGCTGATTGGTATGGGGCGACCAGAATTCATCGAAGATCTGATGCGCGTGCGCCGACAGCTCCAGCCCGTCCAACCCGCCCTCCTTGCAGCGGCGTGCGGCGTCGCCATAGGACGCGATCACACGGCGGATATCCCAATCCTCCATCTCCTTCGGATAGGGATAGTTCAACCGTTCGGCGGCCTTGGACGGCGCAAGCGTCGGCAGCCAATTCGCCAAATCCCATCGGATCTTCCGGCCCATATGGGTCAGCTGGACGATGATCTTGGCACCATGACCGTGGACGCGGTCGGAGAATTCCTTGAAGTACGGAATGATCGAATCGTCGGCGGCGGACAACTGGCCCCAGCCGGCTTCTGAATCGATAGCCACGCCGGTCGAGCCGCCGAACATGACCAGGCCAATGCCGCCCTTGGCTTTCTCGGCATGATAAAGCTGATAACGCTCCTTCGGCTTGCGGTCCTCGTCATAGGCCGGCGCATGGGCCGTCGAGACGATCCGGTTGCGGATCGTCGTTTTCTTGATGGTCAACGGCTTCAGAAGCGCATCGTATTTCGCCATGTCATCCCGTCCCTTTCTTCACGACGTATCGCCCGCCGCGTTTACCCTCGGCGCGCAGCGGTGCTAAGTTCCCACCCGTGACCAGCCGAAAGCGCGCCAAACCCGAACCCCCGGCCAGCCTGCCCAGCCTGGCCGCCTTCTCCACACCCGTCTTCGACGGCCCGCGCGTGGCCGCGAACAGCGACGAGCGGCTGTTCATCTACTCGGTCGAAAAGGCGCTGCGCATCCTCTATGCCTTCAATGAAGCCGACCGGGCCCTGTCCATCGCGGCCATCGCCAAGAGGACCGGTTTCGGCCGCAGCGCGACCCAGCGTTTCGTCTATACGCTGGAGCAGCTCCGCTATCTCCGCCGCGATCCCGCGACGCGGCTCTACAGCCTGACGCCGCGCGTGCTGGACTTCGCCCTCTCCTATCTGGGCAGCGACCCTCTCGTCGCCATCGCGCTGCGCCATATGAGCGAAGCCAGCGATAAATGCGGGGAAGCCTTCTCGCTGACCGAGAACGACGACACCGAGAACGTCGTGGTCGCGCGCGTTCAGAGCCGCCACCCCATCAGCGTCAATTCCTCGCTCGGCATGCGTTTCCCGGCCTTCTGTACCGCGCCGGGCCGGGCCATCATGGCCTTCCAGCCGGAAGAGCAGGCCCTCGACATCATCGACCGCACCGATCGCAAGCCGCTGACGGAGCATACGATCACCGATCGGAAGGTCTTGATCGCTCTTTTGGCCGAGGCGCGCGTAAACGGCTACGCCATCGCCGAGCAAGAGATCATCCCTGGTGCGATCTCCATCGCGGCGCCCTTGTTCGACGTAACGCACCGCGTCGTGGGCGCGGTGAACACTTTCGTGCCCATCACGCGCTGGCCGCGCAAGAAGGCCGAAAAAGAGTTGGTGCCCGTGGTGCGCCAGACTGCTTACGACCTGTCGCGCAGCCTCGGCACGCGCTGATAGTTCCACGCCCATCGCGTCGTTCGGAAAAGCGGGCGGCGTCCCGTAACGCCGCCCGCGACTTCCAGCGTTAGGCCAACAGCCATTCCTTGAAGCGCTTCTCCAAGGGGGCGTAATTGCTCGCCCACCACGCATCGTCCATGACCGCGTTGTTCGGGTTCGCCATATTGGGAACCCACTTCTTGGCCTCGGCCGACAGCAGCGCCGTGGCCTTGTCGCTGTTGGGCGCCAAGCCAAGTTGATCGCAGAATGCAGCCAGGCGATCGGGGCGCAGCATGAAGGCAACGAACTTCATCGCGGCTGCCTTGTTAGGCGCGCCCTTCAACACCTGAACGTATTCCGGAAGGTTGATCGTCTGATCGAAGGAGAACTGGATCGACTGCCCACCGGCCGCCGCCGGTTTCACGCGGCTAGCATAGGTGTAGGTGAAATCCACCTCGTTCTGCTGCAGCAAAGTGATCGTCTGCGGCGTTTGCTCGATCCACTTGGCGACATGCGGCTTGATCTTATCGAGCGATTTGAAAGCACGGTCCACGTCCAACGGATAGAGATTGCGGGGTGCGACACCGTCGGCGATCAGCGCGGCTTCCAACGTCTCGGACACGCGCGTGCGGAAACTGCGGCGGCCGGGGAATTTCGTGAAATCCCAATACTGCTTGAAGTCCACCGGATGCTTGCCGTCGGGATAGCGCTTCGGATCCCAGGCGATGCCGCCAGCGGCCATGTAGAACGCGGCGGTGTCGGGATAGACGCCCGTGCGCAGGTGCGACAGGTCGATGACCGATTTGTCGAGCGGCTCCCAGAACCCCTCCTTCTGGCCACTCATGGCCATGGAGCCGACGCCGTCGAAAACGTCCCATTCGACGTTCTTCGTCGTGATCTGGGCCTTCACCTTGGCCAAGTCCGGCGTATCGGAAATGACGACAGGGATTCCGGTTTCCGCCGTGAACGGTTTGACGTAATTCGCTTCGATCGATTCGCGATAGGCGCCGCCCCAGCTGATCAGCACGACCCGCTCCGCGGCCTTCGCCTTTCCAGGCGTCAGGATCAGCGGCCAGCTCGCCGCCATGCCGGCCGCGCCTGCGCCGATGATGAATTTGCGGCGCGACACGCCCGTGCGCCGTTCGACCATTGTCTTCTTCTTATTCGCCATTTGCCCCTCCCTAAAATCGCGATGATCCGAACGCCCGGATACCAATTACTATGTTTGGCATCCAGTTTATTGAGCGACGGCGCGCGCGCGGAGTCAAGGCGCGCAGCGATTTCCCGCACGACCGGCCTCGGAAATGGCGGAAATTCAGTAAACGTCGCGGCGGTAGCGGCCTTCGTCGGCCAAGCGCTCCAGCATGTCGGCACCAAGCACCTCGGCCAGGGCCGCGGCCACGCCGGGCGCCATGCCCTCCAGGCTGCCGCAGACATAGATCGCGGCCCCCTCATCCACCCAGGCGCGCAGTTCGTCCGCCGCCGCGCGCAACTTGTCCTGCACATAGACGCGCGCGACCTGGTCGCGGGAGAAGGCCAGATCGAGCCGTTCCAGCACGCCCGACGCATGCCAAGCCTCGATCTCGGCCCGGTGGAAATAGTCATGCGCCTGGGTGCGCTCGCCGAAGACCAGCCAATTGCGCGTGTGCCCGGCCGACACGCGCGCCTTCACATGGGTACGTAGACCCGCGAGGCCGGTGCCGTTGCCGATCAGGATCATCGGCCTTCCGTCCTCGGGGGCATGGAAGCCGCGGTTCTCGCGTACGCGCAACGCGACCGCGCCGCCGACGGGCACATGGGCGGTCAGCCAGCCGGAGCCGAGCCCCAAGCGCCCATCCGGATGGCGCATCTCGCGCACCAGGAGTTCCAAGCGGCCGTCCACGGGCAACGATGCCACGGAGTATTCCCGGTGCGGCAAGGCGCGGAGCGAATTGCTTCGCTCTTCCGCCGACAGCGACATGAAGGCCCGTATCGCGACATCGTCGTGCGGTAGGACGCTGCGCGCGAGAAACTCGCGCCAAGTCTCCTCGCGACCCTTTACTTTCTCCTGGCCGTCGATTTCCGACATGGCGAGAAGACGCGCGACCTCGGCGGGATCGTTGCGCGGGCCGATCTCCGCGATATCGCCCGCGTGCCATGTCGGCATGCTCTCCACGGGTTCGAACGCCAGGTGAAATGCCGGCCCCCCAGGACTGCCGGGGTTGAGCAGGCGGCGCTCCACGAGACGCCAGCGCCCATAACTCGGCGGCGCCCAATCAGGCACCTCGGTGCCGCCTCCAATCATGCGCAGGTTCGATTGCCAATGGAGCAGCGCGCCCTCGTCGCCATCGTCGACCTCCACCAGGTCGAACAGCGGTGTGGCCCGCTGCCCGCGCAGCCAGCCGTCGAGCGCATGGCCGAACGCGCAATAGCTCGTATAAGTACGGTCGCCGAGGGCGAGCACACCGTAGTGCAGATCGGACAGATGGACCGGCTTCGGCATCACGCGGCGGACGAAACCCGCGGCACCGTCGGGCATATCGCCCTCGCCCGTGGTGCTGACGATGAACAGCGCGCGCCGCGCGGCGGCCAGCGTGGCCACGTCGAGTTGGGCCAGCGGCACGACTTTCGCCGGCACATGCGCCGCCTGCAGCGACCGCGCCGTGCGCCAGGCCAGATCCTCGGCGAAACCTGTCTGCGTCGCGTAAGCGATCAGGATAGGCGGCCCGCTCGCGCCTTCGGTTCGCAAAAGCCCGGCGCTTTCCCGCGCCGCCCCATCTCGCCGCTGCCGATAGGCACGATAGGTCAGACCGCAGAACGCCAGATAGGTCAGGATCACGATGAGGGCTGAGATCAGAGGCGCGCTGCCCGGCCGCAACGCGACCGCGTCAGGCCCCGCCGCGCGGACGATCAGCCAGAGAAGCAACGGTCCCGCAACCAAGGCCGCGACGACGGGCTGCGCACTCCAGACCGAACTTCGCGCGTTCATGACAGCATCGCGGCGAAGGCCGGCGTCATGCGTTCCTCGAACCTTTGCCCCGCGCGCGTCAGGCTCAAGGCCGCGAGATCGTGCCGCTCCGCGAACCGCATCCCTTCGTCTGCACCAAGCACGGTGATGGCCGTGGCCAGCGCGTCCGCGCGCATGCATTCGGCGTGCAACACCGTGACACTGGTGGGCTTCCCCACGACGGGGCGCCCGGTGCGCGGGTCGATCGTATGGGACAAAGGGCAGCCGTCGATCTCGGCGAATTTCCTGTAATCGCCCGAGGTGGCGATCGACAGTCCATGGAGCGCCGCGACCGTTTCGGTCGGCGCGAACGCACTCGAAGGTGGGCGCTCCAACGCGACCCACCACGGGGTTCCATCGGGCTTCGTGCCCTCGCCGCGCAACTCACCGCCAACTTCGATCAGGAAGTTGGCGACGCCGATCCTCTGCAGATAGCGCGCGCCCTGATCGACGCCGAAGCCTTTGGCCACGGCCGAAAGGTCGACATAAAGCCCACCGGGTTGGAAGGCGCGGCGTTCCTCGGGCTCCAACAACATCTGACGCCAACCGCAACGGGCGCGCGCCGCGTCGAGATCGGCCGCGGCCGGTTCGGTCGTGCGCTTAGGGTCCGGGCCGAAGCCCCACAGATTGACGAGCGGACCAATGGTCGGGTCATACGCCCCACCGCTGGCCTCGGCGACCGACAGCGCATAGGTCAGGACGGCGAAAAACTCCTCCGGCAGGACATGCCATGTTCCGGCCGGCGCGCGGTTGAAGCGGCTGAGATCGGAATCCGCCTCCCAGGTGCTCATCTGAGCGACCACGCGGTCGAGTTCCTTCTGCACGCCGGTCAGCGCGTCGAGCAGCTTCATCGACCGCGGCGCGACCAAGTTGACCGACCAAGTCGTGCCCATCGTTGCGCCGCGGAAGCTCGACACGCCGCCCCCCGCATGCGCGGGCGGCGCGGACGGCACGCCATGTGGAACCAGGACGCGCCGCATCGCGCCGCTACTCCGCTCGCGCGGCTACTGCAGAACTTCGAGCGTGACCGCGTAGCTGGTGCGGCGCTTGGCGCCCGCGATCGTCGCGTTGCTATCCTCGATGTCCATGCCGACCCAGTGCATGCCGGCGTCCGCGAAGGATGCGGTGAAGGTGCCGTCGGCTCCGGTCCGCACCACTGAATCGCCCAGCTTGAAGCGGTAGCGGTTGCCGCCCGGAACGATCTCCACCTCGACGTCCGGCGCGGGCTTGCCGTCGAGCAAGACCCTGAAGGTCGCCTTTTCGCCGGCGAACAGATTGTTGGGATGGGTGACCGGCACCAATTCCAACCCCATACCCGTGGTCTTGAATACCGTCTCGGTCGGTTTGCCCAGAGTCACGAAGGTCTCGATCCGCGAGGCGGTTTCGGTCACCTGCACCTCTTGGGCATTGGCCGGAATCTCCTTCGCCAAGTTCTCCGCCGCGCCGCGCCAACGCTTGCTCTGACCGTCGAGCTTGTAGGTCGCGAATACGCCCTGATTGGTCGCGGCGACCTTGTAGGTGCCGTTTTGCGCCAGGCGCAGATCGAACACGCTGCGCAGCCGGCCCGTAAGAACATTCTCGGCCACGGTCTCCATGCCATCGGGCGTCGTGATGCGCAGATTGGCGCCGGGCATAGCCGGCATGCCTTGCGGCGCGGCTACGTTGGCCAGGCGCACGGACGCCGCGTCGAAATAGAACACCTCGCTCGAAACGGCCGCGTCGAACGTAACCCACGGCGCGTTGCCGGAGAGCACGGTGGCCGAAGGCAGGATCCACTGCCGGTGCGCGTGGGCCGCGGCGGGAACCAAGGCAACGGCGATCAGGCCGGCGATGGCGAACTTGGATATACGATTCATGAAAGGCCTCCCGATCACGGCGTCAGGTTGAGGGCGACCGTGCCCAACTCGTCCGCGCCCTTGGCGTTCAGGCTCTGCGAAGCCTTGGGCGGCCACTGGAACGGCACGCGCACGACCTCGCGGCCGCCACCCTCGCGGGAGGCCTCCACCACCAGCCTGTAGTCGCCCGCCGGAAGATTGCCGAGCGGCGCCTTGCCGCTTTGGTAATTCAGTTGATGCTCGCCGGGCGCCTGGGTCGCGCCGGTGACACCGTCGATGGGCACCGTCAGTTCGCGGCCGATATGACGCCACCACTGGCGCAAATCCTTGAGCCACTTGGTGCCGGCGTTTTCATTCTTTTTCACGTCGTACCAGACGCTCAGATTGGCCGCGACGCTCTGATCCGGCCGCTCGACCCACACCGCGACATAGGGCTTGTGGTACTCAGCCACGCTCAGCTTCGGAATCTCGATCTTCACGTTCATGTCGGCGGCCAAAGCCGGGCTGGCCAGCAGACCGGTCAGAGCGGCCGGCAAAAAGACACGCATCGGAAAAACCTCGTCAGTGAATGAAAAGAATGGCCAGCAACAGCGGCACGACCACGCCCAGCCCCACCACGGGCCAGGTCGCCGGCCGCTTGCCGGAATGGATTTGCAGAAGGCAGAGGCCGGTCAGGCAGAAGACCAGGCAGGCGCCCGCGAAGAGGTCGATGAACCAACCCCAGGCGGCGCCCGCATTGCGGCCTTTGTGCAGGTCGTTGAAATAGGAGATCCAGCCGCGGTCGGTCCGTTCGTAAAGAATCTTGCCGTCCTCGCGGTCGATACTGGCCCACGCGTCGCCGCCCGGGCGCGGCAGCGGCACGTAGACTTCGTCGTCCGACCACTCGGCGATCTGGCCGCCCACCACGATGCCCAGCTCGCTCATCAGCCAGTGCTCGACCGAAGGCGGCAGTTCGCCCTTGTCCCCTTTCGGCGCGGCGTCGGACAGCGCCGCCAGCAGGTCGGCCGGCAGCGTGGCGTCCTTCTGGGTAACGACGGGACGCGCCTCGATCTGGGCGGCGTGGTTGAGGGTGATACCGGTGCCTGCGAACAGGATCATCCCGACCAGACACAGGCCCGCGCTGATCCAATGCCAGCGGTGCAAGTGCTTGAGCCAGAACGCCCGCTGGCTCTGGTCGGAGAGATTTCGGGTGCGTGCCGTTTCGCCCATCGAGGATCAAGGAACCGCCGTCTCCGGTCACGGGCCGGCGACCGCCGGCCCGGCCCGCGGCATGCGAAAAACCCGCCGCCGACTGTGGGAAAAAGGGAAGTATTCCCGAGGAGTAGATCACTAATGCGACTTATTCGCAATAAAAGGATGGGAAGTACCCACGGGCATGAAAAAAGACTGTCCCTTTCCCACGGGGTTTGAAAAAGTCATCCCCCTGGGGGATCGGACGTGCGTCTGACTGCCGCCACGGGACCGATCGATGACCGAAGCCGAAACCAACGACTCAAATCTTCGCCGGCTGCTCTCTTATGTCTTATGGCCGGCGCTCTTGGCGTGCGCGATCGGTGCGACCTATGCCGGCATGCGCGCCGACCAGGGCGTGATCGCTTTCAACGTCACCTACCTCACATTGGCTCTGATCCTGTGCCTGCTCGAGCGCGTCATGCCGCACGAGCGCACATGGTTGAAGAACGACGGCCAGATGCTGCCCGACCTGGCCCACACGCTCCTCAACAAGGGCGCGGCGCAGACGATCATCACCGTCATCACCTTCATGGGCATCGCCGACTGGCTGGCGCCGCGCAGCGGCGGCTGGTGGCCGTCGCAATGGCCCCTCTTCTTCCAGACCGTGCTCGGCCTCGTGATCGTCGAGATGGGCCTCTATTGGAAACACCGGCTGTCGCATGAGTGGCCGCCGCTCTGGCGCTTCCACGCCGTGCATCACAGTGTGGGCCGCCTGTGGTTCTTCAACACCGGGCGCTTCCATGTGGTCGACACGGTGCTGGCGCTGGCGGTGGGCATGCCGGTGCTGCTTCTGCTGGGCGCGCCGCGCGAGGTGTTGCTGTTAACCAGCGCGATCACGGCCTTCATCGGCATCCTGACCCACTGCAATGTCGAGATGCGCTGCGGCGTGCTGGACTACGTGTTCAACACGCCCACGCTCCACCGCTGGCATCACTCTAAAAAACTGGATGAAGGCAACCGGAACTACGGCGAGAACCTGATGCTGTTCGACCTCTTGTTCCGGACGTTCCACAACCCGCCGCGCCGCCCGCCCGCGGATATCGGCATTCGCCATCCGATGCCGGAGACGTTCCTGCGCCAGTTGCAGGTGCCGTTCACCCGCCAGCCGCTTTAGCGGCGCTTCAATACGGCCGGTCGCCCGATGCGGTGGTGCGGTGCATCAGCCGGTGCATGTCGCGCGGATGATCCGGCACGACGTAATGAAGAAGGCAGCGGTTGTCGAACATGGTCACGTCGCCGGGGCGCCAGCGGTGCCGGTAGATGAAGTCCGGCCGCACCGCGTGCTGATAGAGGAACTCGAGCAAGAACTTGCTTTCCTCCTCGCTCACGCCCAGAAGCCGCGTGGTGTAGATCGGGTTGACATAGAGCGCCTTCCGGCCTGTCTCCGGGTGCGTGCGCACGACGGGGTGAACAGCGGGTTTGGGAATCTCGCTGATCTGGTTGTTGTGCGCATAGGCGTTCATGCGCCGCCGCAAAAGCTGCGCGTCGTGCTCGGCCTTGAGCCCGCCCAGCATCTGTTTTAACGGCTCCGACAGCGCCTCATAGGCCAGATACTGGTTCGAGAACATGGTGTCGGAGAAACCTTCCCACGCCGCGCGGCAGTGAAGCACGCTACCCAAGGGCGGCGTCTCGCTGAAGGTCACGTCCGAATGCCAGATGTCGTTCTTGCCGTTGTAGAAGACGCCGGCCTTGTGCTCGATCACCATGATCTCGGGATAGCCCTCGATCTCGAAGCCGCGCACGACGGGATGTTGCTCGACCTTGCCGAAGATGCGGGTGAACGCCATCTGCCGTTCCGGCGACAGGTCCTGGCCCCGGAAGACGATGACGCAGTGATCGAGGAACGCGCGCTTGATCTCGGCGACCGTCTCGGCGTCCAACGGTTGCGACAGGTCGAGGCCGCCGATCTCCGCCCCGCCCGCGCCGCACGACTTAGCGACCGTGATGCGCTTGTAGGCGCCCGCACCGTCCGTCCGCTGTTCCGCCATCGCCTGTGCCATCGACCGCCTCCCTCACGACAGGCGGATCCTAGCAGGCGTGGGCGGAAATCAGAACGGCCGGTCGCCCGCCGCCGTGGTGCGATGCATGCGGCGGTGCATGTCGAACGGATGGTCCGGCACCACGTAGTGCAACAGGCAACGGTTGTCGAAGATCACCACATCGCCCACGCGCCAGCGGTGGCGGTAGACGAAGTCCGGCCGCACGGCATGGGCGTAAAGGAGGTCGAGCAGCTTCTTGCTTTCCTCCTCGCTCACGCCCAGGAGGCGGATCGTATAGGCCGAATTGACGAACAGCGCCTTGCGGCCCGTCTCCGGATGCGTGCGCACGACGGGATGAATGACGGGCGGCGGGATGTCCCCGATCTTCTTGTTGTAGTCGTGCTTGTTGTTCAGGCGCGGCAGGATCGAGGCGTCGTGCTCGGCCTTCATGTCGCCGAACAGGCGCTGCAAAGGCGCCGACAGCGTCTCGTAGGCCATGTATTGGCTGGCGAACATGGTGTCCGCGAAACCTTCCCAGGCCGCCTTGCAATGGAGCATGCTGCCGAGCGGCGGCTCCTCCTTGAACGTGATATCGGCGTGCCAGATGTCGTTCTTGCCGTTGATGTACTGGCCGGCCTTGTGCTCCAGCACCAGGATCTCCGGGAATCCCTCGATCTGATTGCTGCGGTAAAGCGGATGCTGCTCGACCTTGCCGAAGATCTCGGTGAAGGCGATCTGGCGTTCGGGTGAAAGGTCCTGGTCCCGGAACGCGATCACGCAGTTCTCGAGGAACGCGCGGTGGATTTCCGCCGCCGTCTCGGCGTCCAGCGGCTTCGACAGGTCGACGCCGCCGACCTCCGCGCCCGCCGCGCCGCAAAGCTTCTTGACCGTGATACGCCGGTATTCCTTCGCCTGCGCCGGCCGTTCCGCCAACATCGCTTGTGCCATCGTTAATCGTTCCCCATAACCATGGCGCGGTCCCGCGCCGCCTTTCAAAAGTGTAGAAGGAAGCGGTCGCCGGCCGTATGATCCATTTCGGCATGGCTTCCATGCCTATACGGCATGAAAGGCTGCCATGGACACTCGCCAGCTTCGCTATTTCGCCGCCGTGGCGCGCGAGGGCAGCATCTCCCGCGCGGCCGCGCGTCTGGGTATCGCCCAGCCCGCGGTCAGCCGCCGCATCGCCGACCTCGAGGCCGAGGCCGGGGTCCCTCTCCTCCTTCGCCATGGGCGCGGCGTGCAGGTGACCGAGGCCGGCACCGACCTTCTGGCCCGCGCCGAATCGATCGCGACCGAGCTGGCCGAGGCCGAGCGCGAATTGGCCGCGCGACGCAGCGCGCCCGGCGGCATGGCCGCCATCGGCATGACCCATGCCATGGCCGCCACGCTGGGACCGCGCCTGGTGCGTGCGTTCCGCGCACGGCATCCGGACGTGCTGGTGCGCGTCATGGAAGGCTTCGGCGTCTATCTGCGCGAGCAGCTCACGCGCGGGGCGATCCATGCCGCGCTGATGTACGACCCGCCGCGTTCCAAGGATTTCCGCGTCGAACCCGTGGGGCGGCAGGACATGCACCTGGTCGGCCGCGCGGGCGCGGCGCCCTTGCGCGACGGCTCCATTTCCTTTTCGGCGCTGGCCGATCTGCCGTTTGTCCTGCCGCGCCCGGACCATGTGCTGCGACAACACCTTGACCGCATCACGCGGCAACAAGGTTGGTCCCTGCGCGTTCTGGTCGAAGCCGAAAGCGCCAACACCATGCGCGCCCTGATCCTGGATCAAGGCATTTTCTCGATCCTGCCCTATCCCACGGTCCGGCCGGACGTGGACGCGGGCCTACTAGGCGCCGCGCGGATCGTGAAGCCCGTGCTGGAAAGCCCCCTCGCCCTGGTTACCGCGCCGTGGATGCCCTTGAGCGCGCCCGCGCGCCACCTCATCTCGACCGCGCGGCGTGAACTGTTGGCACTGATGCGCGAAGGCCACTGGCCGGTCAGCGCACACGACGCCGCGCCCCGGCGGCCGAAACGGGCCGGTTCCTAGAACATTTCGGCTGGCTGGTTGGCGCCGGGCTGGCTTGTTGGCCGGGCACGCGGACGCCCAATCGTGCTACGCGCAAACGGTAAAAATCCGGCGCCGGTTTTCGCAGGAACCTATGGTGCCGTCGTTCGTTTGACTGGGCGCACCCCAACGCGGAGCCGGAAAGATGCGGGTTGTCCTGGTTCACAACCGCAAGGCCGGCAAGGGCAAGGTCCAGAAGAAGGACCTGCACGCCATGCTGGAAAAGGCCGGCTGCGACATCGTGCGCGCCAAGCCAGGCTCCAAGAAATTCCATAAGGCACTGGAAGACGCCAAGCTGGTGGTCGCCGCGGGCGGCGACGGCGCGGTCACCAAGGTCGCGCTGGCGCTGCGCTCGACCGACCCGCCGATCGCCATCCTGCCGCTGGGAACCGCCAACAACATCGCCCGCGCGCTCGGCGTGCCGACCGATCCCGAGAAGGCGATCGAGACGTGGAAGACCGCCGACAAGAAGGAAATCGACGTTTGGACCGCGAAAGGCCCGTGGGGCGAGCGGCGCTTCATCGAAGGCTGCGGCTTGGGCGCCCTCACCCGAATGGCGCACCACATGGACCGGAAATCAATCACCGCCAAGACGGTGAAGGAGGAGATCGCCATCGCGCGGGCGAAGCTTCTGAACATGCTGCGCCGAAGCAAACCGGTGGCGGCCGAGGCCACGCTGGACGACCAGGAAATCGAGGGGAAGTTCCTGTTGCTGGAAGCGCTCAATTTCAGCTCGGTCGGCCCGCGCCTCTCCCTCTCCTGGGCCGCCGATCCATCGGATGGATTTCTCGACGTCGGTTATGCGCGCGAAAGCGAGTACGACGCCCTATGCAAATGGCTGGAAAGCGGCGCTCCGTCCGACGATCCCGCGCCCATCGCGCTTCGCCGCGGCAAGTCCATGACCTTGAGCTGGAAGAGCGCGCGCTTCCGCATCGGCGATAGCTATTGGCCCGATATGGAAGAGGCAGAACCGCGCGAGGTGAAGGACGTGAGCATTAGCCGGGCCAAGGACGGTCCGAAGGTCTTGGTGCCCAAGGTTGAGTGAGGGGCAAGCCCGTGCGAGGCCGACACCGTCGAATCGCTGGCCAAGCTGAAGACCTGACTATTCGGCGTAGAGCGCCGCCAGCGCCTGCCACAGCGCGATGGTCTCCCCGCGCGACCCCGTCGGGTTAACCCAGGCCGCCGTCTGGACCATGACCAGATGCGCGGCGGGATCGACGAAAATGGATTGGCCGTGGATGCCAAGCAGCGCGAATTGCCGCCGCGGGCCCGGGAAGATCCAGACCTGATAGCCATAGCCGAAGAGGCGTTTGCCCGGCTGCGGCGCCAAATGCGGATCGCCTGACGCCACGGTGGTCGCGGCCAGCAGCCAGTCGCGCGGCACGATCTGCGTACCGTTCCACATCCCGTCGTTGGCCAGCATCATGCCAAGGCGTGCCCAGTCGCGCAGGACCGCGTTGAAGCAGCAATAGGCCACCTCCACGCCTCTCGTATCGACGATCCAGGAAGCATCGGCCTCCGCACCGATCTTTTGCCAGATGCGGCTGCGCAGATAATCCGCGAGCGATTGCCCTGTCGCGCGCGCGACGACAAGCCCCAGAACCTCCGTTTCGGCACCCGCATAGTAGAAGCGCGTGTCGGGCGGCGCATCGCGCGTGTTGAACTGCGCCACCGCCGCGGCGGCACCCGGATTGTCCGACGTGAAGAGCAGACGGCTCATGGTCGAATTGTCGCCCGTGCCATCATAGGCTTCCTTGAACTTCACCCCCGACGACATATGCAGCAGCGCGCGAATCGGCGTCTTGCCGTATTCCGTGCCCGCTAGTTCGGGCACATAGTCCGCCGCCGGCTGGTCGATGGACCGGATCGCCCCCTCTTCCACCGCGATGCCCAGCAGCATGGCCGTCACCGTCTTGGCCATGGAATGGGACGTCAGCCGTTCGGTGTCCGTACGGGCATAACGGTAATGCTCGAACAGGATTTCGTCGCCGCGCGCGATCAGAAGTCCCGTGACGGGATTCCGATCGAGGTAATCCTGCAATCCATAAGACGCATCGCGGAACCGGTAGGTCAGCGCGATCTCCGCGTCCGCGCGCCGCAAGGGCGATGGCGCATCCGGTTTCGCCACAACGCGCGACGGAAAGACCTGATCGTAATGGCTGAACGTGCCGACCAGGACTTTCTGCGGCGGCCGCGCCCGCTGCGTACCGACCGGATAGCCCTCGTCCGCGCCATAGGCCGCGGCATCGGGGCCAGTGCCGGAGAACACCG
This sequence comes from Alphaproteobacteria bacterium, assembly GCA_050180485.1. Classification (GTDB taxonomy): domain Bacteria; phylum Pseudomonadota; class Alphaproteobacteria; order CADEGL01; family CADEGL01; genus CADEGL01. Next base: position 35,864 of record JBFXED010000009.1, on the reverse strand, counting down.
GATCGGCGCCGGCCCACGCCGGCAGGGTGGATACCAACAGCAGACACGCCGCAAGCCAAGGGCGGAACGACGTCATCGCCAGCCTTTGCGTTCTGCCGATGCCTCAATTCATCGCAACGGCGGTAATCCGTCCGGATTGGCCCGATGGTTACTTACACTCGGTCTTTAGGCGCTTGTCGTAATAGCTGCGTTCCGGGGCCGGCATGGTGGCGGGCGCCTTGGCCAGGAAATCGCCCAGTTTCTTCTGGGCTGTCTTGCATTCGGTCACCGCGGCCGGTCGCAGGGCCGGCGCCAAGGGCGCGCCGAGCGCGTTCAGATAGGCGTGAACGATGCGCGCCTGGATACCGATGTTGGGATCGGTGACGGCGTAACCGCGCACCTCGGCCAGGGTGAATTCCTTGTCCTTGTCGAAGACCTGCTGATAGGCGCGCGCGAAGGCCAACTGGGCCTGGGCATAGGTCGCGTCGGCCGGCCAGCGCTCCTTGCCGTCCTGGGTTTCATACGCCAGGGACGCATCCTTCGACAGCACGTAGGCCGCCAGCGCGTCGCCGCCCTTCATGTACTCGTTGGCCATGTTGGCCAAGGTCTTGGCGTCGTGCTGCGACAAGGTCCAGGGGTCCTTGGCATCGAGCGCCTTCGATTCCGGGTTGAGCCGCTGATCGAGCGCGTTGTAACGCGAATCTAGGACAGCCTGGTCCTGCGGGGAAATTTGCTGGGCGGCGACGGGCATGGCGGCCAACACCACACCGGCAACGCAAAGCGCACGCAGGCTTGCGGCAATCGTCTTTGTCATCGGGAATCCCCTGTCGGCGTTTCTTCTTGGCCGGGGTTATAGCAGCCTATTCCGCGTAGATCATCTTGATGGTCATGCCGCCATCCACGGTCAGGTTCTGGCCGGTCACGAACCCGGCATGGTCGGCCAGATAGAGGCAAGCCTCGGCGATATCTTCCGGCCGGCCGACACGGCCGACCGGATGCTGCTCTTTGTCCGTCTTGGAATGGACCGGGGCGCGCGCCCGGCTGGACAATTTCCAGTCGCGCACCTCGATCCAGCCTGGGCTGACGCAGTTCACGCGAATGCGATAGGGCGCGAGACTCATGGCCATGCCATGCGTCAGCGCCACGATGCCACCCTTGGATGCCGTATAGGCTTCGGTGTTCGCTTCCGACATGAAGGCGCGGGTCGAGGCGATATTGACAATGGCGCCGCCCTTTTTGCGCGCCGCCATGATTCGCGCGGCAGCCTGGCTGCACAAAAACGCACCGCGCAGATTGGTGGCGATCACCGCGTCGAAATCCTTGGGCTTCAGTTTCAAAAATGGCCCGTTGCGGGAGAAACCGGCGTTGTTGATCAGCACGTCGGGACGACCCAGTTCGCGCACGGTGGCCTTCATCCACGCCGCCACGTCCTTTTCCTTCGATACGTCCGTGCGCAGGAAGAACGCGGGCGCGCCCGTCTCGCACAGGATTTTGGCCGCCTCGCACCCCGCCGCGGCGTCCGCGTCGGCGATGGAGACGGCATAGCCGGCCTTGGCGAAGTGGAAAGCGGTGGCGCGCCCGATGCCCTGTCCGCCACCCGTGATCGCGACGACCTTCATGCTGGTTTCCTCCGAGGTCTACGTTTCGGAGCGGGCCTCAGCAAATCCGCCAACTCCTTGCGGAATCGCCGCTCCCGCTTCAAGTGCCATTCGCGGCTCATGGCCTCCTCGCGCGTGTCATAGCGCTCGGCATAGACGAGAAACCAAACGCGTCCGCGCGTCGAGCGGGCGCCGCCGTTGCCGCCATTGTGAGCCGCCAGGCGCCGTTCCAGGTCGGTGGTCCAACCGACATAGGTGCGCGGCCCGCCCCGGCCGCCGCTCCAAAGGACATAGACGAAACAGCTCATGGGATGGATAGATAGCCGGATGCCGCCCCGCGTCAGCAAGCGTCTCTTGCAGGCCACTGTCGCCGTTCTGGCCCTGATCCCGACCCTGACGGGCGCGGCCGGCATCCTGATCGGCCCCGCCTTTTTGACCGGCGAAGCACCGGCCGCGGTCAACCTGGACAGTCATTTGCGCTTCCTGTCCGGCACCTTCTTCGCCGTCGGTTTGGCGTTCTATGCCACCATCCCCTCGATCGAGCGCAAGGGTGTCTTGTTCCGGCTTGCCGCCGCGCTGGTCTTCACCGGCGGCTTGGCGCGGCTGATTTCTCTGCTTGCGGTCGGCATGCCCACAGGACCGCATCTGGCCGGCCTCGTGATGGAACTGGCCGTCGTTCCGGCGCTGGTTGTCTGGCAAGGCCACGTCGCCCGCGCTTTTGAAAGGCAAGGGGCCGGCCACAGCGCTGAAACGCATCCCATATAGTGGTGAACCGGAACGCCTTCGCGCCGTTATGCCTTCGTTACCGCACGAGAGAGACCGGCATGAACCGAGACCGCGACGAAAAGCTTCGCCCTGACCCGAAGCGTCCGCCCTTGGACAAGGACGCGCCGCATCTGGATAAATCCAGGCATGCGCCGGATGAAAGCGCGCGGGCGGAAGACAAGCAACCGGGATGATCCTCATGGGCAAGGAAAAGCCGGAGACGCTGCCCGCGAAAGAGCCCGCCAAGAAAAGCGAGGTCGACGAAGCCAGCGACGAATCCTTCCCCGCCAGCGATCCGCCCGCCTTCACCGGCAGCCACATTGGCGGGCCGAGGAAGAAGGTTCCGCCCAAGTCTCGTGGACGGTAGCGTTCCCGCACGGCGGCCTGACGTTAAAATAATCCGAGGCGTAAACGGCGCGCCCCGCTATGATCCCGGCCCGTCCACCTTCCTACCGGGGTCGTTCATGGCTTTCCTGCGCTTGTTCTCCGCCCTCTCCTTCTCGTTCGCCCTCGCGGCCGCCGCCGAGGCCGCGGCGCTCGATGCCGTGCTCGACTGCAAGGCCGAAACCACGCCGCCGTCGCGTTACGTCTTCACCGCCAAGGACACGGCGGTCACGACCGCGGGCCAGGGCGGCGATCCCTACAACATCAACAAGGCCAAGTTCCTGGAGTGGAAGGAGAAGAACGACAAGAACTCGATCGTCTTCGCCGACCGCAACGCCGGCCTGTTCCTGCTGATCAGCACGGACGCCAAGCCGAACGAGGAGACGGCCATTCTGATGGGGCCGATCCTGAGCACCGATCCGCGTAAGCCGGTCAGCTTTGGCTGCAAGATCACCAAAGGCAGCCTAAAGACCTAAGCCCGGTTCCCGCTCCCTGGCCAGCGGCCGAGCGCCCAAACCACGCCGAGGATCATGACGGCCAGGATGGCGGGCGGCCCCAGCACGATAACTTCGCGCCATCCCATCTCGTCGAACAGGATTCGGCCCTCGACGACGGCATAGGTCATCCATAGCGCCGACGGCACAACCCAAACCGCGAATATTCCGAGCCAGGATTTCATCTTCGCGCCTCCATCGTAAAGGCATCCAAGGCCCATACAACAGGGCGCGCCTTGATCCAGCGCAATTATTTTCAGGCCGCGCGGCGGACTTTCCGTTTCGCCGCCGTTCGTGCCCACAGGCGCGCGACCGCGCCGCGCCGTCCGTAGACGGGATCGTTGCGCGGGGCCGGCGTGCGGGGAATTTCCCGCAGCGACTCATCGCGCTCGCTTTTTCGCGCCTTGCGAAGGTTGAAACGCCCGGTGGGCGGATAGGAGCCCACGACCAGCAGATCCTCGCTGGCCGCGAGACGCTTGTGGCCCGTGCCCGCGGGGATGACGACCACGTCGCCGGCCTTCACTTCGACGGCCTTGCCGCCCTCGCCGCCGAAGCGCACCTCGACCCGCCCCCGCGCGATGCCCAGCACCTCGTGGATGGCGGAATGATAGTGGTCATAATCGTAGACCCCGCCGCGCCAGCTTTGGCCCCAGCCGTTGCTCTCGAACAGCACCTCGAACATGGCGGCTGGGTCGGCCGCGCCCGCCAGATTCACCGCGCCGCGATAGACCACCAGCGGCAAGCGGGGATTGTTCGGAATCAGCCCGTCATCGTCGAAGCGGAACGTGTGCGCCTTGCGCGCCCGTACCGCGGCCCGCGCCGCGCGCGGCGACGGCTGCCCCAAACCGGTCGCCCGTCCGATGATTCGCTTCGCCTCTTCCAGGATTGGCATCGCGCGCTCCCTTCCTCAAAGGCCAACGTCCATGAACGTCGCAGGTTCCGCCCTGAAAAGCCAAGCGGCCACGCGGCCGGCGCCGCGCTAGCCCGCCAAGCGCTTGGCGTTTGCCACCGCCGTGCGGTGAATGGGTTCGATGGTGGCGTCGGCCACCTCGGTCACCAGCCGCGCCATGGCCGCGCCGGTGTCGAGCAAGTCGATCCACATCGCTTCCGCCGTCCGCGTCACCTCGCCGGGCGCGCGCGGGCCGGTGAACGCCGAGGCCAACGCCATCGTGCGCGCGGCTTGCCGGAAATAAAGATCGAGCCACAGCCGCCCCGCCCCAAAGGATTCGACCAGGGCGGCGGCGCCCGCCTGCGCCGCGGCGGAAACCTTCTCCGCGCCCATGCGCGCCATCTCCGATCCGGCGCGCAAATCCTGCTTGGCCAAGGCCTCGGTCAGCATCGCCGTGCGATGGGCGACCACACGGGTGGCCGCCGCCGCCATCTCGGCGTCGGCGCGAAAGCGCTTGGCCAGAGCGGTGCCCGTTTCGGCGATGTGCCGGGCGGCATGACCGTTTCTTTCACGTCGTTTCATCGCGATCCCATTCGGTTAGGCCGGCAGCAGTTTCCGCAGCGCGTCTTTTTGCATCTTGCCGTTGGCATTTCGCGGCAAGGCATCGGGCAGCACGGTGACGAATTCGGGCACCTTGTAGTCCGCCATGCGCGGTGTGCAAAAAGCCCGAACGTCACTTGCATCGAGCGTGCCAGACTTCGTGACCACGAAGGCATGCACCCGCTCGCCCAAAACGGGACAGGCCCGGCCAACGATGGCGCATTCGATCACGTCGGGATGTTCGGTCAAGACGCTCTCGACCTCGGCGGGGTAGATCTTGTAGCCGCCGCGGCTGATCATGTCCTTCTTCCGGTCGTACAGGCGCACGAAACCTTCCGCGTCGACCGCGGCGATGTCGCCCGACTTCCAGAACCCGCCGGTGAAGGCGGTCGCATTGGCACTCTCGTTCCGCCAATAGCCGGGCACGACCATGGGCCCCGCGATCCACAACTCGCCCTGCTCGCCCGGCGCCACCTCCCGCCCCTCTTCGTCCATCACGCGCAGCTCGCCGCAATCCACCGCCTTGCCGATGCTGTCGGCATGGCTGACGCCAAAGCCGGGCGGGGTGATCGTGGTGGGTGACGTGGTCTCGGTCGCGCCATAGGCGTTGACCAGCTGCAGATGGGGCGTCACCTCGGCCAGGCGCTTGATGGTGGGCTCCGGCATCGGCGCGCCGCCATAGAGCGCGAGACGCCACGACGAGAGATCGAACGACGCGACGTCTGGCTCCAGCAAACAAAGATTGTACATGGCCGGCACCATCAGCACGTAGGTGCAACCCTCTTCTTGCGCGAGTTCCAGGAAGCTGCGCGCCTTGAACGCCTGGATCAGCACCAGGGTTCCGCGCATGAACAGGACCGGCGCCCACATGCCGCCCAGGCCCGAGACATGGGTGATCGGGATAGGCAACAGCGCGACCTCGGAATCCGCCCGCAACGACAGCCGCTCGCGCCAATGGATGCAGGTGTGGACCATGCCCAGGTGGGTCAGCATGGCGCCCTTGGGCCGCCCGGTGGTGCCGGAGGTGTAGAGGATGCAGAACGTGTCCTCCTCGGCGATCTCCACGTCCGGCGCGCGGGGGCCCTCGCGCCGCAGCGCTTCGAACGCATCCGAGCCCACCTCGATACATGCCTCCAATTCCGGCGCATCGGCGGCATCGGGCAACTCCGCCGCCAAGCCGGCCTCGTGGATCAGCATACGCGCGCCGCTTTGCGCGCAAATGAAGGCGATCTCGGGCTTGCGCAGGCGGATGCCCATGGGCACGGCGATCGCGCCCATGCGCGCACAGGCCAGAAGGACGGTGAAGAACTCCAGCGAATTGCCGATCAGCATGGCGACGCGGTCGCCAGGTGCTATGCCGCGTGCGGCCAGGTTGCCCGCGATGCGCGCGGATTCGGCGTCGAGCGCGGCATAGGTCATGCGCCGCGCGCCGTCGACCAGCGCCACGCGATCAGGTGCCTGGGCCACCGCATCGGCCAGGACGGCCATCATGTGCGGCGGCCGCTCGGCGTAGCATTTCATCACGCGCCCGTAATGGGCCTCGGCGCGGATCGCGGCCATCTCCCCTCCCCTCGAACCGCGCACAGGGTGGCGACGAAGTGCCATGGGATCAAGGGCCCGTCTTCCAGGCGTCGCGCAAGCCATCGTCATCGCATGCGGACTCTGCCATCCTTCGATGACGGCACAGCGGGGAGCGATCATGCGCGGCGCGTTTTCGGCCTGGCAGTTCTGGGCGCTTCTGTCCGCAACCTTCGCCGCGCTAACGGCCATCTTCGCCAAGGTGGGCGTCGAGAACGTGGGCGCGGACTTCGCTACCTTCGCGCGCACGGTCGTGGTGGTGCTGGCGCTCGGCGCGCTGTTGACCGCGACGGGCCAGTGGCAGGCGCCATCCTCCGTCTCGGGAAAGAGCTGGCTGTTCCTGATCCTGTCGGGTCTGGCGACGGGGGCGTCCTGGCTTTGCTATTTCCGCGCGCTCAAACTGGGCGATGCCGCGCGCGTGGCGCCGGTCGACAAGCTGAGCGTGGTGATGGTGGCCATTTTCGGCGCGCTCCTGCTGGGCGAGGAACTGTCGCTCGTGGCCTGGCTGGGCGTGGCGCTGATCGCGGTGGGCGCGGCGCTCGTCGCGCTCTAGGCGCGACAATCAAATACGTTTTCGCGCTCTAGGCGCGCGCGGCCCGGAAGGTCACCATCTTGCCGCGCGCTTCGTCCCACAGGGAAAAGCGGTACGAACGCAACGCCGCGCCGAGCGTCAGCATCGGGACAGCGTTCGTGTCCGGCATCTCGGCATGGCACGCCGCCAGGCGATAGTTGGGGATGCGCGCGTTCAGGTGATGGACGTGGTGGAAGCCGATATTGCCGGTGAACCATTGCAGGACACGCGGCAGGCGCAGATAGGACGAACCACGCAAGGCGGCCGCGCGTATGCTCCACTCCGCCCCCCGCAGCCAGGCCACGTTCTCGAACCGGTGCTGCACCGAGAACAGCCAGACGCCGATCATCGACGCGATCACCATGACCGGAAGCTGCACCAGGGCCACGGCGCCGAAACCGATGGCCCAACCCATGAGCAAGACGATCGCGGCCACGCAAGCGGTCGTCGCGTGGACCGAGAACCGCTCCCATGCCCAGCCGTCCGGCGTGTCGAACGGCACGCGATAAAGCAGCAGGAAGATCAGGGGCGGCAACAACACCAAGGTGACCAGCGGGTTACGGACCAAGCGGTACCAGAACCGCCGCCCGGGGCTGCGCGCCTTGTATTCCTCGACCGTCAGGCAGGTGGAATAGATGTCCACGCCGCTCTCGCGCCGGTCCAAATTGTTCCACATGTCGTGATGCCCCGCGTGCTGGCGACGCCAATGGGCATAGGGCGTGAGCGTCAAGAGACCGCAGAACGAGCCGATGGCGTGGTTGGCCCATTTGGAGCGGAAGAACGCGCCATGCCCGCAATCGTGCTGGATGATGAAGATGCGGACCAAGAGCCCGGCCGCAACGACGGAGAGGCCGAGGGTGAGCGCATAGGAGACGGAAAGGCTGAAATACATGCCGGCGCAAACGGCGGCGAAGGCGATGATTGTCGAGAGAAGCTGCCACAGGCTTTTGCCCAGGTTGGGCGCCTGGTGCCGGGCGACGATACGGCGCAACTCCGCGCGCGCGGACGAGGCGCCGGCCGTTGTGTCGCGCGCCGTTCCCGCGCTCACGCGAGCTGGCTTTCGCGCACGACCCGCTCGTGGCCGTCGGCCACGCTCTGGATCCGGTATTGATGTTCCGCCCCTTCGCGCGGCAACAGGCGCATGATGCGGAAGTGCCCCGCTGGCGGCGTCAGGTCCCAGGGTCGTGCCAACAGATGGACGCGCTGTCCCAGCTTGAACTTATGGTCCGCGTTGGTCGTCTTCCGTTCGGTTCCGGTCACGACGCGGATCGGCGATGGACGATCGTTCACCCGGCGGCCCCGCCGCCCAGTTCGGCAACTTCGCCCGTTTCCTCGGCGGCATCCTCGCCCTTCTTGCGACGCGCGGGCGGTTTGCGCTTGGGCTTGGCCGCCCGTTCGGCGGCGGCGCGCTCGCGGCGGACGGCCAGCTCGGCCTCCAGCGCGGGCATCAGTGCCGCGACCGCGTTCTTCTGCTTGTCGCTGCCGGAGGCGGCCAGCGCATCGGCGTTGGCCTTGAGCGTGGCCAGCTCGATGTCGGTCATGGCGGGCAGTTTCTCGATCAGGCTCATGGGACCTCCTATCGCCGGCGCCAATGCGGATTGCCCGCGCGCTGGGGCATGGCGGACGCGCGCTCGTCCTTGTGGCGGAAATTGATGCGGCCTTTGGTCAGGTCGTACGGCGTCATCTCGACCGTCACGCGGTCGCCCGCCAGAATGCGGATGCGGTTGCGCCGGACACGGCCCGAGGTGTGGGCTAGGACTTCCTGGTTGTTGTCCAGCTTCACGCGGAACATCGCGTTGGGTAGGACCTCGGTTACGACGCCCTCGAACTCGATCAGCTCTTCCTTGGCCACGGGGCCTCTCCATTTTCGGGGGCGCGCTCAAACGCCCGCGGCATCCTCTCGGAACACCACGGGCGCGGACGCCCATCATCGTGCGGCAGTGTGTCGGCTTCCCCGGACAGGCCATTGATCGCGGCACGCGCGAACCGGCCCCAAAAGGAAGCGCATTGGTTACATCTAAAATGGGGGCGATGGGGCTAGAAAGCAAGGGATGATGCGTACTTCTTGTGGCACCACGGTTGAAATCCGCTACACGTGGTTCGATTCCGACCCGAAGCGCGAGAAAACCGACCGGACGCATGCAATGTGAGTCGGGCTTGATCCCACGCCCGCTTCATAGGATAGAAGCGCCCATGAATCGCACCGAAGCACGCCGCCGCCTGCGGCACCGGAACATCGCCGTCGGCCTGGCGCTCGCCGCCGCCGCCGCTTTCATCTTCGCGAGCGCTCTGGTCCGCACCTTCCAGACCAAGAACCCGCCGGGCCATTCAGGCATGCCCGCCATCCACGCGTAGGTTTCTCCTTTCGTCATGCCGGCCTCCGCGCCGGCATCCAGTCGCGCGGATGCGCGCGGAGAGGCCGTGCGTCCCACCTCACCCGCTCGCATACACTCGCACCTTCAACTCGCGAAGCGAGTTGCCCCCCCGATGGGCGGAGAGGGTTTTCCGCGCTCTTTTTCTCCCTCTCCGCCCATCGGGGGGAGAGGGTCGGGGTGAGGTGGGCATTCTGATTAGCGCCCGTACACGCTTCCCATTGGACGCGCTCCCGAATCCCGCGCGCTCCCGCGCCGAAACGGCTAGACTGACGCCTTGCGGCCGCCCCCGATGCGCGGGTCGGCAGAGGGGGAATGCGATGCCGGGATTCCAGATCAGGCACGGGCTTATTGCGGCGGCCATCCTTTTCTTGATGGCGGCGCCCGCCCTCGCCGCCGCGCCCGACCCGGCGCTGGTGACCAAGGGCGAATACCTCATGCGCGCGTCGGACTGCATGGCCTGCCACACAAGGCCGGGCGGCACGCCCTTCGCCGGCGGGCGCCAGATGGCGACGCCCTTCGGCAGCGTCTCCACCCCCAACATCACGCCCGACGTCGAGACCGGCATCGGCGCCTGGACCGACGAGCAGTTCTACCGCGCCATGCACGATGGCATCGGCAAGGGTGGCGAATACCTCTATCCGGTGATGCCGTTCACCTCCTACACCAAGATGACGCGCGACGACGTGCTGGCGATCCGCGCCTATCTGTCCACGCTCAAGCCGGTCTATGCGCCGCGCGTGCCCAACGGGCTGAATTTCCCCTTCGACATCCGCGCGACGCTCGTGGGCTGGCGCGAGCTGTTCTTCCGCCCCGGCACCTTCAAGCCCAACCCGCAGCGTTCGGCGCAATGGAATCGCGGCGCCTATCTGGTCCAGGGCCCCGGCCATTGCGGCGAATGCCATTCGCCGCGCAGCTTCCTGGGCGCGACGGAGAAGAACGACAGCCTGTCCGGCGGCTATGTCGAGCAGTGGCTGGCGCCCAACATCTCCTCCGACCCCACCGCCGGCATCGGCGCCAAGACGGTCGACCAGATCACCAATTTCCTGAAGACCGGCTCGACCAAATCCATGGGCGTGGCCTTCGGTCCGATGGCCGACGTGGTGCACGACAGTCTGCAATACCTGACGCCGGACGATCTGCGCGCGATGGCGACGTATCTGAAGGACGGGCCGGACCGCCCCGCGCCCGCGCCGAATGCGGACGCGACTCAGGCGCGTCTCAAGGCGGGCCAGGCGCTCTATCTGCAGAACTGCGCCCAGTGCCACCAGGATAACGGCCGCGGCATCGCGGGCTCGATCCCGAATCTCGCGGGCAACGCGGCCATCACCGCCGCGCGGCCCAACGACGTGATCGTGGCCGTGCTGGTCGGCCTGAAGGGCACCGGCAATTACGGCGCGATGCCGAGCTTCGCGGGCGCCTTGAGCGACCAGAACGTGGCCGATGTGGCCAACTACATCCGCGCCGCGTGGGCCAACAAGGCGCCGACCGACGCGACACCCGCCCTTGTCGCGTCTTTGCGCGGCCAAAGCCCCCTGCCCGCCGCCGGCACGGAAGCCGCGCGCGCCTTCGACTGCCCCGCCGTCGGCGGCCCGCTCGTCCCCGAGGCCATGGCGACCAACGCGCAGGCCAGCCTGATGGCTGTGGCCAACGACGCCGACCTGGACAACCGCGTGCGCATGCTCATTACCCAGGCGCGCGGCAACCAGATGACCGACGCCCAGATCGCCAACATGATGATCGCCTCCTACTGCCCGGCCGTCGCCAACATGCAGGGCCTCAGCAACACACAGAAGCGCCAGCGCCTGATGTCCTTCGCCGGCCGCGTGCAGGATGCCCTCGCCGCCAACGCGCCCGCGACCAGCATGTCGGCGCCCGCGAAGGAAAAGATCATCGTCCCCGTCGCCCTCCCGCCCGACGTGCTGCAACAGGTGAACGCGGCCGCGGCGGCCAAACGCCAGACGGCGGCGGACTACATGGCGGATGTGATCGAGAAGAACGTAGGGAAATGAGCGAACCCGAGGCACCGTTCCCGAAGGAACCGCCGCGCTTTCGCGCGCCGGACGGCACGATCGATTGCCACATTCATATCTTGGGGCCCTACGCGCGATATCCGCTCCAAGCCAACCGCAGTTTTTCCGCGCCCGAAGGACTCATCCCGGATTACCGTCGGGTGATGAAAGTACTTGGCATCGCGCAATGTGTCGTTGTCCAACCAAGCCTCTATGGCATGGATAATTCCTGCACGGCGGACGCGGTCGAGCAGCTGGGGGCGCGCGGCGTGGCCGTCTTCGGGCCGGAGATCGAGGAAGCGGAATTGAAGCGGCTGGATCGCATCGGCTTTCGCGGCGTGCGGCTCAATCTGTTGTTCAAGGGCGGCGTGCCGCTGGAGGCGATGGAGCCCTTGGCCAAGCGCTTGGCGCCTTACGGCTGGCACCTTCAGTTTCTTCTCGACGCGCGCACGCTGCCCGAATTGGCGCCGCGTTTGCGCGCGCTTCCCGTGGACATCGTGATCGACCACATGGGTTTCATGCCGGTTTCGGTGGGCCTCGAATCGCCCGCGGTCGAGACCATGCGCCGCCTCCTGGGCGAAGGCCGCACCTGGGTCAAGCTGTCGGGCGCCTACATGATTACCGACGAGGGCTATCCCTACTCCGATGTAGCGCCTCTCGCGCGGACCCTGCTGCGCGAGGCGCCGGAACGCTGTGTCTGGGGCACGAACTGGCCGCATCCGAAACCGCGAGACACCATGCCCGACGATGCCGTGCTGCTCGACCTCGTGCCGCGTTGGACGGACGATGCCGCGTTGCAGGCCAAACTCATGCGCGATAATGCGCGCGCGCTTTATGGCTTCTGACAAATCATTCGCCATGCACCGCCGTACCCGCGCTCATCGCCCCCGTCGCCCTCCCGCCCGACGTGCTGCAACAGGTGAACGCCGCGGCGGCCGCGAAGCGCCAGACGGCGGCGGACTACATGGCGGATGTGGTGGAGAAAAATGTGGGGAAGTGAATCTACTGACTAATACCTTTGTCCGCGATCAACTGCGCCACGGAACGGATCATGGTTCCAGCAATAAACTCCGGTGTTCCATCGGGATTAACCAGCGGATTTACGATTAAATTTTGGTGGCCAGCCTCTGCCTCAGCTGCAAAATCATCAAACTCCGCATCCGTTTTCAAAATCATTACTTCGTAATCGGGAATTTCCACCCCTCCTGAGCTCCAATTCTCCAGGTACTTACTTAGCTCAAGCGGATTTGTGAGCAGTGGAATACTCCCCCCAAAAGAAAAAATTAGATTATCGGAATCTCGAAGAAAAATGAGAGGCGCATACCAATTTTCAAAATAGGAATAGCGTTCGGCAACGCTGCGCTGGAACTTCGCGATTCGAACCTTAGAAATTTTTCTAAGCTTCTCGCCTACGCCAATCTCCTTTAACAAAAGTGATCGAGGGCCAAAGGCTTTGCTTTGATCGCTATAACAAAGAGGGTCTTGCCTCTGCTCTGCTTCGCTCACGTGATGGCCGAGTTGAGAAGAAAATTGTTCTGCATCGGGTTTTGTAAAGCGATGTATTTTCCCTCGCTGAAAGCAAAATTCACTTTCACCAGTTTCCAAAACGCATTCCACAAGGAAGTCACCAGGAGAAACCCTAGATTCTCGCCCACCCCACCCAATTACGACGGTTTTCGACTGAAAAACGCCCTGACTAGAAAAAACGCCCTGACCGCGCTGCGCCGCTTTAAACCACTCGTTGCCGTCAAAATTGCGAAGATAGTCGTAACTTTCAAAAAACTCGCTTTTTAGAGTGCCTATCAATCTATCTAAGGGGCGCAAACAGTCGGGATGAGAAATGCCCACCTGGACCTTTGAGCCGCCGGTAATTTCAATTATGTCGGCGTTTTGAGAGCTAACAGGCTTTGCGCAATGTACGCATTTCAAAATTTCTTCGTTTGATAAAATAGCCTCTCTTAAAATCGCCCTATGTCGTTCAGCACATATCCCCTCTTCATAATTTTTCTCACTATTAATACCCATTAACACCACATCTTTATTCTCAACCACGCTACTATTCGCAGCTAAATAGCGGGTCATCCCAGCATAGGTAGCTGTGCGCCTTATGACCTCAAATTCGAGTCCATTTTTCAACACGCACTTTCCATCGCGAAACACAATTCGCTCTTCGCAATTGTCGTCAAATCGATAAAACTCGAGGATTGTTAGTTTTTCCTTGCCTGACTTTATAAGCTCGGGCGGCGGAATGCCGAGAACGACTTCTCGGCCCACAGGAAACTCAAAGTCCTTAAATTCAATCTTGAAAAACTCTTTTTCGTCGAAATCAACGCTACGCTCCTCAGCTTTACCCAAAAATTTCCCGTAATTTGTGTTCACATACTCAGAGAGTAGAGTTTTTCTTTCCGCACAAAACCTTATGCAATCATCTATTAGCTTACTCCAAAACAAGCTCGGGCTTAAAAACACGTGAGAATGTAAATTTAATATGATGGCCTGCTCTAAACATGAGCCAGCCTGAAGATCCAAAGTTTCTATGAAAATTTTTCTTATAATATCGTGGCTGTTGAAGTCCTTCTTCCTATCGCCGAGAAATTTATTAATGGCCTCTGAAAGCTCATGAATGATTTCGACAATAGCCTTAGATTGATCTCGCTCGAAATCAGCAACGGAGCTACTGCGAAAGGCCTTAAGCGCTGCACGCATATCTCCAGTGATTTTGCGAGATGAGTCACTTGTGGTTATCAGGAAAAACTTGGAATTATCATTCGGCTCGGCCATGTGCTCTCTACAAAATTGCCGAATGACCGAGGTTAATTCCGAATAGTCAGTTAAGGAGAAGCTAATCTTGCGTTTTACCTGAAAAAAAATGGATGAACTGTTTTTCAATTTTAAATTGATGTCATCAATATTATTTTTTGTTTCGAAACTGATCGAAACTACGTCATGACTTTCAAATATATGATTCGGAAATTGGCAAATTATCGATGCTAAAAAATAGGCACCTACCTGGGATTGATAGCCAACACCAGATGCGGTCGCCGCACCGCCCCCTGTCTTCGCTGCCATTTATGTTTTCTCGCACTGACCGTTTACATAAATACCTTTTCGCGCCTTATCGGGCAATTAAAACGCCATCGTCCGCACTGCCACTTTCAGCTTAGCCAGCAGCACAAAAATCGTTTCGAACCCTGATGTCATTTGTGCAGCACAGCAATGGCGGTCAACACAGCTAAATCTGCTTCACCATAGTGTGCTCGGCGCGTTGACCGCTTGCTCTACTCCACCCCCACCGTCACCCGCAGGAACGTGGCCGGGATCGCGGTGGCGTTCTTGTCCTTACTCGTGTTCTGGCTCTCGAACAGCGCGACCAGTTCACGGCGCAAATCGTCGGCGCGGCCGTTTTTGTCGGCGGCTTCGAAGGCGTTCATGGTCGGGCCGTAATAGCGGCGGAAGGTGTCGACCAGTTCGGCTGGCGCGGCGGGGAAGCGGAACCAGTAGGTGTCCTTGAGGAAGGAGATGTTCTCCTTCGGCACGCCGGCAGCGGTGAAGCGTTCGGTCACGTCGGCCTCCACACCCCACTTCATCGGGCTGACGAAGCCTTCCGGGGGCGGCGGCGAATAGGCCGCGCTGGTCTTGAGGATCTGGGCCACGAGCGTCGGGTCGTTGGGAATCCAGTTGCCCATCACCACGCGCCCGCCGGGCCGCGTCACGCGCACCATCTCCTTCGCCACGGGTAAACACCGCCGCCGCACCAAACGCCAGACGCTGGCAGATTACATGGCGGATGTGGTTGAGTTGAATGTGGGGAAATGAGAGTAATAAAAATTAAAGACAATACTTGACCGAAGAAACAAAGCGGGGGACCGATGGCCAACGAAAAGACGCCTCAGGAACTGGCCGAGACAACCGGTCGCTACTGGCATTGGTATGGCGTGCCGACGTTTCTCGGATGCCCGCATCGCCAGAACTTCGATGATACAGATATCGGGTTGCTTGGATTTCCATATAGCGGCGGCAATGCCATCGAGCGTATGCAATACTTGGCGCCGCGCGCCGTGCGCAACCGCTCGCAGGCTTATCACCGAGTGCTGCGTACTACGCGCTTCAATCCGTTCACCGCCTGCCGCGTCAACGATCTCGGCGACGTTCCTCTTGCCAATATTCTCAATCCAGACCTTGCCGCAGCCGAGGCCGAGGTGTTCTTCCGTAATCTCCATGCACGCGGTATTGATCCGATTACCGTCGGCGGCGACCATTCGGTGACGACGCCGATTTTACGCGGCATCGCCGGCACCAAGTCGCGTCACAAGGGCCCGATCGGCATGATCCATTTCGATGCCCATGCGGATTCCTGGCCGGCAGTCAACGGCACGGCGCATCATGCGGGTGCTGCGTTCCGCATCGGTGTCGAGGAAGGGCTAATCGATCCCAAGCGGACCGTGCAAATCGGATTGCATGGCGCACTTGGCGACATCAATCAGGACGACTTCTCGCTCGAGCACTTTCGCGTATTCATGCTCGACGAGGTCGTCGATAAGGGCATCCCTTTCGTCGCTGACGAAGTGCGTCGCATCGTCGGGGATGGTCCGACCTATATCAGCGTCGATCTCGATGTCCTGGACATATCTTATGCGCCGGCGGTTGCCGACCCGGAGGTCAACGGCATGACGTCGCGAGAGTTCTTCGGTCTGCTCGATCGGTTCAGAGGTCTTAACATTTGCGGCGGCGACATCGTCTGCTTCTGCCCGCCGCTCGATAATCCGGCACAGACGACGGCCTTGGTGTCATCCGAGATCCTGTTGCACCTTGTAAATCTGGTCGCCCAGACCCGCTTGCGTCATTCATAGGCGGCCCTACTCGGGTATTGCCCGGTTTGTCCTCAACCAATTTGGGCAAGGCGGACGTCACGCCGTTGAAGACGGCGAGCGCCCGACCGCTGCCGCCGGTCAATTGCACGATGGCCGCGATGACGAGGCCCTGATTCATAGCTGTGCGGCGCTAACTTACCCCACCCCCACCGTCACCCTGAGAAACGTCGCCGGGATCGCGGTGACGTTCTTGTCCTTGCTGGTGTTCTGGCTCTCGAACAGCGCGACCAGTTCACGGCGCAGGTCGTCGGCGCGGCCATTTTTGTCGGCGGCTTCGAAGGCGTTCATGGTCGGGCCGTAATAGCGGCGGAACGTGTCGACCAGTTCGGCCGGCGCGGCGGGGAAACGGAACCAGTAGGTGTCCTTCAGGAAGGAGATGTTCTCCTTCGGCACGCCGGCGGCGGCGAAGCGTTCGGTCACGTCGGCCTCCACACCCCACTTCATCGGGCTGATGAAGCCTTCCGGGGGCGGCGGCGAATAGGCCGCGCTGGTCTTGAGGATCTGGGCCACCAGTGTCGGATCGTTGGGAATCCAGTTGCCCATCACCACGCGCCCGCCGGGCCGCGTCACGCGCACCATCTCCTTCGCCACGTCGAAGGGTTTCGGCGCGAACATGGCGCCGAAGATGCTGACGACATGATCGAAGCTCTTGTCCGGGATGCCCTGCAGGTTGGTCGCGTCGCCTTCCTGAAAGCGAAGATTGCCGAGGCCGTTTTCCCGCGCGCGGCGGTTGCCCGCCTCAACCAAGTTGCGCGCGATATCGACGCCCAAGACGTCCGCGCCCAGCTTGGCCGAGGGCAGCGCCGTGGTGCCGTCGCCGCAGCCGAGGTCGAGCACCTTCTGCCCGGCCTTGACGCCGATCGACTGGACCAGCGCCTCGCCGCTCTCGCGCATGCTGGCGGCGATGCGCGTGAAGTCGCCTTTTTCCCAGAGCGCCTTGTTCGGATTCGGGGTCGTATTCATGGCTTGTCCGCCTTTCCTGTCATGGGCCGCGCCACCCGTTACGCCGGTATGGTGACGTTCGTGTTGTTGGGTATCGAGATTATGGTCCTGCGGCGCGGGCGTGAGATACGGGATCGTGCTCCCCGCGTCTGTGTCCGCGATCACAGGAAAGCGGCTTTCGCTATGCGCCCACCGCCCTGCTTCGCCAGGCCGGCAGGAACACGGCCGCGAGCCATACAATCGCCGCCGACGCGGCCAGCAGCGCGAAGATGGTGCCGAACCCCGCAGTCATTTCGTAGAGCAGCGCGATCGTGGGCAGCACGGCGGCGCTGACGCCGAGCGCGCCGACGTAGCTCACCGCGAGCACGCGCGATTGCCAGGGGCCTGAGACGTAGCGGCCGATCAGCCAGTCGGTCACCGGGATCTCGCCGAAGATGAGCAGGAGCGCGGCCAGCGACACGCCCGCGAGCGCGGGGCCGAAGGCCTGGCCCGCGAGGTAGAGGAGCGGCACCTGCAGCGCGACCAAGGTGAGTGCTATGGGCCGCGCGCCCACGCGGTCGAGCAGAACGCCCACGGGCAATTGCGCGAGCGAAGCGATGGCGAACACGATGGCCGCCATCATGCCGATCTGCGCCAGGTCGCCGCCCCACGCCTCGCCCAGCTGATCTTCGAACAGTTTCGGCAAGGCGGACGTCACGCCGTTGAAGATGAAGCCGCCGAAGATCGCCGCGCAGGCCACGAAGGCGAACACGCGCCACTGCGCGCCGCGATATTCCGTGGCCTCGGTGCCCTGCCGGGGCGCGGCTTTCTTCACCGCGTCGGCGGCGCGGCCCATGAACAGCGCGGCCATGACGCCCAGCGCGACGGACGCAACGCCCGGCGCGATGAAGGCCCAGCGCCAGCCGAACAGTTCCGCGACAACGCCGGTCACCAGCACCGCGCCCGCGAAGCCCCAATTGCCGAACACGCCGTTGACGGCGAGCGCCCGGCCGCTGCCGCCGGTCAATTGCACGATCGCGGCGATGCCGACCGGGTGATAGATCGCGGCGAACAGGCCGAGCAGCGCGAGCGCGGCCACCATCGCGAGCGGCCCGGTGGCCAAGCCCGCCAGGATCGCGGCCACGCCGAGGCCCAGGAAATACACCAGCATCAGGCGCGAGCGCGGCACCCGGTCGCCCAGCCATCCGGCCGGCAGCGTGCCCACGGCCAGCGCGACGAAGGACGCGGTGCCCAGCGCCAGCGTCTCGCCATAGCCGGCGCCCCATTCGCGATGGATGGCCAGCACCGCGGTCGGGAAGATCATCATGGCGTAGTGGTGGAGGAAATGCCCGACGCAGAGGAACAGCAGCGGCACGCGGTTCGTCATGGCTCCCCCGGTGGCAGGCGGACAAGGTTAGAGGCGGTCGAAAGCCGAATCCAAGCAGGATGGGCGCGTTGGCCGGCCTATTTCCTCAAGGCGTCCAGGATGATTTGCGGATTGACGCTCGTCTGGCCCCGGAACGGGTTGTCGAAAATCAGGATCAACGCCATCAAAAGACCGATCGCCGACATGTGCATGACGTTGATCTGGATTCCGAATCGCCTGACGCTTCGGCGCCCGCTCAGAAAGCTTTCTCCGATCGCGAACAGGATCATCGTGGTCCAGAAGACGGTCGGAATGAGGTTCTTGGCGGCGCCCAGCCGGCTTTCGCGGTCCTCTTCGAGATTCATCATGTATTCGCTGAGGTCGAAACGCACGTTCTCGGAGGGTTCTCCCAGCGCGCGCTGCACGGCGCGGATGGAACGCCACAGCTCGTTTAAATGGCTTTGCGTCACCTGGGAAAGATTGCTGGGTCGCCGCGCGAGGCTGGGCCATTCGTCGGACACGACGCTTTCCGCATAGGCCTTGAGGGCCCGCCGCGCGTCTTCCGCCGAAGGGCCGATGGCGACGAGTTCGCGCTGAATGCGGGAAATCTCCAACGCCTCCTGGCGCACCATCTCCCTCGCCTTCGAATAGTTGTCGAACTCGTTCGCGATCGAGAGGGCCAGGACGAACGCGATGATCGCGATGAAGCTGTCATGCGCCGTTTCCGCGAGCCGGTCCTCGAAGGTCGAGTGCTTCGACCAGCGTTGGAACCAAAACTTGTAGCTGAGCAGGCTGATTAGGCCGCCGATCCCGCCGAAGACGAGCGCGGCCGCGCCCAGGATCAGGATATCCGGCAGGTTCAATGTCGCGTTGTAGGCGGCGTTTAGCATGTCGCCCTCTCCGATTTTTCCGGCGGCGTCGAAGCGGCCGGCGCGCGATTCGAAACGCCCCTCATCATGCCTTCCCGCATGCCACGCGCGCCATGATCGCGTCGGCCTCCCCCGCGAGGGGACGACGCTAGCCCCGTTTCGGCAACGGGACTAGCGCCAACCGTCAGGCCGCGCGGCGGCGACTTTGTGACTTAAGCCGCCTGGCGGCGGCCGGGTACGAGGTAGGAAATCGTGCCCGCGACGTCGGTGTCGTCGATCAGCTGGAAGCGGCTTTCGCTGCCCGCCCGCCGTTCGCGGGCAAAGCGCGCATAGGCCGGATCGGCCAGGAACGAATCGACCGCCGCCTCCGAAGGGAACTGGATCACGGCGATCAACGTCGTCTCGGGCGGCTTGCCCTCCAGCGTGCGAACGTTACCGCTGCGCGCCAGATACTTGCCGCCATGCTTATGAACCAGGTGGTGCGCCTCGGCGGCATAGGCCGCCACCCACGCGCCGTCCGTCACCTTGATGTCCGCGATCATGTAAACCGTCATCGCTATCTCCTTGCGTTGCGCGCCGGACGATCCGGCGTCGTGGCGCGCAACCTGGAGTGGGAACGGCGACGCCTCTAGTCCGCGAACTGTACCGTTCAATCCCGAACCGGCGCGGATCGACCGCACCGCCAAGTGCAGCGGCGCTCCACTCCGCGCGGCGCTTGCCGGCCACGCAGTGCACACGTGCCTGGCACGGATTCCCTGTTCGCCGCCGCTCCATTGAGAACATTAAAGGAACAAACTCAGATCTCCCCGGAGCGAAATTGCCTTTGACTAGGGAGGATTCCCATTTTAGGAATATGTTTATAGCGACAAGAACCTAACGACTTTTATAAGCTTCGTGCGTATTTTCACCCGGCGGAGGGGAATTTTCCCCACTTTCCGTAGGCAGCTGCTCGAATGACCACCGCAAAAGCCGTGATATTGGGCGCCGTCTTGCTCGCCGCCGCCCACCTTTATGTCTCCCGTTGGGAACTCAGCAGTTCCGCGACGCTCACCTTCCGGCTCGACCGCTGGACCGGCACCGTCTCGATGTGCAACGAGAAGAACGATGCCATCATGGCCGCGTTGAACAGCGGCGAGCCCCTCACCATGAAGTGTGGCGCCAACTAATCCCTTCAGAACCAATAATAATTTTAGGTGATTGCTATTTAATCGCGTAAGGTCATCCATCGGGGTTGCCTGCCGGGGTGGCAAATGCGCGGGAGCGGCCGTCGAGTCGGTCCCCCAAGTCGGTTTTGTTGGCCAACACACGGCGTTCGCAATTTTTTGCTTGCCGCGGCGCTCTTGTTTAATGCCCGCGCCTTCGCCCAGGACATCGACGTCCATCCGGAAATGCCGGCGCCGGTGGGCAAACCTTCCGCCTCGCCGAAAGACTATCCTTGGACGGCGACCGGCCGCGTGGTGTCCAAGGCCGGATTCTGCGGCGGGGTCCTCATCTCCAGCGACCGCGTACTGACCGCGGCCCATTGTTTGCGCGACAACGGCATCTGGCTCGCCCCTAGCCAAATACGCTTCCAAGCCGGCTTCGCCGGCGGAAAATTCCACCTCGAATCGCGCGTGCAGACTTACGCCGTGGCGGACTGGAACTACCGTCAGCCGGGCAAGGAACTGGGAGAATGGCGCGACGACTGGGCGGTGGTGCGGCTCAGCATGCCGTTGGGCCTTACGGCGGGCACACTGGAGCTTGCTTCCGTGCGCGAGCGCGTCGTGCTGGCCTATGGCAAGGACATGTTTCGATTTTACCATGGCACCTTCGGCACGTTTGAAACGCCGCAATTCACGGTGCATCCGGCCTGCATCCTGATGCGCGTCTACGGTGAAACCGGCGTCTTTCTCAGCGATTGCCCCTCGCGGCCCGGCGATTCGGGCTCGCCGCTTCTGCTGCAACGTGGGGCGGAATTCGTGATGGCGGGCCTCTATCTCGGGCGGGCGGGCAATTCGTCCACGACCTACACTGTCATCGTCTCGTCCGAAGAAATTCTGCGCCGGATGCCGGAGGTCGAAATGCAGCTTACGCCACCCGAGGGCGGCGGCTCGCTCTCCAACCTGTCGCTGCCGAGCCCGAAAAGCGCGCTGGACCCCACACGCTGGCCGATCACGCGGCTTTTCGGAGAGTCCTAAGCCAAGCGCTACAGTTTCAGTACTAGTTGCCGACGGCGCACGGGCCTATCGTGGTTGCGTCCATCACGAAAAGGCCAGCCGATGACTCAAACCGGATACCGGCAATTCTGTCCCGTCGCCATGGCGGCCGAGATTCTGTGCACGCGTTGGACCATGTTGATCTTGCGCGAGTTCGTCGCGGGTTCGACGCGCTTCAACGATCTGCGCCGGGGCGTGCCCAAGATGTCGCCCACCCTTTTGTCGCAACGGTTGAAGGAGCTGGAGGCAGCGGGCGTGATCGAACGGCGGGCGGTAAAATCCGAAAAGGGGATTTACGAATACAGCCTGACCGAATCAGGCAAGGAGTTGCGCGCCGTGGTCGAGGCCATGGGCCTGTGGGGCCAGCGCTGGATCGAGGCGCGGCTGTCGCTCAAGAACCTGGACCCCTCGCTCCTGATGTGGGACATGCGGCGCAACCTGAATCCCACGCCCCTGCCCGGCCGGCGCACGGTCATCCAGTTTATGTATCGCGGCCTGCCGTCCGCGTCGCGCGCCTGGTGGCTGGTGGTCGATCCGCCTGGCGAGGTGGATCTCTGCTCGACCGACCCTGGCTTCGAGGTCGATCTCTACGTCTCGACCGACCTGCGCACGATGACCGCGATCTGGATGGGCCTGACCACGGTCGCGAAGGAAGGCGACAAGATCGCGCTGACCGGCAACCGCGAGATCGCCGACAAGATGCAGGCCTGGCTCGGCCTCAGCCCCTTCGCCGCCGAGCCGAAGCGCGTCGCCGCCTAGAAGCCTCCGCCCTAGCGTGGCAGGCTATGCGCCGGATCGGCATACGGGCCGGCCCGAAGACCGGGAACGACATGATTCACGCATGGCTCAGGCTCGCATCGGCGGCGATTTGCGCCGCCTTTCTTTGCTTCCAGCCGGCACATGCGGACGGGCCGCTGACCACCGTGGCCAAATTCCCCGGCGCCGACACGCAGCTCGAAATCCAAACCTTCGAGCAGAACAATAAGAAGGTCGGCCTCATCGACATGTCCGCCGGCCCCGATCATGCGTCGTTCGTCATCGACGCCGCGTTGAGCGAACAGGTGCTGGAAATCTGGGGCAAGGCCAAATCCAAACAGGCCGGTTCCTGGTCTCCCGTCGGCACAATCACCGAGAATCGCGCCAGCAACGCCGCCTCGATCGCCGTCTCGGCCGGATTCGGCGTGCGCCTGATCCTGTCCGATCCCAAGCTTGGCAGCTTCACCCATGTCGTCGCACGCGACGACATGGCCGCCTTCGAGGCCGCGCTTCTGAAAGTCAGGCTTTTCCTGAAATCCTGACCGGCCGCCCAGGCTTTTTTTTGAATCCCCCTCCCCCACGATCCACTTCGCGGTTCAAGCCCCCTTCATTGAGCAAGGGAGTTTTTTTCCGTGCGAGGAGGATACCCGTCAGTCGTAGAGCATCATGTCGCGTTCCTCGCGCCGGCGGCCCATGACGGCGGATGCCGCGAAGACAGCCGCCGGCACCACGATCAAGCAAAAGGCCGCCGTGTACAGGAACCCGCGCGAGGACAAGAGCCGCTCCCACCAAGGCGGGCGCACGGGCGGCGCGTAAAGCGTCTCGGCGTCCTGCGCCGGAACGGCCGTCGTCGTATCCGCGTCTGCGTCCTCGACTACGAGCGCCTGACCGGCCGAGGACGACATCGGGATTTGCGCGCTCGTCGGCGCCGTTGTCTCGCGGCGCGTCACCGGCGCGGGGCGATCGGCCACGGGCGGCGTGCTCAGGACGACAGGCTCGGGCGGGGGTTCGGCGGGTTGCGCCACGGGTTCGGGCGGCGAAACCTGCGCAGGTTGGGCGGACGGCGGTGGCGTGGCGGGCGCCGGCCGGCCCCTGACGTTGTTCAGGCCGGTGACGCCGTTTTTGTTGAGGAACTGCTCGAGCTGGATCACGCCGGGCAGCCGCGCATTGGGGTCGACGGGCCGGGCGGGAGGTTGGTACTGACCGCTTTCGGCGAAAGCCGACACGGCGACAGTCACCGTGACCAAAATGGCCGCCGCCGCTACCGAATATCGAATCGTGACCCTGTCCATCGCCCTCCCAAAACGCGGCGGCGGGCCGCCGGTTCCCGGAGGTCTGGCGTATCGCAGGGGGGGCCTAAGAGCGGTCGAGGCGCGGCAGCGGTCTCGAAGACGGCTGGGGCGCGGAGCCAAGGCCGGGATCGAACGCGGCGAACGCCGCGAGGGCGCCCTTGATCGCGCGGTCCGGCGCGGCGCGCACCGCCTGCGACGCTTCGAGCCGCTCGTGAAAGGTCTGCCAGAGATCCATCCCCTCGCCGTGATTCAAATAGCGGTTGGCCGCGCGGATGCGGGCATCCGCCATATCCTCGACGCGCCGGGCCAGGCGTTTGGCGCCCAGGCGCGACATTTCCAGAACATAGAGCACGCCGTAGAGATAGGCTTCCTCGCGGGGAAGCCGCACGTCCAGCATGGGCGGCACGGCAACGCCGAGCGCGGTCATGTCCGTCAACAAGGAAGCGGCGCGCGCGCGTAAGGCCCAGTCCGGCAGCGTTGCGGCGATACCCGCCGCCTCCAGCCCGCGCTCCAGCGTGAGTACGCCCTGGGCGGACATGCGCAGGAATTCGGCATAGCCGTCCGGCCCTTGGTCGAACAACGACACCAGCTTGGCATCGAGCGCCACGTGGGACGATTCCGTCGCGGCATACAGGCGCGCGCGCATGGTTTCGTCCGATTCGGAAGACGGAGTCATGGTTTGGGGACCGCGGTTTTCGGTGGGGAAAGGGCGTTTCCGTCCGAACTTTAGGCCCCGAGAGAGGCAGCCCGCGTTCGACCAAGGGGCATCAAGACAGCGGATCGGCGGGATCGCTCCCTCCATCCACGGGAACGCTATCAGGCGGCGGGCGTTTCATCTGTGCACTAGTGAACAGACAGCCATGATTAAAAGGGCGATCAGTAAGGAAATTTTGGGAAATATCCGTGTCACTCAACCTCCTCGCCACGCCCATCGCGCCCACGGGCCGTCTCCGCAACAACCTCCTCCGCCTTCTGCGCGAGGATGATTACGCGCTGCTGGCACCGTTGCTCGATCCGGTGGCGAAAGAGAGCGGCGACCTTCTTTACAATCCCGGCGACAACGTCGAATTCGTCTATTTCCCGTGCGATTCCAGCCTGACGTCCTATCTCGTCAGCGGAGAGGACGGGCGCGACGTGGAAACGGTTCTGGTCGGGCGCGAAGGTGCCGTGGGCGGCATCGTCAGCCTGGGCCACCTTCCCGCCTACTGCCGCATCACGGTCAAATACGGCGGAAGCTTCGTTCAACTTCCTGTCGGCAAGCTGGAAGCGGCGAAGTTGAGATCGCCGACCTTACGGCACGTCTTCGCCCGCTATGCGGACTGCCTCCTGGCCCAAATCTTCCAATCGACGGCCTGCAACGCCATCCATTCCATCGACCAGCGCGCGGCCAAATGGATCCTCGCCGCCATGGACCGGACCGGCGACCATGTGGTGCCCCTCACGCACGAGGAGTTGGCCACCATGCTGGGCGTCGGGCGCAGCTACACGAGCCGCGTCCTGCAATCCTTCAAGGCCGACGGGATTCTGGAGACGCGGCGCGGCGCGCTTCTCGTGCGCGATTTCGACGCGCTCGCAACGCGCGCCTGCCGTTGCAACGAATCGGTCAAAAGCCACTTCGATACCGTGCTGGCGGGCGCCTATCAGGCCTAAACCGGCCGTATCGCGGCACCTTGTATCGGCGGCGGCCGCTCTGCCATCCTTCGCGGGGATTTCAACGCCGCGAAGGAAATGCGCCATGACCGAGCCCTTCCGCCTGACCGCCAAGCAGGCCGCCCAGCAGATCGCCGACGGCAAGCTGACCTCCGAGAAACTCGTGGCCTCGTGCCTGGAGCGCATCAAGGCGCGCGAACCCGAGGTGGGCGCGTGGTTCTTCCTCGACCCGGAGTTGGCGCTTTCGCAGGCGCGCGCGCTCGACAAGGGGCCACGCAGGGGCAAGCTGCATGGCGTGCCCGTGGGCGTGAAGGACATCATCGAGACCATGGACATGCCGACCGGCTACGGCTCCGGTATCTACACCGGCAACCGCACGGCCTGGGACGCGCCGTCGGTCGCGCTGATCCGCCAGGCCGGCGCGGTCGCCATGGGCAAGACCGTGACCTCGGAATACGCGGGCTACCACCCCGGCAAGACGGTCAACCCGCATAACAAGACGCGCGCGCCCGGCATCTCCTCCTCCGGGTCCGCCGCCGCGGTCGCCGACTGCATGGTGCCCCTCGCCTTCGGCAGCCAGACCGGCGCCTCGATCATCAAGCCGGCCGCCTTCTGTGGCCCCGTCGGCTACAAGCCGACCTACGGCACCTTCGTGCTCGGCGGCGTGCATCCCTTGGCAAGCTCGCTCGATACGCTGGGCTATTTCGCGCGCGACGTGGACGATCTGTCGCTGTTCGGCGCTGTCTTGGGCCATCGGCCAAGCTTCGGCGAAGGCACGCCGGACCGCGCGCCGCGCCTCGGCCTGTGCCGCACCGCCATGTGGGACAAGATGGCCGCGCCCGAGGTGAAGAAGGCGGTCGAGGGTGCCGCGAAGAACCTGGCCAAGGAAGGCGCGCAGGTGGCCGACGTCGCGCTGCCCGCCGAGTGCGACAAGCTGAACGCGGCCTGCATCACCGTGATTCGCTACGAGTGCGCGCGCTTGTTGGCGCACGAATACCGCGTGAAGCGCGACGGGCTCAGCAAGACGATGCAGGGCGTGATCGCGGACGGCCTCGAGATCCCCTATGCCGACTACCGCGCCGCGCTGGACCTGGCCGCCCATTGCCGCCGCCTGATCGCGCCGGTCTTCGAGCAATACGACGCGCTGATCACGCCCGCGGCCGAATGCGAGGCCGCGCCGATTGAGAATCCGATCGGGGACTCGGTCTTCAACCGCTTGTGGACGATCCTGCACGTGCCCTGCATCGCCATGACCACCGAGTTGAGCGCCGGCCTGAAGCTGCCGGTCGGCATCCAGCTTGTCGGCATGCTGAACGAGGACGAAAAACTGCTGCGCGTCTCACGCTGGGTCGAGCAACGGGTGAAGTTGCGCTAGGCTCGGTGTCCCGGTTTCCTACGGCAACCAGAAGCAAGGTTATGCGCCCCCCCCTCTCCGCCCTCGACGGAAAGCATTTCGACGTCGTCATCGTGGGCGGCGGCATCAGCGGCGCCAGCTCGATCCAGCATCTGGCCGCGGCGGGCTACTCCGTACTGCTGGTGGAGAAGGGCGATTTCTGCGCGGCGGCGACCAGCCGCTCCAGCCGCATCCTCCATTGCGGCCTGCGCTATATGGCGCCCAAGAAGACTCCGTGGGAATTCCTGCTGCACCCGAAGCGCCTATGGACCGCGGTCGACACCGCGCGCCGCTCGGTTCTGTGCCGCAGCGAGTTCCTGACCGAGACGCCGGAACGTCTGCGTCCCCTGCCCTTGGCCATCCCGCTCTACAAGGACGAGCCATACAAAGGCTGGCATGTCGATCTGGGCGCGAAGCTGCTGCACGCGTTCGACCCCAAGAAGATCCCGCTGGAATACCGCCGCCTGTCGCCGGCCGAGGCGCTGTCCATGCCGCTGCTCAAGTGGTTCCGCGATCCGGACAAGCTGCAGAGCGTCATCACCTTCATGGACTATCAGTTCCATTGGCCCGACCGGCTGGCCATGGATGCGATCCTCGACGCCGAACGCATGGGCGCCGTCGCGCGCAACTACACCAAGGCCACATCCTTCGCGCGCGAGGGCAAGGATTGGCGCTTCACGGTCGAAGACATGGTGACGGGCGAGACGGCGCGCGTGTCGTCCGCCCAGTTCCTCAACTTCACCGGCACCTGGATCGACGGCGTGAACAAGCAGGCCGCGCCCGCCTCCACCCCGCCGCGCAAGATCGTGGCGGTGAAAGGCGCGCACATCGCCGTGCGCCTGCCGCCCGAATGCAAGGGCATCGGCGTCGCCGGCATCAACCGCCACGGCGAACACACGTTCTGCATGGCCTGGGGCGACTACCATTACATCGGCCCGACCGAGACGGTTTACGAAGGCGATCTGGAGCGCGTCTATCCGCTCGAGGAGGAAATTCAGTTCCTGCTCGACGAGACAAACCACATGCTGCCGGGCATCGGGCTTACCCGCAAAAGCGTCGAGTTCGCCTGGGCCGGCGTGCGCCCGATCACCTTCGATCCGAACCGCGACAAAGGACGCCGGATGCCCTTCGCGGTGGTGCAGGACATGCACGACGAAGGCATGCGCGATTCGGCGACGATCACCTGGGCCAACATCATGTTCCACCGCCAGTCCGCGCGGCAGGTGGTGGACGTGGTGAAGAAGCGCCACAAACCGTCCGGCGCGCCACAGCCCATTTCCTACAAGGCGCGGCTATTCCCGGAGAACCAGAATTCGCCGCCCATCGTGGACGGCAACACCAGCGTCACCATGGCGACCTTGCGCCAGATGGCCGAGACCGAGCAGCCGCGCCATCTGGTCGATCTGCTCTACCGCCGCTCGGGCCTCGGCTGGGCGGGGCCCATCCCGCCGGACGCCGTGCGCCGCGCGGCGGAAGCCGTGGCCGAACCGCTCGGCTGGGACGCCGCGCGGATGGAAACGGAAATCGCCGCCTTCGCCGCGTATCAGAAAGAGCAGCATCTGCGCTAAGTCCAATCGTCAATCCGCACAGAGCAGCGCCGTTCCCAAGTTCTCCCGCGCGGTTCCCAACGCATCCTCGAAGGCCTGGGCGACGGAAAGCAGCCGCTCTTCCTCATGCGCCCGCGCGACGAGCTGAAGCCCGACCGGCATCCGCTCCGCATCCAGTGCGACGGGCAGGCTCAAGGCGCACAGCCCCAAAAGATTCACGACACAGGTATTGCGCGCGGACAACGGCCCCGAACGGCGCGTGAATTCCTCGTCATGCGATTGCTCTAGCGTGGGTGGCGTAATCGCGCTGGTCGGACAGACCGCGACGTCGAATGGCGCCAGCCGTTCGTCGACAGCCGCGGCAAGCGCGCGCAATCTTTCCTTCGCGCGCACATAATCGCTCGCGGGACGCGCGCCCGCTTCCCGCAAGTGGAGGCGCACGGGTGCATTGAGCGTCTCGAGCCATTCCGGCAGCTCCGCACTCAGGATCGCGTGGAGTTCGGGGCCGACGATACCCGCGTCCCAATTCCCGGATATTCCAAGCGCCTGCCGCGCCTCGGCGAAATCCAGCGTTTGGATTCGCGCGCCTTTCTTCTCAAGTTCGCGCAACGCTTGGCGGCACCCCTCCCCCACGCCCGGCGAACAATCCGACCAGAAAAATTCATCGAGGACGCCGATACGGATTCCCGCGAGATCCCGGCGCAGCACGGGCATGGCGGTGCAACCACGCAGCGCGGCATCGATGGCCGAGAAGCCGACCACGGCATCCGCCACGGTGCGCGCGAGAACGCCGGGAGAATCAAAGCTGAGGCAGGTGCGCACGATCCCATCCAGCGGCCAGCGCCCGTGAGTCATCTTGAGGCCGACCGTGCCGCTCATGCTTGCGGGCAGGCGGACGGAGCCGCCGGAATCGCTGCCCAGCGCCAGGTGTGCCGAGCCTTCCAGAAGGCTGATCCCCGCTCCGCTCGAAGAGCCGCATGGCACGCGGTGCGTCTTCGCGTCCCACGGGTTGCGCGGCGTGCCCCAATGAAAATTTCGACCGTGAACGCCGAAGCCGAACTCGGTTGTATGCGTCTTGCCCATGGGAATGGCGAGCATATGGGTCAGCGCCCGCACGACCGGCCCTTCGCGCTCGAACTGCGGCGGCAGACGCCTGGGAGAACCTCCGAAAATCTCCACGCCGTTCAAGGCAAAGAGATCCTTTAGGGAAACGGGAATCCCGTGCAGCGGCCCCAGATCCGCGCCGGCCGCCCGCGCACGGTCCGCGGCGTTCGCAGCCTGCCGCGCACGCTCGGGCAACCACAGCTTGTAGGCCTCCAGGGGCCCACCTTTTCGCATGTGGCGCTCGATGGCGCGTTCGGTCAGTTCGACCGATGTGACGGCGCCGGTCCGAAGCCGCGCCGCCATTTCCGAGAGGGACCATTCATGCGGCTCGACCATATCGCTTCCCAATTACAAAGGCGTAATGGTTGCGCGCCGCCCCTCGCCGGCGCAAGGGCGGCGGCGCTTGTGGGAGCCATGACAGGGTGAAATACTTTGTGCCGGTACGGGACGCGGCGAATCACCCACGACCTGGACTCTCTTGATTGCGTTGGCGGCCCGCACTGCAGATAGGCCGAGGCGACTCGGCGTCGTGCTCAATAAACGCAAAGCTGGGAGACCTTTAATGATGCGCATTGCTTCCTTATTCGGCGCGGCCGCACTCGCGGCGACCGCGCTGACGACGGCGCCTGCTTATGCCGTCAAGATGGGGCCGGTCGACGACCCCATCGGTGTGGTCAAGATCGCCAAGGGCGCGCCAATCAACATTGGCGGCATGTGGGTTCTTTCCGGCGCCGACACGGCACTGGGTCTCGACCAGAAACGGGCCGTCGAGGTTTACATCGACGAAATCGGCGGGAAGGTCGCGGGTCATCCGATTCGCTTTATCGCCGAGGACGCCGCCTGTAGCGCAGAAGGCGGACAGACGGCTGCAACCAAGCTGGCCGCGAATCAAAACCTGGTGCTCGTTATCGGTCCGTCCTGCTCGAGCGAGGCGACACCCGCCGCGCCCATTTTGTGGAAGCAGGGCATCCCCATGATCGGCACGTCCTCGAGCGCGCCGGCTTTGACAGCACCTACGCGCGGACCGGGCTATACCGGCTTCGTGCGCACGACGCCAAACGACCTCGGCCAGGCTTCGGCCGATGCGAAATGGATGTATGAGACGCTCGGTTGCAAAACAGCGGCCTCCATTCATGACGGCAGCCCGTACGCTCAGCAACTCGCTAAGGTCTATGGTGAGTTCTTCCGCAAGCTCGGCGGCACCATCACGAACGAGGAGGCCGTTGCCCCCACGGACGTCGATATGCGGCCGGTTCTCACCCGGATTGCCACCAACAAGCCTTGCATCGTCTACGCCCCGATCTTTCTGGCCGCAGCGGCGCAGATCATCCGCCAGGTACCGGAGATCAAGGGGCTGGAAAAGACGCAGTTCATCCTAGGCTCGTCGGTGCAATCGAAGGACTTCATCGTCGCGGCCGGCGACAAGGTGGTCGGCGTCCGCTACACCTCGCCGGACATTTCCGCCGAGGCTTTCAGCAAGGCGTATCCGAATTTCTTGAAAGCCTATAAGGCGAAGTTCGGCGAAGATCCGATCAACGGTTTCCATGCCTTTGCGTATGACGGCGCGAAGATCGGCTTCGAAGCGATCAAGAAAGTGGCCAAGACCGACGCCGAAGGGAACACGTATATCGGCCGCAAGGCCCTTCGCGATGCGATCTTCGCCACCAAGAATATGCCGGGCCTGGGCGGCACGTTGAGCTGCACCGAGAATGGCGATTGCCAGGAGTTCAAGTTTGCCGTTCTGCAGTTCACCAACGCCGACCCGAACACCTATAAGCTGGGAACCAACCCCAAGAAGATCTATCCGCCGGCGAAATAGCCGACGGACCCTGCCGCACGGGCGCCGCCGTCCCTTCCGGGGCGGCGGCGCTTCTCTTTTGGGGCCGATCGCCGCAGCGAAAGATGACGCGGCACCTTATATAATGGGCCCTATCAGCCGCCGATCGAGGTGAGGCTTGTCCGTCCACGCCGTGCAGATCGCGCCGGAAACCCGCACGGGCCTTTTGGGCTCGCTGGCGCTGCATGGCCTGTTCGCGCTGTTGCTGCTGTTCGTGGCGCCCAATCTGATCACGACGCCCCGGCCGGTGGAAAGCACGGTGCCGGTCGAGATCGTGGAACTGGCCCCGCCCGCTTCACCCGCCGGCGAGGTCGTCCTGCCGCGCCCCGTGCCGCCGCGCGAAGCGCCCGTCCGTCCGCGCGCCCTGCCCCATCTGCCGGAGCAGCCGCGCGCCGAGGTGCCGAAGCCCACGGCGCCGCCCGCGCCCGAGGCGCCGCAATCCATCGCGGGACTCAACATGAACGTGGCGCGCCCCGGTACGGGCGCATCGGGCGCCGGCGCCAGGCCGCGCGGGATGTTCGACGTGAAGGATTTGATCCGCGAGCAGATCGAACGCCATTGGGTCTTCGACCGCCAGAAGCTGCCGCGGGGCGACCGCACCGTGCTGCTGCGCGTGACGATCAACCGCGACGGCACCGTGGCCGCGGCCGAGATCCTGGATGACCCCCAGCACGGGCTCGACCCGGCTTATCAAATACTGGCGCGCAGCGCGCGCAACGCGGCGCTTCTGGCCTCGCCGCTGGCCATTCCGCCCGAACGCTATCAGGAGGTGAAGGAGATCACCTTGCGCATGAATCCCGCCCTCGTGTCGCAATAGACGCTCAAGGCACCGAACGCGCGACGCGGAAGCCCGCATAGTTGGCGTAGTCGAAATCCTGGCCGTTGGCGTCGGCACCCGTGCGCGCGGCCGAGCGCACGAAGGCCGGCACGTTGCTCCACGAGCCGCCACGCAACGCGCGCTTGCGGCAATCGGGCGAGATCCAGGCCGCGGCGCCCTTGGGCGCGCCCATATAACTGTCGTGCCAGCAATCGGCCGTCCATTCCCAGACATTGCCCAGCATGTCGTAAAGCCCGAACGGGTTGGGGCCGAAGCTGCCGACGGGTGCGATGCGCACGCCGTCCCATTGGCTGCCGCAACCGTTGCAGTTGGCGTTGCCCTTGCCGATCCCCTCGCCCCACCAGCGCGCGGTCGAGGTTCCGCCGCGCGCGGCGTATTCCCATTCGGCCTCACTCGGCAAACGGTATGGGCCGGCCGGCGGCGGCGCGCCGGGCTTGCGCAGCTTTTCGTTCAGCCATGCCACATAGGCGCGCGCGTCTTCCCAGTTGAGGCAGAAGGCCGGCCAGCGCGGCGGTGCCAGGCCGCCGGGCGGATAGACCAACCCCTCCCCCGCCGCTTGCCAGCTCAGCCCCATCTTCTCGTCGCAGGCGGGCGGCTGGTAATTCGTGTCCTCGAGGAAGCGCCGGAACTCCGCCACCGTAACGGGATATTTGCCGAGCGCGAAGGCGGACACCTCGACGAAGCGCCGCGGCCCCTCGTTGTCGAAGCGCCCGGCCTCCTTCGGCAGGCTGCCCATGACAAAACCGCCCGCGGGAATGACGACCATCTCCGGGCAATCGGCGCAGTCGCGGAACGCACGCGGCGCGTCGGCGGCAAAGGCCGACCACGCCGCGACCAGGGCGGTCAGGGCGAGAAGCACGGTCAGAGTCTGTGGGGAGATTCGGTTCATCGGGCGCGGGATTATACGCGCGCCGGGCCGGAAGGCAGCAAAGGCGGCGGCGTCCCGGCGAGCCGGCCTCCGACCGCGCGACACCGGCCCCGTTGCCCTGCCCTTTCCCACCTGTGTAGGCTTGCGCGCGAACACAGAAAGCGGGGCGCCTCTCCATGAACACCTACGATCTCAAGGGACGCACGGCGGTAGTCACCGGTGCGGTGCGCGGCATCGGCTATGGCGTGGCGGAGCGCCTCTTGCGCTCGGGTGCGAAGGTCAGTTTGTGGGACCTGAAGCAGGCCGACCTGGACAAGGCGGCCAAGGCGCTGGGCAACCTGGGCGAAACGCACACGGCTTCGGTCGACGTGACCAAGTCGGCGGCGGTGAATGCGGCCATGAAGGCGGTCGAGGACAAGTGGGGCAAGGTCGACATCCTGGTCAACAACGCGGGCATCCTGGGCCCGCGCAAGCCCAGCCACGAGCATACCGACAAGGACTGGCAGGACTGCATCGACGTGCTGATGACCGGCACGTTCTACTGCATGCGCGCGGCCCTGCCCGGCATGCTGGCGCGCAAGTTCGGGCGGATCATCAACGTGGCCTCGACCTCGGGCAAGGAAGGCTCGCCCATGATGCCGGCCTACACCGCGGGCAAATCGGGCGTCGTCGGCATGACCAAGGCGCTCGGGCGCGAATACGCCTCGACCGGCGTCCTCATCAACTGCATCACGCCCGCCAACATCGACACCGAGATGACCGCGCATCTCGGCCCCGAATACAAACAGTTCGCGATCAACCGCACGCCCATGGGCCGCTATGGCACGGTCGAGGAAGTCGGCGCGCTGGTCGCCTTCATGGCCTCGGACGAATGCTCCTACGAAGCTGGCGGCATCTTCGACATCTCGGGCGGCCGCTCGACGTTCTAGCCCGTCAGAACACGCCGTGGACGCCCAGCACGGCGCCCGCCACCGTCGCCAGGGCGAGCGCCAGCAGAATCCAATGGGCGCGCCGGACGAAGGCGAAGGTCCGTTCCGGCGCGGCCGTCATCCGCGCGCGGAACCAGCGGTGCAGGAACAAGGGCTCGGCCACGAACAGCACGATCATGAACAGGGTCCAGACCAGGACCATGGCGTGCATCCACCAGAAGGCCGGGTCCGCGAAACGATCCCACGCCCCCAGCCGCTCGGTCATGTAGAAGCCCGAAATCCCCGCCAGGGGAACCGAGACCTTGGCTTGCGTGGAGAAACGGTTCTCGATCGCCTCGAACAGCGCCAGCCTGCGCGCGGGTTCGGCCAGGCGCGCGACGGCGGGCAGGATCACCGCCGTCACCATCGCCACGCCGCCGATCCAATGGACGACGGACAAGACATGGATCGCGCGCGCGATGGCCAGATCGTCCATCAGGCGGCGCGCCCTTTCCGCGCGGGCTTCGGCGGCGGATAGGCGCATTCGGCCAGGGTGGTCGCGTCCAACTCGCGCAGGAACGCCTCGCGCGCCGCGGCCAGGCGGCCCTTGAGCCGGCACAAGGGCGTCAGCACGCAAGCGCCGCCATCCGCGCGGAAACATTCGACCAGCGCCTGGCGATCTTCCAGCGTGCGGACCACGGCGCCCAGCGTGATCTTCTCGGCCGGCTTGGCCAGACGGAATCCGCCTGCGGCGCCGCGCTGGGTCAGCACGTAGCGCGCCTCGGCCAACTCCCGCACCACCTTGGTCAGGTGGTTGCGCGAGATGCGGAACTCGGCCGCCATCTCGTCGGTCGTGAAGCTGCGGCCGGGCTCTCCCGCCAGCCGCATCAGAGCGCACAAGCCGAAATCGGTGAACTGCGTCAGGCGCATGGCGGTCCCCGAAATGCGTATTTCAATGCCAATTGTTGGTATTTTAATAAGTATTGTAAATGCCTATTTAAGGAAAACGCCATGGACACAACCGAACGCCGCGCCGAGATGACCGCGCGGATCGCCCGCGAGACGGGCATCGACGAGGCCATGATCGAACGCCTGGTGCGCGGCTTCTACGCGCGCGTGCAGGCCGATCCCCTGCTCGGCCCGGTCTTCGCCGCGCGCATCCAGGACTGGGAGCCGCATTTGCAGCGCATGTGCGCCTTCTGGTCGTCGGTCGCGCTGATGAGCGGCCGTTACCACGGCCAGCCGATGCGCGCCCACGCGCCTCTGCCGATCGACGCCGCCCATTTCGACCGCTGGCTTGCCCTGTTCGAGGATACCGCGCGCGAACTGTGCCCGCCCGTGGCCGCCGCGCATTTCATCGAGCGCGCGCGGCGCATCGCCGAAAGCCTGGAACTGGGCATCGCCATCTCGCGCGGGGTGATGCTGAACAAGGGCGAACGTTACCGAATGGAGAAAGGAACGCCAGCATGACGCCTGCGGCGGGCCGCCTGCCCGGTGGGCTCACGCACTATCACCGCATCCTCGCGCCGCGCGCGAAGCGTGTGCTGTCGCCCGGCACCCCCGTCGTTGTCGCCCCCGAACTGCCGCATGAAGTGGTGCCGCTGGGCAAGGTGCGCTTCTACGTCGAGTCCCACGCCGCACACCCCGAGGGCGGATCGCCGCATGCGGGAGGCGGGCCGATCGCCTAACCGGCGGCTTTTTCCGGGAACCGCCGCCCGCCTTAAGCGTTGCCAACAAGGCCGGAACTCTACCCCGTCCAAGCTTGGGAACCGGGGCGCCTCAGCCACATTGGATGTATCGCAACTCCGCGAACCGGCCGCGTCGGCCGGATGAATCCTCCGGTGAGACAAAACGGACATAGATGATGACGGCAGACGCCAAAAGACCGGACAAGGCGCGGATCGGCGTCTCCGGTCTCGACGATATTCTCGGCGGTGGTTTGGCGCGCGGCCGCGCGTTCCTTGTGGAAGGCGCGCCCGGCACCGGCAAGACGACGGTGGCGACGCAGTTCCTCATGGAAGGCGCCAAGGAAGGCGAAACCTGCCTTTACATCACGCTATCCGAAACCGAGACCGAACTGAGAGCCAGCGCCACAACGCACGGCTGGACGCTCGACAAGAAAATTCACGTTTTCGAACTGACGCCGCCGGAAAGCCTGCTCGATGCGAACCAAGAGCAGAGCCTGCTCTATTCGTCCGACCTCGAGC
>JBFXED010000008.1:0-122444 GCA_050180485.1 Alphaproteobacteria bacterium | reverse complement strand
GTCGATCCCGTGGCTTGATCGGGTGTGGCGACAACCATCGCGTGCGTCGTGCTGGCCGTGGCCAGCGGCCCGCCGCCCGGACCAACCAGGAGAGCGAGCACCAGAGCCTGCGCGATCTGACTGCCCGTGCTCGCCTCTTTGCGCAGCTTTGCGGTCAGAATACCGATCGACAATGCCTTCCGATCCACGTCGAAGCCTTGTGCTTCGAGCGTCTTGGCCGCCGCGACCATAAGCACGGCTTCGTCCGTGCTTTCGAAAGTGCGGGTTTGGACTTCACGATACGTCGGCGCGGGCTTGCCGGGCGCGGACGGTTCGATTTCGGCATTTCCCATCATCTGCTGGCGGGGACCGCTGTCCGACATGTAGCGCGGCGTCGGTGCCTGCGCGAACCGCTTGGCGTCCTTATTATGGTCGGCGCACGCACCGAGTATGAGACACGCGCCCATGAGCGCGCATATTCCTGCCTGCATATCCGTTTATCCCCCCGGGCGATGCGAAAAGCCTAGGGAGTTTGCTTTGGCACAGCAACAGGCCAGAAGGGCCGCAATTATGTGGCGGGAAGCGCGGGCAGACGAAGATTCTCTGCGAGCGGCGTAAAGAACTTGTCGTCGTAGAATTTCGGGTCGTCGACTTCCATGATGTCCGACCCTTGGCTCTTATCGGCGACGAAGCGGACTTGCATCGTGCCCACCCCGCGCGGCGTCACCGTGGCAACGACCTTGAAGGACAGGAAATAGATCTCCGCGCTGGCCCAAACCTTACCTTGCGGATCGACCCGGTCGAGAACGAAGCCGGTCTCCAAAAGGATTTTCGCGACGGCGTGGATGACCGCGAGCTTATCCGCCGTGCGAAAGTCACGCGCCTCCACCGCGGTCAATTGCGCCGGTGGCAGGTCGCTACGCAACGCATTGGGGGAGACCCGAACGCCGGAACAGGCCGAGAGCAGGAGCGCCAGGCCGCCCAAGGCGGCAAGAAAGCACGTGGCGTTCCTCCTCATGGCGCTTTCACCTTGGCCGCGACCGCGTTCTCGATGCCGTGGAAGAACACCGCGTAGAGCATCGGTTCGAAATCGCGCTCGTAGACTTGCGACGCGGAGTCCTGGCGTCCCGTGACTTGGTCGAACCACACGCGGACTTCCGTTTGGAATGGCGGAGACGGCGTCACCAAGACCGCCGCGCGTTCGTCGTCACCGCGGCCGGAAAACACGATCCGCGGCGGACTGGGCTTGTGCCATTCGTTCAGGACGCTGTTCCAGAGCTTGTTCGTGGAATATTGCTTTGGCGGCGGGTTGTTTGCGGGGTCGAGATAAAAGAGCCTAGCAATTTCGGCGTTGGCCGCGTCGGTGGCTTCCTTGGTCTGGTAAGCGTTCCAATCTGTTGGCTTCCACGCCCCGGCCTCGGGGGTCTCCGGCGCCAGCCGCTCCCACGCGATCAAGACGCCGGCATCGCCGCCCTCGGCGGATGCGGTATAGCCCATCTCTTCCAGTGAGTTTTTCGCGGCGGCCAGGATGAACGCCTGGTCGGTGATCGTGAATCGCCGATTCTGGAACAGCGGAAAGTCGGCGGGTGTCCGGTCGCTGATGCCATGCGTGGGATCGGCGCAGGCGCTCAAGCCCAGTGCCGCAAAGACAAGCACGACGGAAACTCGCCACATCCCTGCCCCCGGTAAAGGCAACGACCGTTGTTCCGATTCGAATCTACGAACGAGAACGGTGATTCCTGCGGAAGGAAGAAATGCTGCGGCGCTTACGATCAGGTCACCGGACGTGCGGGCAGATCCAACACCTTGGACAAGGGGGCGAAGAACTGGTCTTGGTAGAATGCCGGGTCATCCACGTCGCGTCGGGAGGCGCGCGGCGCCGTGCCGTCACCAGTCCATGCTTCGATGTGCACGAGCAAGTCAGACGTCGAACGCGGCGTGATCGTGACCTTCACCCGCCACGAATCCTTGTTCGCATGGATCGTGTCCGCCGCGGGCGAAGCGTACTCGATGGCATAGCCCGCCGATAGCAAGGTGGCCGTCACGGCGCGCACGAGCAGATAGCGGTCTGGAGTGGCGAAGCTCCGCTGCTGCATCTCGGCGAGCCGTATGGAGTCCGCGGTGACCGCCCGGTCGCGTGGGCCGGAACATGCCGCGATGGCAAGGAACGCCAGCAGGACGAACGCGGAGATTCCGTGCGCGCGTCCGCCCTGTTGGCTTCCGGTCAATTCACCA
The DNA here is from genome assembly GCA_050180485.1 of Alphaproteobacteria bacterium. Taxonomy (GTDB): domain Bacteria; phylum Pseudomonadota; class Alphaproteobacteria; order CADEGL01; family CADEGL01; genus CADEGL01. Next base: position 120,230 of record JBFXED010000008.1, on the reverse strand, counting down.
CCAGCCGCCGCGGCGCGTGGTTGACGGGCTCGCACTTGCCCTTGGTGACGATGGCTGTCTCGCCCAGCGACATGGAGACGCCGGTGCGGTCGTCGAGCAGGATCATGTGCATGAAGAAGACCATGCCCGGCTCGATCACCTGCGGGTTGTTCGCCCACATCATGGGCCAGTCCATCCACGAGGGCGGATAGGTGGCGCCGAGCGTGTAACCGCAAGCCGCCAGCATCTGCTTCTTGAAGCCGGACTTCGTCATCGATTTGGCGTGAGCAGCATAGATGTCGCCGACCGTCCTGCCCGCGCGCAGCGTGTCCTCGCAGGCGGCCAGTGCCTCGCGGCAGGCGGCGTACATGTCCTTCTGCCGCTGGCTCGGCTTGCCGGTGATGACGTTGTGCATCAGGGCGGCGTGATAGTGACGGTAGGAAGCCGCGAACTCGAACACCGCATTGTCCTGCTTGCCCACCTTTCCATGGCCTGTGTGGTAGCGGACCATGAGCGCGTCCTTGCCGGCGCCCATAGGCCAGCGCGAGGCGGTCGGATCGCCGTCGCCGCGCATGATGACGTTCATCATCTCGCCGTAGATGGCGCCGATATGCTCGCCCGGCACGCACATGGCGTTGGCCACCGCCAGCGCCTCGTCCGAAAGCTGGCCCGCGCGGCGGACGTATTTCAGCTCGGCCGGGCTTTTCACCAGGCGCAGCAGACGCACCAGATCGGTCGCATCCTCCGTGCGGCAGAAGCCCTCCAGCGCCGCGTCTACCATGCGGCCGCGCTGCGCGGTGAAACCGTAGGCGTGGTACTCGATGCCGACACGGCCACCCTTGGCGCCCAGATCCTGCATCATGTCGCGCAGATCCATGGCCGGGTTGGCGCCGTCGCGGTCGTACCAGATGCGGATGTCTTTCAAGACCGAGGTCAAGCGCGACTGGATGCGGTCCGCCGTGCGGGTGAGCAACGCGATGCGCCCGTTCTGAGCCAGATACATGCCCTGGAACATGCTGTAGCCGCCGGTGTCGTAACCGGTCAGGTAGTACATGCTTTCCTGGCGGAAGATCAGAAGCCCGTCCAAGCCCTGGCGTGCCATCTCGCGGCACGCGGCGTTCTGGCGGCGCTTGAACTCGTCTCGGCTGAAATGCAGTGCCATTCATCCCTCCCTGCCGCGCTCGGATTGGCGCGAAGGGAAGGATAAGCCGGAGACGCGGGCTTAGAAAAGCGCGGGCGTCGCGTCGAGGCAGGTCGAATCGAGGCTGCGCAGCAATTCGCCCTGGGCGCGCGTCTTCGGCAGTTCCCAGTGGAAGAAATAGCGGCACGCGGCAAGTTTGCCCCGATAGAAATCCGCCTCCGGTCCATCCGCGTGCGGCGCCGCGACGGCCGCCTGTTTCAGCCACATCCACGCGATCACCAGATGGCCGATCATGTCGAGATAGACCGACGCATTGGCCAGGAACAGGTTGATCTCGCCCTTATCCTTCGCAGCGTGCAATGCATCGGTCGTGGCTTTCGCGTCCACGACCGCGGCCAGCAGTACATCGCCCCAGGCGCGCAAGCTTGCGTCTTTCTTCACCGCTTCGGCAGTCTTCGTCATCTCCGCCGTCAGCAGCGCGAAGGCCGCGCCGTTCTCGAAGCTCACTTTCCGGCCGAGCAGGTCCAACGCCTGGATGCCGTTGGTGCCTTCGTGGATCGGGTTCAGGCGGTTGTCGCGGTAATGCTGCTCGACCGTGAAGTCGCGCGTATAGCCATAGCCACCGTGGATCTGGATCGCCAGTTCGTTGGCCTTGAGGCACCAGTCCGACGGCCAGGCCTTGATCACCGGCGTCAGGATTTCGAGCAAGAGATGCGCATCGCGCCTGGCCTTCTCGTCGGGCGCGGTCGCCTTCTCGTCCACCAGGCGGCAGCAGAACAGACCCAGCGCAAAAGCGCCTTCCACATAGGCTTTCTGCGCCAGCAGCATACGGCGGATATCAGCGTGCTCGATCAGCGCAACCTGCGGCTTGGTCGGATCCTTCTCCTGCGGTGGGCGCCCTTGCGGCCGGTTGCGCGCGTAGTCGAGCGACGCCAGATAGCCGGCATAGCCCAGCATGACCGCGCCCATGCCGACGCCGATGCGCGCCTCGTTCATCATGTGGAACATGCAGGCCAGGCCCTGATGCGGCTGGCCGACCAGATAGGCCGTGCAGTCGTTGTTCTCGCCGAACTTGATCATGGTCGAGACGGTGCCGCGATAGCCCATCTTCTCGATCAAGCCCGCGAGCGCCACGTCGTTGCGCTTGCCCCGCGTACCGTCGGCGTTGACGAGATAGCGCGGCACGAGGAACAGCGAGAGGCCCTTCACGCCCGCCGGCGCGCCCGCGATGCGCGCGAGCGCCAGGTGCACGATGTTCTCCGACAACTCGTGGTCGCCGCCCGAGATGAAGATCTTGGTGCCCTTGAGCTTGTAATGGCCTTCCGGTTGCGGCTCCGCGCGCGTGGCGACGTCGGACAGCGACGAGCCGGCCTGCGGCTCGGTCAGCATCATGGTGCCGAAATAGCGGCCTTCCAGCATGGGCTTCAGATACAGCGCCTTCTGCTCCTGCGTGCCGAAGGCGCGCAAAAGGTTGGCATTCGCCATGGTCAGGAACGGATAGGCGATGGTGCCCACATTGGCGCCCTGGAAGAACGCCATGCAGGCCTGCGCCACCGTCCAAGGGAGCTGGAGCCCGCCCTCTTCCTCGTCCATATGGGCGGACAGGAAGCCGGCCTCGCTGAACGCCGCGATCGCGGGCTTCACCTCGGGGATAGTCCTCACCTTGCCGTCGACCAGATGCGGCTCGTTCAGGTCGGCCTTGCGGTTGTGCGGCTGGAACTTGTCGCGCGCGATGGCGTGGGCCGTGTCCAGCACGGCGTCGAACGTCTCGCGGCCATGGTCCTTGAAGCGCGGCCGGGCAACGAGCTTTTCCACATCCAGCATCTCGTAAAGGACGAAGCGGACGTCGCGCGGATTGATGAACGGCAGGCTCATGGCGGGCTCGCGGAAATGCGGGAAAACCGCTGCCTATCTAGCATGGGGCGCGGCCCGCCACCATCGGCCGGGCGGCTTCCCGCGCCTTTGCCTGTTGCTATACTCACCTCCGTTGGCGCCTCTGCCCGCATAGCAATCAAGCCATTTCAGAAGGAAGGACTGTCGATGCGCGAGAACAACGTGAAGAAGATCGTCGCCGCGGGCGGCAACGTGGTGAACGGCTGGCTGGGCGTGCCTTCGGGCGTGACCGCCGAGGCCATGGCGCATGCGGGCTGGGACAGCCTGTGCATCGACATGCAGCATGGCCTCGTCGACTACCAGGCCTCGGTCTCCATGCTGCAGGCCATCTCGACCACAAATGTGACGCCTTTGGTCCGCGTTCCCTGGAACGAGCCCGGCATCATCATGAAGTCGCTGGACGCGGGCGCCTACGGCATCATTTGCCCGATGATCAACAGCAAGGCGGAATGCGAAGCGTTCGTCGGCGCGACCCGTTACGCGCCCCAGGGTTACCGCAGCTGGGGCCCCGTGCGCGGCATGATCTATGGCGGCCCGGACTACGCCAAGGAAGCCAACACCACGCTCCTCGCCATCGCGATGATCGAGACGGCCGAAGCGGTCGCGAACGTGGACGCGATCATGGGCGTGAAGGGCCTGGACGGCGTCTATGTCGGCCCGTCGGATATGGGTATCAGCATGGGCTTCGGCCCCGGCTTCGATCCCACCGAGCCCAAGCTGATCGAGAATTTCAAGAAGATCGCCGAGGCCGCGAAACGCCACAAGATCTTCGCCGGCATCCACTGCGGCTCGGCAGCCTATGCGATCAAGATGATCGAGCTGGGCTACCAGTTCGTCACCATCCTGGGCGAGACGCGCCTCATGACCTGGGCGGCCAAGAATGCCGTGACGGCGGTGAAGGCCGGCAAGCCGAACCCGAACTCGCCATAACCGCGAAACGGCCGGGCACTTCGACACGCAGGAGAGGAACCATGCGCGACTTCGAACTGCCCGGCCGCTCCGCCGTCCATGCCGCGAACGGCATGGCGGCGACGCCGCATCCCCTGGCCACCCGCACGGCGGTCGACGTTCTGCAGGCGGGCGGCAACGCCATGGATGCGGCGCTGGCTGCGAACGCAGTCTTGGGCGTGGTCGAGCCCGCCATGACGGGCATCGGCGGCGATTGCGTCATTCTTTATGCGCCCAAGGGCGGCGCGGACGTGAAGGCCTATATGGGCATCGGCCGCGCGCCCAAGGCGGCGACGCTCGATTGGTACAAGCAGAAGGGCATCAACCACGCCCCGACCCTGTCGCCCCACATGGTGGCGGTGCCGGGTCTGGTGGATGCGTGGGACCGCTTGTCACGCGACCACGGGACATGGCCGTTGGCCAAGCTTCTGGCGCAGGCCATCGCCTATGCCGAGGACGGTCACCCGGTGCACGAACGCGTCGTGCGCGATTGGGCCAGCCTGGCGCCGGTCCTCGCGCGCGATCCCGGCAGCAAGGGCGAGTTCCTGGCTTCCGGCGCGCCGCCAAAACCCGGCACCATCCATCGCCGCCCGGCGCTGGCCGCGACCCTGAAGCGCATCGCGGCCGAGGGGCGCGATGGCTTCTATCGCGGGCCCGTGGCCGAGGACATCGTCTTGACGCTGCAGAGTCTCGGCGGCCATCACACGCTGGAGGACTTCGCCAACTTCAAAGGCGAATATATGGCGCCGGTCAGCACCACCTATCGCGGCGTCGATCTCTTGATGTGCCCGCCACCCTCGCTCGGCCTCGTGACCCAGGCGGCGCTGAACATCCTGTCGAATTTCGATCTAAGCGGCTTCGACCCGATGTCGGCTGCGCGTCTGCATCTGGCGGTGGAGTCCGCGCGCTTGGCCTATGCCGAGCGCTCGTGCCTGCCCGCCGACGGCGCGGACCAGGCAGCGGCGGTCGCCGACATTCTTTCCGCCGCGCGCGCCAAGACGCTGGCCGGACGCATCGACCCCAACCGCGCCATGGAGAAGGTGGCGAGTCCACCCAAGGGCGGGCCGGCCGAGACGACCTATTTGTGCGTGGTTGACCGTGAGCGCAACGCGGTCAGTTTCATGAGCACGATCGTCGACTTCTTCGGCAGCCGCGTGACCGCACCGAAGTCGGGCGTGATCCTGAACAGCCGTGGCGAGTACTACAATTCCGATCCATCCGATCCCAATTGCTGGGCGCCGAATAAACGTCCCCTGTCCTATTCGCTGCCCGCGATGACGCGGAAGGACGGGCGCACGGTGATGCCGTTCGGTCTCGTGGGCGGCTCGTTCCAGCCCATGGGCATGGCGCTGGTCTTCTCCAACATCGTCGATTTCGGCATGAACGTGCAGGAAGCGCTGACTGCGCCACGCGTCTTCTCGCAGGACGGTGTGCTGGACTACGAACGCGGCCTGCCGGATTCGACCGCGCTGGATCTGGCCGCGCGCGGCCACAAGGTAGTGCGCCGCTCGGAAGGCCCGCGCCGCGCCAACGGCCCGCTCGGCGGCGGTCAGGCCATCTGGATCGACTGGCGGGAAGGCGTACTCACCGGCGGCGCCGATCCGCGCAAGGACGGCTGCGCCCTCGGCTACTGACCATGATCCGAATCGTCATCGAACGCTGGAAGCACCTGGACGGCAGCACACAGCATCTCTGGTCCGTCTGGCGCGACGGCAAGCGCGTCGCCATGGGCAAGCCGCGCGCGACGGCCGATGAGGCCGAGGCCGAGGCGCAGGTGGCCTGCCAGACCGGGCTGGGGCGTACAGCGGATTCGGTCGAGCGGCTTTAGCGTGAAACGGTTCCGGCGGCCGGGAGAATGGCCCAGCCGCCGGCGATCGCGCCGCTCCGGCGTGTGCGGGGGATTCCGGAGCAGTACGGCACGCAGGCTCCCACAACCCGCCCCGATGCGAAGTGACAGGCGTCACAGGGCGCGCGCTTCTAGCGGCCAAGACGGGGTGCTATCGTTCGCGTGGACTGGCGATCCGCGCAAGCGCGGGCGATATCGCAAATCAAGGGGAGGAAGCCGTGAAGAAAGCATTCCGTCTTTCGCTCATAGCAGGCGCCGCGCTGGCGGCCGCCATGGTGGGCGGCGTGTCCGCCCAACAGAGCGCCATGACCTTCTTCGTCACCAGCACCAATCTCGGCAAGGGCGGCGATCTGGGCGGGATCACCGGCGCCGACCAGTTTTGCCAAACGCTGGCGCGCGACGCAGGCGCGGGCAACAAATCCTGGCGCGCCTATCTCAGCACTCAGGGCATGGGTGCGGTGAACGCGCGCGACCGCATCGGCAAAGGCCCCTGGCAGAATGCCAAGGGCGAGGTGATCGCCAAGGACGTGGCCGAGCTGCATGCCGCCAACAACATCACCAAGCAGACGGCACTCACGGAAACGGGCGCGGTCGTCAACGGGCGCGGCGACACGCCCAACATGCACGATATCCTGACCGGCTCGCAGGCCGACGGCAGGGCGTTCCCAGACGGCGATGATCGCACCTGCGGCAACTGGACGAAAAACAGCGGCCAGGGCGCCGCCATGGTCGGCCATTCCGACCGCACGGGCCTGGACGACAGCGCGGGTGCTAGGTCTTGGAACGCCTCGCATCTTTCGCGCGGCCCCGGCGGCGGTTGCAGCCAGGACGATCTGAAGAGCACGGGCGGCGCTGGCTTGCTCTACTGCTTTGCCATCGACTGACGAGCGTTCGTCTAAACCGCAAAGGGCCGCCCCATGGGGCGGCCCTTTTTTATCGGCACGCGCGGCGGCGTTACGTTTCGAGGACGGGCGAGCCGTAGTCGGTGCCGTTCCAAGTGTAGTCGTACGCTTGGTTGGTGCCCCAGACGACGATGTCGTGAATGTCGTTGGAACTGAACGTCACTGTGTCGTTGGTCGCGGTGATCGTGATGGTCCACGAGCCGCCGCCGTTGTTGGTGAAGCTGATATCGGCGGGCGTGATATTCTGAGGAGGGCCATTATTACCGTAATATATTTCCAACATGTTGGTGTCGGAGGTTCCGCCGTCCTGGATGATGTCGTTGCCGTCGCCGCGCCCGAAGAAGTAGATATCGTAGCCTTCGCCGCCGATCAGCAAGTCGTTGCCCGCGCCGCCGTACAATTCGTCGTCGCCCGCGCCGCCCGTGATGGTGTCGACGCCGCCCTGACCCCACAGCGTGTCGGTGTTGTCGCCGCCGGAAAGCTGGTCCGTGGTGGCGCCGCCGATCAAGAGGTCATTGCCGGCGCCGCCCCAGACGGTGTTGAAGCCGGTGCCGCCGAAGATCAAGTCGTCGCCCAGGCCGCCGATCAGGCTGGCGTTGCCGCTTGAGCCCGTCAGCGTGTCGTTGTAGTCCGAGCCGATGATGTTCGTGAACGCGGTCAGCGAATCGCTGCCGCCGCCGCCCGTGGCCGTGCCCGCCGAAAGATCCGCGATCACCAGTGCGATGGCGTCGAAATAGCTGACCGTGTCGGTGCCGCCGCCGCCCGCCAGCGTGTCGTTGCCCAGGCCGCCCGCGATCACGTCATTGCCGGTCGAGCCCGTGATCGTGTCTGCGCCCAGCCCGCCGTTGATGAGGGCGATGTTGCCGAGCATCGTGGCGCTGAAGTTGAGGATATTGGCGTTGTCGTCGCCGGCGATCGTGTTCGAGCCCGCGCCGCCGTCGATCGATTCGACCGCGTCGGCCGCCACGAACCGCACGAAGCCGATGACGTCGTCGAAACCCGAGCCCAGGATCGTGTCGGTGCCGGCGTTGCCGAGAATCGAATCGAAACCCGTATCAGTGCCGGCGAAGAGGAAGACATCGGTGAACGTGCCCGTACCGCCGTCGAGCACGTCGTTCCCTTCGCTGCCCTCGATGGTGTCGCCGGAGGTGTTCGAGCCGGTGATGGTGTCGTTGCCAGCGCCGCCGTCGATCAGCTCGATGCCGGCCATGGTCGCGACAGCGAAGTTCAGCACGTTGTTCGCGGTGGAACCCAGGATTGTGTCGTTGCCGAGTCCGCCATCGACGCTTTCGATGTCGACGGCGACGCCGATCAATCCGATGACGTCGTCGCTGCCCGAACCCAGGATTGTGTCCGTGTTGGACCCGCCGGTCAGCGAATCGAAACCGCTGTCCGTACCGACATAAATGAAGACGTCGTTGCCCTGACCGCCATCGATGACGTCGTTGCCCGCGCCGCCCGTGATGGCGTTGGCCGCGGTAGAACCCGTGATTGTGTCGTTGTAGTCCGAGCCGGTCACGTTCTCGAAGCCGGAGAGCTGATCGGTGCCCGCGCTGGTGCCGGTCGCGGAGCCCGTCGCCAGATTGACGGTCACCAGCGCGGTCTCGTTCTCGTAGGTGACGGTGTCGGCCGTGCCGGTGTTGCCATTCAGCACGTCGTTGCCGGCACCGCCCGTGATCGTGTCGTTGCCGGTCGAGCCCGTGATCGTGTCCGCGCCACCGCCGCCGTCGATCAGCGCGATGCCGGATATCGTCGTCGTGCCGAAGTTCAGGATGTTGATCGAACCGTCGCCCAGGATCGTGTCGAGCCCGCCGCCACCGATGATGGAATTGATCGAATCCGACTGGGCGAAGTTCCGCAGCCCGATGATGTCGTCGCTGGCCGAGCCGTTGATCGTGTCGCTGCCGGTGCCGCCGATGACGCTGTCGAAGCCGTTGTCGGTGCCGGCGTACATGAAATCGTTGGTACCGTCGCCCGAGTCCAACAAGTCATCGCCGGCGCCGCCCAGGATGGACTCGTTGCCGGACGTGCCGGTCAATGTGTCGTTGCCGGCGCCCATGTCGATCAGCTCGACGGACGATAAGACCGTCGTGCTGAAATCGAAGACGTTGGCGTTGTCGTCACCCAAGATCGTATCGGTTCCAGCGTTGCCCGCGATCGTCTCGGCGTCGCCGTCCGCGTAGTTCTTCAGGCCGATGACGTCGTTGCTGCCAGAGCCTGACAGCACATTCGTGCCGCCGTTGGCGATGATCGTGTCGAAACCGTTGTCGGTGCCGGAATAGAGATAACTGTTGGTGCCAAGCCCGCCATCGAGCGTGTCATCGCCGGTGCCGCCCGAGATGACGTTGTTGCCGCTCGATCCGGTGATGGTGTCGTCGCCCGCGCCGCCGCTGATGGTCTCGATGCTGGCCAGCGTGGTCGCGCTGAAATTCAAGACGTTGGCGTTGTCATTGCCCAGGATCGTGTCGGTGCCGTTGCCGCCATTGATGCTCTCGACGTCGTTGACGTAGCGGGCCAGGCCGATCACGTCGGCGCTGCTGGTGCCGAGGATCGTGTCCGTGTTGGTGCCGCCACTGATCGTGTCGAAGCCGGTATCGGTGCCCGAGTAGAGGAAGACGTCGTTGCCCGCGCCGCCTGTCAGCGTGTCGTCGCCCGCGTCGCCGGAAATCGTGTCCGCCGCGGCGGAACCGGTGATCGTGTCGTTGCCCTGGCCGCCGAAGATGCGTTCGATACTGGTCAGCGTCGTCGCGCTGAAATCCAGGATGTTGGCGTTCGAATCACCGAGGATCGTATCGGTCCCGCCGGAGCCGCCGTTGATGACCTCGACCGTAAAGCCGCCGGTGCTCGTGAAGGTGCCCAGGCCGAACACGTCGTTGCCGGACGAGCCCAGCATCGTATCGGTGCCGCCGCCGCCGTTGACCGTGTCGAAGCCGGTGTTGGTGCCCGAATAGAGGAACGTGTCGTTCCCCAGGTCGCCGTACATGATGTCGTTGCCGGCGCCGCCCGTGATCGAATCGGCCCCGGTCGTGACACCCGTGATGTTGGTGTAGCCGCCAGGCGGCGTCAGCCCATCGCCTGAGCGATGGATGAAGTCGTTGCCCGCGGTGCCTGCGACGCTTGCCATGACCAGGCAAAGGCATGCAAAAAATATGCGCTGCCACAAAGCCTTAGGCCGGGTTTCTCCAAGCGCGCCTTGTCGTTTAGGTACTCGCCGCCCGTGGCGGTACGTATTTTTAACTATTTGAATTTATGGGTGAATTTACGGATGAAGAATTACCCAAGCGGGCGGTCGAGCGCGCGGTCGGGTAATTCTTGCAATTTGGATAGGAAAACTAGCCCTCTTCCCCTGGCTGATTGGCGAATCGCCTGTGCGGTTTGCACACACCGCGAGGGGATTTGGACGGCGAGAGCAGGCGGAAGGATGGTGCCGCAGGAGGGAATTGAACCCCCGACCCACGCATTACGAATGCGTTGCTCTACCCCTGAGCTACTGCGGCGACGGCCGGGAACATACGGCCATGGGTTTTGAGAGGCAAGGCGCGGACCATGAATCCGCGCCCCGCGCCCGTCACTGGATGAACCAGCCGTGGCTGACCACCAGCGACTGGCCGGTCAGGGCATTGGAGGGGAAGCCGGCGAAGAACACGGCGGCCTCGGCCACGTCCTCGGTGGTGGTGAACTCGCCGTCCACCGTCTCCTTCAGCATGATCTTCTTGACCACGTCCTCTTCGCTCATCTTGTTCTCGGCAGCCAGTTCCGGGATCTGCTTTTCGACGAGCGGCGTGCGCACGAAGCCTGGGCAGATCACGTTGGCGCGCACGCCGTGCGCCGCACCTTCCTTCGCCACCACCTTGCACAGGCCGATCAGCCCGTGCTTAGCCGAGACGTATGGCGCCTTGAGCGGCGAGCCTTCCTTCGAATGCACCGAGCCCATGTAGATGATGCTGCCGCCACGGCCCTGCTTGTACATGTGCTTCAGACACGCACGGGTGGTCAGGAACGCGCCGTCCAGGTGGATGGCGATCAGTTTCTTCCACTCGGCGTAAGGAAACTCGACCACCGGCTTGACGATCTGGATGCCGGCGTTGCTGACCAGGATGTCGACGCCGCCCAGCGCCTTGGCGGTCGCCTCGACGCCCGCGTCCACCTGCGCCTCGTTGGTCACGTCCATCACGACGCCGAGTGCCATGCCACCCTTGGCCTTGATCTCCGACGCCGTCTTGTCGGCCGCGGCTTGGTTCAAGTCGGCGATGGCGACCTTCGCGCCCTCGCGCGCATAGGCGAGCGCAATTTCGCGCCCGATGCCGCTGGCCGCTCCGGTGACGATGGCGACCTTGTCATTCAGGCGCATGACGCGTTCTCCTTTCGCTTCATTCAAAAAGCGCAACCGCGCGGCCATCATGGCGCGCGCCGCGTTACGGAAATATCACGATCCGGCGGCCGAAGCCGGGCGCGGCGCGCCGAGCGTGACGGGTCGCGCGGGGCCGGACGGCGGTGATGGTCCGTCCGCTTGCGGCACGGCCATGCGCTGTTCGGGCGGAACGTGCCAGACTATGGAATCGAAGATTCCGCAACGTGGACAAAGCGGCGTCCAGCCGTCGGGGACGGCACCGCAGCCGGTGCATTGCCAAACCGGATCGGCGGCCTTGGGCGCTTCCGCGCGCCAATGGCGGGCCGAGGCCATGTCGGCGTTCTCGCCTTCTTCCAGTGTCGCGCGCAAGCGGCAGGCGCGGCCATAGGCTTGATCGCGCGGCGCGTCGGCGGCCAGAAGCGGTGCTAGATTCTCGCGCGCAACGCCCCACAGATGGGCTTCCAGCGCGGCACCCGCCAAGGCCAGGCGCGACTCGGGCTGGCCCGGAGCGAGGGATGCCAGCATCTGCACGGCCTGCACCCAGGCCAAGGCGCCGTCGGCGCGACTGGCCGCGCGATAGGGCGGCAGAAGATCGGGATGCGGCGCGCGCGACCAGGTCTCTTCCACCGTGCGCCGAGCGCGCCGCGCTTTGTCCGCGGCGATCAGAAGCGTGGCCAGGTGCGCGGCGATGGCGGGCTGGCCCGGCGCCGCCTCGTGCGCGCGGCGCGCGAAGGCCAAGGCGCTGTCGGTGTCGCCCGCGGCTTGCGCTTCGGCACGGCGCGCATCGAACAATGCGGCCTTGAGCCGCGCGCCCGCCTCGCCTTCCATCTGATGGCGGCGGATGCGCTCCTCAAGCGTCGCCTGCGCCTCTTCCCACAGGCGCGCGCGCACCTGCAGATCGAACAGCGTTTCCAGAACCCACGGCGTTTCGATACGCACCTCGCGGGCGCGGCGCGCCAATTCCAGCGCGCGCGCCGTGTCGCCGGCCTGGCGCGCCTGAGCGATCAGCCCGCGCAGGCCGAGAAGCTCCGTCTGCGGATTCTCGCGCAGCGCCTGATAGCAGGTGGCGGCTTCGGCGCGATCGCCGTTCAGCTCCGCGGCCTGCGCGGAAAGAATGAGCGTCAGGCGCGGCTCGTCGAGGAAGGCACGGGCGCGCTTGGCCAGGCGCGCCGCCGCGCGGGGGCGGCCCGCGGCCGCCGCGATCATGCCTTCGGCCAGAACGCGATAGCCCTTGCGCTGGCGGCGGCGGCGGCGCGATTCGCGCAAACGCTGGGGCGCGCGCACGACAAAGCGCACCAGCCGGTAGAACACGATGCTGAAGATCGCCAGCAGGATCGCGAAGAAGAAGAGAATGCCGACCGAGGTATCGATCCGGTAATCCAGCCATTCGACCGCGATGCGGCCCGGATGATCGGCGAACCAAACCGCGATTCCGGCCAGGATCGCGATCTGCACTAGGTAGAAGAGCAGGCGCAGGATCACGGCGCGGCCTCCCCGGTGGCGAAGATGGCGACGACCCGTGCTTCCAGCGATGCCACGGTGCGATCGAGCGACAGGCGCGCGCGCGCGTCGTCGAGCCACGGGTCCACGGCGGACGAAGCGGGCTCGGGCATTCCATCGAGCGCTGTGACGGCGCCGGCCAAGTCCCCCGAACGAAGCGAGACATCGGCCTTCCACAACGCGGCCTCGACGCTGCCCGCGGGCGCGCGGGCGCCGGTGCGACGCACGACGACGAGGTGGGCAACCTGTTCCGCCACATTGCCCCACAAACCGGGCTTGCCGCCGGCCTCGGCGCGCATGGCGTCCGCCGCCACGGAATCGAAGCGCGCGGCCAGCATCTGGCGGGTGGGCACGCCGCGCTCGGCGCGGGCGTGCAGCGGCTTCAAGGCTTCGGCCACCTTGGGATCGTCGCCGACCGCCGCCGAAACCAAATCGAGCGCCGCCGCATAGGAGCCGGCGCCCGCGGCCGCGGCGCGCAGATTCTCGACCGCGGACAGGAAACTCTGCGCCCGTTCGCGCTGGCGCGCGCGCAGGGCGCGTTCGCGTTCGAAGCTCGCGATCTGGCTCTTGAGCGCAGTGATCTCGCCGGCCAGGCGCTCGTTTTCCGCACGCAGCGCGGCGATCGCGCCGCCATCGGCCACCTTGGCCTCGAGCGAGGCCAGTCGGTCGGTCATCTCGTCGCGCGGCGGCGGTGTGGCGGGCGGAGGCGGCGCGGGCAACGGCGGCGAAGTCGACGGCATGTCCGACGCGGCCGATTGGGACCCGCCGGGCAAGCGCGAGCGCACATAATCGGAGCGCCAGCCGACATAGGCGATGCCGGCCGCCGCGACGAGCAGAAGAACGAGCGCGCCGACAGCGCGCAGGCGACTACCTCGCCGCGGCGGAGGCGGCGCGGCCGAGACGCGCGACCCCGGAGGGGCTGGCGAGAACGGCGGCGGCGCGCCGGCGGAAGATGAAGCGGGCGGCGGCGGCTCCGACCACGGCGTGGCGGGCGGCACGGCACCTTCGATGGATGCGAGCGAGACACCGTGGCGCGAAGCGGCGGCTTCGATCTCGGGCCAGCGGCGCTCGGGAATCTGGCCGCGTTCCTTCCAGCCCTGCACGGTGGTCACTGGCACGTCGAGCTTGGACGCCATCGGACGGATGCCGCCGAAACGCTCGATCACGGCGTCGACGGGCAGCGTGCGCGCGGCGCCCGCATCCGTTCCGCCCGTGCCCTGCCCACTGTCGCTCATTGCGCTCCCGCGACGATATCCACCAACGCCTCCTGGTCCGGCCGCGCCGCGACCGCGACCGACCGCCATGCCAAGCCGGATGCCGCACGCGCCACGGCGGCGCTGAGACAGAAGGCGGTCAGCGGCGCGGCCTCCCGCTCCAGACGCCCCTCGCGGAGAAGCCTAACAAAGCTGTCCGCGCCGCGGGGAGAAAAAAGGGTCACGCCTTGAACGGCGCGCTCGGTCAAGGCCTTGGCGGCCTCGGCCGGCAATACCGTCACCATGCGTGCTTCATAGAGCGACAGGCGGCGCGCGTCGAATCCGTCCTTGGCCAGCATGCCGGCCAGATCGCCGGCCACGTCGGCGCCGGAGGCATGCAGCAACGTGCCGGCTTGCCGGTCGAGCGTGCGGCGCGCGAGCGCGGCTAACGCGTGCACGTCGCCGTCCGCGCTGGCGACGGCGGCGAAACCTTCGTTGCGCGCGGCTTCCGCGGAAGCGCGGCCAACAGTCAGGACGCGCACGTCGCGGCGCGGTGTCGCGGCAGCGAGCGCGCGCGCGCCATTGGCGCTGGTGATGAGGATCGCCTGCACGCCGTCGAGCGGCACGGGCATGGGCGTGAAGACGATCTCCGTCAGGGGGGCCAGGACCGATTCGATGCCCCGCGCGGCAAGCGCCGTGGCCAGGCGAACAGCGTCCGGGCGCGGGCGCGTGATCAGCACGCGCATGGGATCAGGGGCCGTCGAAGATACGCGGGTCGGCGATGCGGCGCAGTTCCTCGCCCGCGTCGTGGCCGAGCGCGTCGCCGTCGGAGGCCATGCCCTCGCGCTCGACGCGCCACACCGCGCGCCCGTCGGGCGAAACCACCAGCGCCTGCAGGCGAAGCCGGTCGCCGTGGAGTGTGGCATAGCCCGCGATGGGCGTGCGGCACGAGCCGTCGAGCGCGTCGAGCAGACCGCGCTCGCAGCCCACGACGACGCCCGTGGGCGCATGGTGCACGGCTTCGAGATAGCTCCGCGCGCGTCGATCGTCGGCGCGGATCTCGGCGCCGATGACGCCCTGCGCGACCGACGGCAGCATCTCGCTCGGTTCCAACACGTTGCCGACATCGGTGACGCCGAGACGGTCGAGGCCGCATTGGGCCAGCAAGGTGACGTCCGCCAGGCCTTCGGCCAGCTTGCGCATGCGCGTCTGCACGTTGCCGCGAAAGGGCACGATCTTGAGGTCGGGCCTGGCGTGCAGCACCTGGGCCTGGCGGCGGATCGACGAGGTGCCGACCACGGTGCCCGGCGGTAACGCGGCTAGCGACTGGCCGCCCAAAAGCGTGTCACGCGCGTCGGCGCGCGGCAACATGCCCACCAGCTCGAACCCGTCGGGGAGCCAGGTGGGCACGTCCTTGACCGAGTGGACCGCCATGTCGATGCGGCGATCGATTAGCCGTTCCTCGATCTCTCGGGTGAACAGGCCCTTGCCGCCGATCTCGGCCAGCGCGCGGTCCTGCACCTTGTCGCCGGTGGTCTGGATCGGCACGACCTCGATCGCGCCGGGCGCGGACAACTCCGGGTGCGCGGCCGCCAGGGCGTCGCGCAATTCGTTGGTCTGGATGATGGCAAGCGGGCTGCCGCGCGTGCCGAGGCGTAGAAGCGGGCTGGTCAACGGACGCGTCTCCCGCTCGCCGGGGCACACGGCCGGGCGGCCGCTTCCTTGGGGCTGAGCATGGGGGGGGATTATGTCCGCCCGCGCCTTTATGGCAATTGCTTTAAATCCCATGTAGTGCATTGCAAACGATGGTCATTCTTGGCATTGAAACGAGTTGCGATGAGACGGCCGCCGCCGTGGTGGACGATTCGAGGCGCGTGCGCAGCGAGATCGTGCTGTCGCAACTGGACGAGCACCGGCCCTATGGCGGCGTGGTGCCCGAGATTGCCGCCCGCGCCCATCTGGAGCATCTCGACCGGCTGGTCGCCCGCGCCATGACCGAGGCGCAGGTCGGCTATGCCCAACTGTCCGCCGTGGCGGCCACCGCCGGGCCGGGTCTGATCGGCGGTGTCATCGTCGGCGCGACCATGGCCAAGGCCATCGCGCTGGTGCACGGCAAGCCGTTCCTGGCCATCAACCACCTGGAAGCGCACGCGCTGTCCGCACGCCTCGTGGAGGACATTTCTTTCCCCTATCTGCTGCTGCTGGTCTCGGGCGGTCATTGCCAGCTTCTGGCCGTCGAGGGCGTGGGAAGCTATGCGCGCCTCGGCACCACGATGGACGACGCCGCCGGCGAGGCCTTCGACAAGACAGCGAAGCTGCTCGGCCTCGGCTATCCCGGCGGACCCGCCGTGGAGAAGGCCGCGGCCGCGGGCGACCCCGCGCGTTATGCGCTGCCCCGCCCGATGCTGGGCCGGGCGGGCGCCGATTTTTCCTTCTCGGGCCTTAAAACCGCCGTGCGCCACGTGGTCGCGGGCTTGCCCGGCGGCAAGGCTTCGCCGCGCCAGGCCGCCGACTTGGCCGCCGCCTTCCAGGCGGCCGTGGGCGATGTGCTGGTCGATCGCGCGCGCAACGCCTTGGTCCTGTTCCGCGCACGCACGAAGACCACATCCGTGCCGCTGGTGGTTGCGGGCGGCGTTGCGGCGAATGCTTATCTGCGCCGGCGCCTGCAGGCCCTGGCCGACGCGGAAGGCGTGCGGCTGCACATCCCGCCGCAGAAATACTGCACCGACAACGCAGCCATGGTGGCTTGGGCCGGGATCGAGCGCCTGCGCCTCGGCCAGCGGGACGGACTCGATTTCGCCCCCAGGCCGCGCTGGCCGCTCGACCCCCAGGCCGCATAAGGCGCGGAAATCCTGGCTTCGCCGCCATTGACGCCGGGCTCGCGCGCCCATAGAGTTTCGCCACTGCGACTTATTCGCAATAGCAACGAGCACGCATGTACGTCTGCCTCTGCAACGCCTTCACCGATGTTCAGGTCCGTGGCGCAGTCGCCGGCGGCTGCCGTTCGGTTTCCCAGATCTACGATGCGCTGGGTGCCAAGCCCGAATGCGGCCGCTGCATTCCCATGCTGCGCGAGATGGTGGCCCAGCCCGCCCCGCCTCTCCGCGCGGGCCCCGGCGGCGACTGAGCCTGCCCGCGCCCTGGGCGTGCTAAACTTTTGAAATCGGCCGTTGGAACGATTTCCAACACGGCCGTATTTGGTTTTTAGCAACGAGAGGACTCGATGAAGGGCGACAAGCGCGTGATCCAGCAGCTCAACAAGGTCCTCACCAACGAGTTGACCGCCGTGAACCAGTATTTCCTCCACGCGCGCATGTGGAAGAACTGGGGCTTCGAGAAACTGGCCAAGCACGAATACGAGGAATCGATCGGTGAGATGAAGCATGCCGACAAGCTGATCGAGCGCATCCTGCTGCTGGAAGGCCTGCCCAACCTGCAGTCGCTCAACAAGCTTCTGATCGGCGAATCGCTGCCCGAGGGGATCAAGTGCGACTTGGAGGCCGAACGTTCCGCGCGCGCGACCCTGGTCGAGACCATCGGCATTTGCGAGCAGACCAACGACTATGTCTCGCGCGCCATCGTCTCCACCATCCTGGACGAGACCGAGCAGCATATCGATTTCCTGGAAACCCAGATCGAGCTGATCGGCAAGGTGGGCGTGGAGAATTACCTGCAATCGCAGATGTGACATTCGAGCAAAGCGGCATTTCGTTACCCCCTCCCCCAACCCCTCCCCAACGAGGGAGGGGTGACGGTCGCCGGGGAGGGGCGAGCGCAGCGCACAAATACGAATTCGAAACGTCGCCTGTCGCGATGGTAGGATCGCGGCGAACCCATCCGATTAACCAAAGCGGCTGACGCAATCCGTGGACACTATCGGCATCATTGGCGCGGGCGCGTGGGGCACGGCGCTGGCGCTTGTCGCCCGCCGCGCGGGCCGCAAAGCGATCTTGTGGGCGCACGAGACGGAAACCGTGGCCGCCATCCGCGAGCGCCGCGAAAATCCGTTCTTGCCCGGCGTCAAACTCGATCCCGAGATCGCCGCGACCACCGACATGAAGGAAGCCGCTGCGGCCGACGCCATCCTGTTGGTGCCGCCGGCCCAACATCTGCGTCCGGTGGCCGCCGCGCTGGCACCGCATGTGAAGAAGAATATACCCATCGTCATCTGCGCCAAGGGTATCGAGAGCAAGACCGGCGCCTTGATGAGCGACGCATTGGCGGCCGCGATGCCGCATGCGCGCACCTGCGTCCTGTCAGGCCCAACCTTCGCCACCGAGGTCGCGCGCGGCCTGCCCACGGCTGTGACGCTAGCCAGCGCCGACGAAACAGCGGGCGCCGCCCTGGCCAGGGCGCTCGCGTCGCGCCATTTCCGCATCTACCGCTCGGACGACGTGATCGGTGCGCAGCTGGGCGGCGCGGTCAAGAATGTCATCGCCATCGCCTGCGGCGTCGTCATGGGGCGCGGGCTCGGCGACAATGCGCGCGCGGCGCTGATCACCCGCGGCCTGGCCGAGATCGCACGGCTCGGCCGCGCCATGGGCGCCAAACCCGAAACGATCATGGGCCTGTCGGGCCTGGGCGACCTGGCGCTGACCTGCACGGGCGAGCAGTCGCGCAACCTGTCGCTCGGGATGGCGCTCGGACGCGGCGAAACGATCGCCGATATCCTGGCCAAGCGCCGCTCAGTCGCCGAAGGCGTCGCGACCGCGGGCTCCGTCGTCACGCTAGCCGCACGCCACGGCGTCGAGATGCCGATCGCGGCGGCGGTGGATGCCGTGGCCAACAAAGGCGCCGACATCGACGCCACCATCGCGGCCCTTCTCGCCCGCCCTTCCGCGCAGGAAGAGGCCTAGGCTTCAACGCGCCCGGCGCGCTAGGCTCCCGCGCGGAGATTCGGAGCACTCATGCATTTCGCCATCTACTGCCTCGACAAGCCGGACTCGACCCACGTGCGCGCGCAGGCGCGCGCCTCGCATCTGGAATATGTCGACCGCCACGCCGCCCAGATCGTGATGGCTGGCCCCATGCTGTCGGACGACGGCAAGGACATGATCGGCAGCCTGCTGATCATGGAATTTCCCGACAAGGCGGCCGCGGAGCGTTTCACACTGGAAGACCCGTACCGCAAGGCGGGGCTGTTTCAGAGCGTCGCGATCCGCCCGTTCCGCAAAGTCCGGCCGCAAGGATAACGCCATGGCCCACTGGCTGATGAAG
The DNA here is from genome assembly GCA_050180485.1 of Alphaproteobacteria bacterium. Lineage (GTDB taxonomy): Bacteria > Pseudomonadota > Alphaproteobacteria > CADEGL01 > CADEGL01 > CADEGL01. The sequence continues at coordinate 101,260 of JBFXED010000008.1, read as the reverse complement.
ACCGAGCCCGAGACCTGGTCCTGGGACCAGCAGGTGAAGAAGGGCGTCGAGCCGTGGAACGGCGTGCGCAACCACCAGGCCAAGAACAACATGAAGGCCATGAAGCTGGGCGAGCGCGCCTTCTTCTATCATTCAGGCGAGGAGCGGCGGATCGTCGGTATCGTCGAAGTGGCCAAGCTCTATCACCCCGATCCCACCGACGAGACGGGCGCCTTCGGCATGGTCTCGGTCAAGACGCTGAAGCCCATGAAGCGGCCGGTGACGCTCGCCGAGATCAAGGCGCATCCCAAGCTCAAGGACTTGCTTCTGGTGCGCCAATCGCGCCTGTCGGTCATGCCCATTGGCGATACGGAATGGAAACTGATCTGCGATCTGGGCGAGACGAAGGCCTGACCATCTGCCGCCTGGACGAGATCCCCGACGGTGGCGGCCGGGGCTTCACCGTCGAGACGGCGCGCGGTGCGCGCGACATCTTCATCATCCGGCGTGGCGACGCGGTCTTCGCTTACGAGAATTCCTGCCCCCATGTCGGCACACCGCTCGATTGGGTACCCGACCAGTTCCTGGCAGCGGATCGCAGCCACATCGTCTGCGCCACCCATGGCGCCCAATTCCGCATCGAGGACGGCCTGTGCTTCTCGGGTCCGTGCCATGGCGAAGCCTTGCATCCCGTTAAACTGGAGATCGCAGAGGGCATCATCCGTATCTCTTTCGGCCCGCCCGTCGATTACTAGGAATTACTTGACGTAGAGGCAAGTATATGCTATGATTACTATAATTCTCGAAAGAGAAAATCTTTAGAAAGGGAGGTATATGTGAAATGATATTTTCAGTTATTTATTTAGTAATTGCGATTAGTTATTTAACGTTAGCAATTATGCATTATTAAAAAGAAAGCCACTCGTTTAATGACGAGTGGCTTTTCTTATGAGCCGCCTACTTACGCGCGAATCCGCGTTTGGATCACGCGGCCACATAAAATTCTTTCCGTGTTTCTTTCGATCCGCCCGCGAAGGCGGGGCGTAACGGATGCAGGGAGGCCTCCCGATCCGCATCACGTTCGCGAAAGGAACGACACATGACGAAGATCAAACTGATGGGCGCCGCGGCCGCGTTGGCATTGGCCTTGGGCGCATCGGCCATGGCCGCCACCAATCCGATGGTGGGCGGGGCCGCCATGTACGACACCAAGGACATCGTCGACAACGCGGTGAACTCCAAGGACCACACCGCTCTCGTCGCGGCGGTGAAAGCGGCGGGGCTGGTCGACACGTTGAAAGGCGCCGGGCCCTTCACCGTCTTCGCGCCCACCAACGAGGCCTTCGCGGCCCTGCCCGCGGGCACGGTGGACACGCTGCTCAAGCCGGAGAACAAGGCCGCGCTGCAGAAGGTTCTGACCTATCACGTCGTGCCTGGGCGGCTCGACACGATGGCGCTCGACGAACAGGTGAAGGCCGGCGGCGGCATGGCGCAGCTCAAGACCGTCGAGGGCGAGATCTTGACCGTGAAGGGCATGGGCAAGGCCCTCACCATAACGGACACCAAGGGCAACACCGCGATGGTGACGGTCGCCGACGTCTATCAGAAGAACGGCGTCATCCAGGTGGTGGACAAGGTCCTGCTGCCGGCCATGTGACGCGAAACGGCCGCGCCGCTAGCGCGGCGCGGCCGGCTTCACTTCACGGGCGGCACAAGGCCGGCGACCTGCTTGCAAAGGGCGATGTCGCTCTTGATCAGATCGTCGTTCATGAAGGCCTGGCCGCTTTTCGCCTGGTTGTCCTTCATCCGGTTCAGATACTGATCGGACAGCGCCTTCACCACGCCCAGCACGGCGTCGGAATAGTCGGGCGGCTCGCCACCTTTCTGCGTCGCGCGCACTTGCATGGCGGCCATGGCCAGGGCGGACGATTCCTTCTCGATGTTCTCGCGCTGGGCCGGATCAAGGGACTTGCCCCCATAACGCAGGATGCCGACATACAGCCCCGCGCAGCGCGTGGGCACATAGGCCGGATCCTGCTTCTCCGCCGGCAATTTGACGTATTTGTCGAGCGCGGGCGAAAGCGCATTGTCCGCTGCGGTGGCAGGCAACGCGAGAAGAAGCGACGCGACGAACGCCGCGGGCAACGCGCGAAACATCATCATCCTGTCAATTCCTCGGTCCCGTGGGATCAGGCTGCCTTTCCAGCCGGTCGGTCAGTCTTTTGCACAGCGTCATGTCGCTTTGGATCTGCGCATCGCCCTTGAACGGATCGCCGCTGGCTTCGTAGTTCTTTTCTAGCTGCTGCGCGTAGACCGCGCCGACCGCGCGGGTTTCATCCTCGATCGCGGCCCGGTACCGGTCGCGTGTGCCGCCCCTGACCTCGGCGCGCGCCTCCGCCGCCTCGATCGTCAACGCCTTGATCGAGCCTTGGATGGCCGGCACGACCGACGGCGCCAACGACCGCGCGTGTTTCAGGAACGCCGTATAAAGACCCGCGCAACGGATGAAGGAATCGCTTCCGTCCGCCAGCGGTTCGATCCCGGTTCCCGTGCTGGCGGACAGAATGGACCCTGCACCAGCCGCCACAACCGGCGTCATTAAGAAGAGCATGGCGGCCGCGAGCGGAAGAGTGATGGTCCTGAGGCGCATACGCTCCGTCACTTCTTCGGCGTGCCAGCGGCCTGGCGGCAGATCTCGTCGTCCTTGGCCAGGACGGGATCGGTGTCCAGCGCGCGGCCGGGCTTCTGGCGGGCCGCGATGATCCGGGTGCCGTATTGGTCCGCCATTTTTTCCGCGTCGGTGGCGATGGGGGTGATGTAGTCCTCGGGCTTTCCGCCGTCGCGCTTACTGCGCAGCAGCGCGGCGGCCGAGGCATAGGCCACCGCCGACTTCTTCATATGCTCGAGCGCGGGCTGGGCGTAGGCCATGCCGTCATACTTGATGATCGCCAGGTTCAACGCGGCGCAGCGCGTGAAAAGATAATCGGATTGGTTCTTGGCGTCGGGGCTCTTGCTCCACTCGGACAAGGGCTGCAGTTCCTGGGCGGCGGCAGGCACGGCAAAGAGAGAAAAGGCGGTGGCGAAAAAGGCGGCACGGATCGGCAACGTGGGACTCCTTGGCGACTCGGGCGCGACTCAGCCGGCCCGCAACGATTGGGACATGGAACGGCAGACGGCGAAGTCCTGCGCCATGGCGGCGTCGGCGTCCAACGCGGCCCTGTTGGCAAAACGCGCCTTGTCGATGCGCGGCTGGTAGGCGTCGACGAAATCGCCGATGTCGTTGTTCACCCCGTCCAGAAAATCCTTGGGCGCCATGCCGTCGCGCTGTGCGCGGAAGTTGATCGCGGCATTGCCGAAATCGGCATAGGCCTCCCGCATGTTCTCCAAGTCCTTTGGCAGGAACGAGCGGCCGTCGAGCTTGGCCAAGGCCAGGAACAGGCCGGCGCAACGGGTATAGGTATAGTCCGGCCGCTGCTGCGCCTCGGGCGTCTTGATCCATTCGGCCAGCGGCGTCATCTCCTGCGCGGACGCGGGCGCGGCGACAAGAAGAACAGCGAGACGAAGGGCAAGACGACGCAAAGCGACAGCTCCTGGGAACGGATGGGGCGGCAGATTGACCGAAAGCGGCCCGCGCTTCTAGGCCGCGCCTTTGTTGGCGGCGCGGTAGGCGGCCAAAAGGTCCGTGACCGCGATCCCCTCGATGGTCATGCCGTCCAGCCGGCATTCGCTGATCGTGACGCCCGCCAGATTGGCCTTCGAGACGCGCAAGCCGGAAAAATTCGCGTCATGCACGCGCCAGCCCGACATGTTGGCGTTCTCGAAGGTGGCACCCGAGAGATTGATGTTCTCGTAGGTCGAGCCAGAGACGTTCACGTCGTTGAACGTGGTGCCCGACAGGTTGACGTTGTGGACGGTGGAGCCCGACAGATTCACGTCGTCGAAGCGCGAGCCCGAGACGTCGCTCTTGTGCACGTCGAGGCGGCCCTTCTCGCAATGGTGCTTCATCGCCCTCTCCTCCATGCCGAAAGCAGGTCCGAATTATACAATTTCCGCGCGGGAATAGGGGGGCGCTCCGCCTTGTCCACCCCTACCCGCCCCGTTACGTTTGGATCATCGAGAGCGCCAGAAAGGCGCCCGGGGATCGGGAGGAGTTTCCATGGCCGACGACGTCATTCCGGTTTCGCCCGACTGGGCCAAACGCGCCTGGATCGACAGCGCCAAATACAAGGCGATGTATGACCGTTCCGTGAAGGACCCCGAAGGGTTCTGGGGCGAACAAGGCAAGCGCATCGACTGGATCAAGCCCTACACCAAGGTGAAGGACACGAGCTTCACCGGTCAGGTCCATGTCCGCTGGTACTACGACGGCACGCTGAACGCCTCCGCCAACTGCCTGGATCGCCATCTGGCCAAGCGCGGCGACCAGACCGCGATCATCTGGGAAGGCGACGACCCCAAGGATTCGAAGCACATCACCTACCGCGAACTGCATGCCGAGGTGTGCAAGTTCGCGAACGTCCTGAAAACCCAGGGCGTCAAGAAGGGCGACCGGATCACCATCTACCTGCCCATGATCCCCGAGGCCGCCGTCGCCATGCTGGCCTGCGCGCGCATCGGCGCGATCCATTCGGTCGTGTTCGGCGGCTTCTCGCCCGATTCGCTGTCGGGCCGTATCCAGGATTGCGATTCGAACGTCGTCGTCACTTCGGACGAAGGCGTGCGTGGCGGGCGCAAGATCCCGCTCAAGGTGAACACCGACGAGGCGCTGAAATCCTGCCCCACGGTGAAGAAGGTCGTGGTGGTCAAGCATACCGGCGGCGAGATCGATTGGGTCGAGGGCCGCGACGTCTGGTACCACGAGGCGATGGCGAAGGCCCCGGCCGCGTGCGAGCCGGAGGAGATGGACGCCGAGGACCCGCTGTTCATCCTCTACACCTCGGGCTCGACCGGTAAGCCCAAGGGCGTACTGCACACGACCGGCGGCTATATGGTCTACACCTCGATCACGCATCAGTACGTCTTCGACTATCACGACGGCGACGTCTTTTGGTGCACGGCCGACGTGGGCTGGGTGACCGGCCACAGCTACATCCTCTATGGCCCGCTTTCCAACGGCGCGACCACGCTGATGTTCGAGGGCGTGCCCAACTATCCCGACACCTCGCGCTTCTGGCAGGTGTGCGATAAGCACAAGGTGAACATCTTCTACACGGCGCCCACCGCCATCCGCGCGCTAATGCGCGACGGCGAAGGCCCGGTGAAGAAGACCAGCCGCAAATCCATCCGCCTCTTGGGTTCGGTCGGCGAGCCGATCAACCCAGAGGCGTGGCTTTGGTACCACCGCGTGGTGGGTGATGGGCGCTGCCCCATCGTCGACACCTGGTGGCAAACGGAGACCGGCGGCATCCTGATCACGCCCTTGCCGGGTGCGATTCCGCTCAAGCCCGGCTCGGCCACGCTCCCCTTCTTTGGCATCCGCCCGGCGCTTGTCGACGCCGACGGCAAGACGCTCGAGGGCGCCGCGTCCGGCAACCTCGTCCTGCTCGATTCCTGGCCGGGCCAGATGCGCACCGTCTTCCGCGACCACGAGCGTTTCGTGCAGACCTATTTCTCGGCCTACAAGGGCAGCTACTTCACGGGCGACGGCTGCCGCCGCGACGAGGACGGGTATTACTGGATCACCGGCCGCGTCGACGACGTGATCAACGTGGCGGGCCACCGCCTGGGCACGGCTGAGGTCGAAAGCGCCCTCGTCGCCCACGCGAAAGTGGCCGAGGCCGCCGTGGTCGGCTTCCCCCACGACATCAAGGGCCAGGGCATCTACGCATATGTCACGCTGAACGCGGGCGAGCCCACGAGCGAGGAGTTGCGCAAGGAGCTGGTGCAGTGGGTGCGCAAGGAGATCGGCCCGATCGCAACACCCGATTTCATCCAGTGGGCGCCCGGCCTGCCCAAGACCCGCTCGGGCAAGATCATGCGCCGCATCCTGCGCAAGATCGCCGCCAACGAGCACGATTCGCTCGGCGACACCTCGACGCTCGCCGACCCCGGCGTGGTCACGGACCTAGTCGACAACCGCATGAACCACGCGGCGAAGTGAAAAGAAAGTCCTAAGCCGGCTGCGCCGGCACCACTCACCCGCTCGCTTGCGCTCGCACCCTTCAACTCGCAAAGCGAGTTGAACCCGTTGGCGGAGAGGGTTTCTTTTTCTCCCTCTCCGCCCTGAAAGGGGGGAGAGGGCCGGGGTGAGGTGGGTATCGCGTCAGTTTCGCTCGCGCGTGGCGGCGAAGGTGATCTTCGGCGCATGCTCCTTGGTGTAGTTCAACTCCCAGGCATTGCGGGCCAGGAAGACGGGCGCGTCGTCGCGATCCTCGGCCACGCTGCCTCGATGCTTCTCGATGAATTTCTTCAATTCCGCCGGATCGTCGGACGAGATCCAGCGCGCGGTCTCGTAGGGCGCCTGCTCGAAGCGCACGGGCACCTTGTATTCGGCGTCAATGCGCGAGGCCAGCACGTCCAGCTGGAGCGCGCCCACCACGCCCACGATCCAGTCCGTGCCGATCACGGGGCGGAAGATCTGCACCACGCCTTCCTCGGCCAGATCCTCCAGCGCCTTGCGCATCTGCTTGGTGCGCATGGGATCGTCGAGCAGAATGCGGCGCAAAAGCTCCGGCGCGAAGTTGGGGATGCCGGTGAAGCGCAACGATTCGCCCTCGGTCATCGTGTCGCCGACGCGCAGGATGCCGTGGTTGGGAATCCCCACGATGTCGCCAGGCAACGCCTCCTCGGCCAGCGCCCGTTCATGCGCGAAGAAGAAGATCGGCGCGTTCACGGCGACCGTCTTGCCCGTGCGCACCTGCTTCAGCTTCATGCCGCGCTGAAAGCGCCCCGAACAGAGCCGCATGAAGGCCACGCGGTCGCGGTGGTTGGGGTCCATGTTGGCCTGGACCTTGAAGACAAAACCGGTGACGCGCGGCTCCTCCGGTTTCACGCTGCGCGGCTCGCCCGGCTGCGGGCGCGGCGGCGGCGCCCATTCGGCCACCGCGCGCAGCAATTCGCCGACGGTGAAATCTTTCAAGGCGCTGCCGAAGAAGACCGGCGTCAGGTGGCCGGCGCGATAGGCGTCGAGGTCGAACGGCGCATAGGCCGAGCGCGCCAGCTCGGCGCTTTCGCGGAACTCGGCCAGCTGCGCCTCGGGCACATGCTTGGCGATCTCCGGATCATCGAGGCCCTTGCAGTCGATCGCGCGATCGAAGGTGCCGTTCTGTTTCGGCAGCAACAGCCGGTCGCGCGTGAAATCGTAGCCGCCGCGAAAGAGGCCGCCCATGCCGATGGGCCAGACCGCAGGCGAGACGTCGAGCGCCAGCGCGTCGGCCACTTCGTCCAACAGCGCGAAGGGATCGAGCCCTTCCCGGTCCACCTTGTTGACGAAGGTGATGATAGGGATGTCGCGCAGGCGGCAGACCTCGAACAGCTTGCGCGTCTGACTTTCGATACCCTTGGCCGCGTCGATCACCATGATCGCGGAATCGACCGCCGTCAGCGTGCGGTAAGTGTCCTCGCTGAAATCCTGGTGGCCCGGCGTGTCGAGCAGGTTGAAGGTGACGCCGTCGCGCTCGAAGGTCATGACCGACGAACTGACCGAGATGCCGCGCTGTTTCTCGATCTCCATCCAGTCCGAGCGGGTGCGGCGCTGCTCGCCGCGCGCGCGGATATGGCCGGCCATGCGGATCGCGCCACCGAACAAGAGCAGCTTCTCCGTGAGCGTGGTCTTGCCCGCGTCGGGATGCGAGATGATGGCGAAGGTCCGCCGCGACTGCGCGCCGTTCGGCACGGCGCCGGTCGCGCCCGCGGGTTCGGTAGTCACGGACAAGAAAGCCTCTTACGGTAAGGCGCCGCCGAAGCGTCGCCGCTCAATCGCGCGGGAGAATGGCCCAAAGGGCCCCGGTTGTGTAGGCGCGAATGGGGAAATGGGTAGGAGAGCGCGGATTTCAACGATACGGCGCCTATCTTCGACCCCTCCCCTTATTCCCCTCCCCAACCAGGGAGGGGTAAGGGGAGGGGGCATCCGATGCCATTCTTCGCCGCCCCTCGCAGACGAGCGCGCTGTCCAGCACCCGCGTGAGCGCGGCATAGAGCGTGACCGGATAGGGCCACTGGGTGACGATGCGGCCCGCGGGGGAGCGGAAATAGTTGGCGCAGCCGCCACCGTCCCAGGACCTTCCCGCGTTGCCCTTATCGACCCACGCGTTGTAGCGGCGAAAGGCACCTTCCCTCACCTCGACGGCGCCGAGCTCGCGCCGCCCCATGCGGCGGAGCGCGCGGGCGATCCACTCCGCTTGGCGCTCGATGTTGAAGATGATCGAACCGCCGTTGGTATTGGGACCGTAGAGGATGAAAAAATTGGGGAAGCCCGGCACGCAGATGCCGAGGAAGGCCTGTGGCTCCGTGCCCCAGACATCATGGAGCGCGCGCCCTTCCCGGCCCCGCACCGACAGGCCGTGCAGGTAGCTGGCGGCCTTGAAGCCCGTGGCCATCACCAGCACGTCGGCCGGCCGCTCCACCCCGTCCACATCCACCAATCCCGTCGGCGTCACGGAGGCCACTGGGCGCGGCACCAGCGTCACGTTGTCGCGGTTGAGCGCGGCGTAGAAATCGTCGGACACGATGATCCGCTTGCAGAACAGCGGGTAGTCGGGCGTCAGCGCCGCGCGCATCGCGGGATCGCGCACCGTGGCCAGGTGATCGAGGGCGCGTTGGCGCATGCGCGCCTGGTGCCTGGCTGCGGGATCAAGGGCGCGGCGCGCCAGCTCGACGTTCCAATGCACGACGAAACGCCGCCAGTCGCGCAACAGAGATGAGCGCTTGAGGCGCGTGCGCTCGTCCTCGGTGAAGTCGCGCTCCATCTTGGGCAGGATCCAGCCGGGCTCGCGCTGGTAAAGGATCAGCTGTGCCACCTTGGGCGCCAGCGCCGGCACCACCTGGGCCGCCGTCGAACCCGTCCCCACCACGGCCACGCGTTTTCCCGACAGATCGTGCCCGTGCTCCCACCGCGCGGTGTGGAATTTCGGCCCCGTGAAGGAATCGAGCCCCGGCCAAGTCGGATAATTGGGCACGTTAAGCATGCCAAGGCCGCTGACCACGGCGCGAAACCGATGCGTGCCGCCGTCGTCGAGGCGCAGATCGTAGGCCTGAGCCGCGTCGTCCCACGTCACGTCCTTGACGCCTTGGCCGAACCGCATGTGGGGGCGCAGGCCGAACCGCTCCACCACCGCGTCGATGTAGCGCAGCAACTCGCCTTGCAGCGCGTGGGTGCGCGACCAGTCGTAATCGCGCATGAAGGAAAAAGAATAGAGGGCCGAGGCGATGTCCACGCCCGCGCCGGGATAGGTGTTGTCCCACCAGGTGCCGCCGGGCCCGGCCGAGCGTTCGAAGACGGTGAAATCTTCGATGCCGGCCTGCTTCAGCTTCACCGCCATGGCGATGCCGCCCGGCCCCGCGCCGATGATGGCAGCCGTTTGCATGCCTAGATGCCCACGATGGCTTCGCCGCCGTTGGGCGAGATGACCTGTCCGGTGATGAAGTCGGATTCGGCGGACGCCAGGAACGCCACCGTATGTGCGATCTCCTCGGGCGTGGCGTAGCGGCCGAGGGGGATACGCTCCTTCGAGATGCGCGCCATGCGCTCGGCCCCGCGCTGGATCGTGGCAGCGGTGACGACATGGCCAGGCGCCACCGCATTCACATTGATGCGCCAGGGCGCGAACTCTTTCGCCCAGGCTTTGGTGAGACCCAGAATCGCCGCCTTGGCGCCGTTGTAGTGCGAGTCGGTCGAGTCCGCGATCATGCCGTTGATCGAAGAGATGTTGACGATCTTGCCGTGCCGCCACGCCTTCATGCCTGCGATCACGGTCTGCGTGGCGAAGAACGTGCCCTTCACATGCACGCCGAACATACGGTCGAACTCGGCGACCGTAACCTGCTCGATCGTGCGCGCGGCATCGATGCCAGCGTTATTGACCAGGATGTGGATGCCGTCGGGAGCCACGCCCGCCGCGCGCAAGGCTGGTGCGAGCGCGGGCGGATCGGCGATGTCGCACACAGCGGCCCAGGCCGTGCCGCCTTGGCCGCGAATGGCGGCGGCTGTGTCTTCCGCTGTCGCGCGATCAATGTCTTGCACCACCACCTGCGCGCCGCGCGCGGCCAGGAGCGTCGCATAGGCCCGGCCCAACCCGGCACCCGCGCCCGTGACGAGCGCCATGCGATCTTGAAGGCTGCGGACATCGCCCATGGTTTCAGTGTAGCGGGCGGCGGCCGTCGCTCAAGCTTTGGCGGTGGGATACGATCTTCGGGTGGCTCTAACCGGAGAAACCCATGGCTCGCATCGTTCGCCTCAAATCTTCTCGCGACGAGGACATCCCCGTGTTCGTCAATCCGCTTCAGGTCACATACATCAAGCGCGCTGGAGTCAAGAACAAGAACACCAAAATCCATTTCAGCGACGACCACAGCGTCACCGTTAAGGGTGGCGCCGAGTACATCGCGAATATCCTGGCCACCGCTTACAAGGGGTGATCGCGCCGGACACGCAAGCCGATCATCGCTTACCCAGTACCTCCGCCAGCATCTTCACCCCGCGCTCAATCTCGCGCTCGGAGTGGGCGGCGTAGCCCAAGAGAAATCCCTGCCTCTTCACGCGGCCGCGATAGTAAGACGAAAGCGGCTGGGCGGTGATGCCGCGCGCGGCGGCGCGGGCCGAGCCTTCGCGGTCGGTCATGCGGCGGCGGAGCGCGGGCGTGGCATAGCCGACCAGGTGCATGCCGGAGGGATCGGGCGCCACGTCGAGCAAGCCACCCAGATGCCGCGCGCTGGATTCTAGAAGCGCGGCCTGCCGCGCGGCGTAGAGGCGACGCATGCGCCCCAGATGGGTGACGAAGTGGCCTTCCTCCATGAAGCGCGCCAGCGCCGGTTGCGCGATGGTGGAGGGATGATCCTCCAAAGCCGCGCGGGCGCGGTGGAACGCATCCACCAGATGCAGCGGGGCGACCAGATAGGCCACGCGCAAGGCCGGGAACATCACCTTGGAGAAACTGCCGACATAGACGACGCGGCCGTCCTGGTCCAAACCCTGGAGCGACGCCAGCGGCCGGCCGCGATAGCGGAATTCGCTGTCGTAATCGTCCTCCAACACCCAGGCGCCGTTTCGCGCGGCCCAGTCGAGCAGCGCCACGCGGCGGGCGAGGCTCATGGTGTGGCCGAGCGGATACTGGTGCGAGGGCGTGACGCAGGCCATGCGCGCCTTGGGCGCGATCCGCGCGGCGACGGCGATGTCGAGCCCTTCCGCATCGATGGGCGCGGGTGCCATCGCGACGTCCTCGGCGGCCAGCGCGCGCGTGAGGCCGGGATAGACGGGGTCCTCGATCAACGCCACGTCGCCGGGATCGAGCAGCACGCGTGCAGCCAGCGCGATCGCGGCCTGGGAGCCGGAGACGACCAGCACCTGTTGAGCCTCGCAGCGCACGCCCCGCATGGCGCCGAGATGGGCGGCGATGGAAGCGCGCAGTTCGGGCAGGCCGGCCGGATCGCCATGGGCCAGCCACGCGCGTTGTGGGCTGCGCCAGGCGCGGGCGAGAAGGCGCGACCACAGGGCGAAAGGAAACTCGTCGATGGCGGGCAGGCCCGGCATGAAAGCGCGCGCCCGGGCGCCATGGGCGGGCGCCAAGGCGGCCAGCGCCGCGCCCCGGCGCGAGGGGCCGGCGGCACGCGCGCGTGCCTTGCGCGGCACGGTTGAGCCGTCGGGCCGCGGCAGGTCCGGCGCCACATAGCTGCCCGAACCGACGCGACCGACGAGAAAACCTTCGGCCAGAAGCTGGTCGTAGGCGGCCGCCACCGTGTTGCGCGAGACCGAAAGCTCGGCCGCCAGCGCGCGTGTGGACGGCAGGCGCGCGCCGCCGGCCGCGCGGCCCGACTGGTGCAGGGCGCGTTGCTGGTCGTTGACCTGGCGCTGGTGCGGCTGCTTCGCGTCCAACCCGACGGCGAACAACGTGGTGGCAGGCACGGCCCTCTCCCCGGAACGAACGGTAAATGGCTCCAGAGTTTCTAAAGAAGCAGGGCCTTTGGCCAGGCCAATCGCCGGCCAGAGCGCGGGATGACCTCGCGCGCATCCGCATCGGTTGAACGGCAAACATCGACCGACCGCCCCGCTTCACTCTCACCCCTCCCCTTCGACGGGCTGGAGCCGCGAAGCGGGTCGAGGCTAGGGGGAGGGGGCGGCGAAAGACTTGTCCCCCTCACCCTGCCCTCTCCCACGTTGGGGAGAGGGTGAGTCTGCTTTCACGCGGCCAAGCCGCGCCAGCGGGCGGGCGTCACGCCGTAGGCACGCGTGAAGTGGCGCGTCATGTGGCTCTGGTCGGCGAAGCCGCTGGCCAACGCCGCGTCGGCCAAGGATGCGCCTTCGCGCATGAGCGCGCGCGCCCGGTCGAGCCTTCGCATCACCACGTAGCGGTGTGGGCTGGTGCCCAGATAGGCGCGGAAATGGCGCGCGAGCGCGAAGCGCGACAGGCCCGTCGCACGTTCGAGCGCGGCGGAGGTCACGGGGTTCGCGAATTCAGCGTCGAGGAATACGCGCGCACGGAACACGGCGCGGGCGCAGGGTGCATCGGCTTGCTTGGCGACGGATGAGGGATCCAGCGCGGACAGCGCTTCGGCGATTTCGACCAGGTGGGAATCGAGCCGCAATTCCTCCACGGGTGCACCATCGTCGGACAGCGCGGCGCGCAGGGCGGCGAGGAGGCGCGCGTCCGCCGAGACGCCGCCGCGCAGGAACGGCAACGGGCAGCGCGGTGCTTCGAGCGCCTCCTGCAGCAGCGCCGGTTCGAGATAGAGCATGCGGTAGGTGAAGCCGTCGTCCGTGCCGGCGTGGCCGTCATGCAGCTCGTCCGGATGCAGCACGAAAGCCTGGCCCGCGAGGCAGCGCGTCTCCACGCCCCGATAGCGGAAGCATTGGACGCCGTCGAGCGTGAGGCCGAGCGCGTAGGTGTCGTGGCGGTGCGGCGCGAAGGCGGGACCGTTGAAGCTGGCCTCGCCGCGCTCGAAGCCGGGGCGCACCGCGTCGACCCGGAACCGGTCGCGCCGCGCGCACGAACGTTCAAGACCCGGCCCGTCTGTTTTTGGCATGGATGAGGCCATGGCTATCGGTATCAGGATCGGCGCGCGGGCGCGAGGATGGGGCTGACGGACGAAGTGCTGGGCTTCGCGCTGGCCGCGGTGGCGCTGACTGGCAGCCCCGGCCCCGCCAACATGGCGCTGGCAGCGACGGGCGCGGCCTACGGCGTGCGCGGGGGCGTGGTGCTCTCGGCCGGCATCATCGCGGGCGTGTGGGCCGTGATGCTGCTGACGGCCACGGGCTTGGCCGCGTTCCTGCTAGGCGAGCCGGCGCTGGGGCCGATCCTCAAGGGCGCGGCCGCGCTATACATGCTCTATCTAGCATGGCGCATCGCGAGCGCACCGCCCTTGTCCGCGGGCGAAGCGAAGCGCGCGCCGCCATCCTTCGGCGTGGGCGTGGTTTTGGGTGTCGGCAATCCCAAGGCCTATGCGGCGATGGCGGCCTTGTTCTCCGGCTTCACGCTGGTGCGCGCGGCACCCACGCACGACGCCGCGCTCAAGATGGCGCTCGTGGTCGGCATCATGGTCGCGGTCAATCTGCTCTGGCTTCTGCTTGGCGCGGCGCTGACCAACGCTTTCCGCGATTCGCGCGCGAACCGCGTCATCAACATCGTCTTCGCGCTCTCGCTGCTGGCCTCGGTCGCGTTCGCCTTCGCGGGCTAGCGCCTCACTCGAGCTTGGCAAGCTCGGCCGCTTGGCACCAGGGCAGGCGCTTGCCGCCGTCATAGGCGCGCGCGTGGCCCGCCGCGATCATGCGCTGGGACAGATCGCCGCCGTCGGCCGCCGCGACCTTGGCCATCACGCGGCCCGCGTATTTCTCGTAGCGGATCTGGGCCAATGTAACCGAGCCGTCGGCGACCGCGCGCTCCAGATAATCCCGCGCGGCGCGCGCCCGGACACGCTCGCTCTCGCACGCGCCGTTCAACTCCGGCGTGTCGATGCCGGCCAGGCGGACCAGCGTCGCGACCTCCTGCCCGAGCCAGATATGGGCACGGACGGACAGCGTGTCGCCATCGACCACCGAAACGATCTCCGCCGGCACGGGACCCGGCAGCGTCTCGGTGGCCCGCGCCGGAACGGCGAGGAGCGCGAACAGCGCCAGAAGCGATGTTGGGAAGAGACCCATGTTGTCAGATTAAAGGATAATGATCCTAAAAACCATCCACGAGGGCGCGCTCGATCCAACCTTGGAGGTCAGCCTGGCGCCGCCTTAGAAGTCGACGCAGCGCCCGTTGCGCTCCCAATCGCCATAACGGGTCGGTTCAGGTCCTTCAGGACCGCCGATCTCCTGTGTCGGCTTTTTCGGATTTTCCGTTTTTTTATCGGTGGTTGCGGGCTTCTTCTCGGCTTCGATGCAAGCTTTAGAAGTTGACGTTAACGTTAACGGGATTTTTGCTTGCTGATAGATGTGGCCGGGCTTCGGATCGCTCATTCCCAAGATATGACGCTCCCGGCGCCCTTTGCCAAGCCTTTGATTTCCGGTCTTGAATGCCGTTCCGCCGGGGCCATTTGGAGAACGTAAACCGGGAGTACCCAAAGAAAATGGCCTACACGCGTACCGCGATCCTCCTGGCAGGGATGACCGCGCTGTTCCTCGTCGCCGGCTACCTGGTGGGCGGCCAAGGCGGCGCTCTCATTGCCCTGGCAGTGGCTTGCGCCATGAACCTCTTCGCATGGTGGAACTCGGACAAGATGGTCCTGTCGATGTACGGGGCCCGCCAAATTGACCGCGCCGCCGCGCCAGCCTTTTACGCGACCGTGGAGCAGTTGGCCTCGAATGCCGGTCTGCCCATGCCCAAGGTTTATGTCATCGAATCCGACCAGCCCAACGCCTTCGCCACCGGCCGCAATCCCGAGAACGCCGCCGTTGCCGCCACGACCGGGCTTCTGCGCCGCCTTTCGCCGGATGAGGTCGCGGGCGTGATGGCGCATGAACTCGCCCATGTGCGCAGCCGTGACACGCTGGTCATGACCGTGACGGCGACTCTGGCCGGTGCCATCGGTATGCTGGCAAATCTCGCCTTCCTGTTCGGCGCCTTCCGCGGCAGCGACAACCGTAGTCCGTTGGGTGCTGTCGGCACCATCCTGGTCGCGATCCTGGCGCCCATCGCCGCCATGCTGGTGCAGATGGCGATCAGCCGCAGCCGCGAATACGAGGCCGACCGCGTGGGCGCGGAGATCTCCGGCCGGCCGCTGTGGCTGGCTTCGGCGCTGGAGAAGATCGAGCACGCCGCGCAGAACACCGAGATTCCGCAGGCCGAGCGCAACCCGGCGACCGCGCATCTGTTTATCGTCAACCCGCTGCATGGTGGCGGTATCGCCAGCCTGTTCTCCAGCCATCCCGGCACGGAAGAACGGGTGCGCCGCCTGCGTGAGATGGCCGGCATGGCCCCGGCAGCAAAAGGTCCCTGGGGTTGAGCGCGGCGAAACGCGCAATGCCCGCCGGGACGCGGCCGGCAGGACATGCTAATTCCGCTCCCATGCGTGGAAATGTTTCGGCGCGCGGCGCGGCGCTCGAACTTTTGGAGGCGGTGCTGATCGAGCGCCGCTTTCTCGACGACGCCTTGGACGACATGCCGACGCTGCCGGAGCGCGACCGCGCGTTTGTACGCCTGATCGTATCGACCGTGCTGCGCCGTTTGGGCGAACTCGACGCGGCGCTCGCGCCGTGCCTCGCGAAGCCATTGCCTGCCCGCGCGCATCGGACGCAGAACACGCTGCGCATCGGCGCCGCGCAGCTTTTGATGCTGGGCACGCCCGCCCATGCCGCCGTGGCCGAAACCGTGGATGCGGCCCATCGCCGCCTGCCGCGGCCCCATGTGGGATTGGTCAATGCCGTTCTGCGCCGCGTGGCGCGCGAAGGCGCGGCGCTTTTGCCCGCAGATGCCACCGCGCTCAACACGCCGAAATGGCTGTGGCGCAGCTGGTCCGGCCACTACGGCGAGGAGACGTGCCGCGCGATTGCCGCCGCGCACCAGCGCGAAGCCGCCCTCGATCTGTCCGTGAAGGAAGGGGCGGCAGCTTGGGCGACGCGTCTCGGCGGACGCACTTTGCCGACAGGTTCGGTCCGACTCGAGAATGCGGGCGCCGTTCCGCGCCTCGACGGTTTCGATACGGGCGCCTGGTGGGTGCAGGATGCGGCGGCCGCTTTGCCCGCGAGGCTTCTGGGCGATGTGCGCGGCAAGCATGTCATCGATCTCTGCGCGGCGCCGGGCGGCAAGACCGCACAGTTGGCCGCGGGCGGCGCGCGTGTGACGGCCGTCGACCGTTCGCCCGAGCGGCTCGCGCGCCTCACCGGCAACCTGAAGCGCCTGCACCTGGAGGCCGAGACGATCGCAGCGGACGCCGAAAGCTGGAGCCCATCCCAATCGGCCGATGCGGTCTTACTCGACGCGCCCTGCAGCGCCACGGGCACGATCCGCCGCCATCCCGACATCCCGCATTTGAAGTCGCCACGCGACGTCACGGACGCTGCCGCGACCCAGCGCGCCCTGCTGGAGGCCGCCCTTGGCATGCTGAAGCCGGGCGGAACGCTGGTCTACGCCGTCTGTTCGCTGCAGCCTGAGGAAGGAGAAGGGCAAATCGAGGCATTGCTGGCCCGTGCTGCCGGCGTGCATCGGCGGCCCATCGGCGCCCACGAGGTGGGCGGTGTAAAGGAATTGGTATCCACCGCGGGCGATCTGCGCACCTTACCCAGCCATATCCCAGAACTGGGCGGCCTGGATGGGTTTTACGCGGCGCGGCTGGAGAGGGTTTAACGCTAGCGCCGGTTTGCGTTTTATCCCGTTTGGGGCTATGTCACCGGCGGCCACGGCCACGGAAGAAAATGGCAAAGAACCTGGATTTTCACGAGGACTTCCACCGCAAGGAGGAGGTCAAGGGCTCCTCGAATCGCGGCTTCGGCATCGTCTTCGCCGTATTCTTCGCGATCTTGACCTTTAGCCCCCTGACCCATGGCGGAGAGATTCGCTGGGTGTACTGCGGCATTCCGGCTGTCGCTTTCCTGGCCGCAGCCTATCTGTTTCCCAAGGCGCTGACGCCGCTGAACTGGGTCTGGACCCGTTTCGGCCTTCTGCTGCATCACGTCATGAACCCATTGATCATGGGTTTGTTGTTTTTCTTGACGGTCACACCGGTCGGCCTCGTCATGCGCCTCATGGGCAAGGATCCGCTACGGCTGAAATTCGACCGCAGCGCAAAGACATACTGGATTGAACGCACCCCGCCAGGCCCCGAGCCTGATACGATGCGGCGGCAATTCTGAGCGGCGCGGTTTTCGCGAAACCCCGGCAGCCGACCTTAAGCCCCGGCGCAAGCGAAGAGGATTGAGATGGGCTCGTTCGTCAAAGAACTGTGGATGTTCCTTCGGGTCCGCAAGAAGTTCTGGCTTCTGCCGATCCTGGTCATGATGGCCATCTTCGGCGGCCTGATCGTGCTGACCAAGGGCAGCGCGGTGGCGCCGTTCATCTACACCATCTTCTGAGAGCACACGCGACGGTGCGTATCCTCGGTCTTTCCGCCTTCTATCACGACAGCGCCGCGGCGCTGGTCGAGGATGGACGCATCGTCGCGGCTGCGCAGGAAGAACGCTTCACGCGCAAAAAACACGATTCCGCCTTTCCCAAAAACGCGATCGAGTACTGCCTGAAAGCCGCGGGCGTGAATGTCGACAGCGTCGACTACGTCGCCTTCTACGACAAGCCGTTCCTCAAGTTCGAGCGCCTGTTGGAAACTTACGTGGCCTTGGCGCCGCGCGGCTTCCGCTCGTTCCAGATGGCCATGCCAGTCTGGCTGCGCGAGAAGCTGTTTCAGAAGAGCCTTCTGAAGAAGGAGATCGGCGCGCACCTGCAGGGCTTCGACGCCGAGAAGAATCTTCTCTTCGCGGAGCATCATCAAAGCCACGCGGCCAGCGCCTTCTTCGCCTCGCCGTTCGACGATGCCGTGGTATTGACCATGGACGGCGTGGGCGAATGGGCCACTACCTCGGTCGGGCACGGGCACGGCAACCGGCTCGAGATGACCAAGGAAATCCACTTCCCGCACTCGATCGGCCTGCTCTATTCCGCCTTCACCTACTACACCGGCTTCAAAGTGAACGCGGGCGAATACAAAGTCATGGGCCTGGCGCCCTATGGCGAGCCGAAATATGCCCAGACCATCCTGGACAATCTGATCGACCTAAAGGACGACGGCTCCTTCCGTCTCGACCTGTCCTATTTCGACTACTGCACCGGCCTGCGCATGACGAACAGCAAGTTCGACGCGCTGTTCGGTGGCCCGCCGCGCAAAGCCGAAGACCGTCTGACCCAGCGCGAAATGGATTTGGCCGCCTCCGTGCAGAAGGTGACGGAAGAGATCGTGCTGCGCCTGACACGGTCGCTGCAGGCGGAGACGGGCAGCCCCAATCTATGCTTGGCCGGCGGCGTGGCGTTGAACTGCGTCGCGAACGGCAAGGTCCTGCGCGACGGCCGCTTTAAGAATATCTGGGTTCAACCGGCGGCGGGCGATGCCGGCGGCGCTTTGGGCGCGGCCCTGAACGCCTACTACCAGTTCCAAGACAAGCCCCGCCGCACCAACGGCGGCAGCGACGCCATGGCCGGCTCCTATCTGGGCCCGGCCTATGAGCAGGCCGACATCGAGGCGCGTCTGAAGAAGGCCGGCGCGCGCTTCACTGTTCTGTCCGACGACCAGTTGATTGCGCAGACGGCCAAGGCCTTGGCCGACGGACTGGCGGTCGGCTGGTTCCAGGGCCGTATGGAGTTCGGCCCCCGTGCGCTCGGCGGACGCTCGATCCTGGGTGATGCACGCTCGCCTGCCATGCAGTCAGTGCTCAATCTCAAGGTGAAGTACCGCGAATCCTTCCGGCCTTTCGCGCCCGCCGTCCTGCGCGAGGACGTAGCCGACTGGTTCGAGCTCGACGGCGACAGTCCTTATATGCTGATGGTCGCGGACGTCGTAGAGCGCCGCCGCAAGGCGATGACGAAAGAGCAGGAAAAGCTGTTCGGCATCGAAAAACTGAACGTGCCGCGTTCGGAGATTCCGGCCGTCACCCATGTCGACTATTCGGCGCGCATTCAGACCGTGCACAAGGAGACTAATCTGCGTTTTCATTCGCTGATCTCTGCCTTCCGCGACCGAACCGGGTGCCCCGTGATCGTGAACACCAGCTTCAATGTGCGCGGCGAGCCGATCGTCTGCCTGCCGGAGGACGCCTTCCGCTGCTTCATGGGCACGGAGATCGAAGTACTTGCGGTCGGCAACTGCTATCTCCGCAAGGAAGACCAAGACCCGTCGCTCAAGCAGGACTACAAAGGCGGCTTCGAACTCGATTGAGCGAGGCGAAGGGGGAGCCGCCATGACGCCTGGGCGCCTTTCTGCCGCCGTCCTATTTGCCGGGGCCGCGGCCTGCTTCGCGATCGCCTTCCATATCGGTATGATCGGCATCGCGTCCTCACGCGACTGGACGATCCTGTACGTGGCCTTGCCGACGGGGCTCGGCCTTTTGCTGCTCGCGGCTTTGTTGCTGAGACCAGCCAGCCGCGCGGCGTTCGCCGTATCGTCATGCGCCGCGCTTGCGGCCGTTCTGCTTGCCGATATTTATCTGGCCATGACGGATCAGGAGCCCGTTCGCCCGGTGCGCACGGGCGATGAGCGCAGCGTTCGCGACGTGGTGCGCGATCTGCGTGGCGAAGGGCGGAAAGCCTATCCGGTCCTGAGCGGGCGGACGCTTCTGAACGCAGAGTCCAACGGCACGCTCCATTCACGTGTCGCAATCGACGGGCGCGAGATCCTTCCCCTCGGCGGCATCGCCGACGCGCTGACCGTCTATTGCAACGAGGGCGGCGCTTATCTGATCTATCCCAGCGACGAACACGGCTTCCACAACCTGCCAGGATTGTGGGCGCGATCACAACTCGACGTGGCCGCGGTCGGGGATTCCTTCGTCCATGGTGCCTGCGTCCCATCCGATCGGAATATGGTGGCAAAGGTTCGCGGGCGCTTTCCCGCGACTCTCAACCTCGGCATGGCGGGCAAGGGGCCGTTGTCGGAGCTAGCGGCCATAAAGGAGTATCTGCCACAACGGCGGCCGCGCGTGGTATTATGGTTCTACTATGAAGGCAACGACGTCTCGAAAGACCTCTTCATCGAGCGGGAGGCCGCGCTGCTGGTCACCTATCTTGACCAAGGCTTTAGTCAGGGTCTGGAGCAGCACCAGCCGGCGATCGACGAGGCTCTGATCGCCGAAGTCGAGAAAACCTATGACGCACCGTCGGCTGACCCCGCGCCCGCCACCGCACAGGCGATCAAGTGGAAGGACGTCGTTCTCCTCCGTCACCTGCGCAATGCTCTGGGCATGGCAGTCGGAAACGCCGATATCCCCCTGTTTCGCCGCGTGATGGCGGAGGCAGACCGCACCGTCTTGAGTTGGGGCGGTCGCCTCTACTTCGTCTACTTGCCGAGCCGAGCGCGGTATCTGGGACTGGGCGGACATATTGCTCAAAGCGGTCTGCGCACGCGGGTGCTGGCTACCGTGCGCGATCTAGGAATCCCGATCATCGATATACATACGGTCTTTTCGGATTCGCCCGAGCCGGACCAGCTTTTTCAAGGTCACTTCACGCCCGAGGGCTATCACCTCGCCGCCGACGCAATTTTGGTGCGCCTTGCCGCGGATGGGATCGTGCCGGAAACCCCGTGACCGGCCTTACGGCGGGTGCATATTCACATTGTATCCTGCGCCCCATGGGCTACAAGACTCGAACCGCCTCACGCTGGTAGGAGATCGCCATGCCGCAGCCGGTCCGGATCGCTCCGTCGATCCTTGCCGCCGACTTCTCGAAACTGGGAGAAGAAGTCCGGGCCGTGTCGGCCGCCGGCGCCGACTATATCCACGTGGACGTGATGGACGGGCATTTCGTGCCGAACATCACGATCGGCCCTAGCGTCGTATCCGCCCTGCGGCCTCATTCCGAGCTACCGTTCGACGTGCATCTCATGATCTCGCCCGTCGATCCCTATATCGCGGCCTTCGCCGACGCTGGCGCGGATATCTTGACCGTGCATCCTGAGGCTGGCCCACATCTGCATCGCACGATCCAAGTGATTCGTTCGCTGGGCAAAAAGGCCGGTGTTTCCCTGAACCCCGGCACGCCCGTGGAAGCCGTCGAGCATGTCCTGGAAGACATCGATCTGGTTTTGGTGATGACGGTCAATCCGGGCTTTGGCGGACAATCCTTTATTGCCTCGCAACTGGACAAGATCAGCCGTCTGCGCCGAACACTGGATTCGATCATGGCCAGGACCAACAAGCGGATCGACCTTGAGGTCGATGGTGGCATCAACGCCGATACGGCGCGCGCGGCCATTGCGGCGGGCGCCGACGTTCTGGTCGCCGGCACGGCAACCTTCGCGGGCGGGCCTGCGAAGTACGCCCAGAATATCCAGCGAATCCGCGGGGCGTGATGCCGCAGGACGGGGCAAGCGTGCGTCCCACCGCATGATGCCGAACACCGAGCATTCGAAACCCGACCGCCTGAGGCGTCTGGCCGCGCGCTTTCTGTATGGGAACGCGCCCTATGCCTGGACGCTCGGCATGCGCCCGCCGGCCGATCTGGTGGCAACGCCCATGCAACCCTGGTCCGGCGACAGCGCCCGCGGCGCGCAGATCCTGAAAGGCAACGTCGAGTTCAACGGCGAATCCCATCCCGCGGATGCGGCCCTGTGGGAAACGGCGGATGCCGGAGAACGATGGCAGGCCGCGCTGCACAGCTTCACCTGGCTGGCCGATCTGCACGCTGTGGGCTCCGATCCCGCGCGGCGGCGTGGGCGCGAGATGATGGCCGAGTGGATTCGCCGACACCCAGGCTGGAGCGAGCTGGCCTGGCGCACCGACATCCTCGCCGCCCGCGTCATCGCCTGGATCGCCGAACACGATTTCTTCTGCGCCAGCGCCGACGACAGCTTTCGAGAAGCCTATCTCCTCAGCCTCTCGCGCCAAGTTCGTCATCTGACCCGGATCGCGCCGGGGTCCCAGCGTGGCGTGCAGCGCCTCATCCTGATCAAGGCGGTCATTTACGGCGCGGTCGCCCTGCCCGATTCGACGGCGCGGCTGGAGCGCGCCATGGCGTTGCTGGAGCAGGAGTTGCGTCGCCAGGTTCATCCCGACGGCGGACATATCGAGCGAAGCCCGGCGTCCCAGCTCATCGTCCTGCGCACGCTCGTCGATATCCGTGCCTGCCTGACCGCAGGCCGGAAGGAAATTCCCACCACGCTCCAAGGCACGATCGACCGCATGGCGCCCGCGCTGCGCGCCATGCGGCATGCCGATGGCGGTTTGGCCGCGTTCAACGGCGCGACGGGCGAGGATGCCTGGCTGGTGGATGCAGTTCTGACCCAGGCCGACGCGCCGGGTCGCGCACCAGACGAACTGCGCTATACCGGCTTCCAGCGCTTGCGTGCGGGCCGCACTCTGATCGTCGCGGACATGGGCGCGCCGCCGCCCGATGGCTTCGACCGCGCCGCGCATGCCGGCGCCCTGTCGTTCGAAATGGACGTGGGCAAGGAGCGTCTGGTCGTGAATTGCGGCGCCCACACGGTGAACCAGGGCGGGCAATGGACATTGGCCCAGCGCGCGACCGCGGCCCATTCCACGGTCACGCTGGGCGACACCAATTCATCCGAGATCAAAGCGGACGGCACATTCGGCCGCCGCATCCGGCATGTGACTTGCGCGCGCGAAGCCGTGAACGGCGCCGTTCTGGTCGACGCCAGTCACGACGGCTATCAAGCGCCCTTCGGCATGATCCACCGGCGGCGCCTTTTCCTTTCCCCCGACGGTCACGATCTGCGCGGCGAGGACAGTTTGAGCGGGCGCGGCGGATGCGATTTCGCCGTGCGCTTTCACCTTCACCCCGATGTGAGCGCCTCGCTTCTGGGCAAGGACAATGCCGTGCTCCTGCGCTTGCCCGGCGGCGGGGGATGGCGCTTTCAAGTGTCAGGCGGCGGGATTTCCTTGGCCGAGAGCGTCCACCTGGGGCGTCGCGGCGAAGTGCGCCGGGCCGAACAGATCGAAGTGCGCGGCCACGCTGTCCAGGGCGACGCCGTGGTGAAATGGGCCTTCAAGCGGATCGGCGAAAACTGACCTAGAGCTGCCAGCGCCGCACGGCCGACGGAAGAGAGGCCGACCGCCACATGCCCTTGATGTCAGCCACCAGTCCGCCTGCTTTCAAAAGGCTCGTGAAGCGGGCTGCATCAAAGCCCCGATATTCGTCATGCGGCACGGCGCCCACGATGGCGCCGTAGGGACCGGCGCCATCCAACTTCGGAAGAAGCGCGATGCCGTATTCCGCCTTGGCCGCCTCGGGATCGGCATGGGGATCGTGGACGTCGACGGCATGACCGCGGCGGCGGAAGCCTTCTACCAGATCTACCACCTTGGAGTTTCGCAAGTCTGGCACGTTCTCCTTGAACGTCAGGCCCAGGACGAGGACCCGTGCGCCGCGATCCAGCGTCGCGGAAATGCTGCCGGCCAGATGGTCGCCCATTCCGTCGTTGATGCGGCGGCCGGCCAGGATGATCTCCGGATGATGGCCGACGCGTTGTGCAAATTCCGCCAAATAGAACGGATCGACGCCGATGCAGTGGCCGCCCACCAGACCCGGCGTGAAGCGCAGAAAGTTCCATTTGGTCGCCGAGGCGTCGAGCACGTCATGGATCGAGATGCCGGCGCGGGCGAAGATCATGCTGACTTCGTTGATGAAGGCGATGTTGATGTCGCGTTGCGCGTTCTCGATCACCTTGGCCGCTTCCGCCGTGCGGATGTCGCGCGCAACGAAGACGCCGCCCGTGGTGATCGCACCATAGACCTCCTTCAACGCTTGCGCCGTCTCCGGTGTTTGTCCCGCAACGACCTTCGTGATTCGCTCGACCGTGTGTTCGCGGTCGCCGGGATTGATGCGCTCGGGTGAATAGCCGAGGAAGAAATCGCGGCCGCAGGTGAGCCCCGAGACGGCTTCGATGGCCGGACCGCAAACCTCTTCAGTCACGCCGGGCGCAACAGTGCTCTCGAGCACCACGATCGCGCCTTTCTGAATCACTTTTCCGACGGTCGCGCAGGCCGCGCGCACGGCGCCGAGATCGGGGTGGTTGTCGCGATCGACCGGCGTCGGCACCGTCAGGATGAAGACGTCGGCGCCGCGCATATCCTCGGGCCGGCTGGTGAAGCGGCAGCGCGTCGCGCCCAACCGGTCTGATAGCACCTCGCGGGTGCGATCGTGACCTTGAGACAGCTCCGCCACCCGAGTCGCATCGACGTCGAATCCAATGACGGGAAAGCGCCCCGCGAGCGCGACCGCGAGGGGCAAACCCACATAGCCGAGACCGACGACGGCAATTGTCCTGGATGGATTAGAAGCCATGAATCCCCGGAAAGGCGGGCCCGCGAAGACGAGCGCGCGTGATCTATCCGCCGCCTCGGAAACCTGTCAATCGGCCCGATCCTGCGGCAACTTGACGTTCATATCATGAACAGAGTATTGTTCAAAGCTTGAACAAGGATGGACGACGTGCGTCAACAGGACCAGGCCACCACCGCAACTGACGGCGAAGCCGAGATTACCCTCGGTCTTTTGCAAGCCGTCGATGAGGACAGCGCCGTCACCCAGCGCTCGGTCGCCGGGCAACTCGGCATCGCGCTGGGCTTGGCCAACGCTTATCTCAAGCGTTGCGTGAAAAAGGGCCTGATCAAGGTCAAGCAGGTGCCGCCCAACCGGTATGCGTATTACCTGACTCCCAAGGGCTTTTCCGAAAAATCGCGCCTGACGGCCGAGTACCTCTCGTCGTCATTCAATTTCTTCCGACGCGCGCGCCGGGAATGCGGCGAGCTGATGGAACGCTGCCGCACGCGCGGCTGGAATCGCATCGCCCTGTGCGGCACCAGCGACCTCGGCGAGATCGCCGTCCTGTGCGCGCGTGAGCATGATTTGGAACTCGCGGGCTTTGTCGCTTCCGCGCCCGCCACCGGCGAGACGCAGGAGTTCAGCGGCCTGCCAGTTGCCGCCACGATGGCCGAACTGGGCCAAGTGGACGCGGTGTTGCTGACAGACCTCAAGACGCCGCAGGCAACCTTCGACCATCTGCGCGCGACGGTATCCGACGAGCGCATCCTGACCCCGCGCCTCCTGCGCATCATGCGTGTGCGCAAGCAGGAGGATATGGCGTGAAGCGGTGGTATGTCGCCCGCACCCATCCCCAGGGCGAGAACAGGGCCATGTCGAATCTTCTGCGGCAGGGCTTCCTCGCCTATTTGCCACGCTACCTGAAACGCCGACGCCACGCACGGCGCGTCGACATGGTGGCCGCCCCTCTGTTCCCGCGTTACCTCTTCATCAACTTCGACGTCACGGCCGCGCGCTGGCGCGCGATTTCCTCGACCATCGGCATCGATCGCCTGATCTGCGCCGAGGACAAGCCCATGCCGGTGCCGGATGGAGTGATCGAGGATATCAAAGCGCGAGAAAACGAAGAGGGTTACGTGCCCGTCGGCCGCGGCGACGGCTTCGCACGCGGCGAGCCGGTCCAGATTTTGTCCGGCGCGCTGTCGGACCATGTCGGCCTGTTCGATTGCCCGAGCGATGAGCAGCGCGTCTTCGTCTTGTTGAATCTACTTGGCCGGCAGGTGCGCGTGCGTGTGCCGCTGGACACCGTCGCCGCCGCGGTCTGATCAACTCCGCTCCAGAACGACCAGAACCCGGAAAGCACAAAGCGATCCGAGGATCGGCGCGAGCAGCCGTTCCACGGCCAATGTCGGCGCCACCGCACCCTGTGGGATCAGGCTCCACGACCGGAAGCCACCCGTCATCGGGTAAGCGAAAAAGCTCATCGGCTTCACAGCCTTCACCACGAGGCGGGGGAACATCGCCCGAAAGCGCGCGCCATGCTTTCCGAACGACGGTCCAAATAGAAGCGATGGGAAGGCCTGGTTGGCATCGTAAGGATCACGATCCGGCGGCGGCGCACCGGACGCCAAGGGATCCTCGCCCATGCGCACCGGTTCCGGGTGTAGCCAATGATAGAAAGGCCAGCTCATGGGAGTAATCGCGGGTTCGACCATCACCACCCGGCCGCCCGAACGCAGCACCCGTTCGGCCTCGGCGAAGAACAGAGCCGGCCGCGCCAGATGATGCAGCACGTCGAACAACACCACGTTCGCGAAGACGCCATCGGCAAAGGGCAAAGCGTGCGCGTCGCAAACCGCGTCGAGCCACGGCGCACTCTGGATATCTGTCGCCACCACGTGGGGCGCATAGGCTTTGAGATTGCCCGTACCGCCGCCGATCTCGAGCGTGGCGCCGTCCGCACAGGATGCCGCGATGCGGCGATAGAGATCGTGGTAAACCGTGCGGAGCGACGGTTTCTCTTCCCATGCACGCTTGTTGGCATCGAGCAGACGCTCGGCCATGCCTAGAACGCCTTCAGCTTGCGGAAGGCAAAGGCAACCATGCGAAGAAGCAGCCAGCCGTGGCTCCAACGCGAGATCTGAGTCGAGCCATAGGTGCGGGCAGCGTAACGCACTGGCACCTCGACGACCTTGAGGTGCTGCTTCACGGCGCCAAAGATCAGGTCGAAATCGCCGAACGGATCGAAGTCGCCAAAGTAAGCGCGGTTGGCCGAGATCTGATCATAGTGTTTGCGCGATAGAACCTTGGTGCCGCACAGCGTGTCGGTGAAGCGCTGGTTGAGAAGCCAAGTGAACAGGATCGAGAACACACGATTGCCGATCATGTTGAGGAAGCGCATGGCCTGCGCCTCCATGGGATAGACAAGGCGCGTGCCGTTGGCGAATTCACCCCGTCCCGACTGGATGACGTCATAGAAGCGGGGAATCCACTCGGGCGGCACGGTCAGATCCGCATCCAGGATGATGAGCACATCGCCGCGCGCTACGGCATAGCCCTTGCGCATCGCATCGCCTTTGCCCTTGCCGTCTTGGACATGGACCTTGATGTCGTATTGCGGATAGGCGGCGATGACGCGGTGGATTTCCTCAAGGGTGCCATCCCTGCTGTGGCCCTCGACGAAGAGGATCTCCAGATCCTCCGTGAAGCGCGGCAAGCGCTGGATCGCAGGCTCGATATTCCCGCGCTCGTTGCGGCACGGAATGATCACCGTGGCCGACAACGGTCTTGCGGCCGGCTTGGGCGCAGGACGCGCGACGAGATAAGTGCGCAGACATAGACGGCGAATGCCGGGCAGGGTCGCTACGGTACGGTTGATCAGCGGGCCCAGCCCGAGAAGACGGCGCGGCACCAGTTGGCGCCAATCGCGCACAATCGGCTCGAAGCCGGCCAGGGTCAGCAGATTCTCGATATCCTCGGTGCTGAGCCAGTTCTGCTCGGTCTGAGGCATCTTCTCGCCCAGGCGCTCGGCCACGCTCAGCAGCGGCTCCCACACCGGCGCGAAATAGGCGATGACGATCCGCGTGTGCGGGCCGATCACCCGATGAAGGTGGCGGAGCGTCGTCTCGCAATCGTCCAAGGCGCCAATGGCGTCCGACAGGACGACCACGTCGAACGGTCCGTCGAGCCCCTCGTAGCTGGTGGCCTCCTCAATATCGGCCTGGCGGAACTCCAGGCTCGGATGACGCTCGCGCGCGATCCGCACAGCGGCGGAGCTGAAATCAATACCAACACCGCGCGCTGGCTGAAGCGACGCGAGCAGGTCCCCATTTCCGCAACCCAGATCCAACACCTTGAGACCGGCCGGAATCAGAAATTGCATCGTACGGCGGTCGTAATCGTAGAAATAAGCGTTGCGCTCGATCCAACGGCTGCGCTCGGGTGCCATCCGCTCGGCCAGCGCATGAATCGCTATCTTGCGCGACGACATGGGGATATCCCTCATGGCCGCACCTCTTCTTCCACAATGTCGGGCGGCGGTTTACGCCCGCCCGTCGCGATCCAGACCAGCCCGCCCGGCAGTCCTGCACAGATCATGGCAGCGCCGAACAAGACCGAAAGCGCCAAGGCATCATGGGCCGACAAGCCGACATATCCGAAGGCTACGACCATTGCGCCTTCACGCACGCCCCAGCCGGCGATCGAAATCGGAATAGCCGTCGCGAGGATCACGGGCGGCATGAGGATGATGCAATCGATCAAAGAAACCTTGTACTGCAGCGACGCGGCCAACACGAAAACGGCGAGCGCCGAGACGAGCTGGATGAAGAGGGAAAGAGCCAACGCAGCGGAGCCGAATCGGGGCGACGATATAACTGTGCGGAAGTCCGCCGAGAGCGCGGCGATGGCTTTCGTGGCACGCCAGCGAAAGAAGAATTCCGGCAGACGGCCAAGAAAAGCGAACAGCACGTATCCCACGAGACCGCCTGCCGCCAGAAGAACGATAGCCGTCCGCGCGACCGGACCGGAAATGATGGCGAACAGCGCCGGCAACGCGACGAGGATGATGAGAAAAAGGATGCCCAGCGCCATCAGCCGGTCGATCACCACGCTGTTGATTGCCGTGCGCAGGTCGACGCCGTCACGCCGGATCTGCCAGATGCGGACCGCATCGCCCCCGACATTCGACGGTAGAACCTGATTGAAAAAAAGCCCGATGAGCACCAACCGCAGCCCGTGCCCAAATCGAATCCGACGGCCGAGCGCGCGCAAGACCATCTGCCACCGCAGGTTTGCGGGCAACGCAAGCGCGGCGAGCAATACCGTCGCGAGAACGAACGCGCGCCAGCCGACGTCAAACAACTGCGCAACGACTGCATCGGTGTTGGTATTGCGCAGCAGGAGCCAAATCAGGATGGCCGAAACCGCGCCTTTCAGCAGGAGCTTCTTCATGTGGTCCGCAAGGCGGTGGTTGCGCCGCCGCGGGACGGCGCAGGAGTCTTTGATATCAGGAGCTTGTGCCGCCCACCAGCCTCTCGAACGCGGGCCATGCCACATCGGGATAGAAACGGTGGGGTCCGTTCGCGGACACAACGGCGAGACGGGCGTCGGCACCTAGCGCCCGATAGACGCCACGTGCCGATTCAACGACGGCTGCGGCGCCAGCAAAGGGAAAAATGTGATCCTGGGTGCCCGAGATCACCAAAAGCGGGCGAGGCGCCACCAATCCAGCGACATCATCCATCTCAAGCCAGTTCAGAAGGCCCGGCACGACGTTTTGGGCCGAATCGTCGCGCCGCCGCGCGATCGTGTCGCGGACGAAGCCGACGCACCCGCTGGCCAATACGCCCGCGATGCGCGTGTCGAGGGAAGCAGCATGGAGCGCGACCGAGCCGCCGGCTGAATTTCCCATGACGAAAATTCTCGTGGAATCGACGGCAAGGCCCAGGTCGCGCGCGGCGACGCCGGCAGTCAGCCAATCCAACAGCGAAGATACGTCCGCAGCGCGCTCACCAAGAAGAGAGCGTCCCAACAGGAACGCGTGATTCGCCGTGTCGATCGTGGCGCTGGCCGATCGCGGCACTATATGCCGTTCGGCGCGTTCGCCGAAACAAGATTGCTCGAGGCAGATCGCGACGTAACCGCGCGCCGCCGCTTGGCGTGCATAGTCCCCGCCGCCCGCGATCTTAGCCGGATCCGGCGGCATCCGGACCTCGCCCCATGAAAGATGGGAGCCCGAGTTGGTGCCTTGCAAACAGATCATCACGGGGCGCCGGCCATCGCTCTCGCGCCAGACCGCGTCAACTGGTGCATCCGCACCGTTCCAGAGACGGAGATAGACCCGGCGGCGCTTGAGCACGCCCGGCAGCGGATGGTCCGTCCGGTTGCGCGCGACCGGCGCTGCGCGGCTCGCGGGATAGCCGGTCAGGGTGCGAAGCTTCTCGCGCGCCCGCAGTTGCCATGCATGGGGATCGGCAATTCCTGCGCGGGACCAGGATAAGCGCAGGGCCGACGCCTCGAGAGCGCGCGCATGGGCCAGGCTCGGACTCAACTCGGCACCGGCGGGGGGCGGGGGATGCGGATCGAACTCTCCATTGATCAGGAGAGCAAGACGGCGGCGAAGTGCAATCCGGTAAGTGGCTGCGAGGGTGCGCACGGACGTTCGGATCAGGTCGCGTAGTCCGTGGAACGCCGCACGGAGCCGCCGGCCAGCCGGTCGCGCCACCAGGCAACGACATGATCCAATCCTTCGTCCAACGAAACTTCCGCGCGCCAGCCAGTCGCGGCCGCGAGGCGCGCTGGATCGGCCAGAAGCGTGCGAACCTCCGACCGTTCGGGCCGGACACGCAAGGCCTCGCTTTCGACGGGTTTGTTGGTGCCGGTCAGCTCGCGCACCCGCTCCAATACGTCGGCCACGCTGACGGCATGGCCGGTGCCGGTGTTGTAGGGCGCGCCGAACTCGATTTCGGCCGCGCGTCCGATGGCCAGGAATGCCTCCACCGTGTCTGAGACGTAATTGAAATCTCGTGTGGTGGTCAGATCCCCCAGTTTGATCGCGGTGCAAGCAGGATCGAGCGCCTGGCGCACGATGGTCGGGATCACGGCGCGTTCACTCTGCCGCGGGCCATAGGTGTTGAACGGGCGCAAGACCACGACGGGTAGGTCGAAGGACAATGCATAGGCCTCAGCCATCTTGTCGGCGGCGATCTTGCTGGCCGAATAGGGCGACTGGCCTTGCAGCGGATGGCTTTCCGCGATGGGAAGCGTCAGCGCCGTGCCGTATACCTCGCTGGTCGAGGTGTGAACCACACGGCCGACGCCGTTCACGCGCGCGGCCTCCAGTACGTTCAGCGTGCCGGTGACATTGGTGTCCACATAGGACTGCGGCGCGGCATAGGAATGGGGAATCCCGATCAGCGCAGCCAAGTGGAAAACGATATCGTGGCCCGCAACAAGACGGCCGACGAACGAAAAGTCGCGCACGTCGCCGCGCGCGATACGCACCGAAGCCAATACGTCGTCCGGCAGTTCGTCGAGCCAGCCATTACGGTCGAAGGCGTTGTACAACGCTAGCGCGGTGACCTGGGCGCCCGCGGCCACAAGGGATTCGACAAGATGGGAACCGATGAAGCCGTCGGCGCCTGTGACGACGATGCGACGTCCTTTATAGCGATCGGATTCGGCCAAGACCCACATTCTCCCCGAGTGGAATAGGCCGCGCCACAAAAAAGGCGCATATCGCCACTATAGGCCGTCCCGTTCTTCCGCGCGAGACGGTGGACTGGTGGGTGGTGTCTCAGGGCTGATTTTGTAATGATCCGCCCTACTGCGGCATAAGGTGTCGAATGCACGGCAAAGCCCGTCAAATACTTCTGGCACTAACAGCCATTTTCATTTCCATCGTCGGAACACTGGTTGTAGCCGAGATCGCCCT
Organism: Alphaproteobacteria bacterium; assembly: GCA_050180485.1. Lineage (GTDB taxonomy): Bacteria > Pseudomonadota > Alphaproteobacteria > CADEGL01 > CADEGL01 > CADEGL01. The sequence continues at coordinate 69,787 of JBFXED010000008.1, read as the reverse complement.
CCAGTTTCTCCCGGTCAACGAAGGTTTGCGCGCACAGCCAGTCAATGCTGCAAATCCGGTTTTTCGATTCCAGCCAAACCGCACGTCGACCTGGTCCGAGGGCTGGAATTTCGAGTCCATCAACCAGGTCCATGTGAATAACGACGGGTTCATCAACAGCCAGGATTACGACCCGGGTCTTTCCACTCCGCTGATCGCAGTCATCGGCGACAGTTATATCGAAGCCGGCATGGTTCCCTTTCCTGAAACCGTAGGGGGACGATTGGAAGCGGATTTGCGCGGACGTGGGCGCGTTTACACATTTGCCGCGTCGGGCGCGGGATTGCCTCAGTATCTCGTATGGGCCGACTACGCTCGGCGTCAGTATCACCCTGATGCGTTCATCATCAACGTCATCGCGAACGATTTTGACGAATCCCTATGGCACCGGGGACAGAGTCCAGGCTTTCACCATTTCGAACGCATGCCTGACGGTACAGCGGTTCTTCGGCGCGTGGATTACGAACCGGGCTTTTGGCGGCTTCTGTTACGCCATTCCGCCTTAGCCATGTATCTGATCACCAACATAAAAGTACAACAGCTTCTTAACTTCTCTGTTCAATCGCTTGGCGCGAACGATAAGCGTTGGTCTTCGAACGTCCCTTACGAGTCGAGCGAGGCTGCCTTCGCGGATTATCGCTGGGCGGTCGACCGCTTCCTAGACGAATTGCCCGTGGCGACAGGCGTCGGCGTCGACCGAATCATCTTGGTGTTTGACGGAATGCGGCCGGATATATACGACTCAGCCCTGTTACCAGACGCGCAGCGTGGCACATGGGGCGTGATGCGTGCCTACGTCATGGAACAGGCGCGGGTACGGGGAATCGAGGCGGTCGATCTGCAGCCGGTCTTTGCCGAGAATTATGCACGCGAACGCCGTCGTTTCGAATTTCCACATGACGGACATTGGAACGACCTGGGCCACGAGCTGGCCGCGCAGGCCATTGAAAGGACCTCCATGTACAAGCATTTTCGGGACGCCGCGCCGAAGGCGGAATGAACACCGTCCGACCTGAGATGCTTTGGCACGACGGGTGAGGCTTCTGCTAGACTTACGTCTATGAACGACTCGATGCTGGCCAAGTCCAAGAACGCGCTGTTCCTGTTGATTGACGCACTGCGCTACGACGTGTTGGCCGATCCCGAGGCGCGCCGCTTTTTGGTTCCCAACCTGGCGCGTCTCGCCGATCGTGGCTTCGTGCGCCAGGTCGTGACCAATGCCCAATCAACGCAGTTCGTCATGCCGTCGTTGTTTTCGCTCACCTACCCGCTCGATCACGGTGGCTACAACAACGGTATCCGCGAACGGCCGAGAAGCTTCGTGGAATCGCTGCGGGACGCCGGTTTCGAAACGCACCTCCTCGCGAGTTGCAATCAGCTCGGCGTGGCTACGGGCTATGGGCGCGGGTTCGACACGGTTCAGACCACATCCGACTTTCGAGTCCTGTTGGAGCAGCGCATCGGCCGCACCTTGCGCTACGAGCTTTCGCAGAAGAGCGACGCCGGCGCGGAAGACAAGGTCATCGCGGAAGTCGCGCTGCTCTTGGATGGCATCGAGGAGATGATCACCCACCACGACAAATCAATTTGGCCACCGAAGCTGCGGTACATCAACGAACTCGTGGCCAAGGGTTGCGCGGCAGAAAGGGCGTTGCTGCAGCGAGATTCGAAAGCCATCCTAGCCAAGCTGTCCAGCATCGCGCCCGGCATCTACTGGCGCTTCCTGGGCGAACGCAAACCGGGCCGCGTGCGGTTGTTGTGGCACCGTGCGCTGGAGTCCGTGCGTTGGCGCACGCGCCGTTGGGTGGCCGCGCAGACCTTATGGCCGTTTTTGGCAATGTCTCATTTTCCGGTGATCTTCGGCGACATCGTTGCCCCCCTGTGCCGGCTGATCGAATCGCGTGCAAATGCGCGCTGGTTCATCCACATGCACACGATGGACGTACACGATTGCCGGTCGGTCAACCGGCCGCTGCATCTGATCAACCGCTTGCGCTATTGGCCGCGCTGGCTCGCTGGGCGCATGAGCGGCCGCACCAAGCGCCGTTGGCTCTACGACACGGCCGTCATGTATGTGGATGATCTGCTGGGGCGTGTGATCCGCAGCTTGGAACACAGCGGGCAGATGGAGCGCACGGTCGTCCTGGTCACCGGCGACCACGGCCTCTATTACGCCGAAAGCCCGCGCGCGAAGTCCGAAATCGGCTACCGCACGCATTATGAGGATATTGAAGTGCCGATCCTGCTGGCAAACACGCGGCGCCAGCCGGCCGACACGGGCATGATCGACAGCATGGGTGTGACGGCGACTTTCCTGGACGCGCTGGACGTGCCGGCGCATCAAAGCTTCAAGGGCATCAGCGCCCTGCGCGGCGGCCGACAAGGGGTCGTGTCGGAGAATTGTGGGCATGGCAACGCCGACATCGCCCGCCGAGACATCTATTTCACGGTGACGACGGACAGCCACAAGATGATGGCCGTCCTGCGCGGCCGCGCTCTCGACGTGGAACAGCTCTACGACCGCCGCACGGACCCGCGCGAATTGCGCGACATCGCAACCGAACCCGGCCAGCAGCCGGTTATCGACGGCATGATCGCGTTCCTCCGCGCCGAGCGAGCCGAAATCCTAGCCCTGCGTCAGGCCAAGGACGACGCGGCTTAAGGCCGAAAAAAGCCCCACCAATCCTGCGGTTCCGGCGATTTCGGGCCCCCGTTCCGGCTTGACATACACGTTCAGGTCATGAACAATACATGTTCGCGCGCTGAACATAGAAATTCTCAATATATTACAATCAGTTCACTCCAATGCGCGCACCTTGCTTTTTGTCGAATGTGGGGACCCGCTTCACCCACAAAGCGGTAGCTATGGCCTAGCGCCTACCTTCCCAACTAGATCTGGAAATCCTATCACGATGAGCGACCCCCTCATGCGCATCGCTCTGGTAGCGCATTCCGCTTGGCGCCATGTGCTGATGGAACTGGTGCGCCGCCTGAAAGATCGGCACGGCAGTACCATCCATCTGTACTGCACGACACCCGAGGAAGCCGCCTTTTACCGCAACTGGGATACGAGCGGACTATTCGACTCTATCTCCGCTGAAGCTTCTGTTTTGAACCATATCGAGCCAGCGTCCGGCGCCACAGCGGACGCGCTTGTAAGTGCGCGGCGGCTTGAAGATTCGCTGGGCTTGTCGATCAATTCCCTCACTCTTTCGAACCGCCACTTCGGCCGCGGCTTCGCGCTCGGGGGCTTCCGCCATCCGCGCTCGCGATACTCTGAGACCACCAACTATCCTCAAGTTGTCGACGCCTATGTGCGCGTGCTCCATTTCTGGCAGCGAGAGCTACGCGATAAGCGCATCACACTAATCATCAATGGGTCAGTCGAATTGCTTCGGCTGGCTCGAACATTGGACATTCCTGCGCGCACCATCATTCATGCGCGCCACCAAAATTATCACTACTGGTCGCATACTGAGTTCTTTGAGCATCCGACGTTGGAATCCGTGTATCAAGCCACCGTCGCCGCCGTGCCCGCCGAGTTGTCATCCCCATACAAGTCCCATCTAGACCTCCGCGTCAAATATCTTGAAGGTATGGGGATTATGCCCTTGACGCGCCTTATCGCCTGGCACGTCGCCCGTTATTTCTATTGGCGGCTACGTGGCTATCGAAAGGCACGCGGTTATTACCTATCCGAGAACATCATGATGCTTGTGCGCCAGTGGCGCGTAGATCGATTCTTGACCGGGCGGAAAATGGCGCGACTCCCCGATCTGGAGGGCCTCAAGTTCGTTTTCTTCCCGCTTCATACTGAACCCGAGACTGCGCTGCAACGCGCATCGCCCGAATATTTCTTCCAGTTGTCGGCGATCGCTTCCCTGGCGCGCGACCTGCCAGCTGACCATTTTCTGGTGGTGAAGGAAACCTATGAGAACCGCGGCCGGCGGCCGGACAATTTCTACGGACAGATTCGCGAGTTCAAGAACGTCGTCCTACTCGACATGTTGGAGTTGGGTCTCGATGTCGTAAAGAAGGCGCGTGCCGTCGCCACCATCAGCGGCACGGCCGGCATGGAAGCCGCCGTCCTGGGCATTCCGGTCGTCACTTTCGGGCGTCACAACATCTACAATTTCTTGCCGCACGTGCATGCGGTTCAGCGTGATGAGGATTTGCGGCCCGCCCTTCTCGCCGCATTGGACAACCATCTAGACCGTGGCCGCACCGCACGAGATGGCGCTCGCTTTCTCGCTGCGCTCAAGGCCGCGTCGTTCGATTTGCGTAGCCTCGACCTCGTCGCTCAGAACACGCTGGAGCCCGAGGCGGCCGAAGAATCCTATCGCGCCTTTGTCGCCGGACTGGACATCCCCAGCGTCTCGATGACGGCGAGAGCATGACCGAGCGTATCTCCCTCGCGGTTCCCGACCTGCGCGGCAACGAGAATGCCTATCTCGCGCGCTGCGTACAGGATAATTGGGTGTCCTCGGCTGGCCCGTTCGTGACCGAATGCGAAAAGCAGATCGCGGCCTTGGCCGGACGCGCCTATGCCGTGGCGTCAGTGAACGGCACGACGGCGCTGCAACTTGCGATGACCGCCGCCGGCGTGAAGCCGGGCGATCACGTCGTGGTGCCCGACTGGACCTTCGCTGCCACTGCCAATGCCGCGCACCACGCGGGCGCGACCCCGATCTTCGCCGACGTGACCGAGGAAAGCTGGTCGCTCGACCCCGCTGTCTTGGAAGCGATCCTGCGCGATCCGCCCGGCCGGATCGCCGCCGTCGTCGTGGTCCATGCGCTGGGTCATCCGGCCGATATAGATCCACTTCTATCCCTGTGCCGGACGGCGGGCATTCCCCTAATCGAGGACGCCGCGGGCGCGATCGGCGCGCGCTACAAAGGCCGGCCCGTCGGTGGACTCGGCGACATGGCGATCTTCAGTTTCAACGGCAACAAGACGGTCACGGCCGGCGGCGGCGGCATGGTGGTGACCGACGACGAGAGTCAGGCCAAGCGCCTGCGCGCCATTTCGGCCCAAGCACGCAGCGGCACCGAATACCGTTACGACGAGATTGGCTTCAACTACCGCATGACCAACCTGAACGCAGGCGTCTTGTTGGCGCAGATCGAGCGGATGGAGGAAATGGTCGCGGCCAAGCGGCGCATCGCGGCGGTGTACGACCGCGCCGTGACCGGACGCAACGACCTGCGGCCCATGCCGCGTACGTCGTGGGGCGAAAGCGCGTGCTGGCTCTATTCGGTGCGCTGCCGCGGTGAAGCCGAGGCGCACGATTTGGTCCAGCACATGGCCGAATACAATATCGAAGCGCGCACCTTCTGGCGCACGCTCTCGGACCAAGCGCCCTATGCCCACGCGCCGCGCCGCCTGACCGGCGTGGCCGCGAAACTGTCCGGCACCGTGGTTTCGCTGCCCTGCAGCTCGTCGCTGACCGACGAACAGCAGGCGCGCGTCATCGCGGCGCTGGGCAAATGGCCCCGGCGGGCGGGCCGTTGAGATGCCGATGGCCTGCATCCTGATCGGCGCGGGCGGCCATGCGAAAGCGGTAGCAGAAGCGGCGATCGCGACCATCGGCCCGATCGCGGCCTATGTCGATCCGAACCCGTGCGATTGGCTGCGGGCCGAGCAGTTGAACACCGACGCGGATGTGAAGACCAACGGTATTCCCGTCGTCATCGGCATGGGCGGCGTGGCGACGGCGCAGCTCAAGGTACGGCTCGCATTGCTCGATTTCTATCTCGGCCGCGGCCATCCCGCGCCCGCCATCGTGCATCCCGCGGCCCATGTCAGTGCGTCCGCGCGACTCGAATCCGGCGCCATCGTGCTGGCCGGGGCCGTGGTGCAGCCGGGCGCGGTGATCGGGCGGGGCGTCATCGTCAACACGCGCGCCGTCGTTGAACACGACAGCATGATCGGCGACGGCGGCCACGTGGCGCCGGGCGCCATCGTGCTAGGCGGCTGCCGCGTAGGGCGTTGCGCGATGATCGGCGCGAGTGCGGTGGTGCTTCCTGCTGCTGTGGTTGACGACGAGATGCTGGTGCCCGCGCTGACGCGCCATGGCGGCAAGCCGTGATAGCGCCACTGGTGATTGCCGAAGCCGGCGTGAACCACAACGGCAGCCTCGCGCGCGCCAAGAGGATGGTGCGCGTGGCGGCCAACGCCGGCGCCGACTATGTCAAGTTCCAGGCCTTCCACGCCGAAACGCTGGTGTCACGTCGCGCGGCGACGGCGGCTTATCAGAAGAAAAACGCGGGGGCACGCGATCAGCTCTCTCTGCTGCGGAAGCTCGAGCTTTCGCTCGCCGATTTCGCCGCCTTGGCCAAGGAGTGCCGCCGCGCGCGAATCGGCTTCCTGGTCACGCCGTTCGACACGGCGATGGCGGCGCCCCTGGTGGCCATGGGGATGGACCGGATCAAGATCCCATCGGGCGAACTGACCAACGAACCCATGCTGCGCGAACTTGCCCGCTTCCGTCTGCCCGTCATTCTGTCCACCGGCATGGCGACAAAGGCGGAGGTCGGCCATGCGCTGTCCGTGCTGCGCCGCGCCGGTGCCAAGAACATCACGCTGCTCCACTGCACCTCGCTCTACCCCGCACCCGCCAGCGCGATCAATCTGCGCGCGATCGAAGCCATGCGGCGCGCGTTCGGCGTACCCGTGGGCTATTCCGACCATTCACTCGGCGATCATGTCTCGATCGCCGCCGTGGCGCTGGGCGCCGTGGCGATCGAGAAGCATTTCACCCTTGACCGCGCATTGCCCGGCCCGGACCACAAGGCGTCGTTGGAGCCCAAAGAGCTGGAATGCATGATCGTCCGCCTGCGTGAGACCGCAGCCGCTCTGGGCGACGGCATCAAACGTCCCGCGCGTGGTGAGGCCGCCGTGGCGCGCCTCGTGCGCCGAAGCTGGCACGCCCGGCGTGATCTTTCCGCCGGCGCGGTGCTGGGGAAGGACGATGTGGTGTTGAAGCGCCCGGCGGATGGGCTGCCACCGCACGCGGTGCCGTTCGGACGCCGATTGAAGCGTGCACGGCGCGCGGACGCGGCGATCCGCGCGGGCGACCTGGCGCGATGAAGGTGCTGAGCGTTTCCAGCGGACGCGCCGACGTCGGCATCCTGGCACCAGTGTGGCGCGCCTTGGCCGACCGTGCGGATGTCGAGCTGCACGTGATGCTGACGGGCTCGCATGTTTCAGACGATTCGGCCGTGCGTGCCGTTCTGCCCCGTCGCGCGACGGGGCACACCGAGGGCGCCGACATGGGCGGCCGTGACGGTCTTGCCGCGTCCGACGCCATGGCCCGCATCGCCGAGGCCGCGGGTCGCTTGGCCGCGCGCGTCGCGCCGGATCGCGCGCTTCTCCTAGGCGACAGGTTGGACATGCTGCCCGCCGCCATCGGGATGGTGCCGCTGAATATCCCGCTGGTACATCTGCATGGCGGGGAACTGACCTATGGCGCCGCCGACGACCGAGCGCGGCATGCCATCACCAAGCTATCCCATCTTCACTGCACGGCGACCGTGGAGGCCGCCGAGCGGGTCACACGCATGGGCGAGGAAGCATGGCGTATCCAGGTGACCGGCGCGCCCGGCCTCGATTCCCTGGCCGAGGCGCCCATTTTGGACCGCGCCGCCTTCGCGCGCTCGCTAGGTCTGGACTCGATCGACGGGTTGCGTCTGGTGACCATCCATCCCGAGACGAACGTCGCGGCGCCGCTGGCCGTGGTTGATGCCACCTTGGCAGCGCTGGCGAGCACGCCCGGCCCGTCGCTCATCACCGCGCCCAACGCCGATCCCGGCGGCGCCGAGGCGCGGGCGCGCATCGATGCTTTCGTGGCCGGGCATGGCGATGCCGTCTTCCGCGACACGTTGGGCGCCACCCTTTACGCCAACGCGCTGCGACACGCCGCCGTCATGGTGGGCAATTCCTCCAGCGGCGTGATCGAGGCCGGGCTGTTCGGCCTGCCGGTGATCAATATCGGCGAACGGCAGGGCGGCCGCCAGCGCGGTGCAAACGTGCGCGATTGCCCCGCGGACGCGGACGACGTCATTCGTATGCTGCGCTGCATCCCATCGCGCTTTCCGAGCGCAACACCTTACGGTGATGGCCGCGCGGCACCACGCGTTGCCGAGGCCGTGACCGGGACGTATGACGTCGCGCGCCTTCTCTACAAACGTTTCGCGGCTGACACCCCATGCTTCACAACTCCCTGGGGCGCCGCCCCACACGAACGACGCAAAAGCGCCTGATGGTTATTCTCGGTATCGCCAGCGAACATTGTTCCGCCGCCGCGCTCATGATCGACGGGCGCGTGGTCGGCATGATCCAAGAAGAGCGGCTCAGCAAGCGGAAGAACCAGGTCGCCTTTCCGCTGCAGGCCATCCGGCGGTTGGTTGCCCGCCATCTGGGCGGAGATTTCAAGCGTATCGACCGCGTCGTCTTCGGCGGCCGCGAGTCTGATCCCTACTACGCGGCGCTCGACCGCTTCTCTCATTTTTCCATCGCCGACCACGTGCGGGAGCAGCACGAACTGTGGCAGCCGCACTTCTACGGCGGCAAACGCAACGACGGCACCTATTGGCAGAAAGAACTGATCGCTGGCCGCCATATCAACGAAGGCGCGCAGTTCGATTTCTCCTGGCTGACGGGCATGACACCCGCCGAAGCCACGAAACGCTTCGTCGAGGTGGAGCGCCCCGCCGCCGTGAAACGCCATCTTGATTTCGCTGGTCCGGTGGAAGCCATCGATCATCACACCTGCCACGCCTATTACGCACTGCATGGCGGGCCTCTCGATCCGGCACGGCGCGAGGAAGCGTTGATCCTAACCGCCGACGCCTGGGGCGACGGCTGTAACTGGAGCGCCTCCACCGCCAGCCGCGACGGCCGTCTGACGCGCGTGGCGGCGGGCTCCGACCTCCGCATCGCCCGCATCTATAAGTGGACGACGCTGATCCTGGGAATGAAGCCGAACGAACATGAGTACAAGGTCATGGGTCTGTCGGCCTATCCACGCCCGGGAAAGTACGTGGCGGCGGCAGAGCGGATCTTCTTCGAGGCGTTCGATTTCCGCGACGGCAAGTTCGTTTCCGAGCGGCCGCTGGTCGATTCCTACTTCGATCTGAAGAACCGCCTGGAAGGCCACCGCTTCGATAATATCGCGGGGGCCTTGCAGAACTGGGCTACCGCCGTGACATCGTCCTGGGTACGCCATTGGCTCAAGGAGACAGGCCGGCGTGGTCTGTGTTTCTCGGGCGGCCTGTCCATGAACATCAAGACTAACGGCGAGTTGCTGAACATGCCTGAAGTCGCGTGGCTGTCAGTGCCTGCGTCTGGAGGCGACGAATCCTTGTGTGCGGGCGCCTGCCTCGCGCTAGCGGCGGCGGATGGCACTGTACAGCCCATGGCACACGCTTATCTGGGCGAGGCACCAGACCACGATGATTGGCGCGCACGTCTGGCAGAGACCGACCAAGCCACTGACCAGTTCGCAGTGCGCGATGGCATTGACGCCAAGGCGGCGGCGCGGCTTCTCGCGACCGACTTCGTCGTCGCGCGCTGCGTAGGCGAGGCCGAGTTCGGCGCGCGCGCTCTGGGTAACCGTTCGATCCTGGCGAACCCGTCCAATCCGGCCAACGTGAAGCTGATCAACGACGCCATCAAGAACCGCGATTTCTGGATGCCTTTCACGCCGTCGATCCAGGCCGAGCATGCGGGCCGCTATCTCCACAACCCTAAGGATGCTGTCTCACCCTTCATGACCATCGGCTTCGCCAGCAAGCCTGAGCATCGGAACGAGATCGCCGGCGCGCTTCACTTCGCGGACCACAGCGCACGCCCGCAGTTCGTGGACCGCGCGACCAACCCGGCCTATTGGCAGCTCATCGAGGAGTTCCGCAAGCTGACCGGCGTACCAGCGCTGCTCAACACCTCGCTAAACCTCCATGGCGAGCCGATGAATTACTCCTTGGGAGATGCGGCGCGCACCGTCGCGCTGTCGGAGTTGGACTTCCTCCTCATGCCGGGCGACCGGCTTCTCTACAAGAAGCGCGCCGCCGCCCGCCTCGACATCGCATTGAAAGCTGACGCCGCCGCATGAGACCACCCGTGCGGATCATTGCCCGGCTGGACATCAAGGGTCCCAATGTCGTGAAGGGCGTGCACCTGGAGGGGCTGCGCATCATCGGCAAACCCGGTGAGTTGGCGCGGCGCTATTATGAACAAGGCATCGATGAAATCGTCTACATGGATATCGTCGCCTCGCTTTATGGGCGCAACAACATCCTCGCCGTCGTGGAAGAGGCGGCGCGCGACGTCTTCGTGCCGCTGACGGTCGGCGGCGGCATCCGTTCGCTGGACGACATCGTGGCCGCGTTGCGCAGCGGCGCGGACAAGGTGGCCATCAACACCGCGGCCGTCGCGCGGCCGGCCTTCCTCAAGGAAGCGGCCGAGGCTCTGGGCTCGCAATGCATCGTCCTCTCGGTCGAGGCCAAGCGGCGAGCGCCCGGCAAGTGGGAGGCGCTGACGGACAACGGACGCGAGACCACAGGTGTCGATGTGCTGGACTGGGTGGTCGAGGCGGAACGTTTGGGCGCGGGCGAGATCCTGATCACCTCGGTTGACCAGGAAGGCACCAAGGCCGGCTTCGACGGCGAACTGATCGATGCAATCCATGGGCGCGTGCGCATCCCGGTGATCGCCTGCGGCGGCGCGGGCACACCGGAACATGTCAGCGCACTGGTCGAGACGGGTACGGTCGACGCGGTCGCCTGCGCCAGTATCTTCCACTATGGCATCTGCCCGGTTCCGGCCTTGAAAGCTCATCTGGCGGAACGCAGCATCGTGGTGCGGACATGATCACCGTCGTCGATTACGGGCGCGGCAATCTGTTCAGCACTGGGCAGGCCCTACGCCATTTGGGCACGCCTTATGAGATCACCGACGACGCGGGCGCGGTCGAACGCGCCGAGCGCATCATTCTGCCGGGCGTAGGCGCCTTCGGCGACTGCATGGACGGCCTGCGGACACGCGGCCTGGTCGAGCCTTTGAAGCGTGCCGCGGCACGCGGCGTGCCCATGCTGGGTATCTGCGTCGGCGCGCAAGTCATGCTGGAGACGGGTGAGGAGTTCGGACGGCACGACGGGCTTGGCCTTGTCGCCGGAATGGTGCGCCGCCTGCCTGAAGGCAACGGCGGCCCTGGCTCGATCCGCATCCCCAACGTAGGTTGGCGCGCATTGCAGGCACGCAACGGATTCTTGGAGGGCACGCCGGAACGCGCCATGGTCTATTTCGTCCATTCCTACGCACCTTTCGTCGCGCGCGACGAAGACGTCGCCGCAACCATCGCGGTCAACGGCGTGGACGTTCCAGTCGCCTTCCGGTGTGCCAACGTCGTCGGCTTCCAGTTTCATCCAGAAAAAAGTGGCCCGATCGGCCTCGACCTGATCGAACGCTTCGCCCGCTTCGCGTTCTGACGAGAGAGCAATGGTCGATACGATCGAGAAAGACGGCAAGACATATCTGATGGACCCGACGGAAGGGCCGCTGGAGATCAAGTACGGGCTGCCGGGCGAGGTAAAATTCTGCAAGAGCTGCGTGATGTCGAACCAGCGGCCGGCGTCGGCCGTGGAGTTCGAGCACCATGCCGGCTCCAAGAAGAAGACTCTGGCCTTCAACGATGAAGGCACTTGCGACGCTTGCCTCTATGCGCGCATGAAAGACACGATGGTCGACTGGGTCGCGCGCGAGCGCGAGTTACAGGACGTCTGCGACCGTTACCGTTCGCGCAACGGGTCCTACGACTGTCTCGTGCCCGGCTCGGGCGGCAAGGATTCGATCTACGCCTCGCACATCCTCAAGACCAAGTACGGCATGCACCCGTTGACGGTCACCTGGGCTCCCCACCTCTACACCGATGTGGGCTGGCACAATTTCCAGGGTTGGGTGCACAAGGCTGGTTTCGACAATTTCCTATTCCATCCTGACGGACAGGTGCACCGCAAGCTGACCGCGCTGGCCTACAAGAACCTGCTGCATCCCTTCCAACCCTTCATCCTGGGCCAAAAGAACTATGCCCCCAAGATGGCTCTGCGTATGAACATCCCGCTCGTGTTCTATGGCGAGAACGAGGCCGAGTACGGCAACCCAATCTCGGAAAACAAGCAGGCGCAGCGCGACGCGTCCTACTACGCCCGCACTCGCGCGGCCAACGCCCAGATGTATTTCGGCGGCGTGCCGCTGCAGGAGCTTCCCGCTCATGGCATCGAGGTTGGCCGCATGGAACCCTACATGCCTGCCGACGCCGAGGAGCTGGCCAAGGCAGGAATCTCGGTGCACTACCTCGGCTATTACCTCAAGTGGACGCCGCAGGAGTGCTATTATTATTCCGTCGAGCATGCCGGGTTTCAGGCCAACACCGAGCGCACCGAAGGCACTTATTCCAAGTACAATTCAATCGACGACAAGACCGATGGCTATCACTACTGGACGACGTTCATAAAGTTCGGCCTAGGCCGCTCGACCTACGACGCCAGCCAGGAAATCCGCAACCACCACATCACGCGCGAAGAAGGCGTGGCGCTGGTGCGCCGCTACGACGGCGAAGTGCCGCGCAAGTTCTTGAAGGAATTCCTGGCCTATCTCGACATGGAAGAGTCCGAGTTCTTCGAAACCGCCGACCGCTTCCGCTCGCCCCATCTGTGGCGCAAGACCGCGAGCGGGTGGGAACTGCGCCACAAGGTTAGCTGACATGGACACGAGCGTGGACATGACCCGCTTCCGGCACGTCGCGGAGACGCTGATCGATATCGAAGCGGGACGATCGGTGGGCCAAGGCCGTAACTGGCAACCGCAGCCGTATTGACCAAATCCATGAGCGCGCCGGAAAGCGGCAGCCAGGAAATCGTCTGTGGCTGTTTCAACCTGACGAAAGGAGATCTCGAGAGGGCTGCCGCCGGATCGAATTTCGAACAATTCCTCGAGGAAACCCGTGCGGGCAGCCGCTGCACCGCGTGTCTTCTCGACGTCGAGTATCTTTTCGTGAATGCGCCGAAGAACCCAACAACGGCGGGTTCGCGGATCGCGCGCCAGGATCAGCGTTCGTTGAAGCGGCGTTTTTACGACGTCCTTGATCGGCTTGCGCCACAGATTCCGTTCCGGCTTACCAACACCGTCCCGCTTTTGTCGGGACGCTGCATCGTCGAACGCCTTTGGCTGGTCAACCAGCCCATGGTGTTCGGCAAAAAGGTCGGCGTGCCGCCGCACCGGTTCGTGCTGACTGTCCGCGACGGGGAAGGAAGAGTGATCGGGCGCGAGCGACACGACGTAGGTTGCGGAGAGAGCAAGGCCGTCATATTTCCGGGATTGCCCACCCAGGATAGCCAAGGGCTGTCCGTCGGCAGCGTCGAGATCGTTCGCTGGGGTCTTTCGCCGGGCGTGCGGGGAACGACTCGCCCGCATTTCGAGGTGGAAGCCGCCCGCAGCAATACGACTCTTCACGTGCAGGGTGCAGCACCGGACCCCGAAGCCTGGCTCACCACAATCCATCGTCCGGTCGAGACGCGCATTCTGTTCACCGCCGTCAATGTGGCTTCCCGGCCTCTCGTTCTCGAGTTCGATGTCGGCGAAAACCCGTCGGCGCCAATGCGTGTTGAGATTCCGCCCTTCGGCGCGCGCGTGATCGAGCCCATGCCAAAAAATGCCCGGCCCGGACAACCATTGACCTATCACTATCGCGGCCGGGGCCGCGGCAAAGTCCACGTCATTACCGCCTCACCCACCCTCGACCGGCTCGCCTTGGACCATCTGTGAAAGCATATCTGCCGCCCAAGATTTGTTGGTTGCCTGGCGGCTATGGCTGCGCCTTGACGGTGCCCATAGACGCGCTGGGCGCGACCCTGCAGCGCGGCGAGGGCAGGATCGCACTGAGCTGGCGGGTCTGGCGCCAAGGGCAAATGGTGCACGAACGTATCGACGATCTAAACTTCGAGCGCGGGTACTTGGCCGGCGCCACGCCGGGACCATTCGTGTGGCCACCATCATCCGATTGGGACCAGGACGGGGGCTATCTCGAATTCGCCGCCGAAACACGCGATCACACGCCGGATTTCGTCGGCACCGAAGTGCCGACGCAGTACGCCGGGTATTTCGCCCCCGGCCGAAAGTCCTTCTTCACCTGCGTCCAATACAAATTCGGCGAGCCGCGCGTCATCGCCCAGATCGCCGAGTTTGGCCATTACCTGGACGGTTATCCCGTCGTCCATATCGACCGGACCAAAGGCCTCGGGGAGAGCGTGGCCTTCGTCAATCCCTACAAAATGGCGATCCTGGCCGAGATCCGGACGAACGACGGCAGAACGCTGCCACGCACCCGCATTCCCGCGCAATCAGCCAAACGATTGGCGCTGGAGGCTCTGTTGGCGCCCAACGAGAGCGCATGGAGCGGTTCCATCCAGATCACGGGCACCAATCGCGTGATCGCCTATACGGTCAAACACGATTTCGATGATCCGTCGAACCTGACCAAGGCCGAGCACATGGATCCTTTCCGCGCGGACCCGACCCATGTGTCGGCCTTCCGCGCGTTCAGGGTGAAGTTCGGGCATTGGGCCAAGGACGTACGCGCGAGGTTGCCGTGAGCGAGCTTCTCGTCGTGGTGCCCGCGCGCGGCGGCTCGAAACGCCTCCCGGGAAAGAATTTGCGCGTGCTGGGCGGGCGCAGTTTGTTAGCGCGCACCGCCGACGCGCTACGAGATTCGGGCGTGCGGGCGATCAGCGTCCTGTCCACCGACGACGAGGCGATCGCCGCCGCGGGTAGGGCCTTGGGTTGGCAGGTGCCGTTTCGGCGCCCAGTATCCCTGTCCGGCGACAGCGCGGCTACGGCGCCCGTCGTTCTGCATGCTGTCGATTGGTTCCAGAAGTCGCATGGGCAAGATCCCGCGCTCGTCCTGGTTCTGCAGGTCACATCGCCCTTTCGTGACGGTGCCTCGATCGCCAAGGCCACTGGCATACTGCGTGCCCAGCCGGGCGCGGACGCCGTGGTCGCGATGATGCGCGTCGACCGTGCGCCATGCCATTTCTTCGCCACCGATGGCGACGGCTATGCCGCACCCCTGTCCGCCGCGGACGTACCGCGCTCGCTGCTGACGCCGAACGGCGCGCTTTACCTGGTCCGTACCGAAGCGCTGCGGAGGACAAGGTCCCTGTTTCCGCCACGGACCCTTCCACTCGTGATGAACGACATCGCCGCGATCGATATCGACGATGAGGATGACTGGCGAATCGCCGAAGCCGTCGAAGCGCGCGGCCTAACCGGCACGGTGATCGGATAGAATGATGACGCGCCTGGTCGACATCACACCCTATCTCTGCCACGCCGACGCCACCACCCGCGATGCGCTGGCGCGGCTGAATGCGACCGATCACCTGTTCCAGCTCATCACCGATCACGACGGCAAACTTCTGGGCACGCTGACCGATGGCGATATCCGCCGCGCGATGCTGGCCGGTAGTACCCTAGACGAACCGGTCAGCCGATGCCTGCACCGCAACCCGCTGGTGGGGCGTATGGGCGAGGACGCGACCAACAAGGAAAAGCTGCGCAAGATCGGCGGCTATAAGGCGTTCCTACCCGTGATCGACGCCGAAGGACGCGTACACGAGGTGTTCGTGGCCGGCATGCCGTCCGACGCGGCGGTGAAGACCGCCTTGGTCATGGCCGGGGGACGTGGCACACGCCTGGGAGAGCGCACCAAGGACACGCCCAAGCCGCTTCTGAATGTGGGGGACAGGCCCATTCTGGAGCACGTGCTAACAGCCCTCGAAAATGCGGGTGTGCCGGAAATCTTCGTCTCGGTCCACTATCTGGCGGACCAGATCGAGGCCTTCGTGAGCGCGCGTTCCGCCCGCGCGCAGGTCAGGACCGTGCGTGAAGGCGAACAGCGCGGCACGATCGGGGCGCTGGGCCAACTGCCGCAGCCCTTAGGCGGCGCCGTGCTAGTCGTGAATGGCGACGTGATCAGCGGCGTCGATTTCAACGCCATGGCCGCCTTCCATGCGCGCCACGGCTACGACGCCACCATCGGCGTCGCGCGGCACGAAATCGACATCCCCTTCGGCGTTATCCGCCACACGTCCGACGGACTGTTCGAGCGCATCGACGAGAAGCCGCGGATCGGCCATTTCGTGGCCGGCGGCATCTATCTTCTGGGGCCAGAGTTCGCGGCACTGGTGCCGGTCGACCGGCCAATGGACATGCCGGAGCTTCTCAACGAGGGCCGGACGCTCGGGCTTTCCATCGGACTGTTCCCAATCCACGAGTATTGGCGCGACATCGGCCAGCCGCATGACCTGGCCGCCGCCGAGCGAGATCACAAGCTGTGACACCGCGCGCTTACCTGAAGATATCTCGAAGCCTCGGCCTTAAACCCGCTATTTGGTCGGGCATCATCGCGCTGCAGGGCTTGAGTACCCTATTCGAGAGTATTGGCATCGGCATGTTTCTGCCGGTTTTCCAATATATGGAGGCCGGAGGAGATATCGCCAAGTTGGTAGACGGAAACCGCCTCTGGGCTCACCTGATCGAAGTTTACAACGCGCTCGATATCCCTCTGGAGTTTGCCACGCTATTAGGGCTCGTGTTCTTCGCCTTCCTGATGCGGCAGATCGTGCTCTATGTGCGTCAGGTCTACATGGTCAACAAGCGCGAACGGATAGGCCGGAACGTGCGCAATGTAGCGTTTCAGCACTATCTGTATGCGGACGCGAACTATCAGGACGCCGACACAGTCGGCGCGATGGTCAACAGCTTGACGACCGAACTCAGGTTCGCGATCGACGCGATGTTCGGCCCACCGCAGATGGCTTGCTACGCGATCGTGATTGGCATCCTGTTCGTGTTGTTGATGATTGTTTCCGGGCCGATCATCGTTTTGGCGCTCTTCATTATGGCTCTGTCCGGCGCCCTACTCGGCGGATTGTTCCGAAAGACCGTGCAAAGCGGAGCACGCCTCATGAAGGACAATCAGTCGCTGGCAGAATTTCTCGTGCAGCGGCTCGATTCGCCACGATTGATCCGCTTGGCCGGAACCGAAGAAGCCGAGCTGGCGATGGAGAGAAAGCTGTCCGGTAGCCAGTGCGAAAGCACGATCCGGAACCTCACGCTGCTCGCACGCGGCGACATGCTCTACGAACCCATGGCGATCGCCATCCTGCTAGCCATGGTCTATGTCGGCTACACGGTCTTGGGCGTGACAATCGGCGAGTTTGGCGTCCTTCTCATGGTCGCGATCCGCTTGTTGCCGACTGTCAAAGAAATGCTTCGGCAATATCAGAGCACCATCGGAATGCTTCCCCATTTGGCGGCTCTGGACCAGCGGCTTCGAGCCATGGCGTCCGCGCGCGAGCCGCACGGCGGCGAGCGAATCCTGCAGCGCTTGGAGCAGGGCATTCGCTTCGAAGGCGTCGTGTTTCGCTACCCAACCGGCAATGCGCCCGCGCTTAAGGGGATAGACGTGGAGCTGCCGGCCCATCAGTTTATCGCGCTGGTAGGCCCGTCGGGCGCGGGCAAGTCGACCCTTGTTGACATGCTGGTGCGCTTACGCGAATCCGATTCGGGACGAATTCTGTTCGACAATATCCCGATTGAGAAATTCGATCGCGTCAGCCTGCGGCATGGGGTCAGCTATGCGCCTCAACGCGCACAGATTTTTGACATGACGGCACGCGAACATATCGGTTACGGCAAGCCGGGAGCGACCGACGTAGAAATTGTGAAAGCAGCTCGGCTGGCGGGCGCACACGACTTCATAAAGACGCTGCCCGAGGGCTACAACACCTATATTGGCGAGGACGGCGTGCGCCTTTCGGGCGGGCAGCGCCATCGTCTTGACCTCGCGCGCGCGCTAATCCGCGAAGCACCCGTATTGCTGCTCGATGAGCCGACAAGCAATCTGGATGCCGAGGCCGAAGAGAACTTTCGCGACACGATCGATCAAATCCGTGCGGCAACCGAACAAACCATTGTCGTCATCGCGCATCGACTTTCCACAATCGTTCGCGCCGATCGGATAATCGTCCTGCGCGATGGCCAAGTCGAGGATTGGGGCACACACGAGCAATTGATCCAACGCGGCGGATGGTATGCGCAAGCCTATAACAAGCAGACCGAAGGCGGCCGCGACCCACACGCATACACCGTGCCGGTTGTCCGCGATGAAACGTCTCTCCAGTGACGCTAGGAAGGATAAAGCCGGTGGGCAATTACGCTTTCAATAATCTCGATCTCAACGACCGAAGCATCCTAGTCACGGGCGGTACCGGATCTTTCGGCCAAATATTCATAAAGACCGTGCTGGAACGATACAAACCAAAGCGTTTGATTGTGTTCTCTCGCGATGAATCAAAGCAGTTCGACATGGCAAACGATTATAGGTATTCGCCCATGGATGCCGGTGGGCTGCCGTTGCGCTTCTTCATCGGCGACGTTCGCGACCAAAGTCGCCTAGAAATGGCCATGCATGACGTTGACGTGGTCGTACATGCCGCGGCAATGAAGCACGTTACCGCAGCGGAATACAATCCCGTCGAGTGCGTCAAGACAAACGTCCACGGCGCCGAGAACATCGTCGCGGCCGCCTTCAATGCCGGCGTCAAGAAGGTAATCGCTCTATCGACGGACAAGGCGGTCAATCCGGTCAACCTTTATGGCGCCAGCAAACTTGCAGCCGACAAGATTTTTATCGCAGCGAACAATTTGGCCGGAAAGCGCGCCACCCGCTTCGCCGTTGTTCGCTACGGCAACGTGCTAGGTTCGCGCGGCAGCGTTTTGCCATATTTCCGTGGGCTGATCGACAAAGGCGCCAAGTTTCTCCCTATCACAGACGAGCGGATGACACGGTTTTGGATCACGCTGCCGGGCGGCGTCGCATTTGTTCTGTCATGCCTGGACATGATTCAAGGTGGCGAGATTTTCGTTCCAAAGATCCCTAGCATGCGTATCGTCGATCTGGCCAAGGCGCTGGCCCCTGACTTGCCAACGCGCGTCATCGGCATTCGTCCGGGCGAAAAGCTACACGAGATGTTGCTGACCAGCGACGAATCGCGCACTACGTTGGATTTCGGAGACCGCTACGTCGTCGAACCTTCATTTGCCTTCTGGACGCGTGACACTTACGTGAACGCTGGTGCAAAGCCGGTTCCGGAGGAATACGCCTATACGAGCAATGGCAATGATCATTGGCTCGACGGAGAAACCTTGCGCCAAATGATCGGAGCCACAACGTGATTCCTTACGGGCGCCAGGTGATCGAAGACGACGATATCGCCGCTGTTGCGGCGGCGTTACGTAGCGATCTCCTCACAACGGGTCCCCTCGTCGAGCGACTTGAGGAGGCATTCGCGGCCCGTGTCGGCGCGCTTTACGCCAGCGTTTGCAGCAGCGGTACTGCGGCTTTGCATCTCGCGACGTTGGCCCTTGGCATCACGCGAGGCCAAGCAGCCATCGTACCCGCCATTACTTTCGCCGCGACGGCCAATGCGATCCGCTATGTGGGTGGCGAGGTCGTCTTTGCAGACGTCGATCCAGATACGGGACTGATGACGGCCCCGCATCTAGAGGATGCCATTCAGCGCGCGCGCCATCAAACACCGAAGCATGTGCTTCGCGCCGTCCTGCCCGTGCACCTGAACGGCCAAAGCGCCGACATGCGCGCCATCGCGGATATCGCGGAACGTCATAGTCTCGCGATTGTCGAAGACGCTTGCCATGCGATCGGCGGAACGCAGGAAGGCGCCGGCCGAATCGAGTCACCCATCGGGTCGTGCACTCTGAGCGAAATGGCAATGTTTTCGGGTCATCCGGTAAAGACCTTTGCTATGGGCGAAGGCGGCATCCTCACCACGCGCGACCCGGATCTAAAGCAACGTCTCGACCGGCTTCGCAATCACGGAATCGAGCGAAACCCTGCCGCATTCACTGAGCCATCGCAGGCGCTGGATTCGAGTGGTCAGCCGAACCCCTGGTATTACGAGTTGGCGGAACTCGGATTCAACTACCGGGCTAGCGATATCCATTGCGCGCTCGGTTTGAACCAGCTCGGCAAGCTGGACCGCTTCGTTGCCAGACGCCGCGCGTTGATCGCGGCCTATAACGAAGCGTTGTCGCCATTGAAGACGAAGGTCCGGCTTGTGAAAGCGGCCGGCATCGGACAGCCTGCTTGGCACGTCGCAGCGGCGTTGATCGATTTCTCTGGCACCGAGCGCGCGACGGTGATGAGGCGTTTGAAAGCAGACGGTATCGGAAGCCAGGTGCTCTACATCCCGGTCTATCGGCATCCGTACTACCGGGCGCGCTATGGTGAGATTCGACTGCCAGGTGCCGAGCGCTATTACGCGTCGGCGTTGGCTATCCCCTTGTTTCCCGCCATGTCAGATGAAATGCCCGCGCGAGTTGCCGCAGCTCTTGGTCGCGCGCTGGAGATCGCCTAACCGCGATGCCGAAACGTGCGTATGTGGTTCTAGGCCTTGGATCGATCGGGCTGCGCCATGCTCGCAACCTTCTTGCGCTCGGCCGCACCGTCGTAGGTTTCGACCCAGACGACGCTCGCTGCGCGCGCTTGGTCGAAGGCGGAGGGCTGATCGTGAAAAATCGCGACGACGCGCTCGCATGCGCCGCTAAGGGCCACGCCATCCTAATCGCAACACCTTCCGCCGCCCATCGCGAGGACTTGCTGGACGTTTTGCCTCTGGCCTCTCCCGTATTCGTGGAAAAGCCGATGGCCACACGCCTCGACGATATCGGCAAAGCCCTGGCTCAAGCGCGAGCGCCGGTCCTGCTAGGGCACAACCAGCGATTCAATCCGGCCGTCGCGAAAGCACGCGCGCTGCTCTCCTCGGGGCGTCTCGGAGCACCGCTTTGGGCACGTGCCATCTGTGCCTCCTATATGCCACATTGGCGGCCAGGCCAGGACTATCGGTTGGGCTATGCCGCTGACCCTTACTCGGGCGGCGTCATCTTCGACATCATCCACGAACTCGATTTGCTGTACCACCTGCTGGGACCGTTCGAAACGATCGGCGCGTGGGCACGGCGATCGGGTACGATCGAGATTGCCGCGGAAGACATTGCAGATATTGTGCTTCGCCACGCCAGCGCCCTGCAATCGACGATCCATCTAGACTACGTTACCCGTCCCGCCATTCGCACGACGGAAATCACCTGCGCGAGGGGACGTATTACGATAGACGTTCAGCGCCGTGCGGTTCGCGCGGAGGATACCAGCGGTGCGGCGCTCCTCGAGCATGTCGCGCCAGGCACCGTGGATGATGACTATTGCCGGCTTATCGAGCATTTCGTTGCCTGTGCCGAGGACGGCGCGGAACCAGCTTGCCCCGCATCCGAAGGTTTCGCCGTATTGACCGAAACCATTCGTGCACGCCGCATGGCGGGGCTACCCCAGGCCTGATGCCAATCGCACCCAGACTTCGCGGTGGCGGTGTCGAACTGCGGCCCTTTACGCCGGCTGACATCGGCCCCGCCTACCTCTCCTGGCTGCGTGATGTCGATGTCGTTCGCTACACGGACGTCAACCCCACCGAGCAGACACTCGAATCCATCCGAGCTTATGTGGATACCATACAACGCGATCCATATACCCTGTTCTGGGCGATCCACGAGGTTGGATACGGCCATGTCGGTAACTTGCGCATGTCGGGAATTAGCATACGGCATGCGCGCGCTACAGTTGCGCTTCTCATCGGTGATAAGTCGCGATGGGGTCGGAATCTTGCGCGCGATGCGCTCACTGCGGCATCCGCACACGCCTTCCACGCATTGGGGTTGAGGAAGATCTGTGCCGGAATCCTTATCTGCAACGACGCAAGCCGCCGAGCCTTCGAAAAGGCGGGGTTCCATGTGGAAGCCGTCCTCCGCGCGCATGCGGCATTTGAAGATCACTTCGTGGACGTTCTCCAGATGGCGCGGTTTGCGGATGCCGCCATGCTTGTCCGTGCCTGAAGCCGAACCTCTGATGGCCAGTAACGCTACGCGCTTCGCCACCGATTGGCCGGTCGTCTATGCCGACAGCCGCGAAGCACTCTCACGCTGGTTTGGCGAAGCAATTCCCCACAAGCTTGAAATTCGTACCCATTCGCCAGCCGTGAAGAATCTAGGGTTGCCGAATATAACTGCCGTCGAAAGCGCATGGCCGGAAGCGCGATATTGCGCCTTCCAGCAATCTATCGCACCGACCACAAGAGCTGTTTTTGAGGCTGTCAAAGCAGTCCCGCGCCTATCAGGAAGGGCTTATCCGCTCGCACTTTTCACGGCTCATTTCCATCGCCTGATCTATCTTGGTGGCATGCTTTCCGATCGCGACATGGAGGAGCCCCGCTTACACTTGCGTGTCTTCGACAAGCGCTGTGTGCAGGGCGAGCGGCTTGGCCCTGACTGGGGCAGTTTGCTTTCGGTCAATTCGAATTTTCACGTCGTTGACATCCGCGATGTCGCGCTTCACGACACCCCGCTTTTCGTACCGTCGTTTATTACGCGGCTTCGCTTTGGTGGCCTTGAAAGTGCCACCTATTACGCTGCGTTGCGGTTGTGGCGGTTTCTACCAGCCCGTCTGGGGCAGGGCATCGCGTTGATCATGGGAGACAACGAACTGCAGCGAGAGGCGGCGGCCTCTCTTGCCCTTAAAGGCTTCGCTCTCCGGACAGTAGGGATGCCCGAGAGTGGAGGTATAGATGCTCCGGATGAGGATGACCTCGCGGCGACATCAATATGCTCCAGGACCCTGTCAGCGCAGATTGCCCGATGGAGTTCAGTAAGAATTGCCCGGCAACTCGATGGGCTGTACCAAAGGCAAGCCATGGCAATGCTCACCCGCCATCGTTCGATGACGGACGCCTGCCATCGGATTCTAAGGTCCCACGTGACAAAAGGTCGCACGGTACTGTTGGTGGACAGCGCGGCAACGATCACTCGCCTGCCGTTGGCTGAAGCGGCCCGCCGTCTTCATATCCCAGTTAACTCTTGTCAGCATGGCGTGACGCGCGAGATCCGAGCCACCGATGACGAAGTCGCGGTCTCCTATGAGAATGGTGCCTCGGACTTGTTCTTTACCTACAATACGGCTGCCGCCCGTGTGTCGGCAAAGTCGGTCTACGCGCGCGGGCGGAGTATCGCCACGGGCGCACCACGAATTTTCCGCCGTGTAGAGTCCAGCCATAAGCCCGATTTTCCGTTTATGTATGTCTCTACTACCTTATTGCGCAGTTCGTTCAACGCATTCGTCGGATGGCAGACCGACATCGAGCGAGTTAGCAGAGAGACGGCGTTCATCGACGGAGTTTTGGCGAAGCTTCCCGGAAAGGTTCTATACAAACCTTACCCCGCCATACGCTATGCCGACGCCAACCCCGTGGTCGCGCATGCGCGCACGGTGGCCAATTTGACCATTGTCGACCGAGCCATCGACCTCCGTTACATGGCCAGCGACGCTCGCGTCATACTGACCATGCGTGCGACCAGTACCTTGGGTTGGTGTTTCGCCTCTAAGCGTCCCGTCGTTTTCATCGACCTCCCGAGCGATAACCCGCTTTCGAAAGACGCGAAGGATGCATTGAAGCCGAGCCTGTTTCTCTTCGATGCGAGCGAGCCGGATTGGATGGAATCCGTCGTGCGCCTCCTGTCGCAAGACTTGAATCTATTGGAAGACGAATGGGCGCACCGAAAGAACTCGCGCGCGAAAGCGCTTGAAGCGCTGGTTTTCGGCCCTCAACAATCGGCCGGTAAATTAGCCGCGCGCGAGATTCTTGCATTCTTGCGACAATCGAAGCTGTCCCCGGAACAGCCATTATGAAGACCGCCGCCATTATCCAAGCGCGCATGGGCTCCACACGCCTGCCAGGCAAGGTTCTTATGGACTTAGGTGGGATGCCTGTCCTGGCCTGGTCGGTGCGCGCAGCGCGCGCAGCAACCGGGATCGATCAGGTGATCGTCGCCACTAGCCATGCCTCGGCCGATGATGCGGTCGCGGAGTGGTGCAAATCGAAAGGCGTTGCCTGTCATCGCGGTCCCGAGGAGGACGTTCTGCGCCGGTACGCCGAAGCGGCGGCGGCGGCGACGGCGGACGTCGTGATCCGCCTGACCGCCGATGCCCCCCTTCTCGACCCGGCCGTCGTCGCACAGCTTGTCTACCTGCGCGCGTTCGAGCAGGCGGATTATGCGAGTAACGTCGACCCACCGCGCTGGCCGGATGGTCTCGATTGCGAAGCCTTTACCGTCGCAGCGCTTCGCGCGGCCGATGAGCTCGCACGGCGCACGGTCGAGCGCGAGCATGTCACGCCGTTCCTGCGCCATAACCGGCGTCGCTTCGCGGTCAGCATGCTGACATGTCCTATCTCCGGCTTATGGCGGGAGCGCTGGACACTCGACACGCCGGAGGACTTGGAGTTCCTTCGGGCCGTCACCGCGCGGTTGGCGCCGGATCGCGCGCCCTCATACATCGAAGTTCTGCGCGTGCTCGATGCCGAGCCCGAGCTGCGCAAGATCAACGCCATCATCGGCCGCGACGAAGGTTATCACACCTCACTTCTTGAAGAGGCGCGGGCGGCACCGGCCGAACAGCGCAGTTACTCCGATTCCGTCGAGCTTTTGGCCCGGGCCGAGCGCGTCATTCCGCTCGGTTCGCAAACCTTCAGCAAAAGCCGCGTGCAATTCCCCGTCGGGGCCGCGCCGCTGTTCCTGACCCACGGCGAAGGCGGCCGGGTCTGGGATGTCGACGGCAACGAGTATGTCGACCTTGTTAACTCGCTTCTCTGCGTTTCACTCGGCTATCGCGATCCCGATGTGGACGCGGCCATTGCCCGGCAGCTTGCCGCGGGCATCAGCTTCTCCTTGGCCACGGAACTGGAGCGCGAGCTGGCCGAACTCATCGTCGAGATCGTTCCCTGTGCCGAGAAGGTCCGCTTCGCCAAGAACGGCTCGGACGCGACGGCCGGCGCCGTGCGTGTCGCGCGCGCGGCCACAGGCCGCGACCGTATCGCCGTTTGCGGCTATCACGGCTGGCAGGATTGGTATATCGGCGCGACGGCGCGCCATAAGGGCGTACCGGAAGCCGTGCGCGCCCTCACGCACAGCGTGCCCTACAACGACCTCGACGCCGTTCACGCGCTGCTCAAAAAATATCCAGGCGAGCTTGCGGCGCTGGTGATGGAGCCGATGAACTTGACCGAGCCCAAGCCGGGCTATTTGGCGGAGCTCAAGGTGCTTCTCCACCAGCATGGCGCGCTCTTGATTTTCGACGAGATCATCACCGGCTTCCGCTTCGCCCTTGGCGGCGCGCAGGAATATTTCGGCGTGACTCCAGATCTGGCCGCCTTCGGCAAAGGCCTGTCGAATGGCATGCCGCTTTCGGCCGTGGTCGGCCGAGACGAGGTCATGGCGGAGATGGAAGAGATTTTCTTCTCGGGAACTTTCGGCGGCGAGGCGTTGTCGCTTGCCGCCGGCCTGGCTTGCTTGCGCAAGATGCGGCGCGAGCCGGTGATCGAAACACTGTGGCGGAACGGCGAGAGGCTGGCCGAGGCTGTCAGCAGCGCGGTTCGCGGTGCAGAGCTGGAGGGTAATATAGCGTTGCGCGGCAAGGCGCCCTGGACCCTACTCGCCATCACCGACCACCCGAAGGGCTCGTCCCAAGCGATCAAGACCATGCTGATCTACGAGCTGGCCGCGCGCGGCGTATTGGGCCTCGGCAGCCACAACGTCTCTTATGCCCACACCGATGCGGATCTGCGCCAGGCGGCGACGGCCTATGCCGGTGCGCTCGGCGCCATCCGTGAAGCGCTCGACGCCGGCCCCATCGAGAGCCGCATGCGCGTGCCGCCGCTGGAGCCGGTGTTCCGCGTGCGCTGATGACGGGCCGTATCGCGCTCATCCGCGCCGACGCTTCGGTATCGATCGGCACCGGCCACATCCGGCGCTGCCTCACGCTGGCCCATGTCCTGAGGCGCGAGGGCTGGACCTGCCGCTTCGTTGTCGGCGTGGAAAGTTCGGCTGTCGTGCCCGAACTGGACGGCAGTCCCTTCGAAATCCGTGTTCTGACGCCGCGCGCGAATCATGATGCACACTCTCTTGAAGCCCATACGGACGGCGGATGCGATCTTCTGATCGTCGACCATTACGGCCTCGATCGCATCTACGAGAAGGCATGCCGTCGTTTCGCACGGCGCATCCTCGTCCTTGACGATCTGCCGGGTCGGATCCACGACGCCGACATCCTGGTCGATCCAACACCGGGCCGGACGGCAGCAATGCGCACGGACCATGTCCCAACCGCATCGATCCGGCTTGTAGGCCCGTCCTACGCGCCATTACGGCCCGAACTGGTAGCCATGCGATTTAGCGACCGGAAAGCACCCGCAACGCCGCGCCTTCTCGTTTCTTTCGGAGGCACGGACCCGGACAACGCCACGGGGCGCTTTCTAGCCGCGC
This sequence comes from Alphaproteobacteria bacterium, assembly GCA_050180485.1. Taxonomy (GTDB): domain Bacteria; phylum Pseudomonadota; class Alphaproteobacteria; order CADEGL01; family CADEGL01; genus CADEGL01. Next base: position 43,248 of record JBFXED010000008.1, on the reverse strand, counting down.
TCGCCGCCAAGCCGCTGAACGGTTGGGCCGTCGATATCATGCTCGGCCGCGGCGCGCGCCACGTCGCCGACGTTATGGAGGCCGTCGAGCGCGCGAGCGGAGACATCCGCCTCCACCTCGATTCGCCCGACGTGGCGGCGCTCCTCGTCAATGCCGACCTCGCGGTCGGCGCGGGGGGTGTCAGCGCGCTGGAGCGCTGCTGCATCGGGTTGCCAGCCGTTATACTGGTCTTAGCGGATAACCAGCGCGATCCGGCCGCCGCCGTGTCGGATGTAGGCGCTGCCTCGTTAGCGTCCAATGTCGAAGCCGCCGTTGTAGCCGTGCACATGCTGGCCCGCGATGCGGAGAAGCGTGCGCGGATGGCCGCCGCCGCGACGGCGCTCTGCGACGGGCGCGGCGCGCAACGCATCGCATTGCGGCTCGACCCACCCCTCGCCAAGGATGGCCGCCCCGTCTGGCTGCGGCCCGCCACGATGGGTGATGCGGAGACAATGCTGCAGTGGCAGCGCCAGCCCGAAACACGGCGGCATGCGCGCGTAACGGAAGCGCCGGACGAGGTCACCCACCGTGCCTGGCTCGGCGCGCATTTGACCAATCCGGATTGCCTTCTCAACCTCGTGATGCACGATGAAGAGCCCGCCGGCGTACTGCGCCTCGACCGCAAGGGCGAGAAAGGATGGGAGGTTTCCATCCTGATCGATGCGGCGCGCCATGGCCACGGTGTTGGCACGGCGGCACTTGCCGCGGCGCGACGGTTGGTGCCGGAGGCTTCGCTTCTCGCGGAAGTCCTGCCTGAGAATGTGGCGTCCCACGCCTTGTTCCTGAGCGCGGGCTATCGGCGGACGAACGGTTGGTACGAGGCAAGGCCATGATGCGATCGATCAACATCGCCGGGCGCATAATCGGCCCCAATGCTTCGCCCTACATCATCGCCGAGATGTCGGCCAACCATCTGGGCGAACTGGACCGCGCTCTCGCGATCATGACGGCGGCGAAGCAAGCTGGCGCTGACGCCGTCAAGCTACAGACCTATACCGCCGATACGATCACGCTGGATCACGACGGCCCCGAATTCCGTATCCAGGGTGGGTTATGGCACAACCGTACTCTTCACGACCTTTACCGGGAGGCGCACACGCCGTGGGACTGGCACCCCCGCCTGTTCGATCACGGCCGCACACTCGGTATCACGGTCTTTTCGAGCCCGTTCGACGCGACCGCGATCGAGCTTTTGGAGAAGCTGGGCGCACCGGCCTATAAAATCGCGTCCTTCGAGATCGTCGACCTGCCATTGATCGAGCGTGCCGCGGCGACCCGCAAACCGCTGATCATATCGACCGGCATGGCGGGGCCCGACGAGGTCGCCGAAGCATTGGCCGCCGCGCGCGGTACCGGAACTGGCGACATCGTGCTCCTCCATTGCGTGAGCGGTTATCCGACACCGACGGAGGAAAGCAACCTCAAGCGCATCCGCGCGCTGGCCGACCGGTACGACGTGCTGATCGGCCTCTCCGATCATACCCACGGCACGACTTGCGCCGTCGCGGGCGTCGCTCTTGGCGCCGTAGTCGTGGAGAAGCATCTGACCTTGCGGCGCGATGAAGGCGGGCCGGATGCCGCCTTTTCGCTGGAACCGCAGGAGTTTGCAACGCTGGTTCGCGATTGCCGCGCGGCGTTTGCCGCGCTTGGCACCGGCGTCGAGGAGCGCACGGCCAGCGAACGCCCCAATATGAAGTTCCGCCGTTCGCTCTACGTCGTTCGCGATATGGCGGCGGGTGAGGCGTTCACCGCCGAAACCGTGCGCTCGATCCGCCCCGGCCTCGGCCTGCCGCCCAAGCATTTCCACGAGATCCTGGGCCGCCGCGCCAAACGCGCGATCCGGCGCGGCACACCCCTGTCTTGGGACTTCATAGACTGAACCGCCGGCGACACCAGGTATGACGCGCTACATCTTCACCGCCACAGCTGGGCGGAGCGGACAGAATTATTTGTCCGCGTTGCTGCGCCGCCATGTTCCAGGCGCGCTGGTTCTGTTCGAGGAGCCGCAAGTGCGGCCCGTCCTGCCGAAACCTTTCGTCTCGCTCGAACGACACTTTCGCCGCCGGTTCGTGGAAACGCACGAGCTTCTGGGCCGCGGCAAGGTCTTGGAAGCTTTCGTCCGCGGCGATGAAGACGCGCTTCGAAAAATGGCCCAACGACGGCTCGACTGGATCGAAAGGCAGGTTTCGCGCGCCAAAGCCGACATATATATCGACGTCAGCAAGTATTTCGTCCGCGGCCTGCACCAGCCAATCGCCCAAGCGATCCCACAAATCGCGCTGATCCGCTTAGTCCGCGACCCGATCTCCAACATGCGCAGCTTTCTCAACCGGGGAAAGAACATCTATCTCGACAACAACAGCCCGGATGCATCCGCCAACCAACTGCGGCTGGACCCGTCCCATTTATCGCAAGGCGAGCTGTATCTGTGGGCATGGTGCGAGGTCTACCTGCGTGCCCAGGCATTGGCCGATGAAGGACGTGTGGCCCGGCTGGTCGAGATCCGTACCGAGGAACTGATCAACCTCGACATCATGGCGCGGCATTTCCAAGCGCTTGGCCTGGCCCCTTCTTCTCTTAGCGTCGGCGGTCCGATGAACGACAACGTCTCGCAAGGATTTGGCGCAACCGTGATATTGGGCGAAGACATCACGACCTTCGAACGTTTTGTTAGTCGCATCCCCACCCCCGTACTGGCGCGTATCGGGTACTTTCGCGACTACGATCCGCGCCGTGTTCATAAACTCGCTCCAACACCTCTCGGGGTCCGGGCATGAAGATCCCCGTTGAACTCAAGACGCTGGTTCCCGGCTATCGCGCGCGCTGGCGCCGCGAATATGCCTGCATGCTGGCCGAGATCGACAAGCTCGCGCCGCGTCTGTCCTATGGCCAAGACGGCGATACGCCATGGATCGAGCTCGAAGGCGGGCCGCGATTCCACGGCTTTGCGACGGAGAAGGCAAACCTCGAAGTCTTTCATCTTTTGCGCGGCGACCTGCCGGCCGCGATTCCAAAAACCCATTTCCGTCTCGTGAAGGATTGCCTGAACCGCTACGTCTACCCGCATATGCGACCCGACCTGAAGCCTATCGGCTATGCGGTGGAAGCAATGTTCGGCTTTCATGGCCAGCACAAGGACGCGATCGCCGACCAGCCCCCGGAGACACACGCGGCGCTCAACGAGGCGTTTCGCCCGAAGCGGGGCGAGATCTTCATCGATTGCGGCGCCTTTCTCGGTTTTGGCGAATTGCGAATTGCACCCGAGATTGGCGACGGTCATCTCTATGCGATCGAGGCCAGCGCCGCGTGTCATGCGCTGCTTCAGCGCAACATGACGCACAACCGGATCGGCAACGTGACCGCACTGCACCGCGCAGCGTGGAAAGAAGCGACGGAGCTTGAGCTTGAGACAACGGAAGCCCAGGGCAACTCGCTGATCGGCGAAGTGCAGAAAGGGGTGCGGAAGGAACGGGTTCGCACTGTCAGCATCGACGGTTTGGTCGAGGAGTTCCGGCTGCAGCGGCTCGATATGTTGAGCCTCACGCTCAATGGCGCCGAGGTGGAGGCTTTGGAGGGCGCCGCGCATGCTTTGCGTGTTCTGCGCCCCCGCATCCGGTTGGCCGGGTGGTACACGCGCGGTGGCGAGAAGATTTGGCGGCTGACGAAAGCGCATATCGAACCTCACGGCTATCGCGTCTTCGTCGGCCCGCGCGGCAATGTCATGGCTCTGCCGCAGGAGCGCGTCGCGCACCTGCCATGATCGGGCTTTACGGAATCTACCAGGCCGGGCCGGGCACTCCGGCCGACTTAACGCCGTTGGCATCGACCGTGTCGCCGTATTATGCTCGTCATGGGCAATCGGACGTCGGCGCGGCCTTGGGCTGTGCGACCCACCCCCATCATCGCGACTTAGCCGTCGTGACGGAGGCCGGTTGGTCCGTCGCCGCCATCGGTGAAATCTTCAATTCGGCCGAAGTCATAGGCTCGGATAACGCGCCGCCGTCATCCCTCGCGGCGCTGGCTCTCCATCTCGCCCGCGAGGATCGGCTGGATCGCCTCGCCCATGCGAACGGTCTGTTCGCATTCGCCCTCTATGAGCGCGCGACCCACAAGCTGATTCTTGTCACGGACCGCCACGCTAGCTTTCCGATCCATCTCTGGCGGCGCGGCCGGGACGTCGTTTTTGCCGGACAAATCTTCACGCTGCTGGGCGATCCGCGCGTACCGCGCAGGACGAATCCCGCCGCTTTGGCGCAACTGTTCACCACCCAACGCACCTTCGGTCGCATCACCTCCGTTGCAGGCGTCGATTCTCTGCCCGCCGGCACGATCACCGAGATCGACAGCGGAGGATTGCGCGAGCGCCGGTATCGAACTTTGACCTGGCGCAAACCGGACTTCAGCGAACACGAAGGTGCCGAACTCCTCGCCTCGGCCCTGCGCAACGCGGCACGCCGCCAAGCAACCGGCGGGCTGCTCCTATCCGGCGGCCTCGACAGCCGCTTGATCCTGCTCGCCGCCCCACCCGGCTCCATGTCGTGCTGGACCACCGCGGGATACGATGACAATCCGGAACTGGCCATTGCGCGCAACGTCGCCGCCCTGTGCGGCGCGGAGCACCACACGCTCCTCGCGGCGGCGCCGGATACACTGCCCATTCTGGAGCAGACGGTCATCGAGTCGAACGGCCTCTACCCCGCATCCACCGCGATGTCCGTCTTCCTGCCCCGCGTGGGTCGGACCTGTCAGGTCATCCATACGGGCCACGGGCTCGATTTCACCTTGCGCGGGTACTATCTGCCGGCGCGCTTTCTCGAAATCGGCGGTTCGCGGACGCGGACACCTTCCTTGCGCCCCATTCCCAAACGGCCGAGCGGTGCGGATGTTTTGGCCGGCCTGCGCCAAGGTCCGCCACGCGCCACGGTCCGGCGGATCGCGGCGGCGGGTTGGCGCGACTCCTGGTGGAGCAGCCAAGCACAAGCACTGCAGGAGACTTTGGAGCCGTGGCTCGAGTCGGACGAGCCCTACAACGCATGGGATGCATTCATTCTGCATGCCCTGTCAAAGCATTACGCCTTCACGGGCATGATGGCGACCCGGGCGGTCGGCAATCTGCGCATGCTGGCCTTCGACGACGAGGTGTTCGACGTCTACCTCCGCATGCCCCCAGCTTGGCGCTGCAGCGGACGCATGGTGAAGCGCGCCCTGCGCGTTTTGTCGCCGAAGGCGGCGCGTATGCCCAACGCCAATACGCATTTCCCCGCGGACATGGATCCGTGGTTGGAAACAGGCACCCTGCTCGCCCGCGGCGTGTTGCGGCGTCTGGGTATCGCGCGCCGGCCCAAAGCACCGACGACGATCCAATCGACCGGCTCCTGGCATGACACACCGGGCCTTTACCGTGATGAACCGGCGCACCGGGTGCGCTTCAAGGACATCCGCAGCCGTCTCGATTCATTGACTTTCGGCGTTCTCGATCGTGATGCGCTGGCGGCTTGCATTGACGAGCATCTTGACGGCCGGGCCAAGCACACCAAGCTGCTGCGCCAACTCTTAACCCACGACGCTTGGGTCCGCAGCTTCGGCATCGTCGGCACGGGTTGATGGACGCACGGTCGCCCTATCGGCTTAGTCTCGCCCCGGCGCTGGAACGATTTCGTCCGGAAGTCGAGCATGCGTGCGCGTTTCTGGAGCGCTGCTATCCACTTGTCCGGACAAACGACGCGACACGGGTTCTGCACTACGGGCCTGACGCTCCCAAAGGCGCGGTTTTGGTGCCCTCCGTTCTTTTTCCCGATGGCGTGCGGACAGACGAGCACGGCATTCACTTGAACCGCTCGACCTTTGTCGCGATCGAAGACGGATCGGCCCAGGCGCCATTCCTGCCGCCCGCGAGCACTCGAGATCGTCGGCACGCAGGCGAGCTGCGGTATGACGCACTTGGCCTCATTTTCTTCATGTTGTCGCGCGTGGAGGAGCGTGGGGCGCCCACGCTCGATCGCTATGGACGTTTCCCCTACGAAGCCTCGATGGCGGCGCGAAGGTACGGCACGGCACCGCCGGTGGCCGATATTGCCGCGCACGATCTGGCCGCGGCGCTGTTGGAGTGCGACGAGCCGCCCATTGCAACGCGCTATGAGCTTCTGCTGACGCATGATGTCGACATGCTGGCGGGTTATCATCGTCCGATCGATCCGCTTCGCGCGGCGGCCGGCGACATCCTAAAGCGCTTCGATCCGGCACGCGCCATGCGTCGCCTGGCGGACGGTTACCTTTCGGGTGAGCCTTGGGGCACGATGCGCGCCATCATGGCGCAATCGGAAGCGAACGGCATCGCAAGCCGATTCTATTTCATGGGTCCGAGCAACGACTCCATGGACAGCCCATATGCTGTTCGCTCTCCGAATCTTCTGCGCCGCGTCGCGGATGAGATCGCCGGACGCGGGCACGTGATTGGCTATCACCCATGTTTTGCAACGGTGAGCGATGCGGCCGAATGGCGGCGTCAGCGCGATGGTCTCGAGCAAGTGCTCGGACAACCGGTGCGCGAAGGGCGCCAGCATGTGCTGCGCTACACCGCGGATGTGACGCCGGATATCTGGAGCGATTCCGGTATGGCGCTGGACCTGACCTTGGGTTGGCCGGAAGTAACGGGCTTTCGCTCCGGCACCTGCCGGCGGCATGCCGCCTATAGCCTAAGGCGGCGGAAGACCCTGCCCTTGGAGCAGATCTCGACCTCGATCATGGATTTCGGCTTGTTCGGCGGAAAATACCGAAACCTATCCGCGGACGCGGCGCTGGCGGACTGCGGCGAGGCGATTGAGGTCTGCCAACGGTTCGGTGGCTCCCTTGTCGTCCTTCTGCACACGGGCCAGCGCCGTCCGCCTGTCACCACATTCTACGAACGCCTGTTGCCGGCGGCGGCGGCATGACGGAAATCGGCCAAAACGAGTTCTCGACCGCGGGCTATACAGAGCTCGTACGCGCGCTACTTGCGCGCGGGTATGCGGCCCGAAGCTTCGCCGAGGCCGATCCGTCTGCGCGCCATCTGGTTCTGCGCCACGACATCGATATGTCGATCGAGGCGGCTGTGCCGATCGCCGAAACGGAAGCCGCATTGGGCGTCGCAGCCGCCTATTTCGTTTTGGTGCGCAGCGATCTCTATAACCCATTCGCGCCTGGTGGCGCGGCAGCGCTTGCGCGAATCGTATCTCTTGGCCACGAAATCGGCCTTCATTTCGATGCGGCACTTTATTCGGAAGCGGCGCTCGAGGACGCTGCCGCACGCGAATGCACCATGCTTGAAGCCTTTACCGGGCGACCGGTGTGCACCATCAGCTTCCACCGCCCTCACCCCTCGTTCTTGGGCCGTGCCGGCGTACTGGCCGGGCGGCGTCACGCCTATGAACCGCGGTTTTTTCGCGACATGGGCTATAGCTCGGATTCGCGCGGCGGCTGGCGTCATGGCCACCCGTTGCAGCACGATGCCGTAATTACTGGCCGGGCATTGCAACTTCTAACTCATCCGATCTGGTGGCAAGATCCGCCCGCGCCGCCCGCGGCACGGCTCGACGCCTTGCTCGACGCACGCCTCGACGCATTGGACCGCGCGTTAGCAACCCATTGCGAAGTCCATATACCCGGGCGCAGAAGGAAAGCGACATGAGCGTGCGCATCGGCGTCATCGGCCTGGGCCATTGGGGGCCGAATCTCGCGCGAAATTTCGCGGCTCATGGCGCGCTAGCCGCACTGGCTGATTCGCGCCCCGAAATTCTCGCCCGTTTCGAGGCGCAATACCCTGGCGCGAAGGCCTTTCCCGACCTGGAATCGATGCTGGTAGCCAAAGCCGTGGACGCCGTCGCCATCGCAACGCCAGCCGCCACCCACGGTGCCTTGGCAGCCAAGGCCCTGGCCGCCGGAGCACATGTATTCGTCGAGAAGCCGTTGTGTCTTGACCTGGACGAGGCCCGTACGCTCGGCGCCACCGCGAAAGATGCCAGGCTGACCCTCATGATCGGGCATCTTCTTCTTTACCACCCGGCCTTCATCGCCTTGCGGACGCTGACGAAAACTGGTCGGCTGGGACAACTTCGCTATATCTATTCCAATCGCCTAAGCCTTGGAAAAATTCGGCGCGAGGAAAATGCGCTGTGGTCATTCGCCCCTCATGACGTCTCGATGATCCTCGCGCTATCCGGCTCATTGCCGGGCCGCGTCTTGACCACCGGCGGCAGTTACCTTCTGTCCGACGTGGCGGATACGACCCTGTCGCATTTGACGTTTCCAAATGGTTTGCAAGCGCACATCTTCGTCTCGTGGCTGCACCCCTATAAAGATCACCGGCTGGTGGTGGTGGGAAGCGAAGGCATGGCGACGTTCCACGACAGCGAACCAGAAGGCCGCAAGCTCATGCTCTATCCGCACGCCGTGGGATGGGATGGGGAATTGCCGACGGTCACTAAGGCCGCGGCCGAGCCCGTTCCCTACGAAGCGGGAGAGCCGCTTTCCCTCGAATGCCGGCATTTTCTCGACTGCGTCGAGCACCAGTGCACGCCGCGCTCCGACGCCGCCGAAAGCTTGAAGGTCCTGAGCGTCCTCGACGCCTGCCAGACCTCGTTGTCCACGGGACAGGCCGTCGATCTGAAAGCCGAGACATGAACGCGCCCTACATTCACCCAACCGCCCTGATCGACGACAGCGCCGAAATCGGCGCCGGCAGCAAGATTTGGCATTTCGCCCACATTCTGTCCGGCACGAAGATGGGAACGGGCTGCATTGTCGGCCAGAACGTGATGATCGGCCCCAATGTGGTGGTCGGCAACGGCGTCAAAGTGCAGAACAATGTCTCGATCTATGCGGGCGTGACGATCGAAGACGAGGTTTTCTGCGGCCCAAGCTGCGTCTTCACCAACGTGCTGACCCCGCGTGCGTTCGTTGAGCGAAAGCAGGAATTCGCACCGACGCTGGTCAGGCGCGGCGCCTCCATCGGCGCCAACGCCACCATCGTCTGCGGCGTCACTATCGGGCGCTATGCCATGATCGGAGCGGGCGCCGTGGTGACCAAGGATGTCAAGGATCATCAGCTGGTTGTCGGCAATCCCGCCCGCCCGCGCGGCTGGGTCAGCCGCACCGGCGAAGTGCTGGGCCAAGACCTGGTCTGCCCGCGCACGGGCGAACGTTACCAAGAGACGGAGGGCGGTCTGATCGCCGCGCGCTGACCCAATGAGCAAACAGAAGATCGATTTCGCCGGCCTCAAGGCCCAGTATGCGCGCATCAAGCCCGAGGTCGCGCGCCGTATCCAGTCCGTACTGGACCATGGCCAGTTCATCCTGGGCCCTGAAGTTGGCGAGCTGGAAACCGCGCTGGCCGCGCGGTCCGGCGCCAAACATGCGATCGGCGTTTCAAGCGGCACCGATGCGCTGATCATGGCGCTGATGGCCGAGGGAATCGGCGCAGGCGATGCCGTCTTCGTGCCGTCCTTCACCTTTACCGCATCCGCCGAAGTCGTGCTTCTTCTTGGCGCGACCCCAGTCTTCGTCGAAGTGGACGCACACACGTTCAACATTGACGCCGCCGACCTCGACCGGCGGGCGACCGAAGTGGCGCGCGCGGGCAAGCTGCTGCCGCGCGCCGTCATCTCGGTCGATCTGTTCGGCCAGCCGGCCGATTACGGCGCGTTGGACAGCCTTTGTCGCCGCCATGCCCTGTTCCTGATCGCCGATGCGGCCCAGAGTTATGGCGCCAAGCTGGGCAACCGCGCGGTCGGCGCGCTGGCGCCCGCGACCGCAGCCAGCTTTTTCCCGGCCAAACCGTTGGGGGCCTATGGCGATGGCGGCGCGCTTCTGACCGATGACGACGAGCGTGCGGCCCACTATCGCTCCATCCGTGCCCACGGCAAGGGCGACGATAAATACGACATCGTACGCCTAGGTCTGAACGCGCGACTCGACACGTTGCAGGCTGCGATCCTTATGGCCAAGCTAACCGTGTTCGACGACGAACTCGCCGCGCGCGAGCGCCTGTCTCGCTTTTACGATTCGCGCTTGCGCGGCGCGGTGGGGATTCCCTATCGCGTGCCCGATGCGGTCAGTGCCTGGGCGCAATACTGCATCCTCGTCGACCGTCGTGATGAGGTCGCGAGGTCTCTGAAAGAGGCGGGCGTCCCAACCGCTATCTATTATCCCCGCCCTATGCATTTACAGACCGCCTATGCGCGCTTTGGCGGCGGGCCAGGCTCTCTACCGGTGAGTGAACGGCTTTGTGAGCGCGTCCTGGCCTTGCCCATGAATCCCTATCTCGACGACATCACAGCCGAGTGTGTGGCAGCAGCCGTGTGCGAGGCGGTTTCATCATGATAGCCACACCTCCGCTAATGGAACAGCGACTCGTGAACGTCGCCATACTAGGCGATTCTCGCGCTTTTGATACTTACTACACTAATGACAAGTATAAAGAACGCTACGGATACGACAGCACGTTTCCATTTTTACTCCGACGACTAACAGCGAATGACTTTTCTCTACCATTTGAAGTTGTTCATATTCCCGACCATTTTCGGGCGGGGTCTATAGCGAGCAACATCATTAGGCTCGCGTTACTAAATCCCGTGGCCGTTGTGTTGCTTGATGGAATTTGGGAAACGCTCATTAGCAAAGAGCATCTCACTGAGTACGCAGTTCGCCGAATTAAAGCCCACGACTTGCGAAGCGCTGAAGAAATAATCCTAAATATTGGCAGTAAATCCGCAACAGAACTCTTTCTTCGCGGCGAGTTATCGATCTCTCCGGCAAACTACATGGAAAAGCAACGCCAACTTGTTTCCTACTTTCGCCGCAGACGCAGACAGTGCGTATGGCTTACATTGCCGATACCAGATAGCGATCATTTTGCACGTCTGCACTTCGCTGGAAACTACCGTTGTTTGCCTGATTGGGACCGCTGTTTGGCAGGCATCAATAAAGCCGTAATCCCCATGGTTGAGGCATATGGGGGCCAGATTATTGACCTCAACCGGCTGATGGTTGAGCATGGCGGAGTAGCGCGATGCCTTATCGACCAATGGCACTTCACGTGTTCGTTTCATGCCGCGATTGCGAGCCACTTAGCGGAATGGCTGCAAGCAGCTGACCCGATGCTATCGGCCGCCCATGCCTCCAACCGGTATATGATGGCTGGACCGATTCAGAACGAAACCGTACTGCTATGCGGCGCTGAAGAGCTTGCGTTTGCATGGTCGTCGGCCAATCCGAGCGTCTCAATAGAAGCGGTTCTTTCAGCGCAAGAGCCCGGCAGTGAACTTGCGATCTCTCGCGCAACTTCTTCCGTCGTTATTCTTCTTGAGGAATGCGCACAAGCTCGCTTTGAGACGGAAACGCGTTTGCTTAAAGCGCTGGGTGAAGAAAAGATAATTCTTTACCCGGAGGAATTGGGCGGAATTATCAATCCGCCTGGTGATCGGCATGCCGAGCAAGCGGTGCGTTCATCTTCAGGTGCTGGATGACTGAGCCAAACAAAAAGCTCACGCCCATCCCCAGCGCGAAACCTTACTTCTCGCTGACGCGCCGCGAAAAAATCAAGAATGATATCGATCGCATCTTGAGCAGCGGCCAAGTGATCATGGGGACGTTCGCGCTCGATCTAGAGGCAGCGTTTGCCTACAGTACAGGAGCTCGATACGCAGTCTCAGTAAACAGTTGCACGACGGCTCTGCAGATCTGTCTGCGTTATTTTGACGTTAAGGGGCACGATGTCTTGGTACCCAGTGGTTCGTTCGTTAGCGACATAAGCGCCATCGAATGGGAAGGCGGTCGCCCGATTCTCGTCGATATGAATCCAGACACCCTTTCCTTCGATCTTCAGGACATGCAGCGGAAGCTGACGCCAAAGACAAAGGGTATGATTTGGGTTCATCTAACCGGCGTTATCTCTCACGAATATACCGAGATCGTCAGGTTCGCCAAACGACATGGGTTGTTTCTCATTGAGGACTGCGCGCACGCACATGGCGCCACCATTGATGGGCGACAATGTGGAACGATTGGTGATGCCGGTTGTTACAGTTTTTTTGCCACCAAGTTGATGACCAGTGGCAGTGGCGGAATGATAACAACGGCTGATTTGGCACTTGATCAGTTTGCGCGCGAAGTGCGGATGTTCGGCCGCAGCGTCAAGACGGGCGAGCCGATCCGCATCGGCAACGACTGGTTCCTCGACGAGGTCCGTGCCTGCATCGCGTATCATCAACTCGCCGAGCTAGACGAGTTCCTGAGGCGCCGCCGCGAGATCGCGGCGCGCTATTTCCATGCTCTACAAAATCAGCCGGGTTTATCGTTGTTGAACGTCCCGGAAGGATCTGACCCTGCGTTTTATCAGTATCCGGTGTTTCTCGACTCCGTTACAGATAACAGCGCGTTATGTAAAACCTTGAAAGAAACGTACGGTATCGCGGCAAAGCGTATCTATACGCCTACTCATAGGGAGCCATTCTATCGTCACTACGATGACGGTACGCTGCAGAAAACAGAAACTACGTTGAATCGCTCGATTTGTCTGCCGATGTTCTATGAGCTAACCAATGAACAGGCAGATTACATCGCCAGCGCACTGATTACCGAGTTACGCCGCGTGCGATGACGCTCAATTTTATGGTCACTGGCGCCAGCGGCTTTCTTGGATCACGCCTTGTCGAGTGTCTGGCCAAAGATAAGTCGATTAGTATTTTTGCAACATTTCGCGATCGAACCGATCGCTTGATGTCTCCTGTGCCCACCAATGTTCAGTATACCCGCTGCGACCTTTCGTCACAGGTCGCGTTAACGAGCCTTTTTTCAAGGGCACGCTTTAGCGCGGTTATTCACACCGCCGCAGTTATACCCACCACGGCAGCAGGTGATTTCGAGGCGATTGCGCGGGATAACCTTGTTGCTCCCATACATCTCATATCTGCCGCACGTACAAGCGGGGTCTCTCGATTCATTTTCTGTTCTAGCATAAGCGTATATGAACCTTTCGAAGGGTTCAGTGAGGATGCTCCGCTCAATCCGTTAAGTATCTATGCTCGCTCTAAATACATCGGTGAACAAATTCTAAAAATGGCCGCCGGCGAGCGGATGGTCGGCATCAGCCTTCGCCTCGCAGGTCTTCATGGGCCTGGTCGAGCCAACGGCGTGGTTCATCACATGGTATCGGCCGCGCACAAACATGCACCGATTTTGGTTACCGAGCCTAATAGCCGTTTCCGTCTTTGCTTTATCGACGATGCAATAGAAGCGGTTCTAAAAATACTTCACATGCCAACGCCGCCACGGCACGCTTGTTACAATATCGCTGGTCGAGACATTTTCACTCTGAGGATGCTCGCCGAAAGAATCCGCTTCCTGACAGCCTCATCTAGCGAGATTCGCGAGGCTCCCTCTTCTCCAGTCCGTAATATGGTTATGCCGATCCTTCGAGCGGAGTGCGATCTGGATTATCGACCGCGAGGTTTGGACGAACATCTGCGCGAAATGATTGCGCGCGTTGGAGAGGGGGAGTGACGATATAACTAGAGCCCCGCTTTTGGTCGCCGTGCACCAGCCCAACTACCTTCCGTGGTTGGGCTACTTTCGTAAGATCGCCGCGGCGGACATGTTCGTCTTCTTGGACGACGTTCAGTTCAGCAAGAACAGCTATATCAACCGGGTACAGGTCGCGGGTGCGGCGGGACCGCGTTGGCTGACCATCCCGGTTTCCGTTCATCTCGGTATGCGCATAGACCAGGTAAAACCAGCGCGCGCCGATTGGTGGACCGCTCACCTATCGGGACTGCGCAATGCCTATCGCGGTGCGGCCTGCTTTCGCGCCGTGTGGCGAGACGTCGAGGCGCTCTATGCTGCGATCGACGGCGATAATCTCGCCGTCATCAACCAAAACTTGATCCAGGCGGTTGCGCGGCATCTGGCGCTTTCTTGCGAATTCCGCGCTTCATCGTCCTTCGCCTTGGGCGATGTCTCGAGCGATGTCCGGTTGGCCGCCTTGGTCGCGGCGATCGATCCGAACGGCACATATCTTTCCGGAAAGGGCGGCGCCAAATACCAGGACCCCGATACCTTCAGCAAAGCCGGCTTGTCCTTTCGCTATTCGGATTTCGAGCATCCGGTCTATAGCCAAGGCCGGGAAGCCTTTCAACCCGGCCTATCCGTTCTCGATGCCGCGTTCCATTTGGGTTGGTCCGCGACCGCGCGTCTGATCGCCGACCCCGGCGCATGAGCGTCGATCCTTTGCGCATCCTGTGCCTCGATGTGGAGGGCGGATACGGCGGATCATCGCGCAGCCTCTACGAATCCCTCCGCCATTTGAATGCTTCGGAGGCCACGGCTGAAGTCTGGTGTCGCCGCGATGGTCCGATCCAGCCGCGGTATCAGGCCATCGGCATCGCCACGCGGGTTATGCCGGCGATGCCGCGGTTCAGCGCTCTTCCGCGCCTGTCCCGGAATCTGCACGCGGCGGTCACCGCGATTTTGGAGTTTCGCCGTGCAGGTGCATTTCTGGAAGAGTTGCGCCGGGAGACGGCGCGTTTCGATGTGATTCATTTCAATCACGAGGCTCTGTTTCCCATCGCGCATTGGCTGCGCCAGCGTTCGCGCCGCCCCATGACGATGCATATCCGCACCAATCTGATCGACTCGATGTTCGCGCGCTTTCAGACGCGTATCATCGCGAATGCCGTGGATCATTTGGTCTTCATCACCGAGAACGAAGCCGAGGCATTCCGCCGCCTGGGCGGTCATCCGCGCGCGGCCAGCGTGATCTACAACATCGTCGACGTGCCCGCCGAACCACCGGCGCCCCATCCCGCCGTTCCGGCCGACGGCCGTTTCAAGATCGCCTGCCTCAGCAGCTACTCCTATGCGCGTGGGCTGGACCGCCTGGTCGATGTCGCCGATGCGCTCGCCCGCCACGGCCGCCAGGTCTTGTTCGTGATGGCTGGCCGGATGGCGCTGACCGGCTCCATGCCGGGGCTTCTGGGCGAGATCGGACGACGTAGGGGCGGCTTGGAGGAATTCGTCGCCGCGCGCGGACGATCCGGAATGTTTCAGTTTCTGGGCCATGTGTCCGACCCCGAGTCGGTGTTGGCTGGATGCGATGCCTTGGTGAAGCCGACGCGCGAGAACAACCCCTGGGGCCGCGACACATTGGAAGCCCTGGCGCTCGGCAAGCCCGTGCTGACCTGCGGTCGCTACGACAAATTCGTCGAAGACGGGGTTACGGGGATTTTACAGCCTGAGTTCGACACCTCCCTGCTCGCAGGTGCGATCATGCACTTGGATGACGACCGCAGCTTGGTACGGAGAATGGGTGACGCCGGCCGGGGTCGAGTCCGGGAGCTCTGCGATGGAAACGCCCGCGCCGCCGATTTGCTTGCCGTCTGGCGCAGAGTGCGAAAAGCCGCATGACTGCGGGCGCGGCCTTGGGCAAACGAGCATTAATCGCCATTTTCCTCGGCGCGCTGGCCATACGCCTTGTCAACCTGTGGCTTCTTTCTGGCGACCCGGAAAACTTCTTCCTGGAGGACGCCAATCTTTACTGGCCCGGTGGCGGTTACCTGGCCGCGACAGGACATTTCGACGCCTTGTCCGCCCAGATCGCCGGCGGCGGCGCGCCGGGGAGCGAGCGCGTCCCGCTTTATCTTTTGTTCGTCGCGGGAATCCGGCTTCTGTGCGGCGACGCGCCGTTGGCCGCGATCTTAGTCCAGGCCTTCATCGACGCCGGCACCTGCGTGCTGATCGCGCTTCTAGCCGGCATGGTTTCGCGGCATGTCGGCCTCATCGCCGGCGCATTGGCCGCCGTCTGGCCGAACCTGATCGTGAACAGCGCCTCGCTTCTGTCCGATACGCTGTTCCTTCTGTTGTTCACGGGAATGTTGCTGGTTTCCGCGCACTATCTGCGGGAGGCGGTTCCGCGCCGGGCCGGCTGGGCGGGGCTTCTCTGCGGCTTGTCGATCATGACACGCACGGTGGCGCAGTTCCTGCCCATCGCGTTGATCGTCGCGGCTCCCGCCATTGCGCTTTATCAGCGTAAAGGGTCGCGAACGGCCCTTTTTGCGATGTTCCTGGTCGCGTTGGGCGCGGCCTTGCCGGTGGCCCCGTGGCTGGCGCGAAATGTCACCCTGTTTGGCGCGTGGGAGCTGACGACCCAGAAAGGCGTTCATCTCACGAGTTGGGTTCTGCCGATGGTGCGCCAGGCCCACGACGGCACGCCGCACGAGGTCGGAGCGCGCGAGATGCAGGAGCGCATAGCCGCGCGGCTCAAGGCGGACGGCGTCGATCCGGATGCGCTTTCGCCGTTCGAGCGAAGCCGGCGCCTTGCCGCCTTGGGAATGGAGGAATTGGCCGCCCAGCCGGTATCCGCAATCGCCAAGGCCTGGCTCAGGGGCGCTGTCGTCAACCTGGCAGCGCCCGCCATCACATTGGACCCACGGGTGCGCCGCGCGCGGGAAGGCAGTTTCTACAACGACCCAAGCCCCGGCTTAGTTGGCCGTATGCGGGCCTATCTGGCCACCTCCGCCCCCGCGGTACGGCCATGGATCGCCGGGGCCTTGGTCCTAAGCGCCGTATCCCTTGGCTTTCAGGCCTATGGATTCGTTCGCTTGGCGCGGCATTTGCCCTGGGCCGCCGTCTTCGCAGCACTCCTTATAATGTACGTTCTGCTGGTCACCGGACCGATCGTCTCACCCAAGTACCGCCTGCCAGCCGAACCGGTCCTGATCGTCCTGGCCGCCATAGGGCTGGACGGGATTTTGCGCCGCCGGCCGCGTTGAGCCTTTCCTTGCTCTTTCCGCACCAAACTCCTATGGATTTGCCGCCCCGCCGCTTCGGCGTAACCTCTTGCTTGGCTTGCCTCCTCCGCACGACATGATCGGCATCTCCGAGATCGCCACTTATATTCCGGCCGGGCGCGAGTCGAACCTCGACAAGCTGTCGAAGTTCGGCATCACCAAGGATTTCATCGACGAGAAGATCGGCGTCTACAGCGTCGCGCGGAAGGCGGCGAACGAGGACACGTCGGATCTGTGCGTCGCCAGCTTCAAGCGCCTGCGCGAGAAGACGGGCATCGAGCCAGGCGACGTGGATTGCATCGTCGTCTGCACGCAAAATCCCGATGGGAAGGGCTTGCCGCACGTCTCGGCGCTGCTCCACGGCAAGCTCGGCCTGCCGCGCCGTTGCGCCAGTTTCGACATCTCGCTCGGCTGCTCCGGCTTCGTCTATTCACTATCGATTCTGAAGGCCTTCATGGAAGCCAACGGCTTCCGCACGGGCCTCCTGTTCACCGCCGATCCCTATTCGAAGATCGTCGATCCGGACGATAAGAACACCGCCCTTTTGTTTGGCGACGGCGCCGCCGTGACGCTTCTGACCCACGGTACGGCCAGCCGCCCGCTTCTCACTCCCGTGGCGTTCGATGTCGATTCACACGGTGCGCAATCCTCTGCGCTGATCAACATAACAGGCAAGCTTCACATGAACGGCCGCCAGGTTTTCACTTATTCGGCCACCGCGGTACCAGAATCGGTCCGCCGCGTACTGGACACGGCCGGCCTTGGCATCCAGGCAGTCGATTTCTTCCTGTTCCACCAGGGCAGCAAGTATATCGTCGACGCCGTGGCCAAGCGGCTGGAGCTACCCGCCGACAAGGTGGCGCGCAATATGACCGATCACGGCAACACGGTTTCGTCGACGATTCCCATCCTGCTGGAACCGCTGGTGCACGATGCGCGCGCGCAGCGAATCCTGGCCTGCGGCTTCGGCGTCGGCCTGTCCACGGCGACGTGCCTTCTGGAGCGACGCGCGGATGCCTGATCCGCGGTAGCGAAGCCAATCGGCATCTCTAGCTCAATCCCGGTCGTCTTCGTCCTACCGTCCTTCGCGGGCGGCGGAGCCGAGCGGGTCGTGCTCAATCTCGCGGGTGCGCTCGACCGCGCCCGGTTCTCGTCAGAGATCGTCGTGTTGGACGGAAGCGGTCCGCTGACCGCTTCGGTGCCGTCCGGAATCCCCGTTCACGATCTTCAGCGGCCTCGCCTGCGCCAAGCCATGCCGGCACTGATCGCAACGCTGCGCCGTTTGCGCCCGCACGCGGTGGTTCCAACGCTCGGCTATTTGAACCTCGCTCTTCTCGCGGCACGGCCCCTCCTTCCCACCACCCGGATCTTCCCGCGCGAAGCCAACCTGCCGTCGGTGAGCATCGATGCGTTGCCGAGCCCAACACTTGGCCGTCTGGCCTATCGATATCTTTATCCGCGTGCCGACGGCGTTCTGTGCAACGCGCGAATCGTGGCCGAGGCGCTGGCGCGCGACTGCGGCGTTCCGCCCATGCGCATCCATCTGATCGACAACCCCATCGATGTCGTCCAAATCCGAGCCGCTGCAGCGCCGGCCGTACGCGCCGAGGGCGCGGGGCCGCGCTTGGTCGCGTCCGGAAGGTTGACGCATCAGAAGGGCTTTGACCGCCTGATCGATCTTTTCGCCACCATGGCATCCGACGCACATCTCACGATTCTGGGTGAAGGGCCCGACCGTGCGGCACTTGAAAAGCGCGCCAAAGCGCTCGGAATCGCGAAGCGAATTTCTTTCGCGGGATTTCAAGCGCAGCCTTGGGCCTTCTATGCCGGTGCCGATGCGTTCCTTTTGCCATCGCGGTGGGAAGGGATGCCGAACGCGGCCTTGGAGGCCTTGGCCTGCGGCACCAGGGTGATCACAACGCCGGAATCGGGCGGCACCGGCGAGGTGGCGGCAGCGGCAGCGCCGGGCGCCGTCACGGTCGCGCCGTGGGGCGAAGGATTCGCCGCGGCTTTGCGTGCGGTGCGCGCCCAACCGGCACCAGCGCCACGCGAAAGCCTTCTGCCCGAGCGCTTCACGCTCGCCCGCGCGACGGACTCCCTCGCACGCATCCTCGCTTCATGACCGCCGAGCCTTTGCGCATCCTTCACGTCATCACCGGCCTGGGTCTCGGCGGGGCCGAGAACATGCTGACCTCGTTGGTGCTGCGCAGCGCCGATGCGGGCATGATCCCCACGGTCGTGTCCCTCACGCCCGGTGGCGAGAATGCCGCGCGCATCCGCGCTGCGGGCGTACCGGTCTCCGACCTCGCCATGCAACGCGGCCTGCCCGATCCGCGCGCCGTGCGGAAACTGGCGCTCGCGATCCGCGCCGCGCGACCGCATGTCGTGCAAAGCTGGATGTATCACGCCGACCTATTGGCCCTTGCCGCGCGCGCGACCCTGCCACGCGCCGAGAAGCCCAAGCTGGTCTGGGGCGTGCGCTGTTCGGACATGGATGTCAGCCGCTACAGCCCCGCCTTGCGCCTGATCATCGCGGCATGTGCGCGCCTTTCGGCCCGGCCCGACGCCGTGCTGGTCAACTCCCACGCCGGGCGCAGCGCGCATGAAAAGCTTGGCTATCGCCCAAGACGCTTCGAGGTGGTGGAAAACGGCATCGACACCGAGCGGTTCCGGCCCGATCCCACGGCGCGCGCGGAGATGCGGCGGACGCTCGGTCTGGCGCCGGACAGCATTGTGCTGGCCCATGTGGCGCGGTGCGATCCGATGAAGGACCACGAATCCTATCTGGCCGCGCTCGACCGCATGCCTCAGGTCATGGGCCTCGCCATTGGGCTCGGCACAGAAACTTTGCCCGACCGGCCAAATCTCCGCCGCCTAGGTCCGCGCACCGACGTGCCGCGCCTGCTCGCCGCTTCGGACTTCGTGATTTCAAGTTCCGCCTTCGGCGAAGGGTTTCCAAACGTACTGGCCGAAGGCATGGCCACCGGCGCGCCCGCCATCGCGACCGATGTCGGCGATGCGGCGCGCATCGTGGGCGACACGGGCCGCATCGTGAGGCCGCGCGATGCGGACGGCCTGGCCCGCGCGATCTCGGAACTCGTCGGCGAAGATTCCGCCGCCCGTGCCGCCCGCCGCACGCAAGCGCGGGCCCGCATTGAGACTGTCTATCCTTTGTCCCGATCGGCCCAAGCTTACGCCGCTCTCTATCGCGGTCTGCCCTGATGTGCGGGATCGTCGGATATCTGGACCTCGCGGGCCTCAAGGCAGATGCGCTGATGCCGCGCCTCGCGCGCGCGGTCGAACGACTGGGCAAACGCGGACCCGATGGCGGCGCCGTATGGCGGGACGAGCGTTGCGCCTTCGGCCATACGCGCCTGGCTATCATCGATCTGTCGGCATCGGCCAACCAGCCCATGTCCGGCCACGGCCTGACCATCACCTTCAACGGCGAGATCTATAATTACCGCCAGGTGCGCGACGAGCTGCGCGCGCTTGGTCACGTCTTCACGACCAATTCGGACACCGAGGTCCTGCTAGCCGGCTGGCGCGCCTGGGGCGCGGACTTGCTGCCGCGCCTGTCAGGCATGTTCGCCCTGGCTCTGTGGGACGCAGCCAAAAGCGAGTTGATCCTGGCGCGCGACCGTTTCGGCAAGAAACCGCTTCTCTATGCCCATGATGGCATGCAGGTGGGCTTCTCGTCGGAACTGACGGCGCTGGAAGCGGTCGAGGACAGGAAACGACCGCTCGACCATACCGCCCTGCGGCTTCTGTTCGCGCTCCGCTATGTACCCGATCCCTGGACCATCGCGGACGGTGTGCGCAAACTGCCGGCAGGACATCTGGTGCGCGTCACCGCGTCCGGCGTCTCCGTAGAGCGCTGGTACAATCTGCCCGCGCACCGGCTCGCGCGCTTCACCGACGAAACCAGCGCGTGCGACGCGCTGCGCGTCGCATTCGACACCGCGGTCTTGGACCGCACGGTGGCCGATGTTCCCATCGGTGCGTTCCTTTCCAGTGGGATCGATTCGGCGCTGGTGGTTGCCTCGCTGGCGCGCCAGGCCGGTAGGCCGCGCACCTTCACGGTCGGCTTCCCCGGCGCGTCGGACTATTACGAGGAACGGCCGGGCGCGGCCGCCGTCGCGCGCTTCCTGGGCACCGAACACACGGAAGTCGATATCGGCCCCGACGAGGCACGCGGCGCGCTGGACGCCGTGATCGACGGGCTGGACGAACCCTTCGCCGACAGCTCGGCTCTACCCACTTATCTCTTGAGCAAGGTCACGCGCCAACACGTGACCGTGGCACTTTCGGGCGACGGCGCGGACGAGGTGTTTGGCGGCTACCGGAAATATCAGGGCGAATTGCTGGCCGAACGCTACCGGGCCATCCCGGCACCGTTGCGGCGCGGGGTGATCGAACCTGTGGCAGCCCTCCTGCCGGAGGGCAAGGACAACGCTGTGCTGGAACGGTTACGCCGCTTGCGCCGCTTCGTTGCCCACGCAGGCGGCACACCGGCGGAGCGCCAGGCGGGCTGGGCGCGGCTTCTGTCCGAGGCCGAACTGAATTCGCTGCTAATTTCCCATTCCGTGGCGCCTGCCGTGGAGATCTTGGTCGCCGCCGCACGGTCGGACGCACGCGAAACCGATCCCATCAACGAGATGCTGTCAGCAGAAATTGCCATTGGCCTGGTGGGCGACATGCTGGTGAAGGTCGACCGCATGAGCATGGCCAACGGGCTCGAGGTGCGCTGCCCGTTCCTCGACCATCGCGTGGTCGAATGCGCCGCCGCCATGCCGGGCATGTTCAAGCTGACGCCGGGCGTGGGCAAGCGCATCCTACGCCGCGCCTTCGCCGACCGCCTGCCGGAGGAGATTTTTCGCCGGCCGAAAAAAGGCTTTGAGATGCCCATCGCGGCGTGGCTTACAGGGCCCCTGGCCGAACGGGTGCGCGCCGCAATTGATCCCGGTCACTTGGCGCGCCAAGGTTTGTTCCGCTCCGAGTTGCCTACCCGCTGGTTCGGCGACCTGTGCGCGGGCCGGCGGGACACATCGTGGCAATTGTGGACCATGCTGGTGTTCCAATCCTGGTGCGAGATGCGCGGCCGCGGCGGAGCACTGGCGTGAAGATCTGCCAACTCTGCGCGGTCGATTTCACGCTCTATCATTTCCTTCTGCCGTTGATGGAAGGCATGCGCGGGGCGGGCCACGAGGTGATCGGCGTCTGCGCCGACGGTGCGTTGGCCACCAAGGTGCGCGCAAAGGGCTTTCGGGTGGAAAGCATCTCCATCGCGCGTAGCTACGATCTGAGACGGCACGCGCACACGACGAAGGCGCTCCGGGCGTTGTTCCAGCGCGAACGTTTCGATCTGGTACACGTCCACACACCAGTCGCCGCCATGGTGGGGCGCTATGCAGCCTGGCGCGCCGGCGTACCGAAGATCGTCTATACCGCGCACGGATTTTATTTCCACGAGCACATGCCACTGCCTCTGCGCGCGGCTCATATCGGACTTGAATGGCTAGGCGGGCGCGTGACTGACATGCTGTTCACTCAGGCCGAGGAGGATGCCGCGACCGCGCGCCGGCTGAACCTCTGCCGCACGGGCCGCGTTCATGCTATCGGCAACGGCGTCGAGACGGCACAATTCCAAAGCCCCGACCCTGCCGCTCGCGCGCGCACCCGCGCGCAGCTGCACACGCCGGATGACGCCGTCGTCATTACCATGATTGGCCGTCTGGTCGCCGAGAAAGGCTATGTTGAGTTGTTTGAGGCCATGCGCGCTAACAACGCGGTTCTGTGGGTGGTGGGAGACCGGCTGCGAAGCGATCACGCCTCCGGCATCGACTCCGTGATCGACGCGGCGAAACGGGACTTGGCTTTGGGATCGCGCATCCGCTTCCTGGGTTATCGCCAGGATGTGCCCAGTCTTCTGGCCGCATCCGATATTTTCACCTTGCCCTCCCATCGCGAGGGCATGCCGCGCTCAATCATCGAAGCGATGATGACCGGCCTGCCCGTGGTGGCGACCGACATCCGCGGATCGCGCGAGGAGGTGGTCGAAGGCGAGACCGGCTTCCTGGTGCCGGTGCGCAATCCGGTTGCGCTGGGCGCGGCGTTGGCCAAGTTGGCCGCCGATCCGGCCCTACGCGCGCGCATGGGTGCGGCGGGCCGGGTCCGCGCGCTCGATCTTTACGATGAAGCCAAAGTGGTACGCCGCGAGTTGGACTTGATCGCCAGTCTCTAACTTTTAATTCGGCCGCCAGAGAATCTCGCCGTCCTGCGGCGCCGAGATCGCCTGGGGTCCTTCCTTGGCGCCGACCAAATAAGGTCGGTAGCCGCGCTGCTCGAGGGAGTTCCACACTGCCTCGAGCGTGTCGCCTGCCCGCGCCAGATGCGAGCCAATCAGCTCCAGCATCAGCGCCGGCCGGAACCGCTCCAGCGTCTCTTGGGCGCCCGCGAGCATCCGCCCCTCCCAGCCCTCCACATCGGCCTTGATGAAATCCACGCGGCGCAACACGCGCGCGCGGACGAACGCATCCATGGTTCCGATCTCGACCGTCTCGGTGCGCATGGGGCCGGCGCGGTCCGGACCACCCAGATGGCTGAGGCCGAAGCCATAAGCGCCGCTCCGCTTGATCGGCATGGTGAGCTGCGCCTGACCCGGCGCATCGCCCAGGCCCATGGGCACGATCTCCACGTGCGCAAGCCGCCGCAGACGCACCACCTGGGTCAGGATCGAACGCGCGTAACTACCGGGCTCGAAGGCGTAAACACGGCCTTGCGGCACGAGGCTCGCGAACAGCTTGGCGAATTGGCCCGCATGGGCGCCCACGTCCAGCACCACGCCGTCCGCCGGTACCCAGGACAGCATGGGCAGAAGCTCGCGATGGTGGTCGTAGGCGACAGCCTTCCACAGATGGGCCGCATAGCGAACCCGGGCTGGCCAAGGCAGCTCGCGCCAATCGAACGGGCCATCGCGAGATGGAATGGAAGACGGCGGCATGGACGCCATCAAGCACGCATCGCCCGCGCTGGGCAACCGCCGGTTTCTTCGGTTGACCGCCCCGCGGGGTTCGGGGATACAGCTTCGGTGGCTGCCACGAGACGACTGACCCCGATCCTGGCCGGCGCGGCATTCCTGGCCATACCGCTGGGCGTGCTGGCGCCGATGCAGCTCGCAACCCTGGCCGCGATCGCGGCATCCCTGTGCGTCCTTCTCGGCTGGCGGGCGTTGGGCGAAGGCGACCATGCGCCCCGTGCGCTCCTTGTCCCGCTCGTGCTGCTGGTGGTCTGGATGGCGGCCAGCGCACTGTGGACCATCAATGTCCGTTTCACCTTGGTCGAAACAGCACGCTTCGGGCTGATGACCCTGGGCGGGCTGATCTTGGTCGCCACCGCACGTGCGCTGGACGCGCGCGGACGTCAGTCCGTCGGCAATTGGTTCATGGCCGGCTTTGTCGTGGGGTTGGCCATCCTGGCCTTCGAGATCGCAACCGAAGGGCTGCTGCTGCGCTCGGCCTGGTGGGTGATCGGCCTGGACAAGCGCTTCATCTTTTCCGTCACCTACAACCGGGCGACGTCTGCAATTGGCGTGCTGGCCTGGCCGGCTGTTTTGTTTTTCCTCCAGCGGAAGGCGCCAGTGGTCGCCGCCATCGCGCTGGCGACCAGCGTTTTCCTGGTCCAGGACCTGCATAAATGGGCATCCGTGATCGCTCTTCTGTCGAGCACCGTGGTCTTCGGTGCGGCGCTTTTGTCCGCGCGCGTGACGGCGCGTGTCTTGGCAGCGTGCGTCGCCTTCTTGCTGATCGTGGCACCCATCTTGCCCCGCACCGTCCTGGCGCCAGACGCCGTGGTACGCGCCTATCCAGGCATCGCCTTTTCCGAATATCACCGCATCCTGATCTGGGATTTCGCCGCCAAGCGAATCGCCGAGCGGCCGATCCTCGGCTGGGGCATGAACAGCGCGCGCGTCATGCCGGGTGGCAAGGATACCGCGCCGACGGACATTCCGGGCCGCACGCGCGGCACCGACGATAAACCGGTCGAGCTGATGCCGCTCCACCCGCACAACACGCCGCTGCAGCTCTGGCTGGAGTTGGGCGTGCCCGGCGTCCTTCTGGCTGCAATCCTGATCACGGGCCTGCTTCTTCTGGCCGCACGCCACCCCGCGGGGCCGACGGCGCGTGCGGCTAGCTTGGCCACGGTTACCGGCGTTATCGCCATCGCGGCCATGAGCTTCAGCATGTGGCAGAGCTGGTGGCTGGCCGTGGTTTGGCTGGCCGTCATGCTTCTGATCGCCGCGGCGCCGGCCCCTGAGAAGGTGCGGTCATGACGGGCTTCACCCTCGCGCTTCTCGGTCTGTCCGTCGCCGGGCTGACCTGGCTCGCGACGCGCGCCGTGCTAGGCCTGCTGATCCGGCGCGCGATCCTGGACCGGCCGAACGAGCGCTCCTCCCACGACGCGCCGACGCCACGCGGCGGCGGTATCGCGGTGGTTGCCGTCCTCGTTCCCGCCTGGATCGCGGCTGCGCTGCTCGGTGGCGCGACGGTGCCGTGGCCGGCATTGGGCGCGGCGCTCTTGCTCGCCGCCGTGTCCTGGCGCGACGACATGAGGAGTCTCGGCATCCGTTGGCGCCTCGGCACACAAATCCTGGCCGTCGCAGCTGGCCTGACCTCGCTCGATGGACCCGTGTTCCACGGCATTTTGCCCGCCTGGCTCGATACGCTGGCGGCGGGCTTCCTGTGGCTGTGGTTCGTTAACCTCTATAATTTCATGGACGGAATCGACGGCATCGCCGCGGTCGAGACGGCATCGATCGGCGGCGGCGTGGCGCTGGTGGCTTTGGGCGCCGCCATGGGTCCCCCTAGCGCCGCGGCCTGGGGTATTGTCTTGGCCGCTGCGGCGCTCGGCTTCCTGCCATGGAACTGGCAGCGCGCCAAGCTGTTCCTGGGCGATGTGGGCAGCGTGCCGCTTGGCTATCTTGCGGGCTGGCTACTTCTGTCGCTGGCCGCCGCGGGCGCATGGAAAGCCGCGCTGATCCTGCCGCTCTATTACCTGGCCGACGCCACGATCACGCTGTTGCGCCGGCTCAAGCGCGGCGAAAAGGTCTGGCAAGCACACCGCGAGCATTATTACCAACGCGCGGTTCAAGGCGGCATGAGCCACGCCTCCGTGGTGAAAGCCGTCCTAGCGGGCAACCTGGCGCTGGCCGGCCTGGCGCTTGGAGCCGAGACGGGGTTGGGTACCTTGGCCCTCGTCATGGCCTGTACCGTGGCCGCGATTCTCCTTTATCGCCTGACTTTCGCCCATACGCCGGGACCGGCCTGATCCGGCGCGGATTATGGTTTTCCGGCCCCTATGCTATGGTCGCCATGGCGCGCGCGTCCGCGCCGCCGCCCTGTCCGCAGCAGCCTTGAAGGACGGATGAAGCCGATCCGCATCAGCCGCGCCCGCATCGCCTTTTTCCACGACGTGGTCATGGCCGCGCTGTCCTTCGTCGCGGCGCTGTATTTGCGCCTGGGCGACAACATCTCTGACTATCCGCCCGATTCGATCCTGCTCTGGACGGCCCTGTTCACCGCCGTGTGCGGCGTAGTCTTCGCGTCCATGGGCCTGTATCGCGGTATCTGGCGCTATGCCTCGCTCGACGACATCCTGGGTATCGTCAAGGCCGTTACCTTGGCCATTCTGATCTTCCTGCCGGTGATGTTCTTGTTGACCCGCTTGCAGGACTTGCCGCGCTCGCTGCTCGTCATCAATTGGTTCGTGCTGCTGGCGCTCCTCGGCGGGCCGCGTGTCCTCTACCGCATCTTCAAGGACCGCAGCGTCGAAGCTGTGCTGGTGCGAGACGGACACCAGCGCGTGCCCGTTCTGATGTTGGGCGCGGGCGACAGCACTGAGTTGTTCATCCGCGCGACGCGTCATCGGCCGGGCGCGGGCTATCGCGTCGTCGGCATCGTCGACGACAAGGGCACGCGCATCGGCCGGCGCATCCACGGCGTGCCCGTGATGGGCGGAGTGGAGGCATTGGCCGATATCGTGCTGCGCCTGGCGCGCAACGGCACGCGGCCGCAGCGCCTGGTGGTGACCGCAGAAGGTTTCAACGGGGCACGCATGCGGGCCTTGCTCGAGGCCGCGTCGGTCAATGGCATGGCGCTGGCGCGCCTACCGCGCCTGACCGACCTGAAGTCCGGCGCGGCCGACGAAGCGGAAATCCGACCCGTCGCGATCGAGGACCTTTTGGGCCGGCCGCAGGCAGCCCTCGACCGCGAAGGCATGCGCGCGCTGATCGCCGGGCGGCGCGTCATGGTGACCGGCGCGGGTGGCACCATCGGCAGTGAGCTAGTGCGCCAGATCGCCGATTTCGGGCCGTCGCACCTGACCTTGCTCGATAACGGCGAATACAATCTTTACCTGATCGATCAGGAGATGGGTGAGCGCGCGCCGTCCGTGCCGCGCGCCGCGATCCTATGCGACGTGCGCGATCGCGAGGCCGCCGCGCGCGCCATGGCCGAAGCCAAACCCGAGCTTGTTTTCCATGCCGCGGCGTTGAAGCACGTGCCGCTGGTCGAAACCAACGCGGTCGAGGGCGTGATGACCAACGCGGTCGGCACGCGCAACGTGGCCGACGCCTGCCGCGCGGCGGGCGTGCGTGCCATGATGCTGATCTCAACCGACAAGGCCGTAAACCCGACTAACGTAATGGGCGCTACCAAGCGCGTGGCCGAAAGCTATTGCCAGGCACTCGACCTGGTGGATGCCCAGCGCGAGGGCGGCACGCGCTTCCTGACCGTGCGCTTCGGCAACGTGCTGGGCTCGACAGGCTCGGTCGTGCCGCTGTTCCAGCGCCAAATCGCGGCAGGTGGGCCAGTGACCGTGACCCATCCGGAGATCACGCGCTATTTCATGACCACCCACGAGGCCGTGGAACTGGTGCTGCAGGCGACCGCGCTGGGACTCGACGCGCCCAAGGATTCCGGCAAGATCTACGTCCTCGACATGGGCGAGCCGGTGAAGATCGCTGATCTGGCGCGCCAGATGATCCGTCTGTCGGGCCTGCGCCCCGATCACGACATACAGATTCGCTTCACCGGCCTGCGTCCCGGTGAGAAGCTGTATGAAGAGCTTCTGCACGATTCCGAGCAGCCGATCCCGACCAACCACAGCGGCATCCTTTTGGCCGCACCGCGCGCGGTGGACCATGCCTTCCTGTCGCGCGCCATGGATGAGTTGGCCGAGGCCGCCGCGCAGGGCCGCGTGTCGCAGGCCGTGACGATCTTGGCACGCCTGGTGCCCGAAGGGCGGCTAGCCGATTCCACCGTACCCTCAGCCGCGGCGGCGCGGTGATTTTTGCCTTCACGTCTTTCTCCGTTTCTTCGAAAGAGCGACGTTTTCCATGACGAACCTGGTTCCGATTCGCCGTGCCCTTCTGTCCGTTTCCGATAAGACTGGCCTGGTCGAGTTCGGCCGCTATCTAGCCAGCAAGGGCGTCGAACTTCTGTCCACCGGTGGCACCGCCAAGGCGCTGGCCGATGCGGGCGTGCCGGTGAAGGACGTTTCGGACCACACGGGCTTCCCTGAGATGCTGGATGGCCGCGTCAAGACGCTGCACCCCGCCATCCATGGTGGCTTGTTGGCACGGCGCGATTTGCCCGCGCACACCGATGCGCTGGCCAAGCACAAGATTGCGCCGATCGATCTCCTGGTCGTGAATCTCTACCCGTTTGAAGCCACGGTCGCGCGCGGCGCCTCCTTCGAGGACTGCATCGAGAATATCGATATCGGCGGTCCGGCCTTGATCCGCGGTGCGTCCAAGAACCACGACTTCGTCACCGTGGTCGTCGAACCAGCAGATCTGGTCGCGGTGCGCACCGAGATGGACGCCCATGATGGCGCCACCACATTGGCGTTGCGGCGTAAATTGGCGGCCAAGGCCTATGCGCGCACCGGCGCCTATGACGCTGCGATTTCCGATTGGTTCGCGAAGCAGGAAAACGAGGCTTTCCCGGAACGCTTGGTCCTGTCCGGCACGCGCGCCCAGCTCATGCGGTACGGCGAGAATCCCCACCAGGCTGCCGCATTCTACCTAGGCGGCGATGCGCGGCCGGGCGTGGGCACGGCCAAACAGCTCCAGGGCAAGGAGCTGAGCTACAACAACCTGAACGACGCCGACGCCGCCTTCGAATTGGTGGCCGAGTTCGCGCGCCCCGCCGTGGTGATCGTGAAGCACGCCAACCCCAGCGGTGTCGCGCTGGGCGATAGCCTACCGCCGGCCTATGCCCGCGCCTTGGCTTGCGATCCTGTCAGCGCCTTCGGCGGCATCGTCGCAGTCAACCGCGCTTTGGACCGCGAAACCGCGGAAGCTATCGCCAAATTGTTCGCCGAGGTGGTGATCGCGCCTTCTTACGACGAAGGCGCGCGCGCCGTGCTGGCGGACAAGAAAAATCTGCGCCTGTTGGAAACGGGCACCATGCCTGACCCCGCGGCACATTCGCGCACCGTGCGCACGCTGGCGGGCGGTTATCTGGTGCAGGCGCGTGACGACGGTCGCGTCAGTCGCGAATCCCTGAAGGTCGTGACCAAGCGTGCGCCCACGGCAAAGGAACTGGACGACCTCCTATTCGCCTTCTCGGTCTGCAAGCACGTCAAATCCAACGCCATCGTCTACGCCAAGGACGGCGCGACCGTCGGTATCGGCGCGGGCCAGATGAGCCGCGTGGATTCAAGCCGCATGGCGGCCGAGAAAGCGCGTCTGGCGTCAGAAGCGGCGGGCGAAGCAGAAAGCCGTGCGAAGAATTCCGTGGTCGCTTCCGACGCCTTCTTCCCCTTCCCCGACGGGCTGATCGCCGCGGCGGAAGCGGGCGTCACCGCCGTGATCCAGCCCGGCGGCTCGATGCGCGACAACGAGGTGATTGCCGCCGCCGACGAACGCGGCCTGGCCATGGTGATGACCGGGGTCCGGCACTTCCGGCACTGAGCGGGATCAGCGCACGAATTTCGGTGCTCGCACCGGCAGCAACAGCAACAGGCCAAGAATTACGAGGCTGAGCGCAGTCGCCATGCCGGCGCGCTGGCTTTCCAACGCGATGGTGGCCCAGCCGAAGAGGAGCGGGCCGATGAAGGCCGTGGCACGGCCGGTGAAGGCGTAGAGACCGAACATCTCGGCCTCTTGGCCCGGCGGGCTCATATGCGCCATCAGCGAACGGCTGGCTGCCTGGGCCGGACCGAAAAAAAGCCCCAGGAAGATGCCGAGCACGAAGAACGCCGTCTTGCTTTCGACCAAGAGCAGCGCCGCGCCGAAGCCGATCAACCCGAGCAAAGCCAACACGATAGTGCGCTTGGGCCCGATCCAATCGTCAATCCAGGCGAAGCCTGCAGCACCCAGGCCTGCGGTCACATTGATCGCGATACCGAAGGCCAGGATTTCCTCGAAGCTCATGCCGAAGCTGCCCGCGGCATAGATACTGCCGAAAGCGAACACAGTGTTGAGCCCATCCATGTAGATCATGCGCGCGAACAGGAAACGCGCGATCTCCTTGTGCTGGCGAATACCGCGCAGGGTGGAGAAGAGGTGCCGCACACCATCGCGCATGGCGCGGCCGAGGGGTTCGCCCGCAGTGCGCCGGTCGGGCGTCCATAGAAACAGTGGTAGCGAAAAGATGACGAGCCAGGCGGCCACGACCAGCCCGGCCGCACGCACCGGCTCCTGCGTCGCGGCATCCAAACCGAAAGGCGGCGGATCCGCCTTGATCAGCAGCAGAACGGCAGCCAGCGCGAGCAGTCCACCAGCATAGCCCGTGCCCCAGCCCCAGCCGGACAGGCGGCCCAGGCGCCTGGAGTCGGTCAGCCCCGGTAGGATGGCGTTGTAGAACGTCATGCTGAATTCGAATGCCACCGTACCGATGGCAAAGCAGAGTAGCGTCCACAGGACATAATCCGGCGATGGCTTGGCGAACCACAAACCGGCCGCGCAAAGCGACAAAATTACGGTGAACACAGCGAGAAACGGCTTCCGCCCGCCACAACGGTCGGCTATGGCGCCGATGAAGGGCGCAGCCAGGGCGACTGTGATGCCAGCGATTGCCAGCGCGTAGCCCCACTGGGCCGTGCCCGTCTCGATATCGGGCGCCACGGCCTTGGCGAAATAGGTCGAGAACACGAAGGTCTCAACAATGGTTGGGAAGGCCGAGTTGGCCCAGTCGTAGAAGCACCAGCCGACCAGCGCCTTGGGCGAGGCGCGCCCAGCACCGGCGGCATGGGTCATCGAAGGCGCCTCAGCCGCCCGCCAAAGTACGCAGGCGGCGGCTGGCGACCGTCAACATGGCCATATCGACCGCGGGCGCCGCCCTGAACTCCGCCAGAAGCGCGTCCACGCGCTTCAGCGCACGGGCGCGGTTGGCCAACCAGGCCTCGACCGAAGCTTTGGCGCTGGCGTCCGCACCGCCCTCGCCCAGCGCCTTCACGGTCAGATCCACTTGCTGTGCACGCAGATCGTCGATGACGGCATCGACCGCGCTTTTTTGCCAGGCCGTTTCGGTCGTCATGGCGCGGGCCGCGGCGCGCAGCCATTCGAAACCAAGCCGTGCGCCGAGCGCGAAGTAGACCTCGGCCGCCGTCTCGATGCGCTGCTGGGTCAGGCGCGAGATTCGCACCAGATCGCAAGCCGAGCCCATCTCCTCCAAACATGCAACGCGGCGCGCCAGATCCTCCGGCACGCCGGCCTTGTCCAACCGCTCGGCGTGGGCGCGGAAGCGCGCGTCGCGTTCGGGGGTGAGCACGCCTTCGAGGCCCCGCGCCAGCGCCGTGATACCGGGACGAAAAACGGCCGCGGTTGCTGCCACATCGAGCGGATGGGTACCGTTACGCAGGAACCAGTAGATGGAACGCTCTATCAACCTGCCCACGTCGCGCATCATCTCGATCTGCAGCGCGGCCGGCACCTTGTCGTCTAGTTTCTCGATCGGCCGCCACAAGCCACGGATGTCGAAGGCGTCGCGGGTGATGGTGTAGGCGCGCGCGACGTCCGCGGCGCTTAGCCCCGTGCGCTCCTGCGCGTCGTGAACGAAAGATGCGCCCACGCGGTTGACCACGCTGTTGGTAACCACCTCCGCGATGATCTCGCGGCGCAGCCGGTGCTTCTCCAGCGCCTCGCGAAGCTCGTGCAGCGGCCTGGGGAAGTAGGCCACGAGATCGTCGA
Source organism: Alphaproteobacteria bacterium (assembly GCA_050180485.1). Classification (GTDB taxonomy): domain Bacteria; phylum Pseudomonadota; class Alphaproteobacteria; order CADEGL01; family CADEGL01; genus CADEGL01. Next base: position 11,196 of record JBFXED010000008.1, on the reverse strand, counting down.
ACAGCAGCGGGTCGTCGGGTAGATTCGACGCCAGCAGGTCGTCGTAGAGGGCGATCTTGCCGTAAGCCAGCATCACCGCGATCTCAGGTCGGGTCAGGCCCTGGCCCGCGGCGCGGCGGCGGCCGATGGTCTCCTCGTCAGGCAGGTATTCGATCGCGCGGTCCAGGCGCCCCTCGCGCTCCAAACTGGCCATCATGCGCGCCTGCTGGTCTAAAAGCTCCTGCGCGCGCGCTTCCATGATCGAGATGGCTTGGGTCTGCTGATAGTTGTCCTTCAGCACTAGGCCGGCCACTTCCTCCGTCATCTTCACCAGCAGCGCGTCGCGCTGCTTCATGGTCATGTCGCCCTCGGAGACCACCTCGCCCAGGAGGATCTTGATGTTGACTTCGTGGTCCGAGCAATCGACGCCGCCGGAATTGTCGATGGCATCCGTGTTGAGCTTGCCACCGGCAAGGGCGTATTCCACGCGGCCGCGCTGGGTGCAGCCCAGATTGGCGCCCTCGCCGATCACCTTGGCACGGATCTGCTTGCCGTCCACACGAAGACCGTCATTGGCACGGTCGCCCACTTCCAGATGCGATTCGCTGGACGCCTTCACATAGGTGCCGATGCCGCCGAACCAGATCAGGTCGACCCGAGCCTTGAGGATAGCGGACATCAGTTCGTTGGGGGTGACCGCGTCTTTGGTGATGCCGAAACAGGCCTTGGCCTCGGGCGAGAGCTTGATCGACTTCAGGTCGCGTCCATAGACAGCGCCGCCCTTAGACAAAAGCTTGGCGTCGTAATCGTTCCAACTTGAGCGTGGCAGGCCGAACAGCCGCTTGCGCTCGGCGAAGCTTTTGGTCGGGTCGGGATCGGGGTCGACGAAAATGTGCAGATGATTGAAGGCGCCAACCAACTTCATGCGATCGGAGCGCAAGGCGCCATTGCCGAAGACGTCGCCCGACATGTCGCCCACGCCGACGGCGGTGAATTCCTGCTCCTGGACGTTGACGCCCAGTTCACGGAAATGGCGCTGGACCGAGACCCAGCCACCCCGCGCGGTGATGGCCATCTCCTTATGGTCATAACCGGCCGAACCGCCCGAAGCGAAGGCGTCGTCGAGCCAGAAGCAGTATTCGCGTGCCAGTGCGTTGGCGACATCGGAGAACGTTGCCGTGCCTTTATCCGCGGCGACAACCAAATAAGGATCGTCGTCGTCGTGGCGCACGGTGCGCACGGGCGGCACGATCTCCTTACCTTTGCGGTTGTCGGTCAGGTCCAGCATGCCGCGGATGAGCGTCTGGTAGCAGCGCACCACCTCGGCCTGCAGAGCCTCGCGGCCGCCCTCCGCCGGCGGGCGCTTGAGCACGAAACCACCCTTGGAGCCCACGGGCACAATCACGGCGTTCTTCACCATTTGGGCTTTCATCAGGCCCAGGATCTCGGTGCGGAAATCCTCGCGCCGGTCGGACCAGCGGATGCCGCCGCGCGCCACTTTGCCGCCGCGCAGATGCACGCCTTCCATACGAGCGGAGTAGACGAAAATCTCCACCATCGGACGCGGCAGCGGCAGGTCGTCGATCTTGTGGCTATCCAGCTTGACCGAGAGATAGGCTTTGGGCGCGCCCTTGGCATCGCGCTGGAAATAATTGGTGCGCAGCGTGCAGCAAATAAGGTTGAGCAGGCGGCGGAGGATGCCGTCCTCCTCCAGGCTGGTCACGCCGTCCAACGCCGCTTCGATCACTCTCACGATGTCGTCGCCGCGTTTGGAATCGATCCGGTCTGGATCGAGCCGCGCTTCGAACAGGTTGACCAGAAGACGTGCGATGGGTGCGTGCTTGGAAAGCGTGTCCTCGATCAACGCCTGGCTATAGGGCGCGCGCACTTGGCGAAGGTAGCGCACGTAGGTACGCAGGATGACCACTTCGCGCCAATCGAAGCCCGCCCGCATGATCAGGCGGTTGAGCCCGTCGCTTTCGGCCTCGCTGCTCCAGATGCGCTGAAACGCGTCCTGGAACTTGGCGCGCACGGCGCCCAAGTCGACCTCGACACCGGCCGCGGTCATCTCGAAATCGTGGGCGAAGACGGAGTGTCCGCCGCCGTCTGTGATCTCGAAGGGACGTTCGGCCACGACCTTGAGGCCCATATGCTCCAGCATGGGCAGGACGTCCGAAAGCGCGAGCGGCGAATCGGCGTGGAAGATCTTGAAGAACAGCTCGCCCTCGGTGGCGCCCGGGCGGCGATAGAGATTCATGGCGATAGGCGCGCCTGCGCGCACGGCCTCGACCCGCTCGATGTCGGAAACGGCGATCTCGGCGTCGAAACGATACTGGTAGCCGGGCGGGAAAGCGTCGCGGTAGCGGTCGAACAGTTCGTGCGCGTGCGCCTCGCCCACACGCTGGACCAGATGATCAACCAGGTCGTCCGACCAACGGCGCGCCGCAGTGGCTAGACGTTCCTCGACGGCGGCCATGTCAACGTCCTCGGCCACGCCGTGGGTCGAGCGGACGATGTAATGCACCCGTGCCATCGGCGCGTCGGAGATATGGGTGTTGAAGTCGACTGTCTCGCCCTTCAGCTCTTCGCGCAGGATACGCTCCATGCGCTGGCGCAATTCGGTCGAATAGACCTCGCGCGGAACGTAGACCAGGCACGAATAGAAACGCGCGTATTCGTCCTTGCGCACGAACAGGCGCAGGCGCTGGCGCTCCTCCAGATGGAGGACGCCCATGGCCGTGTCATATAGCTCGCCCACGCCGATCTGAAACAGCTCGTCGCGCGGATAGGTTTCCAGGATGTGCTGGATGGCCTTGGCGTTGTGACTGTTGGGCGCGAAGCCGGTGCGGTCCAGCACCTGCTGCACCTTGCGGCGCAGCAGCGGGATCTCGTGCGGGATATGGCTGTAAGCAGAAGAGGTGAATAGGCCGACGAAGCGGCGCTCGCCCGTGACCGTGCCCTTGGCGTCGAACTGGCGCACGCCGATGTAATCCATGTAGACCGCCCGGTGCACGGTCGAACGCGATGTCGCCTTGGTGATGATAAGGAGCGACTTGGCGTGAGCCTTGTTGGCCTCGGCTTGCGTCAGCGGCGCGTCGTGGCGCGCGCTCGATTCGGCGGTCACGGTGCGTAGGAGGCCCAGGCCCGAGCCTGGCACGATCCGCAGATATTCCTTGCCGCCTTTCTTCTCGAGCCTGTAGTCGCGCGCGCCGAGGAAGGTGAAGTTATGCTGGCGCATCCAATCCAGGAACGCGATGTCCTCGGCCTGCTCGTCGGCCGGCGTTGGCGGCGGGCTGCGGTTCAGGTCTTTCAGCACCTCCTCCATGCGCGCCTGCATGGGCTCCCAATCCTCGACGGCGGCGCGTACCTCGGCCAGGACCTTGAGCAGATTGTCACGGACGACGTCGAGAGCGGCTTCGCCTGCGCGCTGATTGACTTCGAGATGGATGACAGATTCGTCCGCCCCGCCCTTGGCGGCGCGTTCCAACACATCGGCCAGCTTGCCATCCTTGTCGCGGCGAACGCGGATGACGGGGTGGATCAGGAGATGGACGATTAAATCCTGTCGGTTTAGAGACGCCACCACCGAATCAACGATGAACGGCATGTCGTCGTTGACGATCTCGACCACCGTGTGGGTGGAACTCCAACCATGCTCGTCTTGGTTGGGATTGTAGACGCGCAGCTTGGGCGCGCCGATGCCGCGCTTTTGCGCAAAGCGCCAGAGCGAGAGCGACGCGGCCGCGAGCGTCTCGACCTCCTGCTCCAACAGAAGATCGGGCGCCACACCCTGGTAATAGAAGCGCGCGAACCCTTCGGCGGCGGCGGCCTCGCCCTTGGGCACGGCCGCGCGCACGCGCGCGGCGACCTGGTCGATCAGTTCGGCCTTGAGCTTGGCGGGCAGAGCCGGCATTTCGCCTCCGCGATCACGTCACGCGCGCAGGCTAGCCGTTTAGAGCCGCGTGGCAAGCTTGACAAAGACCGGTTTCGGGCGTTGTGCGGGCTCGAAATTTTACTTCCTCGCCGCCTTCTCAACCGCCGTTTTGGTCGCGTTCACGGTGCGGTGCGCCGCGTTGTGCGCGGCCTCCATGCCGGTCTGCGAGACGCGTGTGGCGACCTCGAACAATTTGCTGGCCTGACTCAGATAGGCCTGCGTCGCCGAGCGCGCATAGTCGACGTGACGGCCCAGCGCCTCCGCTGGCGTGCCGGCGGACAGGATCGATCGCGCAGCCTCGGCGCCGGCGTCGAGCTGGGTCCCGGTGAAGCGCACGATTTCTTCGTTCAGCTCCTTCATGCCCGACAGCATGGCGTCGGTCGCGCGGGTGAAGTGCTCGAGATTGGTCTTCGCCAGCGCCATCACGTCGCCGATATCGGCGGGCCCGCGGAACGGCAGCTCGGCCCAAGTGCCGTTGTTGCCGACATGAGTCTTATCCGAAGTCTTGTCCGAATGTTTCTTGCTGGTGTCGTTCATGGCACTCGCTCCTTCCCAAGGAATCCGTAAACCAAACGACCAGGAACTGCGCGTCCTCGCCGCGGTTTCGCGGTCGTCGACTAGAGGCGCCGCGTCCCCGGACCGGGCGTGCCCTTCGCGGCGTCGGCACAAAAATCGTGCGCCTCGATTTCGGAGATTGCCAGCGCTTTGTGGCTGGGGTGTGACGCCAGCGCGCGAGCGAAACAACATTCTATATATTGTGCGAATTATCAAAGTCGTGCCAATATGTTGCGGTATCGTGACACGCAACAGGGGAGATGCGGCGTGGGCGACCGGCAACAGCAGGCACGGGTAACGGCCTTGTGGATCATGCATGGCGCGGCCTGCGTGAAACTTCTGCGCGCCCACGGCTCGGAGATGCACGCCGACAATTTCGAGGCCGCTCTGTCGGAGTTGACCGAAATCGTGGCGCACGAGCTGGGCCGGCAACATCTGGTCGAAGCGCTGGACTGGGCCGCCAGCCAGGCCGACCAGAGCGGCGTCGAATTCGACGCCATTCCCATCCGGCACTAAGTTCTTTTCCTCGGACTATTCCGACGAGAACGCGTAGGGCGAAATCTCGCGCCGGTGTTCGCTGACGAAGAGCGGGCGGTTCATCGGCGGGAAGGCGCGCTGGTTGCAATCCTCGCGCAAGCAGAGGCGACAATTGACGCCGATGGGCGTGACCGCCGCCTGACTCTCCAGATCGTAGGCATCGGCATAGGCGATGCGGCGCGCGTGGCTGATTTCGCAGCCGAGGCCAATAGCCATCAGCTGGTCGGGCGCCTGGGCGCCGGCACCCGGCCGCGTCACCGTCCGCGCGATGCTGAAATAGGTCGCGCCATCCGGCATCTGGATCACCTGCGTCAGGATGCGGCCAGGGCGCTGGAAGGCATCGTGCACATTCCAGCGCGGGCATGCGCCGCCCAGGCGCGCGAACTGAAAACTGGTCGCGCTGAAGCGCTTGGAGACGTTGCCCGCATTGTCGACACGGATGAGGAAGAACGGCACGCCGCGCGCGCTCGGCCGTTGGAGCGTGGTGAGCCGGTGACAGACCTGTTCCACGCTGGCGCCAAAGCGGCGGGCCAGAACGTCGACGTCGTAACGCAGGGATTCCGCCGCGGCCAAGAATCGCTCATACGGCATCATCACCGCGCCCGCGAAATAATTGGCCAGCGTGATGCGGCACAGGCGCCGCGTGTCGCCGGCGGGCAGGCGGTCGTCCTGGGTCAGCCGGTCGAGAAGCGCGCCGTGTTCCAGCACCGCGACCTGCACCGCGAGGTGAAACACCCGGCCCGCCTCAGTCAGCATCTCCGACAGCAGCACGCGATTGCGGTGACGGTCGAAGCGGCGCAGCGTCGTCGGCATCACCTCGACCGGCATGATCGCGACGGCCGCGTTGTGCGCGCGCTGCAGATGGGCGCGCAAGGAAGCGAACATCTCTTCCCGCTGCAGCTTGCCGCTTTCATGCAGCGCTTCGGCCGCGGCCTCAAGCTCGGGGAAATGGTTGTTATGGGCGCGCAGGAACTCGCGGATTTCCTCGGCGGGAAAGCGCGCGACATCGCCCGTGCCCTCCTCGCGCGCCAGCCGCTCGGCCATCTCGGTCGCGTTCGCGCCCGAATCGCGGTAGGCGCGGTAGAGATCGATCACCGCGGCGGCCAATTCCGGATTGGACGACGCCAGTTCCTTCAGCTCGTGCTGGCCGACGCCGCGCTCGCGGAACAGGGGATCGGCGAAGGCTTCGCCCAGCCCCGCGAACAGCCGCCCGCCGTCCTCGGCGCTGAACGCCTTCACGTCCAGGTTGTAGACCTCGGCCAGACGCAAGAGGACCTGGGCCGAGATCGGGCGCTGGTTGCGCTCGATCAGATTGAGATAGCCGGTCGAGATGCCGAGCTCTTCGGACATGCGCGCGAGGGTCAGCCCCTTCTCGCGCCGCAAACGCTTGATTCTGCCACCCTGAAACAGCTTCACATCGGCCATGGCTGCCTGTCCCGCGCGCCGGTTTGTTTACAATTTATACAATATAACGCGATGCACACAAAATTTTTCAACATAATATCCTTTTAATATTCAATGATTTATGGACGTCCACGTTGTTTTGTTGAATATCGCACTAAGTAAAGCCGACAACGGCTGAACGATTTTTACGGCAAGGAGCACCACCGTGGCCAAGACCGATTTCGATGCCCTGATCCCCGCCGCCCCCAAGGGCCGCTTCGACGGCGTGAAGCGCGACTACACGGCGGCCGAAGTCGCCAGGCTGCGCGGCTCGCTCGCCGTCCGCCACACGATCGCCGAGGCCGGCGCCAACCGCCTGTGGGAACTGCTCCATTCGACCGATTACGTCCATGCGCTTGGCGCCATGACCGGCAACCAGGCCGTACAGATGGTGAAGGCGGGCCTCAAGGCCATCTACCTGTCCGGCTGGCAGGTCGCCGCCGATTCCAATCTGGCCGGCGCGACCTATCCGGACCAGAGCCTCTATCCGGCCAACAGCGGCCCGGCGCTGGCGAAGCGCATCAACGCGGCACTCCAGCGCGCCGACCAGATTCAGCACATGGAAGGCAAGGGCGACACGCACTGGTTCGCGCCCATCGTGGCCGACGCGGAAGCTGGCTTCGGTGGTCCGCTCAACGCCTACGAGATCATGAAGGCCTATATCGAGGCCGGCGCCGCGGGCGTGCATTTCGAGGACCAGCTGGCCTCCGAGAAGAAGTGCGGCCATCTGGGCGGCAAGGTGCTGATCCCGACGCAGGCGCATATCCGCAACCTGAACGCGGCACGTCTGGCTGCCGACATCGCGGGCGTCGCGACGGTGACCGTCGCGCGCACGGATGCCGAGAGCGCCAAGCTGATCACGAGCGACATCGACCCGCGTGACCGTCCGTTCTTGACCGGCGAGCGCACGGCCGAGGGCTTCTTCCGCCTGAAGGACGGCACGGGCCTACAGCACTGCATCGCGCGCGGTCTGGCCTTCGCGCCCTATGCCGATCTTCTGTGGTGGGAGACCTCGCACCCGAACCTCGACGAGGCCAAGCAGTTCGCCGAGGCCGTGCGCAAGGAGTTCCCCAACAAGATGCTGGCCTACAACTGCTCGCCGTCCTTCAACTGGAAGGCGAAGCTGGATGCCGACACGATCGCGCGCTTCCAGCGCGAGCTGGGCGCCATGGGCTACAAGTTCCAGTTCGTGACCCTGGCCGGCTTCCACAGCCTGAACCACGGCATGTTCGAGCTGGCGCGCGGCTACCGCGACCGCGGCATGGCGGCTTACTCCGAACTGCAGCAGGCCGAGTTCGCGGCGGAAGCCGAGGGCTACACCGCGACGCGTCACCAGCGCGAAGTGGGCACCGGTTACTTCGATGCGCTGGCAGTGGCCATCGGCGGCGGCGCGTCGTCCACCACGGCCTTGGCCGAATCGACCGAGACGGCGCAGTTCAAGCGCGCCGCGGCCGAGTAACGGTTTAAAGAGAAGGAGACCAGATCATGTCCCAAGCGAACATGCGCTATTGGATCGTGGGCGGCGAGTACGAGGACGCGGGCTTCGAGCGCCTGGTCAGCGGCACCGAGAAACTGGTCGGCCCCTTCGCCGACAAGATGAACGCCGAACAGGCCTGGCGCGAGATGTCGGTCGCCACGCGCAGCTCCTGCCATACGCGCTTCACGATCGCCGAGGAGCGCGCGCGTTAAGCGCACGATCCATTGACTGAATACGATCGAGCCTCGCTCCTGCCGGAGCGAGGCTCTTTCGTTTGAAGCGCTACTGAACCAGGTCGGAGAGACCGGCCGCGACCATGCCGGTACCAGCCGCGATCAGCAGAATGTCCTTGGCGACGCGCACATACTTGTAGCCGGAAGGTGGCGGCGTCAGCCGCACCGTCAGGCTGGACGGCAGGTCGTAATAGATGACGTCGCTCGGCAGCCGCTGTCCGACAGCCCACTTTTTTGCCTGGCCCGGCGGCATGCAGCCGTTGTTCTTCTTGGCCAAACCCGGCGGGCAGTGGCCGCGGCCCGTTATGCCACCGTAGTAATCGCCCAGCACGACGCGGTCGTGATCGCTGAAATCAAAATTGACCGAAACGTTTCGGCCGCCGCTGTTGTACTGCTGGCCCTGATGACCATTCCCGCCGCCTTTGTTGCCTTTTCCCTTGCCGGGAGGGGGATCCGCCAGCGCACCACCGGCAGCCAGTGCGGTCACCGCAACGGCGAACACCGCGGCCGCCAAGCGGCGGCGTGGGGAAGATGACGCATCACGGTCATGGAAGGTCACTGTTGGAATCTCCCTGGGTTACGTTGGGCCTGGGTACGTCCGGTCTTCATGATACGCACAGACGAAGGGTTGCCGTCGCGATCATTGAGGCATGGATTGGGGAAGGAAACCGTAGGGCTCAAGGATTGGCCATGTCCCGCGACCGCCATCGGCACGAGGATGGAAATCGCGGGACACGGCCTTCGGACGGGCCCGCACCGGGGGATCCGGACCCGTTTCCGACTACTTGTCGTCCTTGCCGGTCAAAGCGCCGGTCGCGGCACCCGCCGCACCGCCGATGATGGCACCGGTGAGCGGCGCACCGGCAGCCGCGCCGATCAAGGCACCGCCACCCGCGCCGATGGCGCCACCCGACAAGGCGCGCTGTTCCTTGTTGCTCATGCCGGAACAAGCGGCCGCCGCCAGAGCGATAATCACAACGAGAACGAGAGAAGATTTCTTCATCGCCGTCTCCATCGCTGGTGCGAAAAGAAAGTCCATCGTGTTTTCGCTATTTCGCGTCGGAGGTAATGGCACCGGTCGCCGCACCCGCACCCGCGCCGACCAAGGCACCCACGACCGGCGCACCGAAAGCCAGGCCGCCGATCAAGGCGCCGCCAGCCGCGCCGATGGCGCCGCCCGATAGCGCGCGCTGCTCTTTGTCGTTCATGCCGGAACAAGCCGACAGACCAAGCGCGAGGACGGGTACGAGGGCAAGGGCGAACTTCTTCATCGCTGCCTCCATCATTTGTTGATGCTCTTGTCCATCAGCGCGCCAACGGCCGTACCGGCGGCGGCGCCAACGGCCGCGCCGAGAAGTGGCGCGCCCGCGATGGCGCCGACCACCACGCCGCCGGCCGCGCCGATGGCGCCGCCCGACAGGGCGCGCTGCTCCCGGTCATTCAGACCCGAGCAAGCCGAAAGGCTTAGAACCGCGACAGGCAGCAGAACGATTGCGAATTTCTTCATGACTGGGTTCCCCATTTCCTCGCCCGCCCCTTGGCGAGCCCCGGTGACACGCCCAAGCGACGCGCGTCTTGGCCAAACAATGGAAAGGGGTAACGGGTTGTTCGTGATCTCGATGTGACAAGTTTGGGATTGAGCCCAATTATCTGATTTTCTTGAGTTTTATTGGGATTCATCGCCCCTGGGCGGCGTGACCGCCCAGGGGGTTCCCAATGAATTAGCGGAGATTGCCGCGCGCCGGAGCGTCGGCGGATGCCGTGGCGCTCGTACCGGCCGAAACGCCGGTTGCGGCACCGGTCCCGACATCGCCGATCGCGTCGCCGCGCTGAATGGCGGCGGCACGCATGGCCACCGCCGCGTCCTGCGTGGGGCTCGACTTAAGACCAAGAAGCGAGTTCACCGATTCGACGGTGCTTTGGCTGATCGACTTGTTGCTGGCATTCGCCAGCGCCTGCGCCGCCGCGTCCACATCCTTGGCTTCCATCGCGCGGGCATAGGCCGCGACCTGTCCGACCCGCGAATTGGGCGCGGCATTGGCCAGCGCCGCGGGCGAAGCATGGGCCGCATTAAGCGCGCCAAGGGAACTGGCCGCCTTGCCCAGCTTGCCGTCCGCCGACGCCTCGCTGCCTTTCAAGCCTTTTGCCGAATCGGCGCCCTTGCTACCCTTGGAGCCTTCGCTGCCTCTGGCAACGCCATCGCCACCTTTGGCATTGCCCTTGCCGAGACCGCCATCGCCGCCCAGACCTTTGCCTTCGCCGGCACCCAGACCGGCCGCGCCGTGACCGTTGCCATTTCCATTGCCGACACCGGCGCTCCCGCCGTTGCCGCCACCATTGCCGTTGCCGTTACCGCCGCCTGCACCAGCGCCACCTCCCCCGCCTCCCCCGCCTCCACCCCCACCGCCGCCACCCCCGCCGCCACCGCCGCCACCGCCTTTGGCGAAGCTTGCTTTGTCCTTAAGGCTCAACGAATGCGAGTCGAACGCGAACGGCGCCGCCGCGAGACAAAGGGCAAGGGCCGTCGCAGACATCAGGGATGAAAGGCGAATGGACGTGCGAATCATGGCGTCGTCTCCATCGACAGGGTTGGAACGCTGAAAAAAAGCCATGCACCGCCGGTTTCCAGCGGCGGCGCGATCTCGGCCCAACACGTCGTCAATCGAAGTTGAAGGTCAGGCTCACGCCGGGCGGTGGGTAATAGGCTACGCGCGGACGCGGCGGCGGATACCAGACATAGGCCGGCTCCGGCTCCACATAGATCACGCGCGGACGCGGCGCGACGTAGACGGGGCGTTCCACATAGACCACGTCGCCGCGGTCGTAATATCCGTAGTGCTTGCGGTGCTTGCCGTGCTTCCACGGTGGGTCCGCCAAGGCCGGCGACAACGACGCGGCGGAAAAAGCCAACGCCGCGACCAGTCCGATAGCCACCCGTTTCGACAGCATGAACATCCTCCCATGCTTCGGTGAACGACCTACGTTTCACCGTTGTTAACGCGTAAGCGTGGAGGAATCCGTCGGCTTCGGGTTGTGAC